>NZ_JACOII010000099.1 GCF_016306625.1 Xenorhabdus lircayensis | reverse complement strand
TGATGGCTTAAACCGATCTCAGATTAATTAATGAGTAAACATTATACTATTTATTCCTTAGTGAACCAGAGCATGAGTGTTTTTGCTTGGAAAGCATAAAATTCTGTGGGGCACTCATGCCGCAATAGCCTCTTCCAAATAGTCACCTGCTTCTTCACTTAATTTTATCCCCGGATACAATGCTCAAATTGGGCTTTTAAATCATGATTGAGTACCGCTGTTTGAGTCTGGAGCAGATAATGTGCACTCTGTTGACTCCACTGCATTTGCTGTTTCTTCACCATCCGCTTAACAATAACTTCATTGATTGTCGATTCAACAAATGAAGAGGAGATCGATTCGCCATACCGGTACATTTCACCATAATTTGGGATCATCATGCTGTTATTCCTAATATAGCTATATACCAATCGCCATTGAAGATGCTTGATTTCTTATCCAAACCAGATCATGCTTGCAACCATGAAAATTCATCTGACACCAGAACAAAAACATGCCCTCGAATTGATGCATGATACAACGCGCGACAGTCGAGTTTGTGATCGCATCAAGGCGGTGCTTTTGGCCTCCGAAGGCTGGACTGCTCAGATGATTGCACAGGCCTTGCGTATTCATGAAAGTACGGTAAGCCGTCACCTAAAAGATTTTATCGCTCAGGAAAAGCTCACCCCGGAAAATGGCGGTTCTGAAAGCCATCTCTCTGCCGAACAAACCGCCGACCTGATTGATTATTTGACGACAAATTTGATGCATACCACCGCCCAAATTGTGGCTTATGTACGAGCTCGTTGGCAGGTGTCTTTCAGCGTGGGAGGAATGACGAAATGGCTTCACCGACAAGGTTTCAGCTACAAAAAGCCAAAGGGCGTTCCTCATAAATTCGATGCGGATAAGCAGCAACAATTTATTGATGACTACCCGTCTCTGAAAGACCGAGCAGGTCAGAATGAACCTATCCTATTTATTGATGCGGTGCATCCTTCACAGTCCACAAAGTTCAGCTATGGTTGGATGAAAGCAGGAAAAAATCAGGTAAAAGTGGTCGAAACCACCGGCAGTCGCACCCGTCTCAATATTCTGGGCGCCCTCAATTTACAACGAATTGAAGATACCGTGATCCGTGAATACCCGAGTATCAATGCCGAAAATATCGCGTATTTTTTCTGCGCTATCAGAGAAACTTACCCACTTTCGCAAAAAATTCATATTATTCTGGATGGGGCGGGTTACCACCGAGCAGAATTAGTGAAAGAGATGGCATATGTCCTTAATATTGAATTGCATTATCTACCGCCTTACAGCCCGAATCTCAATCCGATAGAGCGATTGTGGAAGTATATGAATGAGCAAGTACGTAACAATGTTTATTTTCCGGATGCGAAGACATTCCGTGAGACACTTCATCATTTTTTTCATATTCGTATTGCCCAAAAAAGTTCAGAAACTGACTACCCGCTTGACTGATAATTTTTAGATCCTAAAACCTGCATCTTCAAGTTAATTGCGTATAGTTAAACTTTATTGACGCAACAAGTCTGCGGTTGGGCGACTCTACCACTTTTGATTTATTACTGGGAGCATTCATATATATGATTCAGCTACATGATATTGGTGTTTCTTTTCCCCATAAAACCTGTTTTTCTGAATTTAATGCCACTATCAAAAGAGGGCAACGAATTGCTATCGTCGGAGATAATGGCTGTGGTAAGTCGTCACTCTTACGAATTTTATATGGCAGTTTGGAGCCAAGTGAAGGAAAAGTAACTGCAGATTTAGAACTTAGTATTGGTTATGTTGCTCAGGAGCATGGGAATAAAGATGGTTTAAGTGGGGGACAACGAGTAAATAAGGCGTTAAGTCAAGCTATGGCCAGTGCATCCGATGTACTATTATTAGATGAACCAACCAATCATCTTGATGATAGTAATCGCCGCTCGTTATCTCGCATGTTGCAGAGTTCACATAATAATATCAGTATCGTGCTAGTTACTCATGATGAGACCTTAATGAATGAGGTATGCGATACTATTTGGCATATCCAAGATGGGCGTATTGAAGTATTTTCTGGCCGGTATATGGACTATATAGCAGAAAAAAATCTCCAGAGGAAAGTGTTGGAAAAAAAATTGGTAACTGTTAAGTCCACCAAAAATGACATTCATAAGGCATTGATGAAGGAAAATGAACGTGCAAGCCATGCGCGTCAACGTGGTATTAAAAGTATCCAAAACCGAAAATGGGCAACAGTAAAGTCTCCAACTAAACTGAGTAGAGCTAGCTCAACAGCCGGACGCAAACAAGCTGAAATGACGAAACACCGTAAAGAATTATTGGAGCAATTGTCTCAGCTGAATCCTGTCAAAGTTGTCACGCCCCGTTTTCATTTACCCGCAGTAGTAAGATCAAAACAAACTGTTTTGCAGGTTACGAATGGCGCAGTAGGATATGAAAAATTACTGTTTGGAAATATTAATTTTAGTCTTGCACAAGGCGAGCGTTTAGCGATAAAAGGCCGCAATGGTAGCGGTAAATCTACATTAGCCCGCGCGATTATTGGGGATCCGGAAATTATACGCAGTGGTGATTGGCTGATACCTCAACCCCGAGACATTGGCTATTTGGATCAACACTATGCCAATCTTAATCCTAACCATACGGTGCTACAGGCGTTGATGGATATTGTCCCAGATTGGAGTCAGCCCGAATTACGCAACCACCTCAGTAATTTTCTATTTCGGCAAAACGAGCTCGTTAACACCCAAGTTTTTGTGCTTTCTGGAGGAGAGAAAGCACGTTTGTCACTGGCCTGCATTGCTGCCAAAGCCCCGCCGTTGTTGATTCTTGATGAACTGACTAATAACCTTGATATAACAACACGACAGCATGTAATCGATATTCTTCAAGACTATCCTGGTACTTTAATCCTTATTTCCCATGACATGGACTTTTTAACAAAGATCAGAATTACAAAAAATTATGTTATTGATATGCCATGCCAGTAAGGAGAGCATAAATTCTGTGGGGCACGTCAGAAAGCTTGGATGAGTCACCCACAACCCTGTAAATAAATTTGTGGTGCGACACGAGGCTGTTCCTGTGATTGTTTCACCCAATAACCTGTCCCCTTGAGTTACAGGAACGGAACGTGGTAACCCCGTTCAACTCCGTCAGGTAGCAAGCTCGCGAGGGCAAGCAGTGGTTGTGCGGGAGTGGGACGCGGGAAGAAGCGAATGATCGGTTGTAATGACCGATATACGGTTTTTTTACCGATCCGAAAGGGGGCTGACGTCCTGCGGGTCTCCTCTGGCGAAAGAATCTGGACATCGACATTATGAAGGAACGCAGATGGCGCAGGCAACAAGTTGAGGCTGATGTATTTCGACTCCAGATACGTATCGCCAAGGCAACAAAAGCACAGCGCTGGAATAAGGTGCGAGTGCTCCAGCGGCTTCTCACCCGTTCTCATCAGGCGAAGCTGCTGGCCGTGAAACGTGTCACGTCGAACCGGAGACATAACACACCGGGTATCGGCGTAACATTATGTTAAATAAAAAAATGATGACATCAATTGTGCGACAAAATATTGTTGAACACATTTGAACTATCCTTTTCTTCTTCGCCTTTCCAAGATCAAAGTACTGGTGATGTTATTAATGCGGTTGAAAATTTGCATCACTAGTTCTACCTGCAAAAATCACAGATTACTTGAAACCAAATCTTATCTAAACCATTGGGGGTTTCTGACCCTATCATTACCGTCCAGGAAGTCTGTCTACTGCATGACTTCTTCGGGTGTCATCATTAGCTGATCTAGCCACACAATACAGGGCCTTAGCATCGCGTCGTTATGGCTGAACCGATAGACATTAATAACCACATGCACACGGTCACTCGGTGTTGTCATAGCAATCCACTGCCGATATGTGCCTGTAGATTTGATATAACAAATCAAAGCCATCATTAGCTGGTTACTGTCTTTTAAAGATAGTGACTTTTGGGTGGCTTTTTTATGAACCCTGCAATCTTACTAGTACTACAGTCGTAATTGC
>NZ_JACOII010000098.1 GCF_016306625.1 Xenorhabdus lircayensis | reverse complement strand
CAGAGCAATTACGACTGTAGTATTAGGTAGTGCCGTCATGAGATATTTAACCAAAGCGCAAGGCAACGGATCTGAACTGCGGCAAGAAACGATGCACTATTTTTGGCATAGCGGGTCGCTATGCCACGCCAACGCTTCAGATGGAGAAAAGCGTTTTCAACCAAGTGCCTGAGTCGATAGAGTTCCCGATCATATTTTCGTTTAACTTTGCGATTCTTGCGGCTGGGAATTTGCGCTACCATACCTTGGTGTTTCGCTTGTTCAACGAGGGTATCACTGTCATAGCCTCGATCCGCTAATAAATGCTCTGCATCAAACCCTTCAATCAAGTATTCAGCTTGTGAACAATCAGCTGTGGGACCGCTTGTAATAATCGCTCTGGCCGGCATACCATGCGCATCCACGGCCAAATGTATCTTTGAGTTGAGCCCCCTTTTGTGCGCCCCATATCTTGATTACCCCCTTTAGCACCTGCCGCATGGGGATGAACTTTAATGTGGCTGGCATCAATCATTAACCACTCAAAATCCGGCTCAGCGATGAGTTGTTCGAGTAACCCTTCCCATATTCCTTTGTCCCGCCACCGGCAAAAACGGCGATGCGTATTTTTCCAGTCACCGTAATCGGACGGTAAATCTCGCCAAGGTGCACCTGTTCGTAAAATCCAAAATACCGCATTGATAAATAATCGATTGTTGTCAGCAACACGTCCCCAAGCTCCCTGTCGACCGGGTAAGTGGGGCTCAAGTAAATGCCAAACATGATCGGAGATATCGTGACGGCGGTATGCTGGTGCACTCATGGTTAACTCGCTCTATTTATGGAATACATAATCTTATTATAGCTAAATCAGTATAACTTGACGCAGTCTACATGCCTCATAAGCAATACTGCCTTGTCATTTGAATTTAGATGCTATGTCATATTATTTTGGTTCTGCTATATCACATAAAAGTACTTATGACGATACTATCTAGGCAATCGAGGACTAAATGATGTTTTTGTTGAAGCTGGTCCGATTTTGACTGGTTCTCTGATTAAAAAAGGGCTAGTTGATGAGTTACTCGTTTATATATCTCCAAAACTGCTTGGAGATCAAGCTAGACCAATGGTAGCTAATATATGCCCAGAATCTCTGGAGCTTTCACCATCCCTCAAATTAGCTGAAATAGTTCAAATTGGCACCGATATCCGTTTACGTTTTCTCCCCATATCCTGACAGATGCGAGCTGAAGTAATAACCACTAGGTAATTAACATTCATAATTTGAATAATTGTATATCAAAAAAATAATTTCAATTCATTTCATGAATGAACGATAATTGCTACATGCTTAAATGTTTTTGTTTATCTATTAGCTAAATTTTTTGTTCAGGCAGGAGAAGCATATACTAATTTTATTTCAAGAGATTGGTTAGTCATAATAGCTATGATTATAAATAAATATAAGAATGAACACATATCTTCAAGCTTATTGAACATATGGTGTCATTGAATTGTAGGGCTAACTAATTATTAGTCAAATACAAAGTACACAGTTTAATGTTAATTTGAGGTAATATCAATGATGTCACCTATTTCAATATCAAGTACTATTTTTGCGTGTAGTGCAATTCTTGCTGGAGCTGTAGTGCCATTGCAAGCTAGTGCTAACGCTGCGTTAGGTCGTGGTTTAGGGCATCCTCTATGGGGAACTTTAGTATCACTTTTAGTTAGTTTGCTAGCTGTTATCCCAATATTATTAACTATGAGAGTACCAACACCACAGATCGCTCAAGCAGTAAATTTGCCAATATGGTCTTGGTTTGGTGGTATTGCTGGGGTTATATATATTACTGCGGCTCTTATCTTAGTTCCAAAACTAGGATCAACCAACTTTATTATCTGTGTTATAGCAGGTCAAATCATTATATCTATATTGATTGATCATTTTGGTTTAATGGGACTACCTATTAAAGAAATAAACCTAGGAAAAATATTAGGCGTTATACTGATTTTTTCTGGGATATTAATAACTCAATACTTTACTATAGATACTAATAAAAATTAAAAACATTATCCGTGTAATGTTGATAGATAACTAGATTAGTTTTAACATCTAACTACATTCCGCACCGCATTTATAATTTATTGTTTAAATTAAGAATTAATTCATGTATGAAAAATTCACATTGACTTATAAATTAAAATATCACAGAATTATATGCGGAATGTCGGATCTAAAATTCCTAATATTAAGCCATTTGGATATTTAGGTCGGAGTTTATGTAGCTTTAAGTCTCACGAACGTTGGAACGATGATTATGTAAACCACAGTTTTATTAATAATTTCATCAAATAAATATATATTTATTTCCTAAAATAGAAGTAAATTAAAGATATTATATAAGGCAATAAAAAATGGGAAAAGTTCTTATACTTAAATCTAGTATTCTAGATAAATATTCAAATAGTAATAAAATGGTAGACTATTTCATCGAGAAATGGTTGAATGAAAACTCGGAAAATAATATCACTATTAGAGATCTAGCTAAAAGTCCAGTTCCAACTCTTGATAATGAGCTATTAGATGCAATATGTAAAAATGATGTTGAGTTAACCGAACGACAGAAAAAAGCATTAGATTTATCCAATTCACTGATATTAGAGTTAAAAGAACATGATTTAATTGTTATTGCAGCACCCATGTATAATTTTCATATTCCAACTCAGCTAAAAAACTATTTTGACTTCGTTATTCGTGCTGGAATTACGTTTTGTTATACTGAATTAGGTTCTCAAGGATTAATAGAAGGTAAAAAGGCCATAATATTAACTACACGTGGTGGTATTTACAAAGATACTCCATCTGATTTACTAACACCTTATATGAACCTCATCCTTAATTTTATTGGAATTAAAGAGATTGAATTTATTTTCTCTGAAGGGCTAGCTCTAGGAAATGAATCTGTTATTCAATCACAAAATAGTGCGTATAAAACAATCGATAATATATTATTCTAATGCATCGTTATAAATTAAATAGAATTTCATATTGTTTAGGTGCCAATAATCATGAAGCTTACTCCTCCTAGCACTGCAGGAGGAAATCAATACTATAATATTTTTGAATTGTATTTATATTAATTATTCTATAAGGATTTTCAAAATAAACTCATAATGTTTATAACAAATATTAATTAAGACATTGAAGAATATAATTACTTGACATTCAATTTCCCTGAGTATATTTGTTATACTTAGCGCCACTATTTCTCTGTGGCGCTTTTTTTCTTCTTGAATCAATTGGATTCTATTACAATCTGACAAACAAAATATAATGAACATCCCTTATTTCGTTCTTACCTGTTGATTAAGGTTATGTATTAAATAGTTAGT
>NZ_JACOII010000097.1 GCF_016306625.1 Xenorhabdus lircayensis | reverse complement strand
TAATGGCTCTTTTCGTCAATGTGATTATTCGGTTATAGCTCACCAATCCGGGAAAATCAGTGGTAAGGAATGGTTGCACGTGTTCTGTATAAAAGGCTTTGAAATGACGATAATGGCTCATGTGAAATAAAATCAGGATGGTCATCACTTCACTGAGGGACAAGGAGGTTGTGCGATGACGTTTAAGCAGATTGTTTTCGATAAGCTGTTGTTCCCAAATCGGAATAAATTTTTGGCAAAAATCATCGACACAGCAATAAAGTTCTTCTAAAGTCATCATAGCCTGAGGATCCCCACGATTTTGTTTTCTGAGCAAAAACTTTGATCGTGCCTCAGGCACTTAGTTCCTTTTTTTCTTTTCTTCCTTATCCAGAGTTCAGGTTAATCACCGCTTATTCTAACAAAACTGATTGTTTTTCCGCTTATTCTTTCAATGATCTTATACAACTCATCTTTTCCTTCGATGATTCTATCTTCCATTTCTGACAGTTCATGAATAAAAGAACGTGCATCCTGATTCTTCAATAGACAATCAGTTTTATAGTAATCCTTAATCTTTCTTAAATTCTTTGCACTACTCCATCTCGTTGAAGAGGAGAATATATTTGAATGTAGAGTTTCACTCATAACAACATGAATAATCTCATCATCCTTTGTCGTGAAATGTATATCTAGTCCCATAATATCCTCAAAAAATTACATCTGTTGGCTTAAGATCTTTAAACATACTTTGCGGGAATGCTGTAACTAGATCACCATTTGATTCAGTCACAACCCTTACTTTATTTAATATTTCACCCTCTGGGGTTATACCTACATTCCTTCTCAAAGTTTTTTCATATATAAAACGATCACCATCACGAATAATTCTATCTGGATTACGGAATACATCCCTTATGGTCGATTTAACGTCGGCATTATTAAGAGTCCACTTACTCTTATGTGACCAACCTTGAACATTACCTACATGTCTATCCTTAACATGCTGAACACCATCTTTAGTTAGATTGATTTTTTCAGGAGAAGTTGGGCATTTTACCAACCCAAATGGGTCAACCCAAGACAACGGATTATGCACATAGGAATACGGATTAAACCCGCCCAGCAGCCCGATCGGGTCTTCAAACGGGTTCGGGTGCAGTCATACTTTTTTGCGTGATTTTTTCTTTCAATATCAGACGATTAAAAATCCGTTTTTACTGCTTCGGGTCATTTCCGCGAACCCAACTCGCCAATGTGCACTTTGGGATTTTTCGACAACGGGCGAACGTCGTCCGGTTTACCGGACGGCGGGCGGCCGTTCTGCGGGTGCGGGCGGCAGAGAGCCTGCCAGCGACGCTCCTGTGCACCGTGGGTTACGCCATGCCCCGTTTTGTTGCCAGCGACGAACCCAACTGGGAAGCCCCCTGCGGGGGCTGCACGGGGCGGAGATGGGTGAGCACGGCAACGAGCAAGGAGCTTGCGACTGCGAGCCACGCGCAGCCAGTGCAGCGGGGTTGGGGCGGGGGAGGTCAATTAACGGAGGCCGCAGGCCGACCTGCCTACAGGGATGTTGGCCGGACGTGGCAGGGCAGGGCAGCTAAAGAAGAGCACGGATTGCCGAGGACTGGCTCAGGTGCTGACAGCAGAAGGCACAGCCTTGTGCGGCGGCACCCTGCGATGCCAATCAGCGGGGGCGCAGACATAATGTTAATTAGGCGATGCGCGCCGCTTTGCGGTGTGCTTGACTGGCACGGACATGAACGGCGAGTTTCGCCTAATTCCCTCACATTATGTTGAGTGGGCTTTGGGCGGCCTGCACATTCTTAACGGGGACACGATTGTTCAGGCCGACCATTGCCCACGTACCCCCGCTATCACCAAGGCCAACGGGCAGTCCGGCCACGCTCTGCCCCCGCACCGCTCCCAGCGAACTCAACGGGGAGGATCGGGCTGTCCGGTGCGTCAGGGGTTCGGTTCGGTGTCCGGCTTTGCCGGGTGGTCACGCTTTGCCGGGTGGTCACGCTCTGCCGGGTGCGTCTGCTGATGCACTTCCTTCAAGTGACCGATGGCCACGCGTGTATAAATTTGCGTCGTTTCCAGACTGACATGCCCCAGTATGGCCTGGATATGCCGCGTATCTGCGCCATTCTCCAGCATCTGCGTCGCCATCACATGGCGGAACAGGTGACACCCGCCCGGTTTTTCTACTTCGGCACGATGCAGGGCAT
>NZ_JACOII010000096.1:543-1423 GCF_016306625.1 Xenorhabdus lircayensis | reverse complement strand
GCGAAATTGATTATACCAAATCGTCATGCTGTTCAAATCCCCCCTCACAAAACGTCAACACCCCCTAGTACTACAGTCGTACGCCCCATTGTGGCATGATGGCCCTGACATTTTTTTCCTGAAAATACGGGGAGGTGTTCAATGCACTCACCGACCAATGCCTGGGAACAAGAACGGCTCTCACTCCATACTCGTCTGGCTCCCTTGTTTCACCATCCTGGCCCACAACAACGCAGCCTCGCATATCTCCGGGGGCTGCTCAGTGACGTTGAACGTAAAAATGGCTGGCAACTGGCGGAATGGATAGGCGAACGCACGCCTGATGGAGTTCAGCATCTGCTGGAGCGAGCTCACTGGGATGTCGACGCCGCCCGCGATATTCTGCGGGACTATGTGACAGAACATTTGGGCGATGAGCACGGTGTACTTATTGTGGATGAAACGGGCTTTATCAAAAAAGGCACGCATTCTGCTGGGGTGCAACGTCAATACAGTGGCACCGCCGGGCGCGTCGAAAACAGCCAGATAGGCGTCTTTCTCTGTTATGCCGGTCAGGGCGGCCATGCCTTTATTGACCGGGCCTTATACCTGCCCAAACCCTGGACAGATGACCGGCCCCGCTGTGAAGCCGCCGGTATTCCTGACTCCGTCCCTTTTGCCACCAAACCGCAGCTCGCCCGACAGATGCTGGAACGCGCATTAGAGGCTGGCGTTCCCTGTCGCTGGGTGACGGCAGATGCTGTTTATGGTCAGGATCGTCGTCTGCGCTGCTGGTTGGAGTCCCGATATCAACCGTTTGTGCTGGCGATCCCCAAAAATGAACCGCTATGGTGGCAAGGGCCGACCTATGTCAGAGCGGACAACATTGTGGACAACCTGG
>NZ_JACOII010000096.1:0-444 GCF_016306625.1 Xenorhabdus lircayensis | reverse complement strand
AGCCGGGATGAAAAACAGGAACGGGCTTACTATGTCGTGTATGCGCACCGGGAACAGGCTAATCTGAAAACCCTGGCTCAGGTGGCAGGTTGTCGCTGGGAAATTGAATGTGGTTTTGAGGAAACAAAGGGAGAATGTGGTCTGGATCATGATGAAGTGCGGCAATGGCATAGCTGGTATCGGCATATTACCTTATCGCTGCTGGCTCATGCGGTTCTGGCGGTCTTGCGGATACAGGAGAAAAAAAACGCCGACGGAACTGATCGCCCTCAGTGTGGCGGAACTGCGTAAGCTGCTATCCAAATTAATGGAAAGAATGGGAGAAACACTCGAACAAATTTTGCATTGGTCATATTGGCGGCGGCGACATCAATATTACGCACAACAATGCCATTATCGTCGTCGGGATAACCGGATGATTACAGAGCAATTACGACTGTAGTA
>NZ_JACOII010000095.1 GCF_016306625.1 Xenorhabdus lircayensis | reverse complement strand
CAACTTTCGGGGGTCAGATCACAACGCGGGTTTTTGCCAGTAACATTTTTTGGATAAGCGATTAAGGCAAGTCAGGATTATCGTCTATAGTGCGACCAATGCCAGCGCGATGTTTAATTTGTTCCGTCATACCTCAAACAAACTCCGATGCAACGTCTGAATCACCTGTTCCGCATCTTTACCGGGAACAAGCAGACAGACATTATGGCTGCTCGCACCATAGCTGATCATGCGAATATTAAACGACTCCAGCGCGCCAAAAATCTCTTTTCCTAATCCCTTCGCCTGAGAAAGTTCATTACCAATAATCGCCACCAGTGCCATATCATCTTCGACTTCCACACGGCATAACGTGGAAAGTTCAGTCAGCAAAGCATTGGTCAGCAGACTGCCATTGGTGCTGGTGGAGCCAGTGGTATCCAACGTCAGGGCGATGCTCACTTCTGATGTGGTAATCAGATCCACCGAAATATTATGGCGCAAGAGCAGGGTAAAAACTTCAGCCAGAAAGCCCCTTGCATGTAGCATTTTCAGGCTATGCAGTGTCAGTAAAGTCTGTTTGCGGCGTAATGCCAGTGCGCGAAACAGCGGTGGATTCTCTGTTTTATCACAAACCACTGTACCGCCCGCTTGTGGTTCTTTGCTGGAGCCAACAAATACTGGGATGCCATAACGCACCGCAGGCAACAATGTGGCGGGATGGAGGATTTTTGCACCAAATGTCGCCATTTCTGCCGCTTCATCAAAGGCAATTTTATCGATGCGTTTAGCCGTGGGGGCAACACGGGGATCGGTGGTGTAGATGCCCGGAACATCAGTCCAAATATCAACGCGCTTTAATCCAAGCGCTTCCCCCAGCAAGGCTGCGGTATAATCACTGCCACCTCGTCCCAGCGTAGTTGTACGGCCTTTTTCTTCTCTGCCGATAAAGCCCTGAGTAATAACAATGGTATTGTCCAAACGAGGGTGAATATGTTCCATCGCCAAAGTATGGAGCTGGTGGGTATCCGGCTCTGCCCGGCCAAAATTATCATTGGTTCGCATGATCCGGCGGATATCAAACCATTCTGCGTCGGTATTGCGCTGGCGCAGCAATTCCACAAACAGCAAAGTGGACATTATTTCACCGTGGCTAACTAATTCATCAGTCAAGGCTTCTGAGGTGGCAAGCGATGCTGCTTCTGACAGCATCTCAATATTTTCCAGCAGGCGATCAATTTCCTCGCGGATCACATTTGCATCATTCAATCGCTCAATAATCGCATATTGAATGTCACGAATTTGTTTCAGGTAACTCTCCCGTTTATCGCTATCACAGCCTGCCGCTAACGCAACCAGCAAGTTGGTCACGCCAGCAGAAGCTGACAGAACGACCACGCGGACATTTGCGTTTGCCAAAATAATATCGGCACAGTTATTCATGACATCATAGTCTGCCACACTAGTACCGCCGAATTTTGCTACAACATACTGCGAGTTAGGAGATGAAACAGCACACATGGGTGATAACCTTTTGTTCGAAGAATAGGCTTTTAGAAATATCGGGTTAGGCGCATTGAGTCAATGCTTGGTAATTAACCATAAATAACTTTCATGATAGAAATGAAATTATCGTTTTTGCCTATCTCAACAATTAGGGCTGGAAATCATTGGCTATTTTGACCAATATCAGTAATTACAAGGAAAGGGAGACTAATCACAGAATTAACCCGTTACAATCTGTGCATTCCTATTGTTTATCGACAGTTGATAGAGAGCATCATCCATGAAAAACATCAATCCTAGCCAGACTGAAGCCTGGAAAGCATTACAGCAACACTTTGAGCAAATGAAGAATGTGCATTTGCGGGATCTGTTTACACAGAACAAAGAGCGGTTTACGGCATTTTCTGCGACATTTGATCAGCAGATTTTAGTGGATTATTCCAAAAACCGTATTACCACTGAAACACTGGCAAAATTACAGGCATTGGCGCAAGAAACCGATTTAGCCAGCGCAATTCGCAGTATGTTCTCCGGTGAGAAAATCAATCGTACTGAAGATCGCGCTGTGTTGCACATCGCTCTGCGTAACCGCAGCAATACCCCGATTATGGTGGATGGGGAAGATGTGATGCCGCAAGTCAACGCGGTGCTGGCAAAAATGAAATCATTCAGTGAACGTATCATCGGTGGTGAGTGGAAAGGCTATACCGGCAAAGCCATTACTGATGTGGTGAATATTGGTATTGGTGGCTCTGATCTTGGCCCGTATATGGTAACTGAAGCGCTGAAAGCGTATAAAAATCACCTGAATATGCACTTTGTTTCCAATGTTGATGGAACCCACATTGCAGAAACGCTAAAAACCTTGGATCCAGAAACCACTTTGTTCCTGATTGCATCCAAGACTTTTACCACACAAGAAACGATGACCAATGCGCATTCTGCGCGTCACTGGTTCCTGCAAAGTGCCGTTGATGAATTACATGTTGCGAAACATTTTGCGGCGTTATCGACCAATGAACAGGAAGTCAGCAAATTCGGTATCGATCCACAAAACATGTTTGAATTCTGGGATTGGGTAGGGGGACGCTATTCGCTCTGGTCTGCGATTGGCTTATCCATTGTACTTTCCATTGGCTATGGCAATTTTGAACAGTTGTTGAATGGCGCCCATGCGATGGATAAACATTTTGAGCAGACTGCCTTTGAACAAAACATTCCCGTTTTGTTGGCGCTGATTGGCATCTGGTATAACAATTTCTTTGGCGCAGAAACTGAAGCGATTCTGCCTTATGATCAATATATGCATCGTTTTGCTGCATACTTCCAGCAAGGCAATATGGAATCAAACGGCAAATACATCGATCGTAATGGCAACCCAGTGAATTACCAAACCGGGCCGATTATCTGGGGTGAACCGGGCACCAATGGCCAGCATGCTTTCTACCAGCTGATCCATCAGGGAACCAAACTGATCCCTTGTGATTTTATCGCACCAGCAATTAGCCATAATCCAGTTAGCGATCACCACAGTAAATTGTTATCCAATTTCTTCGCGCAAACTGAAGCGCTGGCCTTTGGTAAAACTCAGGCTCAGGTAGAAGCAGAATTTGCGGCGGCGGGAAAAAATGCACAGGACGTGGCGAATGTGGTGTCGTTCAAAGTTTTTGAAGGTAACCGTCCAACAAACTCCATTTTATTGCGCGAAATTACGCCATTCAGTTTGGGGGCATTAATTGCCATGTATGAGCATAAGATCTTTGTTCAAGGTGCAATTCTGAATATTTTCTCATTTGACCAATGGGGCGTAGAGTTGGGTAAACAATTGGCGAACCGCATTCTGCCTGAATTACACGATGCAGAAGCCGTGAATAGTCATGACGGCTCCACAAATGGTCTGATTAACCGATTCAAAGAATGGCGCTAATCTGACTTTCCATCTTACTTAATTTCACCTCACCCCAACAAATGTTGTTATTGGGGTGAGGTTTTTTGCTATTTCCATAATTTGTTATCAACTTTTTATTTTATTGGTCTGCAACATGATATCCTCACTCCCCATTCGTTGTGCTGTTGGGGAAATTGATGCTCCCCGCAATGGAAAAATGACATGGCAGATGACACTTTATTAACTTCGACGCCCATCCACTGGTTTTCAACAGATGAGGCCGACCTTCCTGAAGACATTTTAGATTGGCTGATGGAAGTTGGCTCAATGACACGCCGTTTCGAACAACATTGTCAGCAGGTATCGGTTGCCCCTTTCCGGGAATGCTTCATCACGGCAGAAGAGTTAGGCAATGAAAGTGAACACTTACCTGTAAGTGAAAAATATTGGTTGCGTGAAACTGTTTTGTATGGGGATAACATCCCATGGCTTTTGGGGCGCACAGTCATTCCAGCAGAAACACTAACCGGGCCAGATAAAAAATTGGTTGATGTGGGAACCGTTCCACTCGGACGTTATCTTTTTAGTGGTAATAACCTGACGCGGGATTATATTCAAATAGGCCAGCAGGGGCATCGTTGGGTGCGCCGGTCTTTATTGAGACTATCAGGTAAGCCATTGCTGCTCACAGAGGTTTTTCTGCCAGAATCACCTGTGTATAAAATCAACAGAATAAAAGGGGGTAAATAGATTGGAGGTCAGTATGACGCAGAATAAATGGCGTGCTTATTGCCGTTTAATGCGTATCGATAAACCCATTGGCGCATTATTACTATTATGGCCAACATATTGGGCTTTGTGGATTGCCGCGAAGGGTATGCCGAACTTGTACGTTTTGTTAGTATTTACTATCGGTGTGTTTTCCATGCGTGCGGCAGGGTGCTGCATTAATGATTTCGCAGACAGAAAATTTGATGGATATGTAGAACGGACAAAATCTCGTCCTCTTCCGAGTGGTGACATCACCGAAAAAGAAAGCAAAATCTTGTTTGCCACACTGGTACTCATTTCTTTTGCGCTGGTTCTGACGCTGAATAAAATGACGATTGCATTGTCGGTCGTTGCTTTGGCGCTGGCGTGGACTTATCCTTTCGTCAAACGAGTCAGTCATCTGCCACAAGTTGTGTTAGGTGCTGCCTACGGCTGGTCAATCCCCATGGCATTTGCCGCAGTAAGTGAGTCCTTACCTTTGGAATGCTGGCTGTTATTTTTGGCCAACGTCATTTGGTCAGTGATTTATGACACACAGTATGCAATGGTTGATCGTGATGATGACCTGAAAATCGGTGTGAAATCGACTGCTGTACTTTTTGGCCGTTTTGATAAATTGGTTATCGGGATTCTGCAATTCACCATGTTGGGTATTCTGGTGTCAGTTGGCAATATAGTGAATTTGGGGGGAATATATTACTGGACAATATTGCTGGCAGTTGCGCTATTTATTTACCAGCAGAAATTGATTGCGGATCGGGAAAGAGCCCCCTGTTTTCAGGCATTCATGAATAATAACTACGTCGGTTTTATTTTATTTCTCGGTATCTTTTGCAGCTATGTTTAGTATAACGGGCGGAATACCGCCCGTTGATTTTCTATTTCCAGCGTAATGACGTTATTGCTGATCTTCCGCTACCTGCTCAGGTTCATTTTGCTCTGGTGGCATACTGACGCTTTCAATCGTCAAGCGAATTTCTGGTGACATCAACTGACTCAATACATGGTAGAGTTCTTGGGCGCTGGTCGTAATCATATCGCCGCTGTCTTGAATGTAACCTTCTTCGCGTAGCGTATTGACCGAGCTGGCAAAAACCGCCTTGTCAAAGAACTCTGGCGCATTGATACCATGTAACACTGACAGACGCTGTGCCAGCATTCGGCTCTCTTTTTCCAGTACACCACGGCTAATTTCTGGGGTGGCATTCAATAAAGAGAGCGTAATGGCATAGCGTTGTAGCGTTTCTCTGATACCTGCCGCCAGCAATTGCAGTGGGCGAATACGCGCAGGGTTTAGCACCAGCATCTCTTGCTCTTTATTACAGATAAGGCATTGACGCACCAGTTCATCAATCAAAGTATTGACGACTTCAGGGAGCGTCTCCTTACTGTAACGCATGAAAAGTTCTTGCTTGATCAGCGGATAAATCAGCTCTACCTGCCTGAGCAATTCACTACGGCTAATGCGACGGTGATGCATAACAACGCTGGTAATTAAGGATGGCAGGATCAACAAGTGCTGGATATTGTTGCGATAATACGTCATTAATACCGCACTTTCGCGTGGTAGGATAATGATGTCTCCCAGACTGTCTTTTTCGACCTCGAACTTATCCATCAGCAAGGCATGATCCAACAATTCTTCCGCTGTTTTGTTCGGCACAGTGATATCGTCAGTGTAAGGCACATTGCGCAGTAATTGCAGATAGCAATCCAACTGCTCAATAAGCTGCTCGCGAGTAAGTGCTCGCTGACGTGACGACAGCAATGCTGTAGTGCATAAATTGATGGCATTGGCTGCAGCGGCGTTATTGATATTGACCATAATATTGCCAGCCAGCTTGCTGACTGTTGGGGTCAGCCAGGTTGGACGCTGGGATTCTATCGGATCAATGGAATCACGCCACTCTGGAACATGGTGGTTAAGGTACTGTATCAACGGAATGGGTTCCCCAAAGTTCACGTAACCTTGTCCCAGATTACGTAACTTGCGTAGCCCATTCACCATCTGGAAAAAGCCTTCTTTTTCCTTGACCGCACCGCGCAGTTCTTTGGCGTAAGTCGCAACTTCCATCACATGCTCATAACCGATATAGATCGGCACAATGGTGATTGGACGGGATTCTCCACGCAGCATCGCTTGCAAGGTCATAGAGAGTGTGCCGGTTTTAGGGTCAAGCAAACGGCCGGTACGTGAACGACCCCCTTCGACAAAGTATTCAACTGAATAACCGCGGACAAACAACTCACCGAGGTATTCACGGAATATCGTCGAATAGAGCTTATTGCCTTTAAACGTACGGCGGATAAAGAACGCACCGAGACGGCGGAATATCGGGCCGGCAGGCCAGAAATTCAGGTTAATGCCCGCAGCGATGTGCGGTGGAACCAGCCCTTGATGATAAAGCACATAAGAGAGCAGAAGGTAATCCATGTGGCTACGGTGGCATGGAACATAAACCAGTTCATGACCATCCTGTGCCAACTGGCGAATTCGCTCGGCATTATGAACATTGATGCCTTGATACAAACGGTTCCACGTCCAACTCAAAACGCGGTCGGTCAAGCGTACTGTTTCATAGGAGAAATCCGCAGCAATCTCTTCCAACATATTGATAGCGTTCTGTTTCGCCTTTTCGGGAGATATTTTCTTGCTACGTGCTTCATCAGAAAGCGCTTTTTCTATCGCTTTTGATGTCAGTAACTTGTTAAATAGATCCTGTCTGGAAGGCAAACGAGGTCCAACAGCCGCGAGACGCTGACGGGAATAATGCATCCGTGCAACACGGGCGAGTTTATTGGCGATGATATCATCCGTACCATGTTCGTCAGCCATACGGCGTAAAGAAACCGGTGTGGAGAAACGCACAAAACTATCCCGCCCAAGCCACAGGATTGCAAAAAACTTCTGCACACCATTCAGCAGACGTAATTGCGGTGCTGTATTTCCTTCTTGTCCTTCGCGTCCTGGAGAACGGCCAAACATCACGGAAACTGGCACCATCTGGATATTCAAATCGGGATTATTGCGATGCAGATCCAGATAGGAATGAAAAATTTTCACAGATTCATGTTTTGGTGCATAACAACGGAACACACGTGGGCCGTTATCAATAAAGACACAACTAGGAAGCTGCGTGTCACCAATTTCCAAAGGATACAACGGATCCGGCAGATCTTGCGCCAGACATTGTTGACGCAGGGTCAATAAGTCTGTTTTTGAGTGGTACGGTAGTACGTACAAAATAGGCCGTGTCGTATCAAGACGCAGCTCTGCAATGGGATCCGTAGGGATAAGTTTACTTTTTACTAAAAATCTTAGTGGTAAATTCAATAAGTTATAATATATTTTACGCCAACCTGACATAACTACTTTAAGCCTCTTGTTAGCAATGCGTCGCAAGGATACCAGAAACAGATTTTGAGATCTGTCGAAATAAGACAATAATAAGGGCTAAAAGTTATATAACCATACAACTATTAAGCTAATTAAAGAAAATTCTTATGGCAAATCAATCAACAGGTTTGACTCGCATCATTAAAGCGGCCAGGTATTCGGCGAAAGGAATCAAGGCGGCATGGCAAAATGAGGCGGCATTTCGACAGGAGTCAGTTGCTGCCATATTTGCGATCATCATCGCATTTTCTTTAGATCTTGGCTTATTCGAAAGACTCTTGCTTATCGGTTCTGTCATGCTGGTTATTATTGTTGAAATCCTTAATAGCGCTATAGAAGCTGTAGTGGATCGCATTGGCAATGAATATCATGAATTATCGGGCCGGGCGAAAGATATGGGGTCAGCGGCTGTATTTCTAACCATACTTCTGGCGCTATTCACTTGGGGAATGATCCTTTGGTCGCATTTTATGCGCTGATATGACGTGTTTTTCACCAAATTACGTTATTTAGCTGCTTTTACGTGCTGACAGGTTCCCAATTCGAATTTACCTGTATATACTCACAGTCGGACTGTATAAACAAACAGGGGGCGAAATGAAAGCATTAACTGCCAGGCAGCAACAAGTCTATAATTTGGTGCGTGACCATATTTCGCAAACGGGTATGCCACCGACACGTGCTGAAATTGCAGCACGTCTTGGTTTTCGTTCACCTAACGCGGCAGAAGAGCATTTAAAGGCACTGGCGCGTAAAGGGGTGATAGAGATTATCTCTGGTGCATCCAGAGGTATCCGTTTGCTTCTCGAAGAGGAAGATAAAGCGGGATTACCACTAATAGGTCGTGTTGCTGCTGGCGAACCACTGCTGGCTCAGGAACATATCGAAAGTCACTATAAGGTTGATCCCGAATTATTCAAACCAAGTGCTGATTTTCTGTTGCGTGTCCGTGGAATGTCCATGAAAGACATCGGTATTATGGACGGAGATTTACTGGCTGTGCATAAAACACAGGATGTTCATAACGGGCAAATCATTGTGGCGCGTATTGAAGATGAAGTCACAGTAAAACGCTTCAAACAAACAGGAAACAGAATTGAGCTGATTGCTGAAAATCCAGAATTTGAATCGATTGTTGTTGATTTGAGCGAACAGAGTTTCACTATTGAAGGATTGGCAGTAGGCGTTATTCGTAACGGGGACTGGTTCTGATTGTAAAAACGGATAATTGCATTTTGCCATTCTGGGGCGGTCATTTTTTCCAGTACCCGTTGAACTTGAGTTCAGCGGGAACTTGAAAATACATGAGTACATCAGCCGTGACCGCCTCACCAGGCTTCAAGCGTTCTTGCCTTATTTCTTTTTATTTTCTTCAACAGGATGATTATGCTGGCATGTATCGCGTTCCGTGCAGGAATCGATTTCATGGCAGGAAGAGCACAAACCGTGGACTTCTATCACGCTATTTCGCAAATGAAACCCTGTTCCTTGCGCTAACTGTTGAATAGTGGATTCAATATCTTTCGCATCCTTTTCGGTCACTGAGCCACAATCTTCACAAATAAACATAGCTGAAGTATGGCTGGGTTCCTCAAAGTGATGGCAGAGAACATAACTGTTTGTGGATTCTATTTTGTGAATAAAACCTTGTTCCAGTAGAAACTCCAAGCCGCGGTAAACCGTTGGGGGCTTGGCTTTTGGTTCGACTTCACGTAACAAATCCAGCAAATCATACGCGCTTATCGCGCTGGGTTGTTCCGTAATTAAACGAAGAATTTCAAGGCGTTGAGGTGTCAGACGAACCCCTCTTGATAAACAGATTATTTCAGCCTGTGCCAGTAACTTTTTTTGATTGATAGTCTTCATTACACCTCCCACAACACCTCTCACACCTACACGATGCTAATGACTTTAATGTTATCATGTTTTTTGGCTTGGGAGTGGAGTCCCACACAATGCGCTGCACTATTTTGGCATCTAATATGTGTGTCGAAAAGTGACTGATTATCCTCCCATTGGGAAGCACTTTATTTACTGATGTACGGTGATTAAGGGTGAAAATAAAAATTAATCCGCGGATAAGAACGATAAAATAGGCTAAAAAACAGAGAAAATAAAACTGAAAATATTGGATAATATATGAAGGTTTAAATTAATGAATAGGAGTGGTGATATGGATAGTGAAATTTACTTCTTATTTAAATATAACAATAATTATAATTAACAAAGAAAACAATACTTTTGCATTATTAATATTGATGATGGATTTATGGATTAATAATATAAAAGCTGTTTACTCTAAAAATTCCACTTAGGAAGGTAAATGCCAGCTTCAAAAAATACTTAAAACATAGCTTATTTAATTAATGGATTAAAAATGAAAGAGTTACTGCAAAATCACCCTAATAATAGAAGACTTCCTGTTGATGATTTTCAGATAGTCAAAGAAATCCTCAAAGAAAAGGAATGACTTTTCTCAATCCCATTCAGCTAATTGGCTTAAATGTGTTGTGGATTGCAACCCTTTTGCTGAGTGGATTATCGGTAGGAATAACGGGATTGATTTTTGATGCCAATAATACGTCTTCAAGTGGTTATATACTTTGGGTTGTATTGGTTAGTCTGAGTTTACTCGGTATATATCTCTCCATTTATAGCTTCCAACGCATTAAAAACCTCCCTATTTCCGAACAGAAACATTATTACTTACAGGCAGAATGTACGGTCTTACCGGAAGAAAAACGTCAGGCATTACGTTTGCATATGGTGACTTGTTATTACGATGGGTTTTGGACAGAAACATTAGAACATTACCCCCTGAAAAGCCGAGTCTCTCACGATAATTATAAATATCGTATCCTGCCTTTGTCTGATACCGGGTCATGTATTAAATGGTT
>NZ_JACOII010000094.1 GCF_016306625.1 Xenorhabdus lircayensis | reverse complement strand
TGCCCTGCATCGTGCCGAAGTGGAAAAACCGGGCGGGTGTCACCTGTTCCGCCATGCGATGGCGACGCAGATGCTGGAGAATGGCGCAGATACGCGGCATATCCAGGCCATACTGGGGCATGTCAGTCTGGAAACGACGCAAATTTATACACGCGTGGCCATCGGTCATTTGAAGGAAGTGCATCAGCAGACGCACCCGGCAGAGCGTGACCACCCGGCAAAGCCGGACACCGAACCGAACCCCTGACGCACCGGACAGCCCGATCCTCCCCGTTGAGTTCGCTGGGAGCGGTGCGGGGGCGGACTGCCCGTCGGCATCGGCGTCTGCGGGGGTACGTGGGCAATGGGCGGCCTGAGCAGTCGTGTCCCCGTTAAGAATAGGCAGGCCGCCCAAAGCCCACTCAACATAATGTCGGGGAATTAGGCGAAACTCGCCGTTCATGCCCGTGCCAGTCAAGCACACCGCAAAGCGGCGCGCATCGCCTAATTAACATTATGTCTGCGCCCCCGCTGATTGGCATCGCAAGGGTGCCGCCGCACAAGGCTGCGCCTTATGCTCTAACCTTCTGAGCCAGTCCCTGGCCAACACCGCGCCGACCCTGAACGCCGCGCACTCGTCTGGCCAACCCCACTTCTCCTTTAGCTGCCCTGCATCGCTCAGGCAAACAACCCTGTAGGTTGGTCGGCCTGCGGCCTCCATGTTTACCTCCCCCGCCCCGACCCCGCTGCACTGGCTGCGCGCGGCTCGCAGTCGCTACGCTCCTTGCTCGTTGCCGTGCTCGCCATCTCCGCCCCGTGCAGCCCCCGCAGGGGGCTTCCCTGTTGGGTTCGGCGCTGGCAACAAAACGGGGCATGGCGTAACCCACGGTGCACAGGGGCGCCGCTTGCAGGCTCTCTGCCGCCCGCCGTCCGGCAAGCCGGACAACGTTCGCCCGTTGCCGATGAAAACAATCTGAAAGTGCACGTCGGGGTCAAAAAAGTGATCGGGGAAAAATGGGCGTAATCTGCTATCCTGAAAGCCTTGCCCTGCGCGGGTTGGCATCGCTCTGGGGGTATGACGGCGTCGGGGATGATGCCCCTTCGCCGGCCAGTGGCTCGATGAAGAGAGCGGGCTGGTCTACAATCGGTACAGATATTTTTCGCCGGTGGCCAGCGTGTACCTGACGCCCGATCCGATTGGCCTACAAGGTGGTTTTAATCCCTATTCATACGTCCTTAACCCAACCAGTTGGATCGACCCGTTAGGTTTAAAATGCTGTTTTGCTCAAAAAGACAAAACAACTAAAAGATGGGTGGATAGATTAACTGGTAAAACCCCTGATGAAGTTGATGGGTTTTTAACATCGAAAGGTTGGACAAAGACTTATCCTCAGGCAGGAAGACCAGATGCCATTCAGCATATACAATATGTTAAAACAACTAAATCTGGCACTACGTATAAGTTAGATTATCACCCTGGAGGTAATGCTAAGCAGCCAAATATTCATGGAAATGACTATTGGAAAGTATATAAAGTTAATGATAAAGGTGAAGATGTAGTATTCGGGCGTATAGGTCATGGAGATTTTAAAAATTATGACCTAATAAAAGACTCTCCAGTATATGTTGACCGTATTTTAGTAAATGTAGGAATGTAGGAATGTAGGAATGTAGGAATGTAGGAATGTAGGAATGTAGACATGTTAAATTTTTCTGCGGAAATAATATCATCCCATTCAATTGGTAATGTATTGTTGAATAGTGATATTTCCGGCTATATAAATGAAATTTATTCTAATTTTAGTGTAGAGTATAAAGAATATTGCTTGCCAGATAATAGTAAGAGATATGCATATATTCTTGATGAAACCCTAACTATATCAACCGATTGCTATGGAAATATATTCTCCATAGGATGTAACGAAAATTATAAAGGTTTATATGAAAACCGATTGTACACAGGTCAATTAATGGGAGATATGATTAATCTTACAAAGCGTCAGAGAATATTTAATGGCTCTATCATTATAGATGATGATTTTGGTTTTTTGTTCGTATTACCATCTCCTTTTGATGAAATAGCTGATAATATATCTGATATCCCATTGGATTTAAAATTAAACGAAATATATATTGGTGATTATTCATCATGGAATCCTTATAAATAAAAAATCACTGGTTCGTCGTCTTATTAAAGATGTACCAGAATATTCTTATTATTATTGGATTCGCGCATAAGTGCATCATAATTGTATTAAAAAACCGGAAAGATCCACGTGATCTTCCGGCTTTTTTTAATAGCTGCCCACTCCGGTCATGTATTAAATGGTTA
>NZ_JACOII010000093.1 GCF_016306625.1 Xenorhabdus lircayensis | reverse complement strand
TAACCATTTAATACATGACCTTAACTAACGAAGAGAAAGAGAGTGTGACGATTACTGCGCGTAGTGCGGATCCGAATGAGCCTATTTATTTAGGTTGGTCATGTGATAAAAACAAGAATGAGTATGATGAAGGGACTCTGGAAGAGAATGGAAGTATAGATCGCACTGTTAATTTAATAGCGACAGAGGATGAGGATAGGCAGGAAACCGTTTATCGTTATCTGCGGACGAGGGCTAATATTAATGTCAGCATGGAATTTATGGCTGTGGTGACCATTGATGGAAATAAATTCACAACCAATATGCAGCAGTATTTACATATTCTGACAGTAATACCACGTGAGCCGTATAGTATTAAAAGTAATAAACTTTCATTAATACGTGACAATGCTTTTAGACGCGAATTTGAAAAAGGGTATTATGTGGGTGTCTATGTTTTTTATTGGGTATTACCTTACTCATTGACAATAAAAAATCAGCAGCTTCGTGGGCGTGATCAAGAAACATGGTTGGGAGCAGTTATCTTCAATAATGCAGATGCTGACCGATTACAAGAAGGCATCGTGTTAAATACGGATATAACCGCACAGGACTTCAGGGTTGAAGATACGATGATGGCAACAGGTTTACCTTATGGTAATCATTATATAAGCCTCAGGTCTGGAAATGAGTTTATCAGAGCTACTTTCGGATACTGTGATAAGTATCATTATAGTTATCCAGAAGATAATTCAGGTTGTTTCATCATGATAACTGATAATTTAGGGTGTGTTTCTAATTACTTTGTGATGTGGAGTCATGATTCAAAATTATTAGCTATTTATAATAGTTAATAATATCTTCATCTATCAGTAAATTATGATATTAATATATATGTTAACCTTTTATTTTTTAATAAATGAGATTTATGTTGATTATGCTCAGGTAACATCTTTCAGAAAAATCTGTTAGGGGAATTGTTTAATTCGTAAATGCAGAAGACAAGTGAAAACGTCTCAGGTAAGACTTGTGGTAACTCACTAAAAAGCGGTGTTTAACCACACCGCATTAGCGAACAATTATAAAAAATCAATCACAAATTCAGTTCATTCACCAACGTTGCCACTATCACGGCCTTAATGGTATGCATTCGGTTTTCAGCCTGATCAAACACAATACTGTGTTCTGATTCAAATAATTCATTGGTGACTTCCAGCCCACCATATAAATTGAATTTTTCTGCCAGTTGTTTGCCGAGGATCGTTTCTTCATCGTGAAAAGCAGGCAGGCAATGCAGGAATTTTACCTCTGGATTCCCTGTCAGTTTTACAACATCCATATTGACCTGATAGGGTTTCAGTAATGTGATGCGTTCTTGCCAGACCGACTTAGGTTCTCCCATTGATACCCAAACATCGGTATACAGAAAATCAATTTCTTTTACACCTTGTGCAATATCTTCTGTCAGAGTGATCTGACCGCCAGTTTTCTCCGCCTGTTTTTGGCATTCTGCAACCAAACCCGCGTCTGGCCAGCACCCTTTTGGAGCGACCAAACGGAGATCCATACCCGTCAATGCAGCAGCTTCCAGCATAGAATTACCCATGTTATTGCGGGCATCGCCCAGATAGGCAAATTTGATTTCAGACAGCGGTTTTTGGCTGTGCTCCTGAATCGTCAGTAAATCAGCCAGCAACTGGGTAGGGTGGAATTCATCAGTCAGGCCATTCCAAACCGGAACGCCTGCGTATTGCGCCAGCGTTTCGACAATTGGCTGACCGTGACCACGGTATTGGATGCCGTCATACAGCCGCCCAAGCACCCGCGCGGTGTCTTTGATGGATTCTTTGTGCCCGATCTGGCTGCCACTTGAGTCTAAATAGGTAACATTGGCACCTTGATCATGAGCAGCGACTTCAAATGCACAGCGTGTACGGGTGGAGACTTTTTCGAAAATCAAGGCAATGTTTTTTCCCGTGAGTAAGGGAGACTCATTACCTGACTTTTTATTCGTTTTTAATTCATGGGCCAGTGTTAAAAGAGTATTAATTTCTGTAGGAGTAAAATCAAGTAATTTTAGGAACGATCGTTGGAAAAATGGGTTCATTATGCATTATCTCCATCAGTGCAATATTGAATTTATATTCACTATATATCGATAAAAAATTCAATTACAAGTCCCATGTTCAGCGTTTGTAAGAGTGATGGTATTAAGACTGATTGTGGATCAGTCGCTTATGGGTTGTATTTCTCCTTGAACAAAACTGGATAGATATATCCTTTGTTAAAAAAAGATGGGAGAATGCAAAACAGGACAGCCAACTGACGGAGGGGATTGGCATGGCAGACCCACATGCTTTAGAAGAACAGCGCGAAGAAACTCGCTTGGTCATTGAAGAATTATTGGAAGATGGTAGCGATCCTGATGCGCTTTACATTATTGAGCACCACTTTTCGGCGGAAAACTTCGATCAACTGGAGAAAGCAGCCGTCGAAGCATTTAAGTTAGGTTATGAAGTCACGGATGCAGAAGAGCTGGAAACGGAAGATCGCGTTGTTTTGATGTGTTGCGATGTGATCAGCGAAAGCCGTCTGGAGGCTGAACTGATCAACGTACAAGTTGAACAACTGATGGATCTGGCTGAAAAGATCGGTGTGAATTACGATGGTTGGGGGACGTATTTTGAAGATCCCAATGCACCGGATGACGAAGATGATGAAGGTGATCTCTTTCCCCCAGAAGAAGATGAACGCAGGCTTCATTAAGGTCTTTTGAAGACAGCGTTATACTCCAATGCCCCACTTGATCCGTGGGGCTGATTTATTGATGTTTGTCGGCGTTATAGTGCCTTGAACATCCTGACCTCACAGTCGCTGTGGCCTGTATTGCCAAGTGGCTTATCAAGATAGCTGAATCCCAGTTTTTCATACAGGGCAATAGCGGCTTTCAGGTTCCCCGTCGTTTCCAGATAGCAGCGTTTAAAACCCTGTTCTGTACTGAATTCGAGCGATTGCTTCACGATTTGCTTGGCAACACCTTTTCCCCGCAGTACCGATGAAAGGTACATCTTCTGTAATTCGCAGGTATCATTATCACCACCCGCCAGCGGAGCAACACCGCCACCACCAACAACTTCGCCATCCATTTCGACAACCCAGTAAGCGCTGCGTGGCTGGCTGTAAACTTCGTGCAGTGTATCCAGAATCGGATCAGCAACGGCAAAACCTTTGTCTGCGGTTAAGCCATGCTCGGCGGATACCTCGCGGATAACAGCGGCAATGCCTGCGTTGTCTTGTTGGGTGATAGGGCGAATAACGTAGTTATCTGTTGTTTTTGCTGTCATTATTTGTTCTTTATCTTTATTGATAGGGAAGATAAATAATACAGCATGAAAGGTATTGGTTTAACTAATAATTAATCAGATAAAATATGGAACCACGGTCCCATATCAGCTTACTGACAAGGTTCTTGTTTCTGGTTTAACTTCAATTTGTTCTGAATAATGAAGTTGAAAATAGCGCTCTAAAAATTCAATCGTTACCCTGATACAAGCAGACATGGCCAGACGTGTGACATAGACCGCCCAGATATTCGCTGGTTGATAATATTCAGGAAGAATATGGTGATTTGATATTTTCTCTGACACCCCAATAAGAGCGTAAGGTAAGGTTATTATCAATATCATCACCAACACGAATATCCAAATCAATGCCTTCAGTGACTAAATCTATAATGCGATCTTCCACGTCAAACCGAAGCTACTGACGACTCTAATGGTTCCTTGAGGTTCTTGTCGAAGTTCAGAAAGTTCACCAGCATCTGGTTAACATCATTTAGAATGCGTTGTGCCCATTCGTATATTCGCTCACCATCTTCCGTAATTGATACTCGACGTGTTGTCCTATGTAACAGCGTGACATTCAATACGCTTTCTAATATCGCAATGCGTTTACTGATAAAGGCCGGAGACGCCCCAATTTCTTCAGCAGCGGCTGCAAAACAGACTCTTTTAGCGACTAAAAGAAAAACACGTAGATCCTGTAAAATAGGTAGATTGTTCATAAACCTTAAATTATTAACGTCAGCCACTAAATCAAATGGATTAGCGATTAGTATGCTTTATTGGGATGAGCGAGTCGAAGAGATGGCAAAACAGTATTTTATTTTATATTATTTATGGTTGGGAATAATGAATAATACAGCATGGAATTAATTGGTTTAAATAATAATTATGGGACCGTAGTCCCATATAATTTAAATGAAACAGTTTATTCAGGAGGATTTTCCTGATTTACTTAGAAATATCCACTCCAAAATACTTCTCGGAGATACGGGCATACGTACCGTCATCTTTTATCTCTCGCAGGGCTTTATTGATGGCTTCTACTAGTTCGGCATCCCCTTTACGCAGTAAAACGGCTGATTTACTCGCATCGGCTTGGTGGGCGACAATTTTCACGGGGGCATTAGGGCGCTGTTTTTTGAAATCAAGGAACGACAGGCGATCATTCAATGTAGCATCAGCGCGTCCGGTGACGACCAAATCAATGGCTTGGTTAAAACCATCGGTACTGATCAAATTAGCCCCGTAAGACGTTGCCAGTTGCCCATAGTTACTGGTTAGTGATTGAGCTGAACGTTTTCCTTTAATATCAGAGAAGGTTTTAATATCACTGTTATTATCACGGATGATCAACGCGACTTGAGACGTTGTATAAGGAATGGAGAAACTGTATTTTGCTGCACGTTCTGGGGTGACTCCCACTTGATTGATAACGACATCAAAACGTTTAGCATCCAGCCCTGCGATCAAGCCATCCCATTTTACTTCCATGAATTCAGGTTTAACGTTCAAACGACGGGCGATTTCCCGTGCGATATCCACATCAAAGCCGGTTAATTTGTTGCTGGTATCATGGTAGGTAAAAGGAGGATAAGTGCCTTCCGTGCCAATCTTAAAGACGCCAGAAGCTTTTATGGCGTCAAAATCTTTGCCGGCATAGACAGGGGCAGAAATAGCAAGGGCAGTCGCGCCCGCCAGTAACAGACTCAAAATTTTTTTCATTGCGTTTCTCCGAATAAAAGATGTTGCTGATGTTAAACGTGACTGCTTGCTATATTTCCCAATCCGGTAAGGTTTCTGTCAGGGTTGAGATAAACTCGACAGTGCGTACCTTACTGGGGCGGGTGAAGATAGTTTTTGCCGTGCCAGATTCAATAATCTCGCCGGATTCCAGAAAGACGACGTTATGGGCAAGGTTGGCAGCCAGTCGCAAATCGTGCGTTGCCATTAACATGGTCGTGCCTTCTTCTGCCAAATGTTTTAAGACCGAAATGACTTCCTTGGATAATTCAGGGTCAAGTGCTGAAGTTGGCTCATCACACAGCAGCACTTTTGGCGAAGGTGCCATCGCTCTGGCTATGGCTACACGCTGCTGTTGACCACCCGACAGTGTGCTTGGCCAGACATCGGCCTTGTGGGCCATACCGACTTTTTCCAACAATTCCAGTGCCCGTTCTCTGGCGCATTTGCGTGGCCATTTTTGTACCCAAATCAGCCCTTCCATAATGTTTTCAATCACCGTCAGATGCGGGAAAAGCTGGAAGTTTTGGAATACCATGCCAGTTTGCAGGCTAAAGCGCTGGATTTCCCGGTGTGGCAGCCGCTCCTTACCGTTAAATGTAATCTGCTCCTTGCCAATTTCCAGCTTGCCGGCCTGTGGGATCTCCAACAGATTAATACAACGCAGCAAGGTACTTTTCCCACTGCCAGAAGGGCCGATAAGTGCAGTCAGGCTGCCTTCCTTAATGGTCAGGTGAATATTTTTCAGCACCTTTTGCCCGTCGAAACTTTTTTCAATATTGGTGAGCTGAATCATCTTTAGCTTCCTTCATTACTTTGTTGGTTGCTGTTTTGTTGGGCAAATTTCTTTTCCAGCCAGTTTTGCAGTGCTGACAACACCGAACTCAAGAGTAGATAGAGAATGGCGGCTTCGGTATACAGGATGAGCGGCTGATAAGTGACCGCGGCGATGCGTTGTGCCGCCAGAAACATTTCTGGCACGGTAATGACGGAAGCCAGAGACGTGTCTTTTACCAGCGAAATAAAGGTATTGGACAAGGGAGGAATTGAAACCCGTGCCGCCTGTGGCAGTATGATACGGCGCAGTGATTGCCACCAACTCATGCCGATAGAGTGAGAGGCTTCCCATTGCCCCTTGGGAACAGAAATTAAGGCGGCGCGGATCACTTCTGAGGTATAGGCGCCGACATTCAGGGTAAAGCCGATAACGGCGGAAGTGAACGCTTCCAGTGTAATGCCCACGCTGGGCAGGGCGTAGAAAATCAGAAACAGTTGTACCAACAGAGGTGTGCCACGAATTAACCAGACATAAAACCGAACTACAGCAATCAGCGGCTTAGGGCCGTATAGCCTGATTAAAGCAACGATAAACCCCAACGAGATCCCAAGGGCGAATGTAATCAGCGTGAGGGGAATGGTGAATGTCAGGCCAGCGTAAAGCATCGGCCACAGGGAATCCAGCGCTAAACTGAGCCATGATGGGGTCATAGAACCTTCCTAATCGATTGATATTAAAAATATGTTTATTTTTTATAAAGTTGTTTTAATGATGATATGGCAAGAAAAGGTGAACGTTATATACAATAAAGTTATATCTTAGAACTTTAGGGTTGGTTGTATAAGTAAATCTGGCAAGAAATAGAATAATAACAAATAAGAATATTATGGTGACTCTAAATATATATTTTAAATAAATAACTTTATTAATTATTTTTTAAATGTTTTATTAATGAATATCTCATCAAAATGAGGTGCTGAATTAATGTGAATAAATAGAGATAGCGTCTAATTGTTAACTAAAGTGTGTTATCAGAAAAATCTTATAAAACTATTTATAGTATCTTAAAGGCAGAGGGGAAGTGGTGACAGGAATAATTCAATGATGGATTTTGGTATAAATATAACGTGTAACAATGAAACCACTGTATAAAAAACTTGCGTTTTATTTTTTCATGGTATTTACTCTGCTTCCTAATTTTAACATGTGATAAATTTATACGCTTGTGTGCTTCTTGTTACAAGTCCCAGGGTATTATCAATAAGCAGGGTGAATTCTCTATTACTATTTCCCATTGCTTTTATATAAATTAAGCACTGATTTACGAGTGCTATCCTATATTTAGTCAGATTTATTCTGGTGTTTTATTTCATCGAGGCTATTGATCACTTTGGTAAATGAATTTACCGGAAATTTTATGTAAAGGTAAAAGAATGAAAAAGATTTTATTTAAGCCAGCTACTTTGGCAACATTAATTAATGTCGCCTTAGTATCTTATGCTCAAGCTCAAGGTACAGCTCAAACTCAAGATAAAACTCAATCTCCAAAAGACATCTCTCTGCCAGCGGGAAAATTGGGCGATTATCTCTATTTGTTTCACATAGGTGGGGGTGAGATCCTTATATCAAAGGACAGTCGGATAGATTTAAGCAGGCCTAGGTCTCTGGTGCCGGGTTCGATAAATTCTATTGTATTATTGAACGGTAAATTGGGAGAGCACTCATATAATTCTATGACAGTGGGAAGATCGGAGATAGGCAATAATTCTTCATATTCTACTGCCTTGACTGATTCGTCTATTGGTGATGATTCATTTATTTCTATGGCAGTGGGACAATCGGAGATAGGCAATAATTCACATATTTCTATGGCAGTGGGACAATCGCAGATAGGCAATAATTCACATATTTCTATGGCAGTGGGACAATCGGAGATAGGCAATAATTCACATGGTTCTTTAGCGGTGTTGGGATCGTATATTGGTCATCAGAGTTCCCAATCTGTGTCTTTGGGTTATCGCTCGATAATTGGAGACAATTCAGAGCATTCTATAGCTATAGGTTCAAAAGCGAAGATTGGCGATAAAGTAAACTATAGTATTGCTCTGGGGAATACTGCTACTGCTAACTATCATGATTCAGTAGCTTTAGGTGCTGGGTCCAAAACTGATAGAAAACAGAGTGTTTCGTTTGGTGATAAGGATGACTCCAGTAAAAATAAACCGCTAACGAATATTGCTGAAGGTACTGAGGATCACGACGCAACGACTTTTGGACAGGTTAAACGACATGTTGACCAAAAGCTGGCTAATAACACTTTCTTTTTTTCTAATACAAATACAGCATTTCCAACATTGACAAATTCATATTATGTGGGAATTCCTGCTTTTAGCTCAAATAACAGTGATGTAGTGTCATTTGGTCACAGTCAAACTAAATTGCGATTAGTTAATATTGCCGATGGTAAAGATAAACATGATGCTGTCAATTATGGTCAGTTGGAGGCATTAGAAAAAAGAATTAATACTTCAACTCAATCGGCAATTAATTTAGTACAAACGGCAGCTACACAATCAGCGGCAGATGCGAAAGCAGCGCAGCAGGCGGCGGAGCAGTCAGCGCAAGACGCCGCCGGCTCAGTAACCAAGGCGGACACGTCACAGCAGGCGGCCGCGCAGTCAGCGCAAGACGCCGCCGGCTCAGGGACCAAGGCGGACACAGCGCAGCAGGCGGCCGCGCAGTCAGCCCAAGACGCCGCCGGCTCAGCGACCAAGGCGGATACAGCACAGCAGGCGGCCGCGCAGTCAGCCCAAGATGCCGCCGGCTCAGTGACCAAGGCGGACACGTCACAGCAGGCTGCCGCGCAGTCAGCGCAAGACGCCGCCGGCTCAGCGACCAAGGCGGACACAGCGCAGCAGGCGGCCGCGCAGTCAGCGCAAGACGCCGCCGGCTCAGTAACCAAGGCGGACACGTCACAGCAGGCGGCCGCGCAGTCAGCGCAAGACGCCGCCGGCTCAGCGACCAAGGCGGACACGTCACAG
>NZ_JACOII010000092.1 GCF_016306625.1 Xenorhabdus lircayensis | reverse complement strand
CGGGCGCACTCCTGGAGGTGTAAGTCCTCCCGCGAGCTGGCCACAGCGAGCGAAGTGAAGCGCAATTGCGGAAGGGCGACCGACCGTGAGGAGGAAGCGTGGAGCGTAAACCGTGAGCCGATGAACAAAAATCGGATACGAGGCACTGCCAAGCAGGGCGAGCGGGCAAGAAGCCGCGAAGCTCTTGTGGCCAAGGCGAGGTGGTGTATATCCGGCGGTTGTGCGGTGAAGGAGTGTGTTCTTACCCGGGGAGATCTCGCCTTATGCCTGAAAGGGCGACGTGGCGACACGGAGCGAGAAGTCAGCAGAGGCCATAGTAGCCGCTAACGTAGGGCGAAGGGCTGAATGAGAAGGAGCGTCAAACGCCTTGTCGATGAGTACTGTATCGCATCAGATGCCCGCGTCAGCGGGGCGGGTCGTGAGACGGAAAGGTGAAGCCTTGCCGGTAACGATCAGTGATGAAGCGGCACTCCCGCGACGAGAGCCGGAGGACGCAGGGCGAAGTCTGCTGGAGCAGGTCTTCGCACGGGAGAATATGCAGCGGGCATGGAAGCGCGTGAAGGCCAACAAGGGATCGGCGGGTGTCGACGGTCTGGACATTGCCCAGACCGCTGAACACCTGCGATGGGCGTGGCCAGTGCTTCGCCAGCAACTGCTGGACGGCACCTATCGGCCACAGCCCGTTCGTCGGGTAGGCATCCCAAAACCGGACGGCAGTGAACGGGAACTGGGTATCCCCACCGTCACCGACCGTCTGATTCAACAGGCACTGCTGCAAGTGCTGCAACCCCTGATTGATCCCACTTTCAGCGAGCACAGTTACGGCTTCCGTCCGGGCCGTCGGGCCCACGATGCGGTGCTGGCTACGCAACGCTACGCCCAACAGGGCCGCCATATCGTGGTGGATGTCGACCTGTCGAAATTCTTTGACCGGGTCAACCATGACATCCTGATTGACCGGCTAAAGAAACGCATGGACGACCCCGGAGTCATCCGGCTGGTTCGTGCGTATCTGAACGCGGGTATCATGGCGGGTGGCGTGGTTATGGCGCGGCACGAGGGCACGCCGCAAGGCGGGCCCCTGTCGCCGCTGCTGGCCAATGTCCTGCTGGACGAGGTGGACAAAGAGCTGGAACGCCGGGGACACTGCTTCGCCCGCTATGCCGATGACTGTAACGTCTACGTTCGCAGTCATAAAGCGGGAGAGCGGGTGATGCGGCTGCTCCGTCGCTGCTACGGAAAACTGCGACTGGTGATCAATGAAGCCAAGAGCGCGGTCACCAGCGCGTTCGGTCGGAAATTCCTGGGTTATGCCCTCTGGCAAACAAAGGATGGGCGCGGTCTCAGCGAAAGCGTTAAAGGCGTTCAAACTCAGGATCAGGCAACTAACCCGAGGCTCAGGTGGTCGCAGCATGGCACAGGTGGTGGAGAGGCTCCGCCGCTATCTGCTTGGATGGAAAGGGTACTTCAGGCTGGCTCAAACGCCCCGCATCTGGCGATCACTGGATGAGTGGATACGTCGCCGCCTGCGAGCCGTCCATTTACGGCAATGGCGACGGGGTACGACTATCTACCGGGAGCTGCTGCGACTTAGCGCAGCCTCTTGGGTGGCTCAATCGGTGGCGGCCCTGAGCCGTCGCTGGTGGCACAATAGTCAGTCTGCCATCCACACAGTGCTAACGATAGCCTACTTCGACCGGTTGGGCGTACCGAGACTCACGTGAGACCTCAACTTCTCGAACCGCCCGGTGCGGACCCGCATGCCGGGTGGTGTGGGAGGGGCGGAACCTATCG
>NZ_JACOII010000091.1 GCF_016306625.1 Xenorhabdus lircayensis | reverse complement strand
GTATTCGATATTGCCATCCGGCAGCCAGCGGCCGAGATCGCCGGTTTTATACAGCCGGGCACCCGATACGGCTGAGAACGGGTCGGGAATAAAGCGTTCCGCTGTCAATTCTGGGCGGTTAAGGTAGCCGCGGGCCACACCAGTGCCGCCGATATAGATCTCACCGATAATGCCGAGAGGCGCGGGTTCACCCTGTGCATCCAGAATATAGATCTGGGTGTTGGCGATTGGCTGACCGATGCTAGGCTGCGACAGTAATAAATCAACCGGACAGATACTGGCATCTACCGTACATTCTGTTGGTCCGTAGACATTGATAAAACGGGTGGTTTTTATATGTTGCAATTTGGACCACACTAAAGGAGGAATGCTTTCACCCCCGATCAATGCCAGCTTGGGTTGATAACCGGAGGTTGTTCCCAAACCTGCTTCTAGTAACCATTGCAATTGGATCGGTGTGCAGTCAAACATGTCCACAGCATGGCGTGCAAAATAGCGCCAAAGTGTCTGACCATCGGTACGAAGGGCTTCAGGGACGATGACCAATGTATGACCAGAAAGCAACTGGAGCCAACTTTTCACCGATGCGTCGAATACGATACTGGCATTCATTGCTATGCGGCATGGTTGCTTGAGGGCAAATGCTATATTTAATCCTGTGTAAAGATTGATGACATTCCTGTGTTCCACCATTACCCCTTTGGGCTGACCAGTGGAGCCGGAGGTATAAATCACATAGGCCAGATGGCGTGAAGTTAGCCCCAGCGTCTGAATATCAAGATTGTTTTCCTGTTTCTCATCAAAGATAGATGGCAACTGGGCATCAAGTAATATGCTGGGGAGGTTGCTGTCCAGCATGTCAACCAGTGTGGATTGAGTGAGCAGGGCCACTGGTGCAGCATCTTCCAGCATATAAGCCAACCGTTCAGCTGGATAAGCCGGGTCCAGTGGGACATAGGTGCCGCCAGCCTTGAGAATAGCCAGTAGCCCCACCATCATCTCCAGACTGCGTTCAACACAGATAGCCACCCGATCATCCGGGCGTACACCTATAGCAAGCAGATGATGAGCCAGGCGATTGGCACGGCGATTCAGTTCACTGTAAGTGAGAGACTGCTCTTCGAATACCACTGCGATAGCGTTAGGAATGCACGCCACTTGTTGTTCAAACAGTTCATGGATCAGAGCTTCCCGTGGGAAGTCAGTCTCTGTGTCATTGAAATCCACCAGTAACTGCCTGCGCTCAGCAGCAGGCAGGATCGATAGATTCAAAGCAGGTCGCTGGGGTTCATTCGTCAGGGCTTCAACCAGACCACCGATGGCTGTGGCCAGATAATCCGCTACCCGGGTGGGATCGACAGTTGCGACAGTTTTGACTACCAGATTGAAATCTTCCCCAAAGTCATCGACCGAGAGGGTCAGCGGGTAGTTAGTGCGCTCCTCCGCCGCCAACAGGCGCATGCCGTCCCAAATTGTATCGCCTGCATCTGGCTGGCTATGGCGGTAATTGAGTAAGGCGCTGAACAATGGCATCGGCGGCATCACATTGCTGCAACGTTGGGCTAATGTCAAAGGCGCCTGCTCATGTTCAAGCAGTTCTGTCAAGTCATGGTAGGTGGCCTGCACCACTTCCAGCACGCTGCGACCAGCAAGGGATACTCGCACTGGCAGGGTATTGATAAACATTCCCATCACCCGATCTGCACCGGCAGAGCCTTGCAGACGACCCAGCAGCACGGAACCAAAGACTACATCATCACGGCCGCTGGTCTGCGCCAGCACCTGTGCCCAGGCAACATGGAACAGTACACCGGGGGTGATACCTAAACGGCGGGACTGACTGCGGATTGCTTGTGCCAGTGTGTTATCTAGAGGAAGATGCGTTTCAGTTATGCCTTCACCATCGCCCTGTACATTAAGCAAGCCGAATGGGGCTGTTGGTGTGTCGACGTCTGCGAATCGGGCACGGAAGTAGTCTTCATGTACCGAAAGCGGCACGCTCAAAGTCTGGGCAATAAAGTTGCGGTAAGGTAACGGGGTTGGCAAGATTTCTGCTTGTCCCTGCAACAACAAGCGGACTTCGTCAGAGATAAGCTCCATCGTTATATGGTCGCCTATCAAATGATGGAAATTTAGGGCCAATAGCCACTCATTGCTGACCGGATCAAGAGCAATATCGGCGGTGAACAGTGGTGCCTGACTCAAGTTAAGCCGATACAGGTTGGTGTGCGCTTGTAACTGAGCCAATACATTGCCCTCTAACACATTGTCTGATGAGGTCGGGACAAAGGTAGTGACTGGCAACGGTGCCTGACGCCAGACCACTTGCACAGGCTGCGTCAGTCCTTGCCAACAGACGGCAGTGCGCAAGATATCGTGGCGGTTAATCACTTGTTGCAAGGCATCAAGGAAAGCGTCGAGACGCACACGGCTATCAAAAGCAATCAGGCTAGTTAACAAGTAGACATCACCTTGTTCCTGTAGCTGGTGATGGAACAGAATACCTTCCTGTAACGGAGCAAGCGGGTAGATATCCTGCACATTGGTGGCGCCGCCAACCACAGTCTTGACAACCGTGTCGATTTCCGCCTGAGATAATGCTACCAGCGGCAGCATGTCTGGCGTAATGGCGTCACAATCAGTACTAATGAGGTTGGGTGGTACATTCAGTGCGGTATTTCCAGCTGCTTCTGTTGTCAAGCGAGCAGCCATCGCTGTCAGGGTCGGTGATGCGAAGACAGCGCTAACATCAAGGGTCAGATCACGTTGGCGTAGCTGTTCAATCAGGCTGACGACCAGCAGTGAATGTCCCCCCAGCTCAAAGAAATTGTCGTGACGTCCAACCTGCTCCAGCCCCAGTAAAGTTTGCCAGATAGCTGCCAGTTGCTGTTCCATTTCACCCTGAGGTGCCTGATATTCGCGGGTGGCAATGGCGGTCTGGTCAGGTGCCGGCAGTGCCTGGCGATCCAGTTTTCCGTTCGGAGTCAGCGGGAAGGTTTCCAGCATCACAAAGGCGCTGGGGAGCATATAATCCGCCAGGCGGGTACTCAGCTGTTCGCGCAGGTTGATGGCATCCAGCGTGATGTCAGGCTGTGGCACGAGATACGCGACCAAATGTTTTTCGCCATTATCTTCTTCACGTGCGATAACTACAGCATCCTTAACACCCGCGCAACCGGCCAATTGTGTCTCTATTTCCCCCAGTTCAATGCGGAATCCACGGATCTTGACCTGGAAGTCATTGCGGCCGAGATAGACGATCGTACCATTTGACTGCCAGCACCCCAGATCGCCGGTCTTATACATTCTGGCATTCGGTTGAGAACTGAATGGGTCGGAAACAAAACGTTCAGCGGTAAGCTCAGGACGGTTCAGATAGCCACGGGCAACCCCCGCACCGGCAATATAGATTTCTCCAGTGACACCGAGCGGTACAGGTTGTCCCTGTGTATCGAGAATATAAATGCGGGTATTGGTAATCGGGCGGCCAATCGATAGTGTTTCTGTTGCGTCCAGTACCTCGCCGCCTTCCAATGCCAGCGAGGTGGTGATGACGGTAGTTTCGGTTGGCCCGTAAGTATCGATCCAGCGGCAGTGCTGAGTTTCAGGCATGGATTGCCAGTCGATGAGATGACGGTATTCGGCTTTCTCACCGCCGACCGTGATTGAACGCAGAGAAGGACTGAAATCACAGCGACCGGCTTTCATTTCCTGTACCCACTGGTGCCAAAAGGCAGTCGGTAGATCTACCACGCTGATGGCCTGTTCTTGCAGGAAATGGCTAAAGACGGTGTCTGGTATCCGAATATGCGCTGGGCGCAGAATTAAGGTGGCACCGACAGTCAGTGTTGGGAAAATTTCAGACACGGCCGTATCAAAGGCAATCGTGGCAAATTGCAGGATACGATCAGTGGATTTGAGTTCACTGATCTGGCATTGGGCATGAGTGAAGTTCACCACGTTACGGTGTTCGATCATCACGCCTTTAGGCAGCCCAGTGGAGCCAGAAGTATAGATAACATAAGCCAAATGGTGCGCATGTAATCCCAATTGTGCCGGATCAGGATTGGCAACAGATTGTTGAGCAACCGTGTTCAAGAATTTGACATTGTCCAGTAACCAGACAGGGATATCGGCTATCGGTAAATGCGTCTGTAAATGCTGCTGGGTGAGTAGTAATTTTGGTGTACTGTCAGATAAGACATGCGTCAGCCGCTCGCTAGGGTATGCGGGATCGAGCGGAACATAACCCGCCCCGGCTTTTAATATACCTAGTATGCCAATCACCATATCCAGACTGCGTTCGACACAAATTGCAACGCGATCATCGGAACGCACACCAAACTCAATCAGGGCGTGGGCCAGTTGGTTAGCGCGCTGGTTCAGTTCGGCATAACTCAGTGACAGACCTTCAAATACCACGGCAATGGCATCAGGGGTACGTTTAACCTGTTGTTCGAACAGTTCATGGATCAGGGCCGCTTGTGGGAAGTCCGCTTGTGTGGCATTGAAATCGACCAAAAGCTGCTGACGTTCAGCGGCAGGCAGGATCGGCAGGCTCAGAATAGGCTGTTGTGGCTCGGTTTTCAGAGCTTCAATCAGGCCGCTGATGGTTGTAGCCAAATAATCCACCACTCGGACGGGATCAACGCCTGCAACGCTCTGGGTTATCAAATTGAAATCCTCCCCCAGATCATCCACCGAGAGGGTCAACGGATAGTTAGTACGTTCTTCTGTGGTCAATATACGCATACCGTCCCAAACCTTATTAGCCGTACCCGGCTGGCTATGGCGGTAGTTAAGCAGGGCGCTAAAGAGCGGTAGCGGTGGGTTCACGCCGCTACAGCCCTGTGCCAGCGTCAGGGGGGCCTGTTCATGCTCCAGCAGCGCGGTCAGATCGCGGTAGGTGGCGCGCACGACTTCCAGTACACTGCGATTAGCCAGGGATACCCGCATTGGCAGAGTATTGATAAACATCCCCATCACCTGATCGGCACCGGCTGAGCCTTGCAGACGGCCAAGCAGCACAGTCCCGAAGACTACGTCGTCACGGCCGCTGGTTTGTGCCAGCACCTGGGCCCAGGCGACATGGAATAAAACACTCGGGCTGATACCCAGACGGCGGGCCTGCATGCGTATTGCTTGCGCTAGTGTGGTATCCAATAGCAAACGGGCTTCAATCATATCCTCGCCGTTACCCTGTACATTAAGCAAGCCAAAGGGGGCGGTTGGGGCATCGACATCAGCGAGTCGGGCGCGGAAATAGTTCTCATGCACGGAGGCTGGCACGCTCAGGATTTGAGCGATAAAGTCGCGGTAAGGTAGTGTAGCAGGTAGAGCTTCTGTCTGCCCCTGCAACAGCAAACGAACCTCGGCGACGATAAGCTCCAGCGTCATATGATCGCCAATCAGATGATGGAAGTTCAGGGCTAACAGCCATTCACTGCTGGCAGGATCTTGAACAATATTGGTGGTAATTAATGGGGCTTGACTCAAATCAATATGACACCGACTAGGATCGGTGTGCGCCTGCAATTGGGCCGGCACATTTTCTGCGGAAGCAGGCACAAAAGTGGTCACTGACAATGGCGCCTGACGCCAGACCACCTGCACGGGCTGCGTCAATCCCTGCCAGCAGACGGCGGTACGCAGGATAT
>NZ_JACOII010000090.1 GCF_016306625.1 Xenorhabdus lircayensis | reverse complement strand
TGTCTAAAGAAAAGTTTGAACGTTCAAAACCGCACGTTAACGTTGGTACTATCGGCCACGTTGACCACGGTAAAACTACCCTGACTGCTGCAATCACCACCGTTCTGGCAAAAACCTTCGGCGGTAGCGCTCGTGCATTCGATCAGATCGATAACGCACCAGAAGAAAAAGCGCGTGGTATCACCATCTCGACTTCTCACGTAGAATACGATACCCCAACTCGCCACTACGCGCACGTTGACTGCCCAGGCCACGCCGACTATGTGAAAAACATGATCACCGGTGCTGCTCAGATGGACGGCGCGATCCTGGTTGTTGCTGCGACTGATGGCCCAATGCCACAGACTCGTGAGCACATCTTGCTGGGTCGTCAGGTAGGCGTTCCATACATCATCGTGTTCCTGAACAAATGTGACATGGTTGATGATGAAGAGCTGCTGGAACTGGTAGAAATGGAAGTACGTGAGCTGCTGTCTCAGTACGATTTCCCAGGCGATGACACTCCAATCATCCGTGGTTCTGCTCTGAAAGCGCTGGAAGGCGAAGCTGAGTGGGAAGCGAAGATCATCGAATTGGCTGAAGCACTGGATTCTTACATCCCAGAACCAGAGCGTGACATTGACAAGCCATTCCTGCTGCCAATCGAAGACGTATTCTCCATCTCCGGCCGTGGTACTGTAGTAACGGGTCGTGTTGAGCGTGGTATCGTTAAAGTTGGTGACGAAGTTGAAATCGTGGGTATCAAAGATACCACTAAAACAACTTGTACCGGCGTTGAAATGTTCCGCAAACTGCTGGACGAAGGCCGTGCGGGTGAGAACGTTGGTGTTCTGCTGCGTGGTACTAAGCGTGACGAAATCGAACGTGGTCAGGTACTGGCAAAACCAGGTTCAATCAAGCCACACACCACTTTCGAATCAGAAGTGTATATCCTGAGCAAAGATGAAGGTGGCCGTCATACTCCATTCTTCAAAGGTTACCGTCCACAGTTCTACTTCCGTACAACTGACGTAACCGGTACTATCGAGCTGCCAGAAGGCGTTGAGATGGTAATGCCAGGTGACAATATCAACATGATCGTTACCCTGATTGCCCCAATCGCAATGGACGAAGGTCTGCGTTTCGCAATCCGTGAAGGTGGCCGTACTGTAGGTGCTGGTGTTGTTGCTAAAGT
>NZ_JACOII010000009.1 GCF_016306625.1 Xenorhabdus lircayensis | reverse complement strand
GGTTCAGCTCCTGCTCCCAGTTGGCTATCCACGGCATCACGGTATGCCGCACAAACTGGATGGACTGCTCGCTGATATTGGAATAGGTCGCCTTCTCCAGATCGTTAATCATGTGGGCGGGCACATTGAAGAGACTGGCAATCATGGAGCGGTTGAGTTTCAGCATGTCAATCAGCTGGGCGTCCACCGGGGACACGGTCAGGGCGTGGTAATCCAGGTCAGCCGGTAACAGCAGGGTCTTGTTTTCCTCCCGGCGCAGCGCCGCCGAGGCATTTCGCCACATCTGCTTGAGCCGTTCCCAGCCGTCTTTGTTGACTTCACCCTTCACAGAAACAATCCCGGCCGGACGGGCATTGCCGCCAAAAAAGGCACTGGTGTACTTCTGCCCGCTCATGCCCATGCCGATGGTTTCGGCGTGTTGCAGGATGGGACTTAAGCCCAGCTTGCGGTTATTGCCCAGCGCCCGGATGTGGATCATGTCATCGGGACTGATGGCGAAACTGCCGTCTTCGTTGTACACGCCGTAGGTGTAGCGGCCGCCGGTTTTCAACAGGGTGGTTTCCCATCAGCCGTTATGGATGTACTGCCATCTTCTTTTATAAGTATCATCATCATAGTTTTCGCCTCATTTAGCATATTCAACTGATGTGTTTGATATAACCCCGTCATTTTTACATCGGGATTATATAAAGTTCTGCATAAGTCATTCGTCACCGCCTTAAATAGGGGCAATGTCCGAAAATCGGACTTTGGTTTCTGACTGCATTTCAATCACGACTCTGTGAATCATGATGGCCATGCAGGCCGTCTCTCCGGCTGTCACACCGCTTCTCTGCCTACAGCGGATATATCAATTTAATTACTTGATATGTAAGTTATAAATAAATTATTCCATTAATACATATACAAGTTTCTATACAATCTGCATTAGATCGGAAAACATCAATAATCTTGATTATTCAATTGATATATATGCCATTTATGATCTGGTGTCACTGTAGGGATAAAGCGAGGTCAGTACACTAAACGTTCTAAGCTATAAAGGGTTGCGACGAATTTCGTCGGAACCTGTTAAGTAATGGAGGTAACAGCCAACTGATAGCCCTGCCAGTAAGAAGCCCTCCCCGTCACGGTTATCACCTGACCTTTCCGCAATAACATCACCGACAGCGCCACTTCATCAAAACCTACAACACGCAGTGGGTAATCACTGCGCTTATCGCTCTGCACCTGCATGGTGGCTGGCCATAACTTTCCCTGTTCGGCTTTTGATGCGCTTGAGGGCAACGGTTATCTTCCCTGTGGCCGTAGCTATAGCTTGTGAGTTCTTTTGCTGTCTTCGTGCCATTGATTACCGCCTTAAAGATGGTTGGAATTTCAACCATCATAAAAATCAACAGGTTAAAAGTTATAACTACTTTCCAGTTCCTGACTGCGGACGTAATACGTATTCAGTCATTTAAAAAGGTATTGAGGAAATCCCAATACCCAAGGTGTGATAATCCACCTTAAAGATGGTCACGATTTTGACCGTGATCCAAATTTTAATCACAATGATTTTAAAGGATTTTTATGATGACTCAGATTTGAAGCATCTATACAAAAGGTTATGGGAAAAACCATCATTATAATAATCAATAAGTTACAAAGCACAAAGACGGTATTTAATAAGAACGGTCACTCATTCATCTCAGATGCCTACTGCTATGAACCAGATTCCGACGAAATGCGGCGCGACCTCCAAGTGGTATATTTTAAGACTCACCCAGAAGAGTCACATAGGTTTGTTGAAGGTATCGGCTGTAATGATTCACTGTCGACAAATTTGTCGGTAGCCATCGCGGATAACGCAAATGAGTACGTGGGTCATATTTCACCACCGAAGGGTAACAATAACCATGAACTCATTTTCGCAAATAATTATATTTCTTTTCTCTACTTATATATATTAAGCAAACGGTGTTGTCTCGGTTGTCTCAGTTGTCTCAATCAAGTTAACCTTTTGTTTTATAAAAACTAATTTTCAAAAATTGAGGCAACTCCGCCGATTTTATGTTGTCTCAATTTTAGTTTTTATCTCGCAAATAATTTATAACCACTTGATAAATAATAATTTAATTTCAAATTTTATGTTGTCTCAATGACCGTTATAGCCTGTCTATTCTTCTGAAAGCTGTCGCTTGGACGTCCGTGTCCAGATGCCGGCAGATTCGGTGTGGAATCAAAAGCAAGAGTCATTGCACCAGTCTAAATAATAGGCTGATGTTCAGTGTGGGGGTTGAGGAAGGGGGTTGGATTGACGAGGGAAGAAAAAGAAAGAGTAACAGGCGAATAGACAAAAGCCACCATGGCTAAGGTGGCTTTGTTGTAAGGAGATGAGATATAGAATTAGGCGGCTTTTTTAACTTGAAAAAGGTCAGCGTCCAGTTTTGTGTGTAATTCTTTTACACGTGAAACGCACGCTTCCATTTCATTAAGTAGTTTAAATATAGTTTCAAAATCATATTGTTTTTTCATGTTAATACCCTCGCAGTTTTTAAATATAAGGCTTTTCATCCAGCGCCGCAATTGCCCCACAAAGTGCTTCAGGATTGTCATCATCAATTGCTTTAGCTAATTCACGAGTTAGGGCAATATATTCATCAACATACGCGCTAAATTGATCTTCTTCGATATCCAACCAAGCGGCAACTTTCTGAGCCAAATCACGATATTTTATCAATTCTTCAGCTATCTCAGTGAAGCTTGGATTATGTTTTCTTAGCTCAATTAACGGCAAGAGCTTAGCCTTCTTTAAAATCGAGCTAATTTCACCAAAAATTGCAGCGTGTAGCTCGTGAAAACGGCTAACGGCTCTTTTATGCAACTCTGGATCTTTGTATACAGTATTCTTAGCGGTCACAAATTATACTCCATGTATAATGCTTGACAATGTATTTTGCAAGGCATCTTGGTAAATAATTTTCAACTACATAACTGATAAAAGTTTAAGGGGAAGAAAACTTACTTCTTATAACAAATTGATTTTACATCAATTAACAGTTACTTTTGAATTTTAGCTCATAAGTTTACTGTCTTATAATTCATTAAGTTTTATTACTGTCACTGTGGGTAACAATCCCTTTATTATTCCTAAACGAGCAGGATGATGATTTTTATTATCCTGCCAGAATCATGCTATTAAGCATTATTATGCGCTTGTGTAAGGTGCTATACACTACATTACTTTTATTGATGTTTAATAGGAAATTATCTGATTTTTGAGATAACAGGCGTAATTAATTCACGCAGAACGCAATAAAAAATTATTATTTCACTTTAATATTATTTCGATGGTTTATATTATTGATGTGATAATTTTACATGCTTGTAAAAGTTAACTTATGGAAATTGGTGAGTGTATTAAATCGTCTCACTTACCCACTGATTTTTGAGTGAGGTTTGTCATGGAGGCTTGCTTATACTGAAACTAATAGGTGAATAACCTACATGATATAGCAGTTATCATTTCAGTACTCTATTAATGATGAAGTAATCACGAGTCAAAAAATATTGACGAAATATTTTTTAGGCATTTCATCAGAAGGAGCACGACATGAAGATTATCAATATATTATTTTGTGCAGCTTTATATTGTTTGTTGATATCCCCAGTCTGGGCAGATGAGAAAATGGTTAATGCAGAAAAACAACAGGTTCTTTCTGCTGACTATAATATGGAATTTAAAAATCACTCTTTTTCTGTCAATGATCTCGTGATAGTCAAACAAAGCACCGACTGTATGTATGATAGTGGTGCAGATCAGATAAAGGTTAAGCCTGGCAACCAGCAAAGTATCCATTTGCAAGACAACGATAATTTATTTAGTGCTTGCACACTTAGGCCTAAATGGGTTGAGTGGGCGGTTTCTAGTGACTCTATGAGTTGTGCTTTGAGATTTGAGCGTGGATACGAGTTCAGTGATGTAGGTTGGTATACGGTGATTAAAGGGTGTCCGAATATAGTTAAGAGCGCTACTTGTGGAAATGCTGACTGCAATCAGACTAACGCTTACGGAAGTTCATCGTATATGGATATCAGTGTAGAATTCCTTGTTCGGTGAATTTGGTACGCTTCCACATCCTATGCAAAAAGGTGGGATTTCTCACCTTTTAACCCCTCGATATCTCTTATCTCCCGCATGGTGCAGGAGTTACCTAAAATCAACATGTTACATAAATGGGATTTGAAAGCCCTTTTAACTCACACTTCCGTTTCAAACGGAGGTAGTGCGTCCACCATAACAGCTAAAATTAACTATAGGGATTCCTTGAGTTTAAGGAGTCGTATTACCGAAGTCCTCTGTTTAGGCTCCCCGATAATTTCGGGGTGGCTATCAGCGAAATTTTTCGCTCAGTTCCAATCTCCAAAATTTTATGGAGGTTACACATTGGCTGAAAATTTAGCTGATGAATCCACCCATTTAGTCGAGGTGTCCAAAGTGAGGACCTCGGAAGAATCAATAGGTTGCTTCACTGGCTGGAACATAAGCACACTGCAAATTTGCAACCGGTCATACTTTGAGCACCCTAAAACGGGGGAGCAAAATATCATCAATACAGCTTGAGTACCGAAGATATCGGTATGCAAACTGGTGGTTATTTGTACCGACGAAAAACGTTGATGCAAAATCCAATGCCTCATAATCGGATTTTTGGCGTAACTGATAGTGACTCACAAAGTTTGTGCGTCAGTAATACTGACTCACAGAATTTGCGATCCTCATTGAGTGGAGTACAAACTTTGCGCGTATCTTTTAGCGACGTGCAAAAAGAAAAGGATAGCACGGCGAATGCTACCCTTTGGGATGATGGTTCTTTTCATCACAAAATAAATCAATCGGTTAACCGTAAAGCAAATGTGCTTTACTTTAAATTACAAACAATTAAGAACTACAACTCTTTAAGAGATGTAGTTAGGTTCCCCGATAACATCGGGTTGGTTAGTTATTGTTCAACCAACTCCCCCTCTTTAAGAGGGAGAGTGAACCAAATGAAAGGTATTTACTCGGTTAATAAACATACAGTATCGCTGACACTCTGGACTGAAAAAGGCACTGATCGCATATCAAAAATTGTTGATACAGACGAGGGGCAGGGGTTCTTTGAAAAAATAGAGTTCGCTTACTTTCACCACAATAACAATGATGAGCAGTCGTGAGGTTGCGGAACTGACAGGGAAAGAAGTAAAAAACATTCATGTTGATATCTGGAACATGATTAAACAGCTTTATGGCATTAAAAAAGATGGTCACGATTTTGACCATCATAAAAATCAACAAATTAGGGTGATTGATGGCGTGATAGTTGTTATCGACAATCGCGGCTACGTTTCTGAGTTCCTACCCGACCGCCGCCATACCGAAATCCTGATTACGGGTTATGACGTTATACGCCGTGCCGCAGTGATTGACCGCTGGTTTGATTTGGAGTCAGGCAAGGCAACGCCGTTAACGCCGTTAATGTTGCTTTTAAAGCGGGTGCCGGTTCCTCTGACTATAGCCGAGCCGGACACGGTAGAAATAGTGCCTTGTGCATAAAGCATAATGTATTCCTGAGAAGAAAAGTGAGAAGTCGTCGTCGAAGTTAAACTCTGAGTGTTTGGGATAACCGCAGACCTGAATGATTCCCCGTAAATACGGGGATAAACCGGGAGTTAACCTTTAAACGCTTGTCCACTGATCACTGGCTTTAAACAGCATGCCAATACCGGAGGTAGGATATGTCGACCCGAGTCCTTGAGTACTGAGAACTACTTTAATAGTCGGCGTTGTATTTGCACGGATGGTTATCGGGGGAGTGAACAATGTGCCGGAGATACATTGCGGACCGCTGTCAGAACGCTCCATCCTGAAACGTTGTTCGGCCATAAGGGCATTATTGACATACACTGATGCCGAGGCTTGACCTGTCCCGCCCAGAGAGCCAACATACCGCTGTGTCATGATCGGCCCATAAACAAACACCCGGTCAAAGGGCATTGCTTCATTTAACCTCTTATGAAAAAAAATACTCTCGTCATTTCCAAGTGAGACGTTCCCCAATGTTACAGACACAACATCACCGACAATTTTGTTCGCATATATTGTGCCGGTAAAATTACCATTAGCCCCATTGATTGTGCCGGCGAACGTGCCACTTGTTGCATTAATCTCCCCCCTTGCCTTGATATTTTCAAACTCAGCAAAACCACTTTTATCAATTTTCCACCCCGAACTGCCGGCAACATAATTCCTAGACTGGATGAAATTGCCAATCTTGGCATTGGTAATACTGCCATCTTCGACAAACAGACTATTGGTGAACATCTGCCCGTTCTTCACCACCATAAACGGCACGGGCTTTCCGTTAACCGGGTTAAAAAAGGCAAAGTTATTGGCCGAAAACCCGATATAGGACTCCAGCCGGCCATTTTTAATCTCACCACTGATAACCATGCCGCCCGCAGTGTATTTCTGCCCCTGATGATTAAGGGTGATATTCACGCTGTGCATGGCATAACCATTACCGGACTGGTTAAATTCCGCCTGCATTTTGGAGTTAATCACCGCCGACTGCTCTTTGAATTTCGCCTGAACACGCTGGTCAGATTCAGAGTATGCAGAATCTAATTTCGCAATAGCGCGTTTATTCTCCTGAATACCTGTTTGGATTTTTCCATTTAAATCCGCTTTCACCTCAGTAATAGACTGCGCCCATGCCTCTTTCTCATCCGCAAACACCCGATCAAGCCGTTTGATTTCGGCCTTGTTCTCGCCATCCCGCACCAGTAATTCCCGGGCATTTTCCTGAATCGCGGCACCGTTAATCAGGGCAGCTTCCGCCTGATAATCCAGTTCAGTCTGCAACCGTTTTCCGGCCTCAGCAGAGAGGAACTGGTTACCGGC
>NZ_JACOII010000089.1 GCF_016306625.1 Xenorhabdus lircayensis | reverse complement strand
ATGCACCTCATATTGAGATACCAATATGAAATTCAACAGCCGATACTTCACCCTCGGGGCGTTTGCTGTCGTCGCGGGTCTGCTTTGGTTCTATTACGGTGAGTATCGGGACAAAGCCGAAGCTTACGCGGAACTGGACACGAAGTATAAGCATCAGCAGGCCGCCACAGATAACGCCTTTCACTCCATCAGGATAATCAATGACCTCTCACGAATTAATAGCGAAAACCGGAACCGGTCAGCCGTGGATTCTGAGCAAACCCAAACGGTTATCAAAACGGTGGTTGCCAGTCATGATTGCACCAATCGCATTATGCCTGACGGGGCTGTTATCCGGTTGCAGCAACACGCGAACCGAATACGTTCAGGTGCCACCGATACCCATTCCGGCGCATCTGCTCGCTGACTGTCTGCCCCCAGTTATCCCCGACAAAATGACATGGAGTGACAGCCTCATGTTGAATGAGCAGCTACTGATAGTCATTGAGCAGTGCAATCTGGATAAGCAGGCGATACGGGAAATAGAAAAGAACACCCTGCCACCTCAGAGCAAATGATGCTGGGGTTGCAGGGGTATATTAGGAGGCAGTGCCTAAGCCCCTGAGTTTTAGGGGCTAGGTGGCAAATGGCGATACAAAGCTACATAAGCATTAATTTGCGCATGAACATCCTGAGTTCTTTGTACGAGAAAGGCAAAATTTAATCTGCCAGTATTATCAGCAGATAGGGGTCTAATTATGTTCCGCTCATAATAAACCATATCTATATCAAAGGGGTGTGGAAGCAAGGCAATTCGGCCAAGAAATGGAGTGAATCCCAATTCATTCATCAGCTGGCCCATATTCTGAACGCCCACACGGTTACCAATTGCCCTTATAATACCCGTAGTGCTTTCTATCCGTAATGACATAACTCCATCTGGTCGTTGATACCGCCTGATAAGCGGCCTTAGTAAATTAAAACAATCTTGATGTTGTTGGGACATAATAACCACCTCCAACAAAAGCAACATATTCACAACAACACATAAACCCATCTCTCCCCAACAACAAGCGAATAATACTTAACAGTTAGTTACCCACTGAAACTAAACAACATATTCCTTTACCCATTCCCTTGAGTGGTTAAAGCAATAACTCATGCCCGCGTACCCAACGCATACGGTCTGGTGGCATTTTTATTTCCAACTGCAGAGATATCTCTATGGTTGATTTATGTACTGGACAAAAGAAATAAAGTCATTGTGTTTCAATGTGTTACTTGGACACAAGGGGCTGGACAAAACGACTTAACCCCTTGTTTTCAAGTCTCTCTTTTGAGCACACCGCTTTAACTGCGTCGGGTTATCGCCGTCTGCCTGTATTAGCCCTGACATGGCTCCTTTTCCATCGAGCGTACAGACAGAATCAAAAATAACCCCTGCCACCGTGTAGGACGGGTCATTATCAGCAACATCCGCTGTAGGCAGAAGAAGCGGTGTGACAGCCGGAGAGACGGCCTGCATGGCCATCATTATTCATCGAGTGGTGATCGCCATGCAGTCAGAGAACCGAAGTCCGGTTATCGGATATTGCCCATATTTAAGGCGGTGACGGGTGACTTATGCAGAGTTTTATATAATCCCGATGTAAAAATGACGGGGTTATATCAGACACATCAGTTGAATATGCTAAATGAGGCGAAAACTATGATGATGATACTTATAAAAGAAGATGGCAGTACATCCATAACGGCTGATGGATATTCAGCATGGTATGACAAAGAAGGGAAGATTGAGATGAGCATAGGAAAGAACGCCCCTCAAAAGATCTGCATTTACAATGAATCTAAACAGAAAGCAGAACAGAAACAAGTAACCATTTCTGCCGAGGGCTTCAAAGTCTTTAATGTCGCTGCCGGGGTTACTTACATAAACTCACCACTCATCATTGATTCAGTCAAGATAAACAAGGCTCAGGCTGATCACATCCGCCAGATAGTCCGCGAAGAAATGAGACGGTTCGTCCAGCGTGAAAGTGAAGTGGTACAAGAATTTCCGGACACCTTTTTAGCCTGTTCCCATTGCTTTTCGTATTCAACGGGGGAAATACCCCCGTTGAAACTATGGGGTCGGGTGTAGTTATAGTACCCGCCCAGATATTGGGTGATATCTCTTATCGCTTCATGAATATCCTGATAGCCTTCTGGTGGGATCCATTCACTTTTCAAACGCCGGAATACCCGTTCCATCGGGGAATTATCATAGCAGCAGCCTCTGCGACTCAGGCTTTGGATAATCTTGTTTTGCCAGAGTAAGCGGCGGAACTTTTTACTGCTGTATTGACTGCCTTGGATGCCCTTCTGAGTGTCAAGTCATTATTTGTATACTGTTGATCTGACGATCCCGGGTACGCAATAAA
>NZ_JACOII010000088.1 GCF_016306625.1 Xenorhabdus lircayensis | reverse complement strand
TTTGACCTGTTCTGATTTGTGGCAATAACGGCAATAGACGTCAACTTTGACCATGCTTCATCCTTAAAAAGCCGGAAGCATATCACAGTAACTAACCATTTAATACATGACCAAAAAACACAGTTTATGAACTATATTTAACCAGCATTTCTTACTTAAATTCAGTTATTTTATCGTCAAAAGGAAGATTAGATGGAACCTATCAATGAAAAGGAAAAAACACTGTTAACAGCTCTTAACGATAATATCTGCTTTAACAAAAAAGAGGAGTTAATAAAAAAACTATCTGAACATGATGAAAATAACACATGGAGTGCGGGTAAAGCCTGTGCTACATGTCCGCCACCGGAAGCGAGAGAGGATTTTGTTAAGCATGTATTAAATCAGATTTCATATGTTAATGATGATGGGTATTTTAAAAATACTGATATAGTTCAAGATGAAGTCAATGCTTTAGAGCATGGTGAAATGAGCACAGTAAATGCTATAGTATTACATAGAACAGGAGGCTCAAGTATGTCAACAGCTATATCTTCGTTCAAATCAACTGGAGTTGGAACACATTTTATTATAGATAAGGATGGTACAATAAAACAAACAGCTAGTTTAAAACAATATACATATCATATAGGAAAAATAAGATCTAAGTGTATAGCAGAAAATAATTGTAATTCAGATGAAGCAAAAAAAATAAAAGGTTGGGGATGGAATCCGAAAAAAATCCATGACCATGAAAAATTAAAAGCATATCCTGACAGATACCCTATGAATGATGATAGTGTAGGAATTGAAGTTGTTGCAGGCTATAATACGTCATCTAAATCTTGGGAGCAAGCTACTGCACAACAAAGTGAATCAATTAAAAAGTTAGTTAGTTTATTAAAATGTAATTATAATTTAGATAATGGTGATATATATGAGCATGATAAAATATCTTATAAAACAGAAGGCGAAGGTGCTAATCTTTATTCTAATGATATTTAGTCCTTATGTTTATTCTAAAGACAAAATAGAAATAATTAGCTTAACAGGGTTGGTGATAACCAAAAATAATGATAAGGATATTATTGATATCTGCAAAAAATGGAATTTAAGTAAGGAGGATGTAAATAATGTTTTTAATATTAGCAGGGTATATGATTATTTTCCATATAGTTCTTTCTATCAAGCCCCATGTGATATAAATGGAAAGGTAAAAATAAACAATGAGATATGGGATTTTTATATTAATGGGGGAGGGATTATTACACTTAAAAATAATAACATTGAGAAATTTTTAGGTTGTGAATCAAAGAAATGTGAAACTTTCTTAATCCTACCGTTTGATGGTATGAATCCATAATTATAATTTATAATCAAGGTTAAAGCAACTTTCAAACTTGATTATAAATAATACAGTTCAACACATAACTTTTATTATTGCTACGACTATAAAAATCAGTTAATCTAAATTGGATTAAAGCGCTTTTCAGCGAAAATAAAACTCCCGTAGCCTGCAGGGGAGAGCAAGTATTGCGGTACATCTGCGCACCTTTGGAAGCAGATATTGTTAGACATAAACCCCTTGTCTAACGATGAAGGTTTTTTAAACTAAAAAACACCCCAAAAGGGCGTTTTTATACTGTCACCTAAGCGCATTGAACATTGAATCATGCACTTCACGCCAGACCACGAAATTATTCTCATACACTACATTCATACTGCTACGATTTCTGTTTGAAATATTTAGCGAACAACTTTGCTATATCGAAACAATTAACGTATTGCTACCATTTGACACTTCACCTTACGGCGTTTTGCTGTGCTTGCTGGCATTTCAACGTTCGCACGACTTTTGCTGATTATTTTCGGAATTTAAGGCGTCACTTTTTGCCGGTTTACCGCTGAAAGTGACGCCGCAGCAAAAGGATAACCTGACAATGATAGGCTCACGCCTGCTTAACCACACAGTGCATCTGACACTGCATTTATAGATTGGAAAATCATCAAAAGGAGAACCTGACGATATCGAGGCTGGCACTTTGCCGGTGGGGATGACCTGTTAATACAGGCGGCAGTACCGCGTACTCAACCGATACCCCGCAATACCTCAACAAGCGTTCGCTCTGGCGCACAGATATCCGTCAGGGACAAAGCAGGCATTTCCTGTTTTGTCCGCACTGTCGCGCGCCAGAGATCGCATCATGTTGAAAGGTTAAGTAAGGAGAAGCCGATGAGCCGATTGATTAAGGAATTAAAGTTTTTTGCCCGGCAGGGTGGCGGCAGCCATAAAACTTGCCATGACCGCACTCGGATTGCGGGGCGTTTAGGCGCGTTGTTATTGAGCCTGAATATTCAGGTTAAGAGTCTCAGTCACTTGAAAGCTAGGCATGTGGAACATTACGTTGATGCTCGTTTATCTCAGGGCGTTGCTAAACGAACTGTGCAAAATGAAATGTCTGCACTGCGTAATATTTTCCGCATGGCAGGCCGGGAGAAACTGGAAACCTCTCCGCGTTTGAGCAATAAGGCGTTGGGATTAAATGGAGCCAGCCGTGCCGGAAAGAAGCAGGCGATCCCTGATGCTACGTTTCAAACTGTTTATCAGAAAGCCCTTGAACGGGATGCCGGATTTGCCGTCACACTGAAACTTGCCCGCTTGATGGGATTACGTTCTCAGGAAGCGGTGCAGTGTAGTGCTTCATTGAAAAGCTGGCGAAAACAATTAGAGCAACCAGAACCGAAACTTCATGTTGTTTTCGGTACAAAAGGCGGCCGCCCAAGGCAAACCCGCGTATTGGATGTTATTGCGGTGAAAGAGGTTGTAGATCAGGCCATTGCTGTTGCAGAGCAGCGAGGCGGCAGGTTGATTGATAAACCAGATCTCAAACAGGCAATGAACTACTGGCGGACACATACCACAAAGATTGGATTAAAGGGCAGTCATTCACCTCATAGCTTGCGCTATGTGTGGGCGCAGGATGCGCTACGTTTTTATCAACGGAATGGCTTTAGCCGTCAGGAGGCAAGGGCATTGGTTTCAATGGATTTGGGGCACGGTGATGGTCGTGGACGTTATGTTGAGCGGGTTTATAGTCGTTCAACTTAGTAGTTCAGTTATTGAGTTAGATAAAACAATCAGTTAAAGTAATTCCGCCATTGGCACAATCCAATGGTCAAGGTTTAGCAGCCTTGTGCGCTTATACACTGGTAAGAATTTTTTACCAGTGTGCCTGCATTCGCCCTTTCAATGGTGGTTCAGGCAGGGGAGGTTTCGGCCTCGCCGGAGTAAGCGCCGGTCTGCTAACCCTGCCTTGAATCACCACCACTAATGTTCAATTAATGGAAGGGGTAGCAGGAATGATTGATATTAAAAAAGACTGGCATCAAGCTGATATTATTGCTGCATTACGTAAGCGTGGTACTACCTTAGCAGCAGTCTCCCGTGCAGCCGGATTAAGTTCTTCTACATTAGCCAATACTCTCAGTAGGCCTTGGCCGAAAGGTGAATGGATTATTGCGAATTATCTCGGAATACATCCTTCAGAAATCTGGCCTAGCCGTTATTTTGATCCTCATACCAGAGATTTATTGGAAAGGAAAGTTCGCAATAAATCACAGACGTAACCTGCATCAATTTGTGATCAATCTCGTAAAAATGATAAATTTTATTATGAAGCCCTGAGAGCGAAATGGCGACCAAATTTGACCATTTTTCAATCTCAAGGCTTTTTTGTTTTCTTTATAGATCGAAGCAAGATCGCGGCAGGTTACTCATTGTTGGAAGTGGTTAGCAGTTGATTTCGTTTTGATAATAGTTGAGCTGGATATCAAATTGAAAATATAACAACAGAAAAATGTAATTTTAAACACCACACCATTTTAATTAATTTATTAAATAAGTGTTATTTATAAATATTTTTATTATCAATGGTATTGAAGTTGTAAGATTCACCCTTACATACTGTAGGTACCTAATAACTTATTTTATAAATATGTTAGCTAAAGATTATATTTATAATAAATTCAATAATATATGATTTTACCCTATGTCAGAAAATCAAATCACTGCCACTTTCCATAAAAATTAACATGTGGCGTTCACTCTGATTCATGGATATGATTTGTACTTTTGCTATCAATATATTGATTAATAAGGAAATTATTAATGGAAGCACAATATAGCTTGTATGACTTTGAGAAAAGTAGAGGGAGAATTGATGAGATTTTGCAAGGTGCAGATGCATCATACAAAGACAAAAATTCAGTTCCATCAAGAAATGAATTAACTTTTACAAATGGATTTAATGTTTGTTGCTCATCTCTCTTCGTAGACATTAGAAAGTCCAAAGTCTTGAACGAAAAACACACAAAGCCTGTCCTTGCTAAAATATACAAAACTTACATCTCTGAACTAGTTGCCGTAATGAAAGGCCACAGTAAAGTTAAAGAGATCTGTATAGAAGGTGATTGCGTCTGGGGAATTTTTGATACTCCTCAACGATCTGACATTGATGAATTATTCAGCATTGGAGCACAGATATCATCACTCATTGATGTATTAAATATAAAATACAAAAAACGTGGATATTCAGAACTAACAGTCGGAATTGGAATGTCTTACGGCAAATCGTTGTTAGTCAAATCTGGCTACAAAGGCAGTGGTATCAATGAGGTTGTTTGGTTGGGAAGTTTAGTCAGTGAGACTGCAGAGCTGTGCGGATTTGGTAATAACTCACAGAAAGACAATGAAATAATGGTTTCAAACGATTTTTATTACGATCTTAATGATTACAGTAAGTCATTGCTTAGTAAGACTAATTACCGATATTGTTATCATGGTAACGTGATAGACACAACCATGAATGAATGGGTAAAACAAAATGGATAATAAAGCCCACTTTATTTTTGCTGCAATTCAAGATTGTCAAGCAACAATTCGAGCAACAGACATTAAGGTTGGTGCACTCCTAGCAGGATTGTTATTGCCTTTTTCACAAATATCCCATATATGGAGATATTTGAATGAGGTTTCGCTTTTACTCGAAAGTCAAATCATCACAATTATATTTTTTGTTCTTTGGTTTACTGCTGTGAGTGCATTAATACGAACTATATCAGCAATCGATAACCCTGCAGCTCATATTGTAAACGAAAATACATGCAAAGGATCATTTTACGGCGTCGGACTGTACAGGTTTGGTATTCTGGATTCACTGTTGAACAGATCAATCATTAAAGCAAATAAAGACATTTCGAACTTTGTTCTGGCTTATCCATCATCAAATGATGAAATTGAACAAGAGTTGTCGTTTGAGCATATGAAACTGATATATATACGTGACATTAAACTTCACAGGCTAAATTTTTCACTCAAAATATCAGTACTTTGGCTCATTTTTGGCTTAGGTTTATTTTTATACATTAAAATAGTTGTGTAGGATGAAGCTAACATTTTGAAAAAATGGGGTTTTAATGCTTTCGCTAAACCAAAAAACGTCGCTTAGAAAAATCATCAATGATTCGTTAAACAAAGCAGAAAAACATTGGAGAGATGGTGGCTATCTACTCGCACTAAATAGAGTGGGGTTCGAGTCAGTTAATGCTAGCGCTATGGATTCGGCCGAGCCATCTAAAATTCCTGGGCACACTATTGTGCAAGATGGAGAAACTGTTATTGATACTTTTATCGCCTTTGTTGCTGATATGCGAGACTCTTCAAAGCATTTGATGTGTGCAACTAGCCCTAAAAAGTCAAAAGTTTCTGGTTTAGAACGAGTTTATTATGAAACTTCAGCTCTACTTCCCGCAATTGGCTACGTTGTTCGAGAAGAAGAAGGTAATGTGACCGAATATTTAGGAGATGGAGCTTTAGCTTTGTTTCGGGTCGAAAAAGACAACAAAAAAGAAGCCATTTATGCCGCTCATCGCGCAGCAAAAAATGCGATTGGTGATGCACGTGATATTGTTAACGAAATCTTGAAAGAGAGATACGAACTTCCTGAGCTTGATATAGGTGTCGGTTTGGCTATTAGTCAAACTCTGGTTACATTAGTTGGCTATCCAGAGAAACACCCCAAAGCTTTTGGCGAGTGCGTTTTTAGAGCGACAAAACTATCCAGTGGCAGGAATGAAATTATATCAGATATTAATCTAAAAGCGATTTGGCCTTCATCAAAAGGTGGAACACTTAGATTTACTTCTAAAAGCATAAATAATGTTGATGGTTACGTTCTGGGAACTGCGACTTAAGCAGTTATACCATCAGAAGTTTAATAATTCTGGACACCTCCTCAACAGGAGAGAAATTGCAATAGATAAAAAGTGCCAGCATTCAAGCTGTAAGCTTAGATTAAATGACTGGAATTTTAAAACAGGAGCTGTGTTGATCCTAGAAAGTTTGAGCTAATACAGATGTTATCGTTCTGACCCAAGTGAACTCAGCTCTCGTATAATAAAATAACAAATAATTTATCTTGAATTTACCATTGCATTTTTAGCAAAATTAGTTTTATTGATGATATTTTTGCAATGAAAACCTTGCTCTCCACAGCCCAACCAGATAGAAATCAGGCAAACAGAGACAAAATAATGTGGGGGTATTATAGGGGGTATTGTAGATAATTGAACTAAATAAAAGCATTTAAAAACAATTAATTAATTGTTAATATTGAATCCTGTAGGGAATTTAAAATCAAGCACTTATCCCTATTTAGCAATTATCATTTTCCCCGACTGGGACGGATTTGGGACGCAAACACCAAAAAGCACATCAATTTGGCGTGCGTGCTCAGTTAAATGACTAGGCGCTAAATGAGCGTAACGTCTTACCATTTCGATTGACTCCCAGCCGCCCATTTCTTGTAAAATTGATAATGAAACGCCCGACTGAACCAACCAGCTAGCCCAAGTATGCCTTAAATCATGGAACCGGAAATTCTCTATTCCGGCTCGTTTTAACGCTGAATTCCATGCTGTGTTATCATCAACACGCATCTTTCTAACTTTAGGCATTACCTTTCCATCGGGATTGGTTGATGATTTGGTATGGACGAACACCCATTTGTGATGATTGCCTATTTGATCACGCAAAGATCTACAAGCGGTATCGTTTAGGGCTACCCCTATAGCCCTAGCCGATTTACTCTGGTCTGGATGTATCCATGCGACTTGCCGCTGCATATCAACTTGAGACCACTCCAGATTAATAATGTTTGAACGTCTTAGTCCTGTAGCCAGAGCAAATGTAACAACTGACTTTAACGGCTCTGGACATTCATCAACTAACCTTTGGGCCTCATGAGGCTCTAGCCACCTAACACGTTTCTCTCTGACGGTTGGTACTTTAATTACTGGGGCTTTTTCCAACCATTTCCAGTCCCGTTCCGCTGCTCTCAGTAATGATTTTATCAATGACAAATGTTTCGCTTTGGTTGCTATCGAGACAGGAACTTCCTTATATGCCGGGATCTCTTTTCCTTTTTTCTGAGCTGCCCTAACTTTACTTTCCCAACGTTCCTTGGCCTTGCGGTTTTTCATTTTGCTGGCTGCTGTATAAATTCTGGCTTCGGTTATATCCTTTAATCTCACTCCGCCGAAGTATTCCAGCCAGAACCCCATACGACCCTTATCATCATCCAATGACTTTTTATTGGCCTTTTCCTCTATCCATCGCAAGCAGGCTTCATCAAAGGTCACGTCAGGGAAATCACCTAACCTTTCTATGCGCCATAACTCGGCCTTTCTTCGGTCGTGCAATTCCTGAGCTTGCTTTTTGTCCGTAGTCCCAAGAGATTCCTTAATTCTTTTGCCGCTTGGCGTCGTGTAGTTCCCATACCACGTATTTCCTCTACGGAAGATTGACATTGTTTATCTCCTTTTTCTGTCGCATCTACCGCGCTCACAGGCACAGTTTGGATCGGATTGTTGATTGCTGCAATACATGCAGTACGAGTAAATAAATATGGTGATTTTGGTTTGGTGGGATTTTTCTTGGTATAGGCTATTTTCCCTATTTTGCACCAGATAGATAATGTATCTTCATCAATCCCTATAAATGCAGCCGCTTCCTTTCTGGATAGGGTGATACCCTCTATCCTGTCATTATTAGTAATGAGTCTCATTGCTTCATCTCCTTATCAATCATATCTACATAGTATCGCAACCACATTACCGGCAGGAATTTGCTCTTTTGATGTGGCGACATCGCGGTTTCAAATCGGGGTAGGTACTTGGTGAGTATTTGGTTAGCTTGTTGGTCGGTGAGGCGCTTATGCTTTTCAGTTCATTGCGGCACTCCCTTGCCACCTGTCGTCGTCCGTTCTCGAATGAGTTAGGCATTGGTCTGTTTTTCTGCAAACTCGCTGGCGATAGAGTTTATTTTGTCGCCGAGCTGTTTGAGTCCCTCGATATCATCGTCATTAATTTTCATTCTTATCAGAGCGCGTACTAATTGATGTAAATGTTGGTAATAACCAAACGGAGATAAACTTTCCTGACCGATATTTTCACCGCTCTTTAATATTGTCTTGGTGTTTAAAATAAATTTCCGGCTATCGGATGTAATGACATATTTACCTAAATCTATTCTGAGACTCATATTTAATCCTCTCGGCAATCCGTTGCCGTGGTTGTGTTAGTCATGAATAATGACGGTGATATCGTCCATTGTTATTGTTTGAAATCCTTCGTTCTCTAAAATGATTTTCATATCCCACCGAATTAGACCCAGATAGTCAGACTCCGGGTGTTTATAATCTATGTCTAGGTAGTCTTTAATTTCTGCTTTACTCATGATGTAA
>NZ_JACOII010000087.1:3632-4040 GCF_016306625.1 Xenorhabdus lircayensis | reverse complement strand
GGCACAAAGGTGTCTATGCGCAGAAGGGCTTGACGCCAGACAACTTGCACCGGCTGGGACAGCCCTTGCCAGCAGACTGCGGTGCGCAGAATATCGTGGCGGTCAATGACCTGTTGCAAGGCCACGAGGAAGTCATTGAGGCGTTCACGGGTATCGAATGCGAGTAAGCTGCGTAACAGATAAGCATCGCCCTGTGTCTGCAACAGATAATGGAACAGGATGCCTTCCTGTAACGGAACAAGCGGGTAAATATCCTGAATATTGGCGGCCCCACGGGGAATAGTGCTGGCGATGGTGTCAATCTCATTTTGGGACAGGGAAATCAGGGGCAGCATCTCCGGCGTGATGGCGGTGCAGCCGTCAGGAATGAGGTTGGGCGGCACCGTGAACGCGTCCGCATTGTCCTGA
>NZ_JACOII010000087.1:2789-3598 GCF_016306625.1 Xenorhabdus lircayensis | reverse complement strand
AACACGGTACGGATATCAAGAGCCAGACCGGGGCTGCGCAGGCGTTCAATCAGGCTGACGACCATCAGTGAATGACCGCCGAGTTCGAAAAAGTGGTCATAACGACCGACCTTTTCCAGCCCCAATAATGCTTGCCAGATCTCAGCCAACGCGGTTTCCACCTTACCGACAGGGGCTTCATAATCGCGTGCCACAACCGCCGCCTGATCCGGTGCCGGCAGGGCCTGCCGGTCGAGTTTGCCATTGGGGGTCAGCGGGAAGGCGCCGAGCGTCACAAAGGCGCCGGGGATCATATAGTCGGCCAGCTGCCGGGCGAGCTGTTGGCGCAGCGCTGCCGGCTCAAGTTTTGCATTCGGTTCGGCGAGCAGATAAGCCACCAGACGCTTCTGATCGGCGTTGTCACCGCGGGCAATCACCACCGCTTCGTGCACCCCGGGGCATTGCACTAATTGCGCCTCGATTTCGCCCAGTTCGATCCGGAAACCGCGCAGTTTGACCTGAAAGTCATTGCGGCCGAGATATTCGAGATGACCGTCCGCGAGCCAGCGCCCCAGATCGCCGGTTTTGTACAGGCGGGCTGTCGGCGAAGCGGCGAACGGATCGGGCAGGAAACGGGCCGCGGTCAGTTCAGGGCGGTTCAAATAGCCCCGCCCGACGCCCGCCCCGGCGATGTGGATCTCCCCCGTTACCCCGAGCGGCACGGGCTGGCCGCCGGCGTCGAGGAGATAAATTTGGGTATTGGCCAGCGGGCGGCCAATGTTCGGGCGGGCCTGTGACAGGTCAACCGGGCAGGCGGTGGCGTTGACGGC
>NZ_JACOII010000087.1:2269-2707 GCF_016306625.1 Xenorhabdus lircayensis | reverse complement strand
CGGTCACGAAACCGGCGTCCAGCAGGCCGGTTAACTGCGCCGGCGTACAATCGACAATATCAGCGGCGTGGCCGGCAAAATAGTGCCAGAGTGACGGGCTGTCTTTGCGCACCGATTCCGGCACGATGACCAGCGTATGCCCCGATAACAACTGGAGCCAGCATTCCACGGAAGAATCGAACACAATACTGGCATTCAGGGTGATGCGGCAGGGGCGGTCAACCGCCAGGACGGTTTTCATCGCGGTGTGTAAATTCACGACGTTGCGGTGTTCAACCATCGCGCCCTTGGGCTGGCCGGTGGAGCCGGAGGTGTAGATCACATAGGCCAGATGGCGGGCCGTCAGCCCCGGCACCTGCGGATCGGAATTGGGATCTAACCGGTCTGCGCTGACGGGATTGGCCGGTGAGGCGATGGCTTGTTCAGTTTCCGTCATTG
>NZ_JACOII010000087.1:0-2243 GCF_016306625.1 Xenorhabdus lircayensis | reverse complement strand
GATGGCGCAGGGCGGTCTGGGTCAGTACCGCCACCGGGGCGGCATCATCAAGCATATAGGCCAGCCGTTCGGCGGGGTAGGCCGGATCGAGCGGCACATAGGCCCCGCCGGCTTTTAAGATCCCGAACAGGCCAGTGATCATGTCCACCCCCCGTTCAACACACAGCGCCACGCGATCATCAGGGCGCACGCCCCGCGCGATCAGGTGGTGGGCCAGCCGGTTGGCCCGGCGGTTCAGTTCCCCGTAGCTCAGCGACTGTGCCTCAAAAATCACGGCGAGGGCGTCGGGGGTGCGTTGCACCTGCGCTTCGAACAGTTGCTGAATCAGCACATCCTGCGGAAAATCGGCCTGGGTGGCGTTGAAATCACCCAGCAACTGCTGACGTTCTGTGGCGGACAAGATGGGCAGATGGGCAATGATCTGGGTTTCATCGGCCGTCATGGCGGTCAGCACCCGGGTGAGATAGCCCACCATCCGTTCAGCCGTCGCACGGTCGAACAGGTCTGAAGCATATTCCAGATAGCCCCCGAGGCCATCCAGGGTGTCGGTAAGTGACAGCGTCAGGTCAAAGTGGGCGCTGTGACGGGTTTGTCCGACCGGCGAGACGGACAGGCCGGGTAACTCCAGGGACTGGGCGGGGGTATTGTCCAGCGCCAGCATGACCTGAAAAATCGGGCTGTAGCTCAGGCTGCGCTCCGGTTGCAGGGCATCCACTATCTGCTCAAACGGCAGGTCTTGATGTGCATAGGCCGCCAGTGCCCGTTCGCGGACATGGGCAAGCAGTTCTGCTACGGTACTGCAACGACCGGACTCAATACGCAACGGCAGGGTATTGACGAAAAAGCCGATCAGCCCTTCCAGTTCACTCCGTTGGCGGTTGGCGACGGGGGTACCGATGACAATATCATCCTGACTACTGAGGCGGGCGAGCACGATCCCCCATGCCGCCAGCAGGGTCATAAATAACGTTGTTCCCTGCCGCTGCCCGAGCGTCTTGAGGGCGATCACTAAGTCTTCATTGAAATGGACGGGGACGTGGCCGCCGGCATAACGCTGCTCTGGTGGGCGTGGACGGTCGGTGGGCAGCTCCAGCAACGTTGGTGCGCCATGAAGTTGTTCCCGCCAAAAATCCCGTTGGGCCGCTAAGATGGCCCCTTGTAACCTCTCCCGTTGCCACACGGCATAGTCGGTGTACTGAATGGGCAGGGAAGAAAGGGGGGGGGCATCATTCTCAAGTGCGGCGCGGTAGAGTTCCCCCAGTTCACGGATCAAAATCCCCACTGACCAACCGTCGGAAATGATGTGATGCTGGGTGAGGATCCACACATGTTCTTCGTCCGCCAGTTGCAGCAATTGACCCCGGATCAGTGGGCCGTGCGCGAAATCAAACGGGGTGTGCATATCGCGTTCAGCCCGTTCAGCAATGTGTTGCTGTTGGGCGGCCGCCTCCCATGAACGCAAATCCTGATAGTGCAGGGCAAAGCCGGTATCCTCGGCATCGATGTGCTGGCAAGGCTGTTCATCCACTAAAACGAAGCGGGTGCGCAGGCTTTCATGCCGGGCGACGAGGCGATCAAGCGCGGCCGTGAATGCCGCCGGGTTGAGTTGACCGCTCAGGCGCAGCACCGCCGGCATATGGTAGGCGAGACTGGCGGCGGGATCGAGTCGGGCGAGGAACCACAGGCGTTGCTGGGCGAAAGAGAGGGGCCGTGGTTGACTGCGATCCACCGCCGGAATGACGGTGAGCACGGCGGCGGATGCGCCGGTGAGCACGGCCGCCAAATCGGCGAGAACCGGATGGGCGAAGAGTTGCTGCAAGGACAGTTCCCGTGCCAGCGCCTGACGTACCCGCGCGGTAAGCTGAACGGCGAGCAGGGAATGCCCGCCCAGCTCAAAGAAATGATCATGGCGACCGACCTGTTCCAGCCCCAGTAACGTTTGCCAGATCTCGGCCAGCGCCATTTCCATGTCACCCACAGGGGCTTCATAGCCACGTGTCACGACCGCCGTTTGATCCGGCTCCGGCAGTGCTCGACGGTTGAGTTTGCCATTGGGGGTCAGCGGGAAAGCATCGAGCGTCACAAAAGCGCTGGGCAGCATATAGTCGGCAAGATGCTGTGCAAGCTGCTGACGCAATGCTGCCGGCTCAAGTTCCGCCTTCGGTTCGGCGAGCAGATAAGCCACCAGACGCTTCTGATCGGCGTCGTCTCCGCGGGCAATCACCACCGCCTCGCGTACGCCG
>NZ_JACOII010000086.1 GCF_016306625.1 Xenorhabdus lircayensis | reverse complement strand
TTGCTCTTTAACAATCTGGAACAAGCTGAAAATTTGAAACAACCGGGGTGGTTTTTAATGACCGGCCCGGTGAGTCTCTCAAAAACTCCACCCTGAAGACACCTTCGGGTTGTGAGGTTAAGCGACTAAGCGTACACGGTGGATGCCTAGGCAGTCAGAGGCGATGAAGGACGTGCTAATCTGCGAAAAGCGCCGGTGAGCTGATATGAAGCATTATTAGCCGGCGATGTCCGAATGGGGAAACCCAGTGCAATCCGTTGCACTATCATTAACTGAATTCATAGGTTAATGAGGCGAACCGGGGGAACTGAAACATCTCAGTACCCCGAGGAAAAGAAATCAACCGAGATTCCCCCAGTAGCGGCGAGCGAACGGGGAGGAGCCCAGAACCAGCATCAGTGTCAGCGTCAGGAGAACGGTCTGGAAAGGCCGGCAGTAAAGGGTGATAGCCCCGTATCTGAAGACGCTGGCAGTGTGAGTTCGACGAGTAGGGCGGGACACGTGGTATCCTGTCTGAACATGGGGGGACCATCCTCCAAGGCTAAATACTCCTGACTGACCGATAGTGAACCAGTACCGTGAGGGAAAGGCGAAAAGAACCCCGGCGAGGGGAGTGAAAGAGAACCTGAAACCGTGTACGTACAAGCAGTGGGAGCCCTGATTTATCAGGGTGACTGCGTACCTTTTGTATAATGGGTCAGCGACTTATATTCTGTAGCAAGGTTAACCGTATAGGGGAGCCGCAGGGAAACCGAGTCTTAACTGGGCGTTAAGTTGCAGGGTATAGACCCGAAACCCGGTGATCTAGCCATGGGCAGGTTGAAGGTTGGGTAACACTAACTGGAGGACCGAACCGACTAATGTTGAAAAATTAGCGGATGACTTGTGGCTGGGGGTGAAAGGCCAATCAAACCGGGAGATAGCTGGTTCTCCCCGAAAGCTATTTAGGTAGCGCCTCGTGTATTCATCTTCGGGGGTAGAGCACTGTTTCGGCTAGGGGGTCATCCCGACTTACCAACCCGATGCAAACTGCGAATACCGAAGAATGTTATCACGGGAGACACACGGCGGGTGCTAACGTCCGTCGTGAAGAGGGAAACAACCCAGACCGCCAGCTAAGGTCCCCAAGTCATGGTTAAGTGGGAAACGAAGTGGGAAGGCTCAGACAGCCAGGATGTTGGCTTAGAAGCAGCCATCATTTAAAGAAAGCGTAATAGCTCACTGGTCGAGTCGGCCTGCGCGGAAGATGTAACGGGGCTAAACCATGCACCGAAGCTGCGGCAGCGACATTTCGATGTTGTTGGGTAGGGGAGCGTTCTGTAAGCCTGCGAAGGTGTGCTGTGAGGCATGCTGGAGGTATCAGAAGTGCGAATGCTGACATAAGTAACGATAAAGCGGGTGAAAAACCCGCTCGCCGGAAGACCAAGGGTTCCTGTCCAACGTTAATCGGGGCAGGGTGAGTCGACCCCTAAGGCGAGGCCGAAAGGCGTAGTCGATGGGCAACAGGTTAATATTCCTGTACTCGGTGTTACTGCGAAGGGGGGACGGAGAAGGCTAGGCTAGCCGGGCGACGGTCGTCCCGGTTCAAGCGTGTAGGTGGGTGCTCCTGGCAAATCCGGAGTGCCGTAACACTGAGGCGTGATGACGAGGCACTACGGTGCTGAAGTGGTTGATGCCCTGCTTCCAGGAAAAGCCTCTAAGCCTCAGGTAACATTGAATCGTACCCCAAACCGACACAGGTGGTCAGGTAGAGAATACTCAGGCGCTTGAGAGAACTCGGGTGAAGGAACTAGGCAAAATGGTGCCGTAACTTCGGGAGAAGGCACGCTGGCAGTAGGTGAAGGGCCCTGCGCCCGGAGCTGAAGCCAGTCGCAGATACCAGCTGGCTGCAACTGTTTAATAAAAACACAGCACTGTGCAAACACGAAAGTGGACGTATACGGTGTGACGCCTGCCCGGTGCTGGAAGGTTAATTGATGGGGTCAGCCGCAAGGCGAAGCTCTTGATCGAAGCCCCAGTAAACGGCGGCCGTAACTATAACGGTCCTAAGGTAGCGAAATTCCTTGTCGGGTAAGTTCCGACCTGCACGAATGGCGTAATGATGGCCAGGCTGTCTCCACCCGAGACTCAGTGAAATTGAACTCGCTGTGAAGATGCAGTGTACCCGCGGCAAGACGGAAAGACCCCGTGAACCTTTACTATAGCTTGACACTGAACCTTGAGCCTTGATGTGTAGGATAGGTGGGAGGCTGTGAAGTGCGGACGCCAGTCTGCACGGAGCCGACCTTGAAATACCACCCTTTAATGTTTGATGTTCTAACGTAGACCCGTAATCCGGGTTGCGGACAGTGTCTGGTGGGTAGTTTGACTGGGGCGGTCTCCTCCCAAAGCGTAACGGAGGAGCACGAAGGTTAGCTAATCACGGTCGGACATCGTGAGGTTAGTGCAAAGGCATAAGCTAGCTTGACTGCGAGAGTGACAGCTCGAGCAGGTACGAAAGTAGGTCTTAGTGATCCGGTGGTTCTGAATGGAAGGGCCATCGCTCAACGGATAAAAGGTACTCCGGGGATAACAGGCTGATACCGCCCAAGAGTTCATATCGACGGCGGTGTTTGGCACCTCGATGTCGGCTCATCACATCCTGGGGCTGAAGTAGGTCCCAAGGGTACGGCTGTTCGCCGTTTAAAGTGGTACGCGAGCTGGGTTTAGAACGTCGTGAGACAGTTCGGTCCCTATCTGCCGTGGGCGTTGGAAGATTGAAAGGGGCTGCTCCTAGTACGAGAGGACCGGAGTGGACGCACCGCTGGTGTTCGGGTTGTCATGCCAATGGCACTGCCCGGTAGCTAAGTGCGGAAGAGATAACCGCTGAAAGCATCTAAGCGGGAAACTTGCCTTGAGATGAGTCTTCCCTTGTCCCTTGAGGACACTGAAGGAACGTTCGAGACGAGGACGTAGATAGGCCGGGTGTGTAAGCGTAGCGATACGTTGAGCTAACCGGTACTAATGACCCGTGAGGCTTAACCTGACAACACCGAAGGTGTTTTGGGTTTTGGGAGACGAGAATTTTCAGACAGCTTGTTCGGGATTGACACAGGATTTGTCTGGCGGCAACAGCGCGGTGGTCCCACCTGACCCCATGCCGAACTCAGCAGTGAAACGCCGTAGCGCCGATGGTAGTGTGGGGTCTCCCCATGCGAGAGTAGGGAACTGCCAGACAT
>NZ_JACOII010000085.1 GCF_016306625.1 Xenorhabdus lircayensis | reverse complement strand
AACCCGATCCGGTTATTCCGCTTGTCACACCGGGAACAGCCCCTGCGCCCGACACCGCCGAGGATACCCGGACATTACTGTCATTGTTTCAGGCGGAGGAATGAAATTCTGATGGAAAATAATACAAATGGCAACGATAACGATTCGAAATTATCCAAACGCACCGCATCAGCGCCGGAATGCCTTGTTTCCGCAATGTATAAAAGGTCACTATATGAAAAATAAAATAATTTAACGTGTTAATTAATTTGCAGTTTATTAACGGGACGTTTCTGTACCGGAACACAATATGACACACCAAGGAAACAATAATATGTTAAATAATGAGGAAACAATGGGCTGGGATGCGTTGCTGGACGAGTATTTCTTCTCACGAATGTTACGGCCGGCCACCGAATGGAGTTATCGCAAGGTAGTGCGGGTCTTTATCCGGTATCTGGGGGAAACGGGGTCGCCGGAGAGCGTGACTCACCGGGATGTCCTGCGCTGGCGGCGTCATCTGCTGACGGAAAAAAATCAGTCCCGGTATACGTGGAACAATAAGGTGGCGCACCTGCGGGCCATTTTTAATTTCGGGATGGAAAGAAACCTGTTGTCACACCCCAAAAATCCGTTTAACGATGCGGCAGTCAAAAAAGAGAAGAAACAAAAGAAAACCCTGAGTAAGGCTCAGATAACCGGGATTTACCTGCGGATGCAGCAGTATGAGGAGGAAGAATGTTTACAGACTTCCCCACGGGGCGGACGCTGTGCCTTATACCCGACAGGGTACTGGCTGACCGTACTGGATACTTTCCGGCTGACGGGCATGCGCCTGAACCAGCTGTTGCATCTGCGGTTACGGGATATTAATCTGGACAACAGTTACATTGAGTTGCGTGTGGAAGGCAGTAAAAACCACAGTGAGTGGCGGGTGCCGATGATCCCGCAACTGAAACCCCGGCTGGCGCAGCTGGTTGAACAGGCAGAAGCCTGTGGGGCGAAAGAGAATGATCCGCTGTTTGATTTAACCCGCCTGCGTTTTCGTCATCACGGACGCCATGTCAGTTATCAGTACAGTCATGACAGAGAAAAGCAGCATCTTCGTTCTTTCTTTAACCGCCTGTCGAAAGAGTGTGGTTTTGCCGTCTCTCCTCACCGTTTCCGTCATACGCTGGCGACCGAACTGATGAAGGCGCCCGATCGTAATTTGCAGCTGGTCAGGTGCCTGCTGGGACACCGCAGTGTGGCGACCACGATGGAGTATATTGATATCGATATGGAAATTGCGGGTAAAACCCTGGCGAATGAACTGGCGTTTTATCTGGATCTTGCTGTGTAATCCGTTAACGTGAGGTAAAAAAACAGGGCAGGATATCCGCGGGATTGCCCTGACTGTGTCACTGGATTAAGGGATGGTTTGGAGGTGGAGACACAAAACGAAGAAACCGGGAAGTGTGCTCAAAGAGCACTTCTGAACATCACCTGACTTGACATCAGAATCAATTACTGAAATCATTACTTTCAACGTAAAAAGGTGAGCACAACTGTGTTCACCTGACTTCGTATAGAGTGGCTGTTTTTAATTTATTAACTTACGCAAAGTAATAGATTATATTCATTAACATTTGCTTAACAGCACTTATTTATGACTCATCTGTTAAGTTATTGATATCACTTCAACAAACGAGTTTTAAAATTTGGTGCCCGGACTCGGAATCGAACCAAGGACACGGGGATTTTCAATCCCCTGCTCTACCGACTGAGCTATCCGGGCTAACGGAGCGCATTAAACCGTATTCAG
>NZ_JACOII010000084.1 GCF_016306625.1 Xenorhabdus lircayensis | reverse complement strand
ACTAACTATTTAATACATAACCATCTCCCTGATAAAAAAAGCATTAGGGTTTAATTTTCCCATATATTCTTCATTGTATTTAGATGTTATTCTTCTAAATTTATCAAATTCACACCCAAATACCTCGCCACAATTTTCTGTCATAGACCTAAATGTATTTAGAATTAATGATTTATTATTCACCCATAAATTGACTTCAAAACCAATATTTTCCGATTTAAAAGTAATTATATTTTCTATAAAAGTTCTTGATACATTGTTTCCTACCCAAAAATAATGTATTTTTTGGAATATTCATAATTCAACCATTTTTATTTATCAAGTTAACAATATAGCTTTATTAAAGTTTAATAAACTAAATATTCGTTTAATTTAAAAGAATTTTTAGTAAAAACACTTACTTTTAAAAGATCAAATAAAAAAGAGTTAGTGTAATGTGTGGAGTAAATCAAGGAGAGTAGAATGGCTATAATTGTCACAACGTTATCGCCTGAGAGGAATTAAGATATATTTCAAAAAGTAATAAAAATAAAGTTGTAAAAATGAGCTTATTTTCCCAATAAACGACGATTAAAATCCTCAATTTTTCCATGCAATATACGTTTTTGCATCGTTAGGTTCCAACTGGCAGATAATCCAGCAGCCGCCATTAAGCGGCGATATTGCTCTTCATCAAACGGGCTATGAAAAGCAATGGAAACGGCTTCCTTAACAGAAATATCACTATTTCGGCTTAGTAGTTTGATCGGTTCACCTGTACTAACAAAACCTGAAGAGATAACACGGTATAACCAGCCACAACACCCATTATTTTGCATCATCGCAGCAAAATCACCTATGCCTGTAACAAGATTGAGTTTATAACAAGGCGAACGTGGTTGAGTTACCTGAATCAGCGTTTCCCCCCATTGAAAAATGTCTCCAATATAGACGTTCTCTTCCGTCATTCCTTCTGTGGATAGGTTTTCACCAAATAATGGGGGTACTAATACTTCTGTTAGTTCAGGAAATTGCCTTTTCCAAAACAGATAATGTTCTCTTGGATAGTGACAAAGTGCACGATCAGGCCCGCCATGAAAACGGGTTTCCGCTTGCTCATCACCTTCCAGTCCAAGAGAGGTTAGCTGTAAACGGCCATTTACCACCAGTTTATTGATTGCGCTGGTACCCAATTTTTCTGACAGTGTTACTTTGCCCCTATATACCTGTAGGCAATACATTTTATCTCCTCTCAATGAACTATTGATGATGAACCAAGTATTACTCAGGCATAATAACCAAGATTATCGAGCAATAAAAATTGCTGGTCACTGTAATGACCAGCATTCTCGTAAAAATAATGGGATGGATTACTTAATTTTTTCTTCGTAGCGTCTTGCCGCTTCGTCCCAATTTACGACATACCAAAATGCTTTGATGTAGTCAGGGCGGCGGTTCTGATATTTCAGGTAATAAGCATGCTCCCAAACATCCAGACCCACAATCGGGTAACCGGAAGCGCCTGCTATTTCTTCGCCCATAAGTGGGCTATCCTGATTGGCTGTTGAAACAACGGCAAGTTTGCCATCTTCTTTCAGCACCAGCCATGCCCAACCAGAACCAAAGCGAGTTGCTGCCGCCTGTTCAAATTTTTCTTTGAAGCTGTCGACACTTCCAAAGTCACGCTCAATAGCCGCTTTCAAAACACCAGCCAATACAGTTTCCAGTTTTAAGCCTTTCCAAAACAGGCTGTGGTTTGAGTGTCCACCCGCATTGTTGCGAACAAAAGTGCGCTTATCAGCAGGGATTTTATCAAGCTGCTGGATTAAGTTATCAATATCCAGCTCACTTAATTCAGGGAAGGCTTCCAGAGCAGTATTCGTGTTAGTGACATAAGTTTGATGGTGTTTAGTATGATGAATTTCCATCGTTTGTTTATCGAAATGAGGCTCTAGCGCATCATAAGAGTAAGGCAGAGAAGGCAGTGAATAGCTCATGTCATATCTCCAGTTGTTTAGAATGTATAAAACTCACACCTTGTGAATAGCATGGATTATTATAATGAATCGAAAGATAATGAAAATGATTATCAATTCCATATTATTACTGTGGTTTCCTTTATATATCCACGTTTCATACTTTTTTTGAATTTTAAATTCAAAAAAAACCAATTAGATAGAATATTAAACCAATAATAAAACCAATAACCCTACTTAACTCCATTCAAGTACACTGAATTGAATGATCATTCCATGAAATTCATTCTCTTTATTGCGTGATCTTCCGCGCAAAAAAGAAACAAAAACTCGCCTTACACTTTAGTTAACCTTGTTTTGACATAGTATTAACAATTGCAAGGAGATAAAAATATGACTCAAATAATCAAGCATCTTATTCCTGCTGATATTGCAGATACGGCCCTGATAAGCAAACAACAATATCTACAAGACTACCAATGGTCACTACAAGATCCTGAAGGGTTCTGGGGTGAGAAAGGTAAAATAGTGGATTGGATAAGGCCCTATACCAAGGTCAAAGACACCTCTTTCGACCCTGGGCATATCAGCATCCGCTGGTTTGAAGATGGTACTCTGAATTTAAGTGCCAACTGCCTTGATCGCCATTTACAAGAGCAGGGCGATCAAACCGCCATTATATGGGAAGGAGATAATCCCGCAGAATCCCGACACGTTACATATCGCGAGCTGCATCATGACGTTTGCCTATTCGCCAATGTGCTGAAAAAACTGGGGATCAAAAAAGGCGATGTCGTTGCTATCTATATGCCAATGGTGCCAGAAGCTGCCGTTGCAATGCTGGCTTGTGCCCGTATCGGGGCAATCCACTCCGTGATTTTTGGTGGCTTCTCTCCCGATGCAATCGCTGGCCGAGTTATTGATTCCAATGCCAAGCTCGTTATTACCGCAGATGAAGGTTTGCGAGCAGGCCGCACGATCCCATTGAAAAAAAATGTCGATGAAGCATTGAGCAATCCAGCCGTGACTGGCATCACTAATGTGGTTGTTTTCAAACGTACTGGAAATGCTAAAAACTGGCATGACGGCCGTGACTTATGGTGGCATGAACTTATCGAAAATGTCAGTGCAGATTGCCCTGCTGAAGAGATGAATGCCGAAGATCCGTTATTCATCCTTTATACCTCTGGGTCAACAGGTAAACCGAAAGGTGTCTTGCATACAACTGGTGGTTATCTGGTCTATGCTTCTTTGACCTTCAAATACACGTTTGATTATCGTCCAGGGGAAATCTACTGGTGTACGGCCGATGTCGGCTGGGTAACAGGACATAGTTATCTGTTATATGGCCCACTATCCTGCGGTGCCACTACCTTGATGTTTGAAGGTGTGCCCAACTATCCCGATGTTAATCGCCTCTGTCAGGTCGTTGATAAGCATCAGGTTAATATTATTTATACTGCACCAACCGCCATCAGAGCGTTAATGGCTGAAGGTGATAAGGCCATAGAAGGAACCAAACGCACGTCATTACGCATCATGGGTTCTGTTGGTGAACCAATTAACCCAGAAGCATGGGAATGGTATTACCAAAAGATAGGTAACAGTAAATGCCCTATCGTGGATACTTGGTGGCAAACCGAAACCGGCGGATTTATGATCACCCCCCTACCGGGTGCGACCGACCTCAAAGCTGGCTCCGCCACTCTGCCATTTTTCGGCATTAGCCCAGCATTGGTCGATAATTCAGGGGAAATCTTAGAGGGAGAGAATGAAGGCAATCTTGTGATTACAGATTCCTGGCCCGCGCAAGCGAGAACTTTATTCGGCGATCATGAACGTTTCGAACAAACCTATTTTTCTACTTTCAAGGGGATGTATTTCAGCGGCGATGGCGCCCGACGTGATGAAGATGGCTATTACTGGATCACTGGACGTGTCGATGATGTTCTGAATATTTCAGGCCATCGTTTAGGAACCGCAGAGATTGAGTCAGCTCTGGTTGCATACCCCAAAATCGCTGAAGCTGCCGTTGTTGGTATTCCTCATCATATCAAAGGGCAAGCCATTTACGCCTATGTCACGCTAATTCATGGTGAAGAGCCTTCCCCTGAGCTGTATACCGAAGTCAGAAATTGGGTTCGTAAAGAAATCGGGCCAATTGCAACACCCGATATCCTTCACTGGACGGATTCTCTGCCCAAAACGCGTTCTGGGAAGATCATGCGGCGTATTTTACGCAAAATTGCTTCTGGAGATACCAGTAACTTAGGAGATACCTCCACTCTGGCCGATCCGGGAGTTGTTGAAAAACTGCTGGAAGAAAAACAATCCATAAATATGTCGTAAGACCATTTTGTAAAACATATAAGCCGCCGCAAGGCGGCTTACACCAAAAGTACAGAAATGTGCAGAGACGTGGCTAATAGTCATGAATTCTCTCAGGTACGGCTATCCCGTATCTGGCATCTCATGATGTGATTTAAGGTGTGTCGTTTAAAATCAACAAGGAGATACTCTGATGAATGCCGACATTTATCAAGAGATTGAAAATAATCCCCGCTTTAAGGAATTGATTAAGAAACGTGGGCACTTCGCTTGGCTGTTATCCATCATTATGTTAGTGCTTTATGTTGGTTTTATCTTCCTTATTGCCTTTGCTCCTGAGTGGCTTGGAACGAAACTCCATGAAAGTACCAGTATAACTCGCGGTATCCCTATAGGTATCGGGATTATCTTTGTTTCTTTCATACTGACAGGAATTTATGTTGTGCGGGCGAATAGTGAGTTTGATCGTCTGATGTCAACTATTCTCAATGAGGTCAGAAAATGAAAAAAATCGTATTGTCAGCAATACCGCTATTTTCCTCCCTCTTTCCTATCTTAGCGCAAGCAGATGCCATTTCAGGTAATGTAGAAAAACAACCCTTGAATATTCAAGCAATTGTCATGTTTCTGTTATTCGTCGGGTTAACTCTTTGTATTACTTATTGGGCTTCAAAAAAAACTATTTCACGGTCAGATTATTATACCGCGGGCGGGCGTATTACGGGCTTCCAAAATGGTATGGCGATTGCCGGTGATTATATGTCAGCTGCCTCTTTCCTAGGAATTTCAGCATTAGTTTATACCTCTGGTTATGATGGACTGATCTATTCCATTGGTTTCCTCGTTGGCTGGCCAATTATCCTATTTCTCATTGCTGAACGATTACGAAATTTAGGGCGCTACACCTTTGCGGATGTCGCATCTTATAGGCTGAAACAGAACCCCATCCGTACCTTGTCCGCAATAGGTTCGCTGGTTGTTGTTGCGTTATATCTGATAGCCCAGATGGTCGGTGCAGGAAAGCTTATCGAATTGCTATTCGGATTGAATTACTACATCGCTGTTGTTCTGGTCGGTATTTTAATGGTGCTTTATGTACTGTTTGGTGGAATGCTGGCAACGACGTGGGTTCAGATTATCAAAGCAGTCCTGTTACTGGCAGGGGCTACATTCATGGCGCTGATGGTCATGAAAATAGTAAATTTCAATTTTAATACCCTATTTAAAGAAGCCATTGCTGTGCATTCCCTTGGGCCAGCGATCATGAGACCCGGTGGATTAGTATCTGATCCAATATCGGCGCTCTCTTTAGGATTAGCATTAATGTTCGGTACTGCCGGATTACCACATATCATTATGCGATTTTTTACCGTTAATGATGCCAAAGAAGCCCGTAAAAGCGTTTTCTATGCCACTGGTTTTATAGGTTATTTTTATATACTGACGTTCATCATCGGATTTGGTGCAATTTTATTGGTCAGCGCCAATCCTTCATTCAAAGATGCAACGGGTGCATTAATTGGTGGTACTAACATGGCCGCCGTCCATCTAGCAAGTGCCGTTGGCGGCGATTTTTTCCTTGGATTTATATCTGCGGTTGCTTTTGCCACCATTTTAGCGGTTGTAGCGGGATTAACGCTAGCTGGAGCCTCAGCAGTTTCCCATGATATCTATGCCAATGTGATTAAACAGGGGCAAGCCAATGAACGAGACGAGCTAAAAGTATCCAAGATTACCGTCGTAATCCTCGGTTTTGTTGCTATCGGGCTGGGTATTCTATTCGAAAAGCAAAATATTGCCTTTATGGTCGGTTTGGCTTTTTCCATTGCTGCAAGCTGCAATTTCCCTATTATTTTACTGTCGATGTACTGGAGCAAGCTGACGACACGAGGAGCTTTGGTTGGTGGATGGATGGGGTTACTGACAGCGGTTGTATTAATGGTTCTTGGCCCTACGATCTGGGTTAGTATTCTTGGTCATGAGAAACCGATTTATCCTTATGAATATCCAGCTATATTTTCCATGTTTGTGGCATTTACTGGGGCGTGGCTATTTTCTATCACGGATACATCGAAACAAGGACAGCAGGAAAGAGAAATGTTTCGCAGTCAATTTATCCGTTCACAAACAGGTATTGGAATTGAACAAGGAAAAATACATTAATCTGGAGGCGTAACAGATAAATTACTTTCTCAAAACACTATATTTAATTTTCTCCAAACGCAAAAAAGCCATCCG
>NZ_JACOII010000083.1 GCF_016306625.1 Xenorhabdus lircayensis | reverse complement strand
GCAATTACGACTGTAGTACTAGGCTGACAGTATTAAAGCTGACAGCTTGGGTGTATCGGAATCATACCGTCGGCGTCGCCAAGATTGGGAAATGCAATACAAACAAGCGGAATGGAAAGTTAACTCCATTGATCAGCAAATTAATGTGCAAAATCTGCAATTGACGGCTGCCACCAAACGGTTGGCGCAGGTTGAAGCAGAACAACAGAAATCACTGGGTTTATTGGATTACTTCTCCAGCCGATTTACCAATGAAAGTTTGTACACATGGATGATAAGCCAACTATCGAACCTATATCTGCAAGTCTATGACGCTGTTTCATCGCTGTGCCTTTCCGCAGAAGCCTCATTGCAGTACGAAATGGGTTCAGAACAGACCATTATTGAAGGCAATAGCTGGAATGATCACTATCAGGGGTTGATGTCTGGTGAAACCTTGAAACTGGCTTTGCAAAGAATGGAACGTGCCTATGTTGAACAAAATTCACGCTTGCAAGAAATCACCAAAACCATTTCCCTGAAAGAACTGAAAAAAGAGTTGTGGATCAAGGATTTGGAAACACTAAAACAACACTCAGCGATAACTTTTAATCTGCAAGAAGCCGATTTTATCAAGGATTATCATAATATTTCCCTATCTAATGGCATGAATGACAGCGGCATGTTCACACTGAATTTTGATGATGAACGCTTTTTGCCATTTGAAGGTGCTGGCGTCGAATCAAGCTGGACATTCGCGTTTACCAATCAAACACAAAATATCGACAGCCTGACTGATGTCATTCTGCATGTCAGATACACAGCCAAAGTAGGTTCTTCTGCATTTGGTAATGCCGTCCAGAAACTGCTGACAGAACAAAAGGTGATGGACTCATAACTGCAAGGTTTGGCTTGTTACGGGTGATTTCATGATAAACCAGCCTCCTGAAGGGGGGGGGCTGAACAAGAAAAAATGATTGGAGTTTCTCAATGGTTAACAAATACACTTACATATCATCAAATGCAATGTCCGATATCAGTGATGTTATTGGTGATCCGTTAACCGCTTGGAATCAGCAGGAAGGCGGACGAGTTTATAATGTTATTTTTGATGGCAACGTTTATACCAACACATACTGGGTTGAACGTTGGCATGTTCCCGGCCAATCCGGCAAAGAAAGCTCACCGCACAATGCCTGGAAATATGTCCGAGCAGCAACGGCAGACGAAATCAAACAGCATGGCAATCCAACGGATGGCACAATACTGCCAACACAAAATATTCCGTTCCCCATTCTGCAATCTGATGCACCCACGGAAAATAGCTATAAACTCGTGGGATACAAACCAGACGGCTCAGGCGCACACCTTTCCTATACCGCCACTCGTGTCTGTAAGCCCATGTATAACCAATATGAACGTGACTCAACGAAACCTAAACTTTCTGCCTATATCACAGATTGGTGCCAATACGATGTCCGTCTAGATGAAGAAAATGCGGATCCCGAAAAGTGGGGCAGGGGATTCGCTTTATCGACTATTGATCCAACAATTTACGACAAGTTGATTTTCAGCTTTTTGGGCATTTATGGGGATATTGGCGTCAAAAAAGCTAAAGTAAACGAAGTTTGGGATGGCTGGAATTCTCAAACTGACCAGAAAATTAGTGAAGGCCATATCGTACCGCTGGATCCTTACGGCGATTTAGGTACTTCCCGTATTTCATTTCACAGGATACTCCGTGCACGGTGAAGCAAAAAGGAGAATACGTCAGCAAGCATCAATTGGGAGGGATCTTTTCTTGGTCTGGTGATCAGGATTGTGGGCTATTGGCTAATGCTGCCAGAGAAGGAATGGGATATATTGCCAAATCTAATCATGAAACCATTGATATGGGGCCGCCGTACAATCCCGGTAAATCCTACTATTTGAAATCGCTTACTGAATTAAAATCCTCCCGTTAGACACAATAGATTAGATACCATAGGCTTTCAGTTGTAGAAAGAAAGACACTTGCCTGACGAGTGTTTTTTTGCCTAATCTTCGGTTGATTGAAAGATGAAGGGAATAAGTGAGTTTACATCGTGCTCAAACATGCCTGTTGATTTATCATGACAGCGATATGGAATGTGTTTTTTGCAGTGATTTGAATTTCCCGCGTTACACCGTAAAACCAATGAAGGAGAACAATGATGCATAAAATTGATTATAACTCGTATCGCTCAATCAAGAGTTTTAACCGACGTTCCCGTTTTTTAGTTATGCACTACACTGCCTTGAATTTTGAAAAATCCATTCAGGCATTGACAGGCGATCTCGTCAGCGCTCATTACTTAGTCCCAGATCCAGATGATCCGACTTATCAAGCCGCGGGATTTGATGAAATTCACATATTCAATCTGGTGGATGAACTTGAAAGAGCTTGGCATGCTGGTGTGAGCAGTTGGGCGGGACGAGAGGGATTAAATGATTCATCCATTGGTATTGAGATTGTGAATGAGGCTAGTGATTATTATGGCGTTCTCACTTTTCCCCCTTATCACCCTGATCAAATTGAAGCGGTTAAAGCATTAGCTATTAATATCTTACAACGTTATCCAGATATTAAGCCGACCCATGTTGTGGGGCATTCAGATATTGCTTGGCAAAGAAAAACAGATCCAGGCCCATCATTCCCGTGGAAAGAGTTATATGATGCAGGCGTTGGGGCATGGTATGATGAAGAGACTAAGCAAAAATATATCAAACAATTTGGTCATGGCTTACCTGATACCGTTGAGATTTTAGCGAAGTTCAAACGTTATGGTTATGATGTTTCTGGCGCGGAAGAAGACGAGTACTTTCATTCTTTAATCAAGGCATTTCAAATGCATTTTCGTCCATCATACTATAGTAGTATGCCAGATATAGAAACGATTGCCATTTTATATGCTTTAGTTGAAAAATACTTTGATAATGAATAATGATTTCTCATGAAATATATCTAATCACTTCCGAGTTGCGGTACAGATAATAAATCCGCAACTTGAGAAGTGAATGAGATATATTGAAAATATTAATCTTTCTATTTTCACTACGGAAATAGTTTAATTTGATACTATTAACGGAGAGTCACTCAGTGATAACTGTTTGGGGGCGAAAAACTTCATTCAATATTCAGGCATTGATGTGGTGTATTGGTGAATTAGGGCTTTCTTTTACTCGCTACGATATTGGGCATAAATATGGCGGTAATAACACACCTGAATTTTTGTCCATGAATCCGAATGGAACAGTACCGGTTTTCAAGGATGGTGATAGTGCCCCGATTTGGGAAACAGGGGCATTTTACGCTATCGTGCTAATCGATATGATAAATCGCTTTTTTGGCCGGAACATCTTGAAGTTCGTACATATATAGATCAATGGACTGAATGGTCGAAAATAAATATTGCACTTAACTTTACTGCTCCCATATTCTGGTGGGTAGTTCGTACTGCACCACAACATCAAAATCAGGATGAAATAAACAGATTGGATAATATGTTAAATATTGATGAGGTACAACTTGAGCAACATAATTTTATTGCTGTTGACCATTTTACCCTCGCAGATATACAGTTTGGTCATATACTTTATCGATATTTTGATATAAACATTAATCGTCCATGCCATGATTTATTATCAAGAGTTGAGTGCTATCTGAAAATAGACTTTATCTTCCAAGTTGCAGTTTTTTTGGTTGCAACTTGAAATTTATCCCATAGAAAGGAAAACTAATGATGTAATGTTGCATTATTAGCTTAGATATGATGAAAGTATATTTAATTATTATCTACCGATAAATTTCAATTTTTATAATAAGTAAGTTGCTAGTACAAATGCTCAATTTATTTATTATTTTGAATGATAATTATGCCTGTATTTATAATAATAATCTATCTAAAGCTAAAATGTCATCTAATTACACTTTATGTTATTTTTATTTTAGGATATATCCTAAAATTAAAAATTAAAAATTAAAAATTAAAAATTAAAAATTAAATTCCTCTTGTTTTAATTACTTGATAAATAAGTGATTTTATTCTTTGTGCGTATTTGTGAATATATATTTTCAGATAATTGATTAACCTTTTAAAATGACCTGTTTTACGTATAGTACATTGAATTATAAAGATAAATATCTTTGTGGGTGTAATTTTATGTTTTTTATTTATGGTTGAATTATTAATATGAGTCTTGTATATTCCGCAAGCTTTTCCTTTAAGAGCGAATACATCAAGCGTAAATGACAGAGAATATTGACTTATGAAAAAAACATTACTGACAGTGGCTATTGCTGCGGGGTTATCTATACTTACTTTTAGTGCTAATGCCAGCAATAGTAGTAAAAGAACTATTTCTCTGGGATATGCTCAGAGCAATGCATCACTAAATGATAGTGATAAAATCGTTTTTAACTCTATGGAGCTGGATACAAAACAGCATGGATTAAATCTGAAATATCGCTATGAATTTAATGAGCATTTTGGTGTTATCGGTTCATTAACTTATACTCAATATGTACATGAATATAATTACCCTAACTCATCCGTAAAATTTAGCTGGAAAAATACATCTCTGATGGTGGGTCCAGCATACCGTTTTAACGATTATATTAGTGCATATGGACTGATTGGTATGACTCATAGTAAAGCGGGTTTTTCTGACACGGAAGATAAAGATATTACGAAAAAGACTTCATTGTCTTACGGCGCGGGTTTACAATTTAATCCTACCTCAAGTTGGGCTATTGATGCCTCATATTCATATGCGAAATTTAAAGAAGCTAATCTTGGAACTTGGGTATTGGGTGTTGGCTATCGTTTCTAAACTATAGTTTATCTATACTCGTTACTTTTCTTTAGTTAACGCTCCCATTTTTAAAACGATTTAACTATTGACGATCATTTTATGGAATGATCATTTTGGCCTGAACTCTTAGTGTGATAGGGTTCGGGCTTTTTAAAATATAAAATTTATATGAAAATATATTCTGCATCATTTATATGAATGAGTGTCATTGTTGATAATAAGAGAAAGAAGCTATTATTGTGAAATCACAGGCATGAAAGGATACCTGTGATTATGTATTCAATTATGGTTTATGCAGAGATTACACGCGTATGATTTATACAGTGGGCTACAATTTTGTAAAGGAAAACGAAATATAAAAGACCAAATGTAATAAAAGAGAGAATAGCCCAAATGATAATGTAACCAATCATATCGATTAAGTTAATATCACAATTTAACTTGCCGATAGTTTGTCCACTATCTCGGTCTATGACATGTGTTTTACTAATGATAAAACGAGTCATATAGTAAGGAAACACAAAGGCGCCTAGCCCCAGCGTAAGGAATATAATCAGGAACCAGATGATGAGATGTAAAATAATCTCAAGTACCCCTAATTCTGATTTTAACTTTAGACCACGAAAGTCCATTGAATTCATATACTTCTCCAGATATTTAGATAAATGCTGAACGCTAGTAGCTATAGAAATGGTAATTACGACACTTATAAGACAGATTATTTGGAATAGTAGTTCAATGAAAATTGAGAGTGAATAACGAGTTATATCCAATAGATCTCTTTGCAATACGACGGCAATGGAGTGAATTCCTAACTACGTAACTAGGGAGTGAACACAGCCAAAAAGCGGCGGTTTGAAAGATGAAGGGTAGAGTTGAACAAGTATTCACATTAGATTGACCATAGGTGATAAAAAAGCCAGTTCGTTTTTGAACTGGCTTATCTCTGTGCTGGCACAATGCTTACATAAAGCGGGTTGCTGACAGCCGGATAACAACGCAATGTACATTTGAGAGGAAAGATTTTACAGATTTCATGATGATTCCTTTGAGAGTTATAAATTGTGATTTACTTCACGAAAATCTAAATTCTGATGAGGATTTTATGCTCAAAACAAAAAGAGTCAAGGTATTTATTAAATTAAATTTTAAAAATTAAAAAAAATTTGCAAATTAAATTATGTTATTGAAATATAATTAGATACTTGTTTGGGTTTTTAACCGAGATTCTGTTGTTTAGGTGCGACTATAACTTCACTGATTTTTTATTTGACTATACTTTAACCTCAGACTGTTTTTTGAACAAATTTTAACCTGATATTCAATTTAACAGCGGAGAGAATGAGTGGAAATCAGTGAAAATGGTATTTATAAGCTCAAGAGCTATGAAGGCTTGAGATTGAAAGCATACCCTGACCCAGCCACTGGAGCGGCACCGTGGACAATTGGGTATGGTCATACAAAGGGAGTGAAACCTGGGCAAGTGATTACCGCGCAACAGGCAGAGGTATTTTTGCATCAAGATCTTATCCCTATTTATGGCGCCATTCAGCGATTAGTTAAGGTATCTCTAACGCAAGGGCAGTTTGATGCCTTATGTTCGTTTATTTTCAATCTGGGAATCGGTAATTTTGCCCATTCAACGTTGTTGAAAAAATTGAACGCAGGTGATTACCAAGGTGCAGCAGGGGAGTTTTTGAAATGGGATCGTGCGGATGGACGCGTGTTATCGGATTTATTCATCCGAAGAAAATCAGAGCAGCAAATGTTCTTATCATAAATAGATTTAAATTTGGTGGTGCTACTCACTATCAATGAGTTGTATGGGAATATTCTTAGGCTATTAGAGATGTTCAATAAAAAATGAGTTTAATTAAACCTCATTAATAGCCTTATTGAATAAATGTATAATACGAAAAATAATTTATTAAGTGATAACTAAACTATAAAATAAATAACTAAACTTCTGATACTCCATGTTGTAATACAACACGGTAACCATCAATATCCTCGAATGTTTTTCCGCTTTTATCCCAATAAGGGTTATAAGAAGGAACGAGAGTAAACCCGGCTTCTTGCATTGATTTTATTTGTTCCTGCCATTCAAGTTCATCTTCGATATAAAATACTAATAAATTATCTTTTGTTGGAGCCTTACCGACATGTGTATTTTGATGATGAGTAAATTCGAGATGCCAGGAGTGATTGGAATGTCCTAGCATAATACCATCAAAACTATCGTGGTTTTTGAATTCACCTAGTACGGTAAAATCTAAACCTTTACAATACATGTCTACAATTTTAGTAAGGTTATCTGTTGGTCTGGCAATTCTAATGATAGTTGATTTTTTCATGTTTTTTAATGTGTAGGGTTGAATTAGGAAACCAATATTACCTGAAATCATTTTAATTTTTTTAGAGAAAAGTGCTGGTGAATGGCCAGCACTTTAGTGCACCTACTATTATTTAATATCTACATCAATAACTTGATAAAAGGCATTGTTGGTGTCTGAAATTGTCCATACACCGAGAATGACGTGATATCCTGAACGTTCTGGTACATCACATTTTAGAGTGACATTTTGGGCCGGTTGTTTTCCATTATCAAAACGTTCACAGAAGGGTTTTAGATCAAATTGTGCACGGGTGAGTGGCTTATTTGGATTCCAATCAGATTTAGTAATAAAGAATTGCCACGAAGCGGTGCTATGCCGAGCGGTTAACGTCCATGTAAAATCATTAGTGCCTTTATTGACATTGACATGATGCCAGCGATCCGCGCTTTGTTCATTGAGTTGATTGAAATGACCCACACCACCACTGGCAATGCTTCCATCAGGCGGCCCTCCTTGTGGAAAACCTTTGGGGCCTTCAACAGATTGTGGTTCATACATGATAAGTCCACAGTTTTTGTTGACGTGTTTAGAGCATAAAAGTGCCCTGCTTGGTGGTGAATCGATATATCCATGGCGAGAGGTGGGTTCTGCAACACTAGAGAATGGGATTGCACCAAAAGCTGTCAATCCCACCAAAAGTAATGACTTTTTAATGTTCATGATGAATTTCCTATTTTTTCCGTACTTGACTGTAAAATAAGTGACTTTACTTTTTGTAATTGTATTAATGGGCATATATGATATTTGATTAGCTTTTCATGGAAATGCATAGGGATATTTATAACAAAATTAGTTAATTATAAATACTCAATTTATGATAGGGGTATGCCAGAAAGATAATTTTGAGAGAAGTGATTGTTGTTGGCTTTAATGTCATTTCTCGGATAGGAGATATCCTATTTTGGATGTTGTTTAAAAAACAAAAATTCCTCCCTAGTGTAGGGAGGGGAAGAGCGAAATAAGAAGCAAATGAGTGTGTGCTCAACAAGTAGGATATTCGAGTACACATAATTAAAGTAGACCCAAATAGTAGAATATGCAATAAACTAACCTTAAACAAAGGTTGAGGGTAAGACGTTTCTGGGTGGGAAGCCTGGATGCATAGACTATGTGATAAGCTATGTGAAAAAGATAGTGAGATTTTAATCATATGAAAATCAATTTTTTATATTTTAGCTTTCAATTTTTTTGATCGGTTCTTCTCAATTTAATGATAAACCATTGGGCTAGTATTTTTGTTGAATGCTACAATGTAAGGCAGAAATATGATCCAAGTAGGTGAAGATAAATATTGGACTAAATCCGCGCTCGTTGAACAGATCCGAAAGATAGGCATAAAACACGGTGATGTTGTCATGGCCCATGTTTCTATGCGTTCTGTCGGTAATTGTTTGAATGGTACTGATGATCTCATTCAGGCTCTTTTAACTGTTGTAGGCGTTAAAGGGGCATTGCTGTGTTATACTAATTGGGATCAAAATTACGAAGATAGTATGGATGAGAATGGTTGTGTGCCATTTGAGTTAAAACCTGAAATTATGCCGTATGATCGATTATTTTCACGTGCAAGCAGGGATCATGGTGTATTCGCTGAATGTATTAGGACAACTAAGGGGGCTGTCCGAAGTAAAAATCCTGGTGCATCAGTAGTGGCCATTGGAAATAATGCAGAGTATTTCATAGAAAATCATTCATTGAATTATGGGTATGGTAATAACTCACCATTTGCAAAATTCGTAGCCAGTAGAGGAAAAATTCTTATGATTGGCGCGCCATATGAAACCATGAGTCTTTTACATCATGCTGAACACTTGGCAAATATTCCAAATAAGAATATTCGTAAAATGGAGATCCCTCTATTGCAAAATGACCAAGTAGAATGGGTTAAATTAGAAGAGTTTGACACTGTAGATCCTGTCTGTGAACAATTTGATGAAAGCTATTTTAAAGATATTGTTGAACAATTTTGTCATTCGCGTTCGGGGGCGATTAACGGTGTAATTGGTTCTGCTAATACATTACTTGTTCCTGCTAAAGAGATGCTGGATTATGCCATCCATTGGATGGAGAATTACCACAAGTAATTATAAATAATAATTATTAGCAAATAAGATTAATTATCAAAATTAATTTGTTGTTATGGCATTAATTTCGTTGGTTATCTTTAGTGTATCTCATCATCGAAGAACAACAATGGACTCGAATTAATCTACCTCGATGACAAGGTGAAACAGGACGGCACTATTACCCTTGCTTCTGTGTTATTTGATCAAACCTTTAATTTGTCTCTATCTTCTTTAATCATGCCCATATAAGCTGTTAATTATCGTTTATTCCTCACTACGGTGTGCGGGATGGGGAACCGGACGACTTAATGCAGGAGATCAGCGCCTGCCCCCACAACTAGCAGCAAGCTTTGAATTTACAACCCAGTTGATATCTATCACTGCGGATAATCAGATTTTATAATATACAACTAGATTTTAAGGCGTATTAATCTCTATGTAATGGTATTCGATTGAAGATCGATCTCAGTCACCTGAGTTTTGAGTAACTACTGGAACTGAGAAAAAAGCGGGAAAAGTAGCCCTATTTAACTTATGTTGAGTATGAATCCAGTTCATAAGACTATACGTTTTTATCTAATTGTTTTTCATTAGTGTTCCCCGTAAGTACGGGGATAAACTGGTACTGAATCGTTACCAAAACATCGGAGACCATTTTGTTTGAGTCAGGCGACCCATGCCAGACCCGTTAGACTTGCATAATTAGTGTGCCACAACAGTTTGATTATTTTAAAAATCGTGGGAATATTCTAGATATAGCTAAAAATATGAAGTTGAGAGGAATCTGTTATGCCTATATGGGTAGATGCTGATGCATGTCCTAAGGTTATAAAAGAAGTATTATATCGTGCAGCTGAACGTGAAAAAGTACGGATTACATTCGTGGCAAATCAACGATTAAGTGTACCTGCATCCGCTTTTTTACGGACATTACAAGTCCCTGCTGGGTTTGATGTCGCTGACAATGAAATTGTTTGTCGCTCAGAAATCGGTGATTTAGTGATTACAGCAGATATTCCTCTTGCTGCTGAAGTGATTGAAAAAGGTGCAATAGCACTCAATCCGCGCGGTGAACGTTATAGTGAAGCAACAATACGTGAACGCCTGGCTATGCGTGATTTTATGGATACGATGCGAGCGAGCGGGATCCAAACGGGAGGGCCTCCTACGTTAAACCAACGTGATCGCCAGCGGTTCGCAAATGAACTAGATAAATGGTTATTGCAACAAAAAAGTATCTTGAAAGGAAATATGACAATTCTATGAACAAAAAACACGATTGTTATTAAAAAGATTACAGTTTCGGCCTCTTATATTTATAATGGTCATCAATAAATTGGGCCATTATTTTTGTTTGCGGTCGAGCTCTGCCAGAGCGAAAATTTAATACTTTATGTGGATAATTAATTATCCACATTGCAAGTAAAACTGCTTGAGCTGAATATCACAGTTTCACACAGGAGTCCGTGAGTCAACAATGATAATGCGTATGTGGAATCACTGTCCCAGATGCTGAAATTTGCGCAGTTATTTAGTTAAATTAATTGATTGTTTCAATATTTATATTGACGTGGTTTTGGAACATTATTGTCAATGGCAACACTAATATAGTTCTCTGGATAAAGAATGTTAGCAAATGCATTGAATGATGTTTTTTCGTCAAAAAAGAATGAGGATTTTCTGGTTTGACAGCGCTTATCGGCGAAAATGATTAGGGTATAGCAAGGAGGAATCGGATGACCGTTTTCAGGCGAAAGGAAATTACCAGCCAGCGGGTAATTATGCATTGAAAGGAGAAAGTTATACGAAAGGAGAATCAGACGGCAAATATTAGCCGCGTGGTAATTATCAGCCATCAGGTAACTACCAACATGCAGGGAATTATGCGGTTAGAGGGGAGTGTTATACCAGAGGGGAATTTGATAGCCGATATTTACAGCATGATGCAGGTACACGTAGAACCCAAGAAATAGTCGTTTGGAATGGTTGTTTACAAGACCGTGGTGATATGGTTTGTATAACAGATATTTCTGGTTGTGTGGTTTACATTAGATTTAATGATTACTCTTATATGCCATTATTAGTTCCAGCCGAACGTAGACGATTTGTCACACAATGGATAGGTGGCATGTGGGGAGATATAGAATTTATTCCACCTAAAACGCTCAGATGGTACGATGGTGCTGAAATAATGTATCAAGTAGTATTGTCAAAATAGTAAAACACGCTGGAGATATAGTTTACGACCACCCAAATAAGTGGTCGTAATTTTTTATATCTTATCTCATTCTACCTGTGAAAATGGCAAAACGGATTCATCTGCTGTTAACACTCTGTCATTATTTCTTTCTTTGTTAAGGATTGATGGCTCAATGTCGGGTCATGTATTAAATGGTTAGTTACTGTGATATGCTTCCGGCTTTTTAAGGATGAAGCATGGTCAAAGTTGACGTCTATTGCCGTTATTGCC
>NZ_JACOII010000082.1 GCF_016306625.1 Xenorhabdus lircayensis | reverse complement strand
AACCATTTAATACATGACCCGATTGCAGGCATGCTGGTATTGGAAGTCTGGAAAGTACAAAACGTGATTGTTTTTAAACGTTCTATGAATACCGGATATGCAGGTGTGCAAAACCCACTCTTCTTTAAAGAGAATACACAAATGCTATTTGGTGATGCAAAAGCAAGTGTTGAAGCAATTTTACGTGCACTGTAATCATATAAAGTAAAAATTGAAGATCTTTGAATTATTACACAAAGCTCTTTTTTTAATTTTTATTTTTCAATTTGTAAAATAGATCTCGAGTTATATCTTGGTTTTTCATTTACTATGTGAATCCGAGATACTCTACTATTCGAGTAAGATTTTATTACATCTTGTTTCATAAAGAAAATTTTCATTCCGAACAGGGAATAATTAAATATATTTAAAGGTGATATATGAAAACTGCAATGCAAATTGTCAATGAATCTTTGGAACACGGCATTACGCTATTGATTATGAATGGAAAATTACAATATGAAACCAACCGTGGCAGTATTCCGTCGGAATTGTTCAATGAATGGATAAATAACAAAAACCAATTAATGAGTTTTCTGGCTCAGTCTTATCCAAAAGAAAACATGTCGCAAGACAACATTCTGGATAATAAGTTTTATTATTCTGAAAAAAAATTGGTTAGCATATCTCCGATGCATCATTTTCCATTAGATAACCCACGTTCAGAAAAACAGAATTTCGAAAAACGCACACATCAACAACGTATTTCAAATAATATTATACAAGATATAAAAATGTTATGTACCCAACATGAAGTCACTTTATTTACATTCTTAGAGACTGCCTTTGCTGTATTACTTAGCCATTACAGTAATGAAAAAGATATTGTAATTGAAACACTAATTACAAAAAGAAAACGTTATGATATTGAGTCTTTAATTGGTTCTTTCGTCGATTCACTGGTTATCAGAACAGATTTATCAGCTCAACCTACTTTCAGTGAATTATTAAAACAAAATAATCATGCTATTTTGGATGCTTATGCACACCAGGCACTTCCTTTTGAAAGGTTGGCAAAAAAAATCACTCCTAATCATAATTTAAACTATCATCCTATTTTTCAAATCGCTTTTACGCTAGGAAATACTAATCAGCAAAATATGGCTTTGGAACAGGAAAATCACATTAAGAGTGAAGAATACCTGCATCTGAAAACCCTGCTTGATTTAGAAATCCACATTTATGAAGAAGATGGGGAAGAATTATCTCTTTTATGGAACTATGACATTGATCTATTTGAAAGTGCCACGATTGAAAGATTAAGTGCCAATTACGAAACCCTACTTTCCAATATCGTTGCAATGATGACACAGGGTGTCGATGAAGTACTGCCAGGTCAGGTATCCTCTGTGCATAACATTCCATTTCTATCTGATACTGAAAAGCACACTTTATTGCATGAATGGAATGGGCCACAGAAACATTATCAAACAGGGCGTTGTTTCCATGAATTGTTTGAAGAACAAGCCGAACGGATGCCTGAAAATACAGCACTGATTTTTGGGAACGACTCGCTGAGTTATCGAGCAGTCAATGAACAAGCCAACCAGCTGGCACATTATTTGATAGAATTGGGTGTCAAACCTGATACGTTGGTCGCACTTTGTATACCGAGATCATTACAAGGGATGGTGGCGTTACTGGGAATTATTAAAGCAGGCGGTGCGTATGTGCCGTTAGATCCCGGTTACCCGCAGGCACGTCTTCAGTATATGCTGGAGCATAGTGAAGTTGAGTTCATCCTTACCGAAACACATCTGGCAGAAAAATTGTCTATCAGCCAGCAAACAGTGATCTATCTGGATACACAGATCGTACAATTACATCTGCAAAATATGCCAACCGGGAATATCACCAAACGCTCAACTCCTCTGACAGAAGATCATCTGATCTATGTGATTTATACCTCTGGCTCTACGGGAAAACCAAAAGGCGTGATGGTGAAGCATAAAGGCTGGGTTAATCTTGCGTTATCTCAGGCCGATCTATTTGGGATTGATGCAAACAGCCGGGTATTACAGTTTGCTTCCTGGAGCTTTGTTGCTATGACCATAGAGATGGCGATGGCTTTTCCTTGTGGCGCAACGCTGTGTTTGATTTCGGAAACGCAGCAACGTACTCCTGAGCTACTGGATGATGTGGTTGAAAAATACCAGATTACCCACACTATGTTGCCGCAAGCGCTATTGCCTCATCTGAACTTCAACAAATGGCAATCCGTCTCAACTTTATTATTGGGGGGAGAGGCTGTGCCACCACAAATAGCTACTCGCTGGAAACTGGGCAGAAAACTATTTAACGCATATGGCTCTACAGAAACTTCCTCTATGGTAACCGCTGGTTTATTAATCGATGACCGGATTACAATTGGAAAACCATTACCTAATATAGTGGTTCGTATTCTTGATCCGGAGGGTAATCTGGTACCGATTGGGGCAATTGGGGAACTGCATATCGGTGGGGTTCAGCTGGCACGGGGTTACCGGAATTCACCGGAAATCACAGAAAAACAGTTTATCCGCGATCCATTAAGCTCATCATGTGCAGATTCTGATACAGAAAATAGACTTTATCGGACAGGGGATTTAGTTCGTTGGACACCGGATGGTCAATTGGAGTTTATAGGACGTGTTGACTCATTGGTCAAAATTCGCGGTTATCGCATCGAATTAGGTGAAATTGAAGATACCTTGAGCGGACATGATGCCTTAAGTAGTGCCGCTGTGATCGCTTACGGCGAGAGCAATGAAGATAAGAGACTGATTGCTTACGTTTGTCCGAGCGCTGAGTGGCTTGGAGAAAGAGGCGCAGCCTTTGATGCCTCTGCTCTTGGCAGTGAACTCTCAGAGTTACTTCAATCTTTCCTGAACCAACAATTGCCTGAATATATGGTTCCCCGTATCTATATCCTGCTGGAGCGGATGCCTCTCACACCTAACAACAAAGTGGATAAAAAAGCCCTGCCTGTTCCGGATAACAGTAAATTACGTCAGCAAAATTATGTTGCGCCAAGAGATGAAATAGAGGAAAAACTGTGCCTGTTATGGCAAAAACATTTAAAAATTAATCAGGTAGGTATTCATGATAATTTCTTCGCGCTTGGAGGATATTCGCTTTTAGCCACTAAGATTACGGCCTCCGTTAAAAATATACTGAACAATAGTCTTAGCATGTATCAATTATTTACAAATCCGACCGTTGCACAAATTGCAAATGTGATTAAGGATACTAAAAGACCTGAAATATCGATATCTGAATCAATACAAAATACCCCTGATGGAAAGATTCCACTCTCTTATGGACACAAATTGCTTTTACCTCTGATACAAAAGGGAAGGATAGAGCAGTGTTTTCATGTCCCCGTTGCTTTACTGATAAATGGAATACCTGATCGTAATGCCTTGGAAAAAAGTTTGAATACTCTTTTAGAACGGCATGAAAGTTTGCGTTTAAAATTTTATCAAGAAAATGAACAGATCTTCGTGAAACCAGACAATAATATGACGATCGATTTACAAATTGTCAATTTACAACCAGAAGGAATAGGAAAAGAGAAAATACTCAGTGAAATTGAAAGGTTCTGGCAAGAAGAACAAAAAATACCTTTTGATATTTATAATAAACCGTTAATTAGAGCATTCTTACTACCTATTTCTGAAACAAGTACGGGATTATTATTTGATATTCACCATATAATTTTTGATGGTTGGTCAATCAATATCTTTCTGAATGAACTTGCACAATTGTATACGGCTTATTCACAGGGACAAGAGCCTATTCTCCCTCCTGTAGCTATGAAGTATTCTGATTATATTTATGATTCACAAAGAAGTCATAAAACAGATGAGTATCAAACGCAGCTTAAGTTTTGGCAGCAACAGTTTTCTAATGTCAGTATGCAGCATAATTTCCTGGTTGATTTCAGCAGGAATATAGCTTCAAATGGCCACTTTAATATTCACTATATCAATATACCTAATTCAGTAACTAACGCATTTTCAAAATATTGTGAAGCTAATAATACTACACCATATATGCTATTTATGGCTCTATTCCATACTTGTATATTTATGTATTCAGGCGTGTCACAGACAATTACAGCTTCGCCGCGAATTGAGCGTACCAGTATCGAAAGCCAGCAAGCGATAGGATTGTTTTTGAATGGACTGTTAGTCAAATCCTCTATCAATAAGGAAATGAGCCTACACGATATCATTCAGCAAATCAGGCAGTTTATCTATGATGCTATGCAAAACTTGGACGTTCACGTATCTTTGGTTATTGATTCTGTCGGTGAAAAAGTAAGGGATGCTCTATTTAACATTGTATTTAATTACATGGATATAGAGGATGATGAGGAAGAGTTTTTCGATAACCTCGACATAGAGTCCATACAGATTGTTCCAACACCTTTCGAATCACTTGGGATGACTTTTTTCAACAAGCCAAAAAGTATTATATGTGAATTTACATATAATCCAGAGCTATACTCCAAAGAGGCTATTGATAGCTTACTCCGGTATTACGAGCGATTAATGAATGCCATTGTATCTGGTCAGGAAAAAGAGAGTATCCGTAATTTTTATGACTAAGATTTTTTAGATGCTGGTTCAGGTGAATAAAGTATAAGATGCCTCAGTAATGAGGCATCTTCTTTGTTTAAAGAGTTATTGGGAGTGTTAGAAATTCTGTGTCATTCCAGTAAAACACCTCAAAAAGGAATGACAAATGACTCAACCCTTCGATTTCGATAAAGCCCTGAAAGCGCTTCAGGAAGGTCAGGCTCTGACAGGTAAAGATGGCATCCTGACCCCACTCATTAAACAGCTGACGGAAGCCGCTTTAGCCGCTGAACTTGACTCTCATCTGGCTCAGAATATTGAGGTCAACCGGCGGAACGATTCCACCAAAAAGCCTATCAAGACACCGGCCGGTCACTTTGAACTGGCTACGCCACGGGATCGTAATGGCACTTTTGACCCCCAACTGGTGAAGAAGCACCAGACCACGCTCTCAAACGAGATTGAGCAAAAGATTATCTGCCTGTTTGCCCTCGGGATGAGCTACAACGATATTAGCCGGGAAATCGAAGACCTGTATGCCTTCAGCATCTCCAGCGTCACTATCAGCGCAGTGACTGACAAGGTCATCCCTGAGCTTAAACAGTGGCAACAGCGACCACTGGACGCCATTTACCCCTTCGTCTGGCTGGATGCCATCCACTATAAAATCCGTGAGGATGGGCGCTATGTGAGTAAAGCGGTCTATACCGTATTGGCACTCAATCTTGAAGGCAAAAAAGCGGTTCTTGGTCTGTATCTCTCTGAAAATGAAGGCGCTAACTTCTGGTTATCTGTGCTGACTGACCTGCAAAACAGGGGGACTGAAAGATATCCTCATCGCCTGCGTTGATGGGCTTCCCTGAAGCGATCAACAGTATTTACCCACAAACCGAGGTTCAGTTGTGTATCATTCACCAGATCCGCAACTCGCTCAAGTTACGTGGCTTCAAAGCACCACAAGGCCTTCATGGCTGACCTGAAGCCAGTCTATCGGGCGGTCTCAAAAGAGGTGGCAGAAAGCGCACTGGACGAGTTGGAAATGAAATGGGGTCAACAATATCCGGTTGACATCCAGAGCTGGCGTCGTAAATGGGTTAATTTGTCGGGTTACTTCCGCTACCCAGCGGCTATCCGCAAGGTTATCTACACGACGAACGCTATCGAGTCGGTACACCGTCAGTTCAGAAAACTGACGAAAACAAAAGGCGCGTTCCCGAATGAAAACAGCTTGCTCAAACTGCTTTATCTGGGGCTTCTCAATGCCCAGGAAAAATGGACGATGCCAATCCAAAGCTGGAACCTGACGCTGTCCCAGCTGTGTATTTACTTTGAAGGGCGTCTGGATAATGTGATAACGTTACAACGGCTAAATTATCGTGACACAGGATACTGAACGCCCTCAAGTTATTAATTTTGATATGAGATTTATATTACTCTACCGTTAAAAATCTGGTCATGATTCCAATTTATTGATAGTGATGAATGTTCAGATAATATCCTATAATTCTGTCATGCATTTCTATGGATTTTGAAAAAGACAACGTTTTGCGAGTCAGTTTTGCTAAATGCTGACGAAGATTCAGGTTATGCCTCTCTATGCGTTGGGTATAACGCTTGCTGACCACATGCCGTTTCCCCGCCAACGCTTTTTCATCGGTTATGTATTAAATAGTTAGTTGCTGTGATATGCTTCCGACTTTTTAAGGATGAAGCATGGCCAAA
>NZ_JACOII010000081.1 GCF_016306625.1 Xenorhabdus lircayensis | reverse complement strand
AACGTTATTACACCGTGGGATATGTCCCGCAAAACGACAAGGCCAATGCCCCGCCCGCAATCCATCTTAAGGGGCAATGGCTTAAACAGGCAGGCTTTGAGACTGGCGGCGCGGTGACGGTGAAGATCATGGACGGTTGTCTGGTGCTGATCCCCGCGAGTTCCGAGACCAACAGCCTCAGGCAGCAATACCAGCGCCAGCGCGCGCAAATCAGTGACATTAAGCTGCGGATGCGGGAGCTGATTGGGGATTACAAAAGCAACTAAGGGCAGGGAGTGAGCCGCTCTTAACAGAACAAAGCCGGAAGATCACGAGGGATCTTTCCGGCTATTTTATTAAAGTAAAGAAGAAAGCTTTTCTAAATAGTCAATATCATTAATGACCCAATATTTTTCGTTCTTAGGCAGAATACTTTCATCAAATTTGCGCATAAAATCAATAAACTCACCATTCCAACCATCAGGAACATATCTTTCCACAGGTATTTTTCCTGGGTATGGATAACATGCACTTAATTTTTTTGAATCAAAATTAATGAATGCCATAGGAAATAGCTCGTGAGAGTCCCACCAAGAAGAAGAGTTTTGTATTTTTTCCTTGAATTCCTCTAGTTTTTTATTATCGACCTTAAAAGGCAAAATATTGTCAAGAAATTTTTCTTTAGTTGCATCATTAACAATTAAAATGCCGAATCGATCATCAGCACTGTCTTCTGGACAAACAATGTCATTGTCAACAAAATCTCTATGCCATTTTTGTCTATCCAGCACCCATATTTCTCTGTCTGATTGATACCAAGTAATAATATTATTGTTCTTTATTGCAACAACAACATTATCATCGGCTAAGAAATCATCATCTTCCTCAAACATATAACCACCTTAATTTATTTTTTTACTTTTCCAGAGCCGGGAACAGCATTCTCTTCTAGCCATTTAGTCCACACTTTAGGGAATTCGTATGAGTCACCGGGGGTTGTTGGATCTACTATTTTAGGAGCCATTCCTTTCTGATTTAATGGATTTGTTTTATAACCTTTTTGCGGAATGGCGTTTTCTTTAATAAATTCGTTAAACCATTTAGGGATTTCAAATGAAACGATTTCAGCATCTCCGCCCCTAATATTCTTAAAATGCTCAGCATGTTTAGTATCCCCAATACTGATATTTAAGGTAGCATTTTGAATTTTAGGAGTTCCAGCGTCATCGACTCTTATTCTGTGATGACTTGCGTTGGGAGGTATTCCGCCTTGAACTCTAAATACAGTGACGGTATCTCCAACATCTCCTTTGTTACCTAAGCCACCTGCCAATCCATATGGATCGATCCAGTTAGCCGGATTATGTACATATCCGTAAGGGTTAAGTCCACCTGCCAGCCCTATCGGGTCTTCGGGATTACCCCGACACGACCATACTTTTTAGTCAGGATTTTTTCTTTA
>NZ_JACOII010000080.1:408-1528 GCF_016306625.1 Xenorhabdus lircayensis | reverse complement strand
TTGTCGGCTTTTTGTTGGAGGTTGTATCAGGCTTAATTGCTTATACGTTCCAACCGAAAAAGCCGAGCTTAGGTTTACGTGATCAGGAAATCGCTGTGCTTAAACAGAGTTGAGGTTGATTAGTAATCCTTGAAATCAGCCGGAAAGATCCCCGTGATCTTCCGGCTTTGTTCTTTTAACAGCAACTCAATCCCTGCCCTTAGCGGCTTTTATAGTCGCCAATCAGTTCCCGCATCCTGAGCTTAATTTCACTGATTTGCGCTCGCTGGTGCTGGTATTACTGCCTGAGGCTGTTGGTCTCGTCACTGTCGGGTATCAATACTAAACAGCCCTCCATGATCTTCACCGTGACCGAGCCGCCAATCTCAAAGCCCGCGGCCTTAAGCCATTGCCCCTTAAGGTGTATTGTGGGCGGGGCTGTGGCCTTGTCGTTTTGCGGGACGTATCCCACGGTGTAATAACGTTCTGTTTTGGCGGCTTTATTTACCGCACGGTTTTGCTTAGAATGCGCCTTAGCCATGTTCAACTCCTAGATAGTTGCTTATGGTGAGCAGGGGTGAAGTATTGGTCGCACTTCATCCCCGTGTTAAATGTAGGGGTATATTGAATCCGGACACCTCAAAAGCCTGCTAATCTTATTAAGATGATGATGAGGTATGATGATGAAATTGAAATCCGCCAAACGCCAATATTCCGCTGAATTTAAGCTGGAAGCCGTTCAACAGGTTGTCAATGTTGCCCGTTCACTGGGGGTCGATACCAGCACCCCGGGAAAATGGGTTCGCCAATACAAGGCCGAAATGCAAGGAGTGACGCCTGTCGGTAGAGCACTCACGCCTGAACAACGCCAGATACAGGCATGAGAAAAACAGGTCAAACGCCTCGAAATGGAAAAAGAGATCCTAAAGCAGGCGGCCGTGCTGATGAGCGAGATGCGCAGGAATGCTATTCGTTGATCACACGGCTGAGCTCCCGATGGTCAGTCAAGGAATTATGTCTGACGTTTCAGGTGTCACGCAGTGCCTATTATGACTGGCGGCAACGTCCTGTCGACACGGAACGTATGCAGTTGCGCATCCGGACCCGTGAGCTGGATAACCAAAGTCGGGGCGCGATAGGC
>NZ_JACOII010000080.1:0-319 GCF_016306625.1 Xenorhabdus lircayensis | reverse complement strand
ATCGGCTCAACCGGGGCGGTGATCGTGCAGCCAACAGTGCACTGCATATTATTGCCATTGGCAGGCTGCGAACGGATACCCGAACTCAGGAATATGTCGCGAAGCGTATGGAAGAAGGCCATTCAAAACTGGAGGCAATACGCTGTTTGAAACGTTATATCTCGAGGGAAGTATTTACTTTATTGCGTACCCGGGATCGTTAGATCAACAGTATACAAATAATGACTTGACACTTAGAAGGGCATCCAAGGCAGTCAATACAGCAGTAAAAAGTTCCGCCGCTTACTCTGGCAAAACAAGATTATCCAAAGCCTGAGTC
>NZ_JACOII010000008.1:5080-8670 GCF_016306625.1 Xenorhabdus lircayensis | reverse complement strand
CTCCGTGTTGGTCTGTCAGCTAGGGTGTGCCGTACTTCTTCACCATATCCGTGAATGGTGTTAATACTGGCAGCCGTGTTTGAATATCGCCCGGTTCCCAAACTGTATAACTATTAGATGCACCCAACTGAGGATTGATATCAGCCTGCAAGACTACCAGCGGGATATTCCAGAATTTCACAACCTCCCTGACAAATCGGTAGGTCATGGGATGCTCTGCGCCAGTGTCCATAAAAATATAGCGGATAAAATCGCACAGTAACTCATCAGGTGTGCGTTGATCGCCCTTTGGCTCATCCTTTACTGGTTTGTTATTGATTAAGCTATTGAGAGATTGTTTTGTTGTGACCGGAGTTACATCGCGCATTGCGCGTGGCTCTGATTCAAACTCATCAGGCGTATAGATTCCCATCTGTCAGCGTCATCATGCAGAACTTCAAAATATTTCCACCATTCTGCATCTGTCTGTGCAATTTCCGACGCTTTCATCATTAAATCGGCGTGGATATGTTTAGCCATTGTTATTCTCCAGTATTAATCAATTCTGCTAATTCATCTGGTGATAATTCTGAGTAGTAATTAACGCCTCTTTCATGATCTGCCATTGCTGATTTAAATTCACCAAATTGATTATCCCAAATTTCATGAATTCTGGAGGATTGAACATATATTAATGTTTTATTACTACCAAATACCTTAATCATTTTCATTGTTATTTTCCTCCAATGATTATGGTCTTTCTGTTAGTTCTAATTTATATTCAACATCACCAATCCTAATAATTGTCGGTCTACTAAAATCATCATTATTACTAATAATTTCTATTGCAGCATCCAACACCTGATGAGTAACATCACGACGAGCACCAACCATAACTACAGAATTTGGCATATTTTTATTTTCTTTTACTCTACCCAAAAATGCTCTATTTGATAATTTTGATACACGAATAACTAAACTGTCCAGCGTTTTATTACTTCTCATATTATATCTCTCTATAGTAATTAACTCACCACAGCCCACTCGGAAATGAGCTGGAGTTAGTTAATTGGCAATGCTATATTCTTCTGGGTTTAATTCCTCTCTGCTTTTAATTACAAATGGCTGGCCTAAAAAGTCGAAACGCTCATCGCCAGTCCAATAATCATCAACCAGTTTCTGACAAAATAACCCAGTATCTATTGCATCTTGTGCATTTGCATAATATGAAAAAGATCCAGCCAATTTATTTGATACTCTGGAAACCTGTGTAGCTGTTCTGTACATGATAATTACCTGTTTTGATCTCATAATTCTCATATCACCCCCTCGCCGTAACCCCGCCCGATTCCAGTCTACGGCGGGGAGATTTGTTATTTTTTGCAACCGGTTCTTTTGACTGCGCATTGTTTACCGCTGTAATGAAACCGCTTAATGCGTTAACAGTGTCGCTCTCCTGCGTTCTGATGCGCTGCTTGGGTTCGCGGTTGTTCCAGAAATTTTTATGCCGATTCCTGTCGATTTTATCGAAAACGTTTTCGATAGCTTCGAGAGCTATTTCGAGACTATCTGTCATTACTGATTCGTTCATGGAACTTCTCCCGTAATAATTGGCTTTGATGGTGTGGTGGTAGGTACTGATCTCCTACTTCTCGCAAAGCTCAAACCACCAAGGATTAAAACCCGAATCGAACGGGTTGCACCTGCGCTGTTCCTGATCACATCAGCCTGTGCATTCACCACACCTCAAAGCCAACTTGAACTTTGAACCACACTCTCGCAGTGGTCGCGCCTCCTGCCGCGTTCTCGCCGCTAATAACCGGTGCATGATTGGCCGTCATGCTGCTCTACCGGATTAACGCATCATCGCGTTTGCGGTCTAACCCGCTGGATATTACATAAATTATCCTTATAGTTAATTTCAGCGCGCTCTCTGTCAGGGATGCCCGTTCGCGCTCTTTCGAGGCTAATCTTCTCACTGACATACTGCTATCGACTGTCAGCGATACATCGCATTTGTGCGTAGGGGTGTAACAGAGTGAATACGCTGTTCTGGGTTAGATTGTTAAAGAGCGAATTCCTTTTAACTTTGGCTCCGTGCCTTCGTTGAAAACAATATTGAACCAAAAGTACGAATTAAGCAAGTACCAAAAGTACAAATTTAAATTAAATTATCGTACTTTTGGTATAACTAATTGATTAATAATGAAATAAATTTTTACATCAGTGGGATATTGTGATTGTGGTCACGGATTGAGCGAGGAAGGGGCGTAAAAAAGGTTTATTTGGGGGTGGTTTCTCCCCCCATCTAACACCAGTAAAATCGACCTGCTTTTTACAGTAAAGCACATTATCAACTTCTGCCTGACCAGGCCAGGTAATCTGTAGATTTTGCCACTGTTGATTATCCATTTTGTCTATAGCCCCCTAAAAAATATCATTAAAACACAGAGGCTTAATCATATTACCCTGCATCACTCCTGCCAGCATTTTGATCGAAAATTGTCTGATTTGTGATACTAGGCAGAAGGCCGCGAGGTGCGGCCTATATTAAAAAATATGACACAGTGAACATTTCATTTAGTTACTGTTTACATATGGTATATGTTTTGTTAGCTTGCTTTACTGCTACGCTTCGCCAACATTTCAGCGAAAATCGCATCAAAATGCGCTGCTTTTATCTTCATTTCTTTTAAAAAACGATCTGCTTCTTCTGCTGGCAAACGGTCGAATAATTCCAATAACTCTTCTTGTTCCTTCGTTAATTGCCTAGTTGCTGGTTTAACAGCTTGTATTTTATCTGGGCGAGCGTTATCGCTAGCATTGTCTATGCCATGTTGCAACCAGACGATATCGACTTTGAGATAATCAGCAAGAGCATTCATCTTTTCCTGTCTGGGCAAAGATTCCGAATTAAACCACTTGCTGACTGCCTTAGATGACACCCCTAAAGCCCTAACTATCGCTGCCCCTCGACCATGTTCATTTAGACCAGCCTGCTCACAGGCCTGCGCCAGCCGTTGGGAAAATTGTTCGCGCGTTTTTTCTGTCTGTACCATAAGTACGATGATAATCCACTTGAAAAAACTTTCAGTTCAATCATAATGTGTACTGAAAGTACGAAATAAAGGAGTTGTTATGCGAACCTTGGAAGAACCAATTAAAAATATTGGCATCACCGAAGTAGCTCGTGCTTGTGGGGTTAGTGAAAGAGCCGTTTATAAATGGCTAAAAAACGGATTCCTCCCCAAGACTGAGTTTTTCGGTAAAACCAACTATGCCGAGACAATTCAACAGATTTCTGATGGTAAATATCAGGCACATGATCTGCTAGATATCAGTAAGAAAAAATTGCTCTCAGCATAGCTGTACTGCTCTTTAACAATTTGCCCTCACGACAGGCTATCGGTGAACCCTAGCAAACCGAAATAGCGCCGAGACTGATCTCAGGCAATCGGGGAATGCAGGAGCAATATCACCCCGTAAAGGCTTACTCATCATAATGCCGTGTTCGTGTTACTCACCATCATCTATCTCAGGATAGTTGATATTTCCGCTTATTTATTAAACAAAACTTAACTATAGGAAGTGTAGCAAATGGAAGTCGCAAA
>NZ_JACOII010000008.1:0-4988 GCF_016306625.1 Xenorhabdus lircayensis | reverse complement strand
AGTAGTGGTCATTGAAGGCGAGAACGCAGAGCGGTTGATTCAGGCTCTGGAACGTAAAGGCAAGATAAAAAGAAAAACCCCAGTTGCGCTAACAACTGAGGCTTCTGAAATGCAATTAGAACTGTCGATTTAGTAATGAGAGAAAGGTATGCAAGCCCTCTCAAAACAACATTTCACAGAGGTAATTATACATGAAAACGAAATTTAATCACAGCGCAGTGCATAAAAATATCGCACGTGAACAGGCTGATCGCGAATTCACAGTAGAAGGTGCCAAGAAATTTCGTGATGCTCTGAAAGATGCGAAATTGCGTCTGGAACATCGCGAGGAACTGACCGGAGGGAAACGCGATGAGTAATGTTGCAAGAATGGCTGATTATCGTCAGCCAATAACAAGGGTGAAAGAGGGAAATGTGAATGATGATATTGAATTCATTAAAACTCCCCGCAAGCCAAAGCTAGTTTTAATGGAAAATAGCAACAAAGGGATCACCTATCGCCAGTACAGAATCATTGATGCCATCATTGAAAAAACGTTCGGGTGGCATAAGCGTTTTGACAGAGTCACTAACACTCAAATAGGCGCAATGATTAATCTGCATCACACGCATGTAAGTACTGAAATTAAGGGGTTATTAGAAAGAAAAATACTGATTAAACAAAATAATACAATAGGTCTTAATGTGGAAACTTCTGAATGGATTTTAGATGTTAGCCAAAACAGCAAACCTTTAGCCAAATCAGCTAATAAAAGTTTAGCTAAAACAGCTAAAGAAAATAAGCTAATTCAGCTAAACACAAAAGATACTATTAAAGATAAGAAAGATAATATTACACCCCTAACCCCTCAAGAGGGGGATGACGCGGAGGTGGTCAAACCTAAAAAGCGAAACCCCGCTCCCCAAATCAACTACGACGAATATCTCAATGCCTACAACGAGGAAGTCGGCGACAGGTTGCCTCATGCTGTAGAAGCCAATACCAAGCGAAAAACCGCCTTAAAGAAAATCATTTCAAAACTGGCTACCCAGAATGTTGATGGCTGGCGAGCTTATGTCAGGGCATTCGTGAAAATGGCCCGCCCGTTTTATTTTGGTGAAAGCAATCACGGCTGGACGGCAGATATTGATTTTCTGCTGAGGGAAACAACACTGACAGGCGTTCGTGAAGGAAAATTTGCGGGGAAAGAGCATGAATAATTACATTGAAAATTATGAGCAATATGAATCCAGCGTGATTGGTGGACTGTTAATTACGGGAAGGCAGAGCGGTCACAGGTACGACGGTTGACCATATCAAACCCAAGGCTCACGGCGGCACGGATGCATTATCGAATCTGATGCTCCTGTGCTTTGCCTGCCATAAACGCAAGACAGCGACGGAGCGATTACGATGAGGCGCATGATATTTACCTTTAGTTTCCAGTGAAACGAGAGCCATCGGGACACTCAGCGCGCCTGAGAATATTGTCATTTCCAACCGCAATCATTGCGTCCGTCATGGTCACACAGGGGGAGGGGGAGGCAAAATCCCTGCCACTCTCGCCCCCCAAGGACCGCCGCTTAGGGGCAATTTTTATCCCCGCGAAAAATGAACTTTAAATCGGGCGATATTTCCTCACCTTTCATTGTCTTTCTGAATACAGGAGGTTCTGAGTATGGCCGGCACGGCGGGCAAGTCAGGCCGTCGCCCCAAGCCGACGGCACGAAAAGAACTGGCGGGCAATCCCGGTAAGCGCAAGTTGAACCGGGATGAGCCGAGCTTTACGCCCCTGACCGGCGTATCACCCCCGGATTGGTTTACTGAAAACGGGATGTCATTGGCGGTGGTGATGTGGGAACTGACCGCGAAGGAGCTGTGTAGTCAGGGAATTTTATGTATTACCGATTTAGCGGTTCTTGAGCGCTGGTGTGTGGCTTACCATTTTTGGCGGAAATTGGTTGTTGATATCAACCGCGATGGCACCCGGTTGATTGGCGCGACAGGGGGACCGGTAAAAAACCCGGACTTGACCGCCAAAAAAGAGCAGGAGTCTGAGATGGACAGAACGGGCGCAATGCTGGGGTTAGATCCCAGTAGCCGCCAGCGCCTGATCGGGGCGGCAGGCAAAGCCAAGACGGACAACCCGTTTATGAGGATGATTTCACCATGAGCCGTAAATCTTATCTGAATGTCAATGCGGTGAACCAGTACGCCCGTGATGTGGTGCGGGGCAAGATTGAGGCCGGGCGCTATGTGAAAGAGGCTTGCCAGCGCCATCTGGATGATTTGGCGAAAGAGAAGGGCAAAGCCTTTAAGTACCGTTTTGATAAAGACCTGGCAGAACAGGCTGCCCGGTTTATCCAGTTGCTGCCCCATACCAAGGGCGAATGGGCGTTTAAGCGGATGCCGATCACACTGGAATCGTGGCAGTTGTTTATAGTCTGTTCGGCCTTTGGCTGGGTACATAAGGGCAGCCGGTTGCGCCGCTTTCGGGAAGTCTATACGGAGATCCCCCGTAAAAATGGTAAGTCTGCCATCTCCGCGGGTGTTGCACTCTATTGCTTTACCTGTGATAACGAGTTCGGGGCGGAAGTTTATTCCGGTGCGACCACGGAGAAGCAGGCGTGGGAAGTGTTTCGGCCTGCCCGGCTGATGTGCAAGCGTACCCCGATGCTGGTCGAGGCGTTCGGCATTGAAGTGAATGCCTCTAACCTGAACCGTCCGGCGGATGGGGCACGCCTTGAACCACTGATAGGCAACCCCGGCGACGGGCAGTCCCCCAGTTGTGCCATTGTCGATGAATACCATGAACACGACACGGACGATCTGTATACCACCATGCTCACCGGGATGGGCGCGCGGCGTCAGCCCCTGATGTGGGCGATCACCACGGCAGGCTATAACATTGAAGGCCCCTGTTATGACAAGCGCCGGGAAGTGATTGAAATGCTGTCCGGCAATGTCCCCAATGACGAGCTGTTCGGGGTGATTTACACGGTGGATGAGGGGGATGACTGGACCTCCCCGGACGTACTCCGCAAGGCCAATCCCAATATGGGCGTCTCGGTCTATGCGGACTTCCTGCTGAGTCAGCAGCAACGCGCCCTGAACAATCCCAGGTTAGCCAGCGTCTTTAAAACCAAGCACCTGAATATCTGGGTGTCTGCCCGTGAGGCGTACTTCAATATGGTGAGCTGGAAACAGTGCGAAGACACCTCGCTGACACTGGAACAGTTCGAGGGCCAGCCTTGTGTTCTGGCGTTTGACCTCGCCCGCAAGCTGGACATGAACAGCATGGCGCGGCTGTTCACCCGTGAGATTGACGGCAAGCGGCATTATTACAGTGTGGTCCCGCGTTTCTGGGTGCCGTATGACACCGTGTACAGCGTGGAACAGACAGAAAACCGCCGCACGGCTGAACGTTTTCAGAAGTGGGTGGAAATGGATCTGTTGACCGTGACGGACGGGGCGGAAGTGGACTACCGCTATATCCTTGAAGAAGCCAAGCTTGCCTGTCACCTGAACCCGGTGGAAGAGGCCCCGATTGATCCGTTCGGGGCGACTGGTTTGTCGCATGAACTGGCGGACGAGGGCATCAACCCGGTCATTATTACCCAGAACTTCACCAATATGAGTGACCCGATGAAAGAGCTGGAAGCCGCTATCCAGTCTGGGCGCTTTCACCATGACGGCAACCCGATTATGTCGTGGTGCATCGGTAACGTGGTGGGCAAAACGCTGGCCGGGAATGATGACATCGTGCGCCCCATCAAGGAGCAAAAGGACAGCAAAATTGACGGGGCCGTCGCGCTGATTATGGCGATGGGACGGGCTATTTTGCATGCAGAACCCGACTTTCTTTCCAATCTCGATCCCGATGACCTGTTATTCCTATGAAAAATTTACTGATTGATATTACTGCGCTGACCGGTGTCGGGGCGGTGCTGGCTGGCTGTTACCTGAAGTACGGGCTGGCGAACACCCTGATCATCGGCGGTGTTTTGTTGATGGCTTATGCGCTGGCGGCGGCCAGAAGGGGGAAACATGCTGCTTGATGCGTTGTTCCGCAGTGAACCACTGGAAAATCCCCGTGTCCCGTTAACGGCAGAAGCGGCTGAGCACGACGGCCTGTTCAGCGCTGATGTGTATGTCAGCCCCGAAACCGCCATGAAGCTGGCCGCGGTCTACGCCTGTATCTATGTGCTCTCCTCCTCGGTGGCGCAAATGCCGCTGCATGTGATGCGCAAGACCGGCAAGTCGGTTGAGATGGCGCGGGATCACCCGGTGTTTTATCTGGTGCATGACGAGCCGAATGACTGGCAAACCAGCTACAAATGGCGGGAGCTGAAACAGCGCCATGTCCTCGGCTGGGGCAATGGTTACTCGTGGGTCAAACGTAACCGCCGCGGGGAGGTGATCACGGTGGAAGCGTGTATGCCGTGGGAAACCACTCTATTGAACACCGGTGGGCGCTATACCTACGGGGTGTATAACGAAGAGGGCAGCTTTGCCATCAGCCCCGATGACATGATCCACATCCGGGCGCTCGGCAATAACCGGAAAATGGGCTTAAGCCCCATCCTGCAACATGCGGAAACCATCGGCATGGGGATGAGCGGGCAGAAGTACACCAGTGCCTTTTTTGGCGGTAATGCCCGCCCGGCCGGGATTGTCTCCGTCAAGGGCGAGGTCGGGAAGGACGGCTGGGAACGGCTCAAGCAGATGTGGCGGAATGCCTCGGCGGCCCTGCGTCGCGAGGAGAACAAGACCCTGTTGCTGCCGGCTGACCTGGATTACCACGCCCTGACCGTGTCCCCGGTGGACGCCCAGCTGATTGACATGCTGAAACTCAACCGCTCCATGATTGCCAGTCTCTTCAATGTGCCTGCCCACATGATTAACGACTTGGAGAAAGCGACGTTTTCCAATATCAGTGAACAGGCGACCCAATTTGTCCGCCATACCGTGATGCCGTGGGTGGCGAACTGGGAGCAGGAGCTGAACC
>NZ_JACOII010000079.1 GCF_016306625.1 Xenorhabdus lircayensis | reverse complement strand
CGTTCAAACTTTTCTTTAGACATTAGGTTGTCCCTCTAAGACACGGAATCGGTGGTTTCACCACATCAACCAAGCAGTTGCTTGTTAGATATTTACAGGAAGAAAATCAGGAGGCAAGAACAGGGGAAATGGTGCTGATAGGCAGATTCGAACTGCCGACCTCACCCTTACCAAGGGTGTGCTCTACCAACTGAGCTATATCAGCACATCTTGGAGCGGGCAGCGGGAATCGAACCCGCATCATCAGCTTGGAAGGCTGAGGTAATAGCCATTATACGATGCCCGCATGAACTCGGCTACCTGAGTTTAATCAGCTGTATCTTGTATCTCAAGTATTTTGTCTGGAGTAAAACTCGAGCAGAACACTCAAGATGAAAACTGGTTAATGGTGGTGGGGGAAGGATTCGAACCTTCGAAGTCTGTGACGGCAGATTTACAGTCTGCTCCCTTTGGCCGCTCGGGAACCCCACCTTTCCAAATTTTTAATGGTGCCGGCACCAAGAGTCGAACTCGGGACCTACTGATTACAAGTCAGTTGCTCTACCAACTGAGCTATGCCGGCATCAAGTGCTGCGCATTTTAGGTAGTGTTGGTCCACGATGCAACAGAAAAATTGTTTTTTTTTCTCTTTCGCCCATAAAACAGCCACATCCAATAATATTGATGGTTTTTTAAGCGATTTTAGATTAAATATTAAACAAAAAGATTCTGCAGTAGAGGAACTGAAAAATACATTTGTATCACTTTAGTTCTTTCTTATGAAAAAAAGAGAATGGACACTAAAGACAACCACAGAAAATGGAATATTTTTTTACATTTTTGTATTTCCCATCAAAAAATTTACTAAAATCATAAAAAATTCTACGCCTGAGATAACGCAACCGATATGATGAGATTTATTTTTTGTCGGATACGGGTGTTCTCAACAACCTGTCCAACCTGCATAGACAGGCAGATGTTGGCTTATGAATAAGAAAGAATCTTTTTTGACGACTCCATATTTACAATTTGATCGTGAACATTGGGCAACATTGCGTGACTCGGTGCCTTTAACATTAACAGAAGAAGAAGTTGCTGCTTTAAAAGGGATTAATGAAGAAATCTCAATAGATGAAGTGATTGAAATTTATCTTCCATTGTCACGCCTACTCAATTTTTATATTAGTTCCAATTTACGGCGACAAGCTGTTCTCGAACAATTTTTAGGGACAGATGAACAAAAAGTACCTTACATTATTGGTATCGCGGGCAGTGTTGCTGTCGGAAAAAGTACAACTGCGCGCTTATTACAGGCATTACTAAGCCGCTGGCCCGAACATCGCCGTGTTAAGCTAGTGACAACAGACGGCTTTTTGCACTCTAATAATGTATTAAATGAACGTGGCTTAATGAAAAAAAAGGGGTTCCCTGAATCCTATGATATGCGCAACCTAGTCAAATTCGTCGCCGACATAAAATCCGGTGCTGAAAAGGTTATTGCGCCAGTATATTCCCACCTAAGCTATGATATTGTCCCCAATGAACAACTTATCATTGAAAGGCCGGATATTCTGATCCTTGAAGGCTTAAACGTACTACAAAGTGGCATGGATTATCCACATGAGCCACACCATGTATTTGTATCTGATTTTGTTGACTTTTCCATTTATGTTGATGCATCAGAAGAGTTACTCGAACAATGGTACATCAGTCGTTTCCTTAAGTTCCGACAAGGTGCTTTTTCAGATCCAGATTCCTATTTCCACAACTATTCTAAGCTAACGACAGAAGATGCGGTAAAAGTCGCATCAAGTATTTGGCGGGAAATTAACGGATTAAACTTACAACAAAACATTTTACCAACTAAAGAACGTGCTAGCTTGATTATGACGAAAGGAACTAATCACACGATCGAAAGTGTCAGATTAAGAAAATAAAGCAAACAGCCGGAAATATTTCCGGCTTTGTGCTCAACAACCCCTCAAGGAAATTTCACCACCAATGTAAGGCGTAATAACACCATTGATATCAAGCAATAGTGCTCCTTGTTGATCAATTCCACGAGCTGTCCCATGAATTTCCTGATCACCAATAATTAATTTCACTTGACGATTAATAAAATTATCTAAGTTGTGCCATCGAGAAATAAAAGGAGATAATCCTTCATTTTCAAACTGAATTAATGCTTTTTTAAGCTCGACAATAATTTCAGCAATCAATTTATTCCGCTCAACAGTAATTCTCGCTTGCTGTAAGTTAGTCCACCGTTGATTAATCGATTTCTGCTGTTCGCTGCTCATCGAAATATTCATGCCTATTCCGATAACTATCTGGGCTGCATCTCCCGTTTTTCCTGTCAGTTCGACCAATATGCCCGCCAGTTTCTTATCATCCAGATATAAGTCATTAGGCCATTTTACTTTGACTCTTTCAGCTCCCTGACAATTTAGGACTTCTGCGATCACAATTCCGACAACCAAACTTAAGCCAATTGCCGCCGCAGGCCCTTGTTCCAAGCACCAATACATGGACAAATATAAATTTCTGCCAAAAGCAGAAACCCACTGTCTGCCACGACGCCCTCTACCAGCATACTGGTATTCTGCAACACAAGCATCGCCTGAAGCGAGCTCTGCTAGTTTCTCCAGCAAATACTGATTGGTAGAATCAATAACAGGTATAACTTCAATGCGATCGTTTGGAAGATAATTAGTAATAATTTCTTTATCAAGAAGATTCATTGGGGCTGGAAAACGATAACCCTTACCTGGGAGTGTTAAAATTTCTACCCCCCATTCACGAATAGTCTGAATATGTTTATTAATTCCCGCACGGCTCATTCCCAATCCTTGGCCAAGTTGCTGTCCTGAATGAATTTCACCATCAGATAACACTTTAATTAATTTTAACGGGGTACTAATATCTTTCATGAAATACACTCCACTGCGTCTATCTCCCCCTCACTACCAATGAAGCGTACCTCAGGCTCTAAGAAAATATTAAATTTTTCCGCTACTTTGTTATGCACGTAAGCAGCCAAGGTAACAATATCCTGCCCCGTTGCATTTCCTTTATTGATCAATACCAGTGCTTGTTTCGTATGCACGGCCGCATCACCAATAGAGTAGCCTTTCAAGTGGCATTGATCGATAAGCCATCCCGCAGCAATCTTTACGCTATGTTCATTATGATACTGAGGACAATCTGGATACTCAGATTGAATTTTCTGCGCTAATTCAGTCGAAACAATTGGATTTTTAAAGAAACTTCCTGCATTAGCCATCACCGCAGGATCTGGTAATTTGCTCTGGCGCATTTCACACACAGTATTGAATATTTGCTCTGGTGTAACATCTTCTCGCGAAAACTGAGCCAAGCCACCATAAGTTAATGTTGGTTCCCATTCCTTATTTAAACGTAAACCGACTGCTGTAATAGCGTAACCATCTTTATATTGATGTTTGAAAATACTGTCTCTATACGCAAATTGGCACTCATTTGTCATTAGACGAATTGAATTTCCAGTTTTCAGTTCGACAAAATCCACATACTCACAGACATGCTTAAATTCAATTCCATATGCCCCGATATTCTGAATAGGAGCAGAACCTACATTTCCAGGGATCAACGCTAAATTTTCCAAGCCATGGATTTGTTGCTTAAGTAAATGAGTAATCAGCTCATGCCAATTTTCACCTGCACCAACATGAATATGCCATGCAGTATCCGACTCTTTTATGTCGATACCAAGAATACGGTTTAGTATCACAGTACCGTTAAAATTTTCGGTTAAGAGGATATTACTTCCTCCTCCCAATAGTAAAATGGGATGATCTTTTCTCATAGCTTCTTGCCATAAGGACAGGAGAGATTCAATAGAGGTTGCTATACCGATATGCTCAGCACGGGCTGAAATGCTAAATGTGTTGAACGCTTTTAGTTGGGTAGATTGACAGACAGACATTCACTTCAAGCTCGATAGGTAATTTGGTCGTAGTCTATCAGACTCTACATTTGAAAGATAAGCCAGTAATTAACCATGCTTATATGTTATTGAAAAAACATTATAAATGCAAAAGGCCACTCGTATGAGTGGCCTTTTGACTGGGTATAAAAGCTTGGCAGTTCCCTACTCTCGCATGGGGAGACCCCACACTACCATCGGCGCTACGGCGTTTCACTGCTGAGTTCGGCATGGGGTCAGGTGGGACCACCGCGCTGTTGCCGCCAAGCAAATTCTGTTTTATTTGCCGAACATATTATTCATGGTGCTGATACCCAGATTCGAACTGGGGACCTCACCCTTACCAAGGGTGTGCTCTACCAACTGAGCCATATCAGCAAGTGCTAAAATAACAAGTTCTAAATTAAAAAGTGTTGCCTATTTGGCAACACTTATAAATTGATGTCTGGCAGTTCCCTACTCT
>NZ_JACOII010000078.1 GCF_016306625.1 Xenorhabdus lircayensis | reverse complement strand
CACGCCATCAGAGCCATGAGCAAACTGGTTACAGGCTTCGAAGCATTCATGCTCAATGCCCATAAGCAGGGCTTTACCTTTTCGGTCATTGTGGGCGGCAGAAGTTACAACAAAGACGAACTGGACATGACCAGGGGTGACAGCGATATCCATATCATGCCGGTGATCATAGGCAGCAAGCGCGCCGGGTTATTCAATGTCGTGCTGGGTGTTGCCATGCTGGTGGTTGCGTGGTGGAACCCTTACGGCTGGACGTGGGCGGCCAGTCTCGCCTTAGCAGGTGGATCAATGGTGATGGGCGGTGTTTCTCAAATGCTGGCACCTCAGCCACCGGGACTGGGAATGCGCGAATCACCGGAGAATAAACCCTCCTATGCATTCGGGGGTCCGGTCAATACGACCGCCCAAGGCAACCCGGTTCCCATCCTCTATGGTTCGCGTGAGATCGGCGGTGCGATTATCTCTGCGGGCGTCTACACCGAAGACCAGTACCAGACCGAACAGATTGAGAAACAGCGAAAATACAGCATGAGTGAGATCCTGACAGGGAAACCCGTCGAAGACGGGAAAGCGGAAGAAGAGCAACGTAAGGGCTAATACGATGACCGAACATATTATAGCAGGTGCAAAAGGCGGTGGTGGTGGTGGCGGACATACGCCTTACGAAATGCCCGATAACATCCAGTCCAGTGCAAAAGCGCGAATGTTACTGGCATTGGGTGAGGGCGAATTTGCGGGTGGACTGGATGGCACCCGTATCTTTCTGGACGGAACGCCATTACAGGGCGACAACGGAACAATGAACTTTGAAGGGGTGAGATGGGAATTTCGTCCCGGCACGCAGGCACAGGAATACATCAAAGGGATGCCTGCTGCGGAAAATGAAATTCGGCTTGGCACCGAAATAAAAGCCGCTACGCCCTGGGCAAAATACATTTCCAATACGAAATTGTCTGCTGTTCGCGTCCGTCTGGGTTGGCCTGCATTGAGGGAGCAAAAGGATAATGCGGATACGGTCGGTTATCGTATTGACTATGCCATTGAGTTATCGACGGATGGCGGCAGCTACCAGACTATTTTTGATACCCATATCGACAACAAAACAACAACCTTGTATGAGCGCTCATATCGTATCAATCTGCCTGATGCCAGAACAGGCTGGACGGTTCGGGTTGTCAGAAAAACACCGAACAGCACCAGTGAACGGATCATTGATAAGATGAACATTATGGCGTTCACCGAAATTATTGACGCCAAATTCCGCTACCCGAATACCGCGCTGCTGTACGTTGAATTCGACGCCAGATTGTTCAATGGCAATGTGCCCACGATTTCATGTAAACCCAAGGGGCGCATCATTCGTGTGCCG
>NZ_JACOII010000077.1 GCF_016306625.1 Xenorhabdus lircayensis | reverse complement strand
GGGATTGCTCAATGAAACAGTGGGCGTTTTTAACGCTGGATATGCCGCAATGGCTGACTGGCGTTTTTGCTGCTTATTTAGTAGTGGGTGTGTTGGTGCTGGTGAGTCAGGTTTTTCGGGTTCGGAATAGGTACTGAGAATAGAAAACTGCCCCTTGTTGTTGGTAATGACAATTCGGGGGCAGTTTGAGTCAGAACTATTACACCTGAAGATTTCTACGGCTGGTTGCCTTTGTTATAAACATCCACCATACCTCCGGCGATTAACTCTCCTTAAGATAGATTTCAACTAATTTGCATCACGACATGCCGCAAATCTATTTGTTAACTTATTAGCAGGACCTCTATTGTCACCATCTTTCAAGGAAATGAAATCTAAACTAGATGAATAATACTGCCAGGATGTTGGCCAACCGTATTTCGTATTCACCTGATTTATAGCATAATGACGACCTAATTCGACTAATTCAGTGCTATCTGGCAAAATTTTACCATTTCTAGTACAAGCTTTTTCAACCACAATCGTATTGTAATATGCCCAGTCTTCGTTATCTATAGTTCCATTTTCATCATTAGTTCCTGGATATTCATTGTGTAATGGCGTCCGATAATATTTTATTCCCTTGAATTCTATGAATTCATGCATATGCCCCCAATAATTAGCCACAGCCACATCAGGACTGGTAATCACCGTAAAGATAACATCCTTATCCTTTGTTGGAAGAGAACCATTAGCCCCCTCAGCCGCCACTTTCAAGGTTGTTTTCACGCCTTTTCCATTAGGGTCAATGATCTTGATAACCAGATCGCCTTTCTCATCTGTATGACCAGTATATGTATTTCCTTGTTTTTGGGCTAAAACACCTTTCTGAACCTCCAATTCGACAGTAGGCGCCTCTGTACTTTTTAAATAGCGACTGACTGCTGACAAATTAATGGTTACAGGCACTCCACCAATGGATTTATTATCCTTTTGGGTTTTGATCGTTAACTCGATCGGCTCTGATTTTTTTTCAACCAAATCAATTTTGGCTTTGGCCTTATCCTTGTCCACATCCACAGTAAAGTCATCCGCTATGCCTTTTACCGTACCATCTAAGTTCCCGCCTGTTACAGATCCTTTCTTGGTTTCCTGCTCGGTGTCCGTGGCAATTTGTTCACCCCGCATACTGAGGGTGTTACGGGGAACCATCGCGAGCTGGATAATTTGACCGCTGTCTTCGGGCTTCAGAATATATTCCGGAACCGTCCCGCTCATATCGGGTTTAATGACATGGTTGGGATCTTTGCCTAAATCGGAGACGAGTTCTTCCGGGGATTTAGGCGCATTGGGATCGGTGGATGTCGGATATTTGATACCCCAGGCAAAAATTGAATCATCCTGATCCCCCCCACCATTAGGATTAAAGAAGTACGAACCTGTCAGCGGTTGCCCCATTTCCAGCGTACCGTGAATCGCTAAATTATCAATGACAGGCCCATTGGTCGGGTTAATAATACCGCCTTTACTGTCCCCACCGACGAGTGCAGAATTGTCCAGCCCCGTATTGACTGAAATGGGTTTCCCGATACCATTCTGCCTGCTGTTTTTCGGTGTGATGGTGATTTCGATCAGTTTACCGACATCATTTTCACCCAGTGTATAGGAGGGGATAGCCCCACTCTGGACTTTTTTTCCATCCACAGCGCCCGTAGATTCTGGATCAGGGATTTTCTCTCTTGTCCCTGACGGTTTGTCCTCCGGCTGAAAACGGGTCCAGACATAGGTGGAGTTATCTGTGGTATCCCCATTGTTGGGACTGAATGCATAGTGAGCGGTCAAAATTTCATTGACGTACAGATTTCCCGTCAACATCAGGTTATCAATGGCGGGTCTGGCCGCGGGATCCAGAATGGTGCCCGGTTTTGCTCCTTTAGACGTGGTTTTGTTGATGCCGGTATCGGTCATGCCGGTATCCACCGTTTTGGGATCACCGGCTTCGTGGTCACCGTTGATGGGCTTGACGGTAATGGCTATCGTTTTCCCGGCATCCTCCGGTTTCAGATTGGTGGTCAGGGTGCCCGTTTTGTCCGGCACAGGTTCATACTTTGTCACCGGGGTATCCTTCTCATGCCAGGCAAACTGGGAGAGGTCGGTGGCATCCCCGCCATTCGCATTAAACGTGTAGCGGGCCGTCAGGGGCTGATTGATTTCCAGCTCCCCGCTCAGGACAATCTGCTCGATACCGGGCTTGGCTTTCGGATCCGCCACGCCGCCCTGGCCGTTGCCGCCGGTAATCCCCTTGTTGGCCTGCGGGTCGGTTACGTCGGTGGTCTGCGGCGCTTTGGCCCGCAAATTCGCCTCGTTAGCCGCCAGTACCGACACTTCCAGCACCTTGCCGATATCACTGTTCTCAACGGTATACTTCACCCTGTCCTGACCGGTTGCCCCGGCGGCAACCCGGCCTTCCCCGTTTTTCTGCACCCACTCCACCGGTTCTTTGACCCCGGCGGCCTCCGCCAGTGCCATGACCTGTTTCGCGGTGGTGCCTTTCTCGCCCCAGGCATAGAACGAGCGGTCAGTGGTGTTACCGTCTTTGGCATCAAACTGGTAAAGGGCATGCAGGACGCCGTTAACATGCAACCCCCCTTCCAGTTGCAGTCCGCTGACGCTGGGGGCTTTGTTTTCATCAAACTCAATCACCGTCTCTTTTTTCATGGCCGTGCCGTCCACGGTGGTGGTCAGCGTCCAGTGGCCGGTTTTCTGACCCGCCGTGACGATAACTTCATACACCCCGTCAGCGACTTCTTTCACTTTCCCTGTCTGCGGATCTTTGCCGTTACCCTGCAATGGCCCAGACCCACTGACCCTGAGGCTGTCTTTCGCCCCCGTGACCGGCTGGCCCTGTTTGTCTTTCAGGACAACGTGCAAGGTTTTGGTGGAGACGCCATCCGCAGCCAGGGCATGACTGCCATCCACCGGTTCAACGGTGGCGCCCTGGGTATCCAGAATATCCGCCAGTGATTGCCCAAAGGTCATGGTGGCCGGGCGTTTCAGCCGCTTGCCGAACACGTCCGGCGTCAGCGTCCATTGGCCTTTTTTCGCGCCGGCGGTCACGGGCACTTCATACGTGCCACTGCCCGGCGGCACTTCTTTCGCTTTCCCGTAGGTTGGCAGGGTTTCACCCTGGCCGTATAACTCATGATTATCCGGTATCAGGTTGATGCTGTTTTCCGCCCCGGTGACAGGCTGGCCATTGATGTCTTTCAGGTTCAGCGTAATGACGGTAGTGTCGCCTTCATTGGGCAGCGCGCCTTTTTCCGGGATAAACGCGGAGTTATCCGGATCAATCAGATCGGCAGTGGAGGTGCCAAAGGTGATTTCCGTTGGTGTCTCCAGCGGCTTGCCGTCTATCCTGGTGGTGATTTTCCACGGGCCGGTTTTATCACCCGCTTTCACCTTCACCCGGTAAATGCCGCTGTTCTCCGGCGCTTCCCACACCTTATCGATGGTCGGTTTGTTCTTGCCATCGCCGGTCAGTTGATCGCCGTTGTCGTCAAACGTGATGCTGTCCTGCGCGTTCGGAATGGGTTTACCCGACTTGTCCTTCAGGTGGAGCGTCATAAGGGTACTGTCTTCGTTGTTGGCCGCCAGCACGTTCGTCGCCGGGGTAAAGGCCGGGCCTTTAGTATCAACAATGTCGGTCAGGGACTGACCAAAGGTAATATTGGTCGGTTTCAGCGCCTTGCCGTCCACCGTCGGGGTGATTTTCCAGGTGCCTTTTTTCTTGCCGGCCGTGACTTTGGCCTTGTAAATCCCGCTGCCCGGCGGGTCTTCCCTGACCGCCCCCAGTGTGGGGTTGGGGGTCTGGCCGTACAGTTCACTCTTGTCATCGGTCAGCGTGATTTTATCTGCCGCCCCGGTGATGGGGTTGCCGTCCTTGTCTTTCAGGTTCAGGACGATGTCGGTACTGTCACCTTCCTGGTTCAGGGGGCCATTGTCCGGCTTAAATTCGGTGCGGTCCGGGTCTATCATGTTGGCCAGTGAATCACCAAAATCGATGACCGTCGGGGTCAGTGCATGACCGTCCACCGTCGGGGTGATTTTCCATTTGCCGTGCCGGGTGCCCGCGGTGGCCGGGACTTCATAAATGCCGCTGCCTTCCGGCACTTCCTTCACGTCCGTGCCCAGGGCCGGTTCTTTACCGTCACCGGTCAGTTGCGTTTTATCATCGGTCAATGTGATGTCACCCGCCGCCCCGGTCACGGGCCTGCCGTCTTTGTCGGTCAGTTTCAGCCGGATCACGGTCTGGGTTTTGCCGTCGGCCACCATCGATTTCTCGGCGGGTTCAAAGCCGGAACCGGCGGGGCTGACGGCGGAAGAAACCACCTGTATCTGCGCGTCCATCCGGTCAGAGGCGTTGCCCTGATGGTCATAGGCAATACCGGACAGGGTGTAGGTGTTATTGCCCCGGTCATGGTACGGCGGCAGGGTCAGCAGATAGCGGGTGCCCCCGCGAACCGGCTCCGCCGCCAGGGTTGCTGCCTGCACCGGTGCACTCACGCTTTCCAGCCTGCCGCCGCCCGCGACCAGATTTGCCGTATCCCAGACAATTTCTTTCAGGCCATGTTGGGTGCTGACACTGACGTTTAACGGGATCACGGCGTTGCCCCGCCCGCTAATCCGGCTTTCCATCATCAGGCGGATCAGGTTTTTCTTCCGGTATTCCAGCACGATTTGGTTATTCCGCTCGACCAGGTCATAACGCCCGCCTTGCAGGTTGCGTTTAAAGGCCACCGCATCCGGGTCAGCCTGCCTTGACCACGGGGTGCCGATTTCATAGTTCAGCCCCAGATTGAACCGGGTTTCCCCGCCGCCGGACGCACTTTGCCGGCGGTCAAGCCCCAGAGTGACCAGCGGAACGGGGGTATAGCTGGCACCCACGGTAAAGGCGGCCGGGTTTTTCTGCCGGCGCGCTTCGCTCAGTAAACCGACTTCATCACCGAAGTACTGCTCATAGATGAGCTTGCCGCCCAGTTGCGGATAGGCAGGCACATAGCCTTCGGCGCGCAGGTCAAAGCCGTTGGCCGGACGCTCTTCATAATCGTTCAGTTTCTTGCCGTCTTTCCAGCCACTGGCACGGAAATACCCGTTGGCGCCGAACTTCATAAAATCACGGGCGTATTCGGCGCCGAGGCCAAAACGGGTATGGTCGCGGGTCATGTCGTGGTCAAGGAAGGCGTTATAGCCGAACAGGCCGGCCCCCAGGAAATGGCGCTGCCCCAGACCAAAGTTCGCGGTGGTGCGGCTGTCAATATGGCGCAGGCCAAACTGGGTAAAGGCCATCTGTTTTTCGGTGTCATAGAGCGGCAACAGCATATCAAACTGGCTGCCGTCCAAACGTCCGCGCTCATCCACACTGGCCTGCAATTTGACCGTGCCGTAACGTTGCAGCCAGTTCTGCACCATCTGATTGGCCCCGCTGACCGCCATGCCGCGCAACTGGTTTTTGGTGCTGTCCACAATGTTGCCGCTTTTCAGCATACCCGCGGCCCGGGAAGCCACACTCGCCAGCGTACTCTCTGCGGTGTTGGCGGGCGTTTCGGGAGTAGCGGCCTGTCGCAGACTGTCCGCCAGCAGCGTATCGGAGGGGGATTGGGGCACCTCAATCTCATCGCCGGCGCCCAGCGCGGTAAAGGGTTTGCTGAACGTCCGCAGCTGGTTGAGCTTTTTCAGCTCCGTGACCGTCAGGCCATGCCGCTTCGCCACGGTTTTCACACTGTCACCGGCCGTCAGGCGGTAAGGCCGGGTCTGCAAATGAGGCAGCCGCTTCTCCGGTGCAAGCGGGGGGGCTTTGGCGGCCGCCCCGGCGGGCGTGAAGGTGCCCGCCACCGGAAAGGCAACCTGAGCAAAAAGAGTCACCCAGGCCACCCGTTTGAGTAAATGATGTTGTTTATTTGTCCACTGCCTGTCTTGTTTCTTTAGCATGTCTATAAACCTTCAGAATCAACATAATCCCCCCCAGCCGTCATCAAACGCTGGTGCCATTGACTCATCCCGGAGCGATGTTGCTATCCCCACTTCCAGTTGACAATTAGTACCAAACTGTCAAGTGAGGATTTTTTATCTGATAAAGACAATATTTAAGTTAAATAAACCAACTTAAACAAACATTTAAGTTAATTAATCTTTCGTATTTGAGTGGTATATAGAATTGGAAAATTGCATAGGAAAAGAGGAAAAAATGTGATGAACCATGAAGGAGGGCTAAATCAAAAAACAAGAATTTATCAGTAATTCAATATCAGTGAGTTATGTTGAATTTTGCAGATAAGAAAAAAATGAACTAACTTTAAAAAGAGCTGTTTTAGATGAGTTGACAGTTTGGTACTAATTGTCAACTGTTTTCGTTTTCCTTTGCCATCCCATATCGTCTCAAAGCGACCCGCATTACTCGCGGTATAGCGCACTGTATGGCGGATATTGCGGTGGCCTAAATAGTCCTGAATCAAGCGCGTATCGACTCCATTGTCAGCCAGTGCATAACCACAGGCATGCCTTAACATGTGCGGATTCGCGCAAATCGACAATTTTGCCTTTAAACTGGTTTGCCGAATGATTTTATACACCTGTTGACGCGACATACG
>NZ_JACOII010000076.1:6932-15331 GCF_016306625.1 Xenorhabdus lircayensis | reverse complement strand
TGGGCGTCCGTGGGGTGAGCTATGTCGCCCCTGTGAGTTAAGTTAATGGGAGATACCGATATGGGAATTCCCATAACGGAATTAATTCAAATAGTTAGGGATGCCAGCCGCAATGTGTGGATACGGATGTGATAGGAGTGATTGCGGTGGCAAATATGGAATACCCTATGTTGAATAAAGGGTATTAGGCTATTCAGTCATGACCACAATACCAGCCACTTTCTGCAATCTGGCATTCGAGCGAAAAGATTTCATCTTGGTAATCCGTAATGACTTGCTCTATCGCTTGCTTCTGTTCAGTCGTTAAAGAATCCCAGATTTCAATAATGGGTTTATCGTGATGTGACCACTCTCTACCTATTGGACATTCATTAGCAGCAGAGGTATTAACGTTTTGTTTTTCTGCGCTAATATCCAATGTCTGATTTAACTTTTGGGGAACGCATGAAAGATCACCTATTATCACTTTTGGCGTGCCAGCCCTATCGTGAATAATAACCTTCTTATGATGTAGTTCCATACACTCTCCTGTAAGGATTCTCTATGAATACAACTATCTTTGATAGACTTTTTGCACAAAATGATAGTACATATCAATCGATAATGGCTATATGTGAAAACAGTACACCGTTAGTGACAGTTTTAACGCTGCATTTAACATGTGAAAGTTTTTTGGAAGCTTATATTTGTGCTCGTTTGGGTATTGAGGATTTGTTTGCTGAAAAACCTAATAATACAAATAATGTTAAATTCAGAATGTCATTTGAACATAAGTCCAAACTTGCTCAAAGGTTAGGGCTACCCCGTGAGGCATATGATGCATTTGAACAGCTTAATCAGATTAGAAATCAGTTTGCTCATAAGTTGTTGCAATCAGATATTCCAGACAAACAATTAACAGCAATTGCGCGCCTAATCAATAGCCTCCCCAACCCTCAAGATGAGTTAAATTTAGAAGAAGAAGGTATCAAATTCTACGGCTCAGAAAGTACCGAGCCTTTCAAATTCAGATTCCAAGATGCAGCAACCCCTAAGCAAATAAAACTGGTGATCGCTTACTTTTCGCTAATTAGACGTGTTTCCCCATCAAGCAAAAATTAATTGCCAAAAAGCTAACCACCTTGATACATGATGGTGGTTAGCCACAAAAAAGGCCACGCCGGAGCGCAGCCCTGATTAAACTCTCCGGTATTTCCGGTGAGTTGGGTATTCTTTACACCATCCCGAGGTGTTGCTCGAAATGGTTAAAAACACAATTAATATATTGATTTTAAATGAAATTAAGCATTGATCAGTGCTGCCTGAGTTGAGTTGTAAAACCCTCGAATTCAGGGGAATTAAAATATTCCTCTAAACATCCCAGACTCTTGCGGGATTTTGAACTACTGCATTTTTTGCAGGAGTTGAGTTGTCAGCTCATAGTTGGATAACTATGATATTTTTTTGTCATCCATGATGAAACAGTCTAATTTGTAATCACAGATGCAGAGAGTAGAGAGCAGATCATGAACAACAATGCCCACACCCTAATTGGTCGCGCTGTTTGTCAATTACTGGAAACTGATTCGTTGATATGCAAAGAGGCGATCGTCGAGAAAATGAGCGATATTTTTAATTCTGAATATCAGGGAACCTATGACGCACTGTGCGAGAACTACAATCAGGCACTGAGGATACTGACACAATTTTAAATTCAGATACAAAAAAACCCCGCAAGTGCGAGGCTATGAATTCTTTTCTGTTTCAACGGATGCAATAACCCATCGTTGGAGTAACGATAGGCTATTTTTCCGAACAAATCAATATCTATTTACTATATATTTAAATATCTATGGAAATAAGCTCCCTCTTTGTTAAGTTTCGTAGTACATAATCGGCTCTGATTTCTTCCTTGAAACACTCCTCTACTAGTTGCTCAAATAGCGGCTGATACTTGTCGTAACAGGTGGTTTTAGATACTCCTGCTAACTCCCTAACAGCACTCCATACCTCAGTGAATTTGAGTCGGGAGTACCCTCGCCCCGAACATTTAGGGCAGGTTTTATAAACCGGAATACCAATTAATTCGGTTTGTTCCTTGTCCAGAACCTCCCCGCGCCCATTACAGCGACACGAATGGCTGACTGTTCCTTTCCCCTTGCAGGTTGGGCACGCCACTTTCACCACCTCTCTCACTTCACGGAATTTAGCGTATGATGACGGAATGATTTTCGCCCCCATACTTAAATTTGCTTCAACCAGCTTTCTTTCCATCCACGGGGTATAGTTCTTTGTAGTAAACACCTCCGCTTCAATAAACCCGCCGTCGCAATCAGAACACGGCTTCTTGCTGGCTGCACTCCTCGCATAATCCTGAAACGCATAATTTGCGAGTATTTGCAGAACATTTTGCTTAATATCCTCATCGAGTTTTGAAATTGCAGGGTGTTGGTGAACCTGCGTCAGCGCATACTGATAGAGACTCTCCACTGCTTCATCTGGGCTGTTGATCCCCTGTTTCGCCAAAAACAGTTCTATGCCCATCCTCGCCTGAGCGGACGCCAATCCTAGCGAGGCCATGACATCGGTAATTGAAAATGAATCGGTAGCTGTTGCGGCTGGAGAGTCACTAAATTGAATGGTTTTAGGTGAGAAATATTTCGGTAATGATTCTAAATTCATTTTAACCCCGGCAATACTGTGTGCCTGTTATCGTGACGTGTGGAATACATCACCCTCATCTGTTTTCGCCTGACCCATTGTTCGGTGAGAACGGACATTCCTGTGTCTCGCTGAACAACAGCAAATGACCGCCCTGTATCCCTGTGCCGATATCGTGCCCCCTCAATGGCTGAGGATAGGTCTGTGAAGATCATGCTGCCTCCCGTCTCAATCCCTTGAGCTTTTGCTGATACTCCGCTTTGATTGCCTTGCATTCCTCAATTGTCCATCGGTGGCGATCATGGTTGGATTCGACAGCTTCCACCTGCTCCAGACCAATGCGCCGGATTAACTCGACCCTGTACGGAACCAGATTCCCCGATTTATGCTGGTTACAGACAACGCACTGCTTATGGATGTTGCGCTCATCAAATCTCAGTTGTGCTGCTGCTGCCGTTGTCCGGTAATGACCCGCATCCCATTGGGCAGAGACAAACGTACCGCAGGAGACGCACGGTAAATCGCAGTCTCGCTCTCTGATGTAGGCATTTACGGCTTGCTGGGCTTGTTGAATCCAGTAACTGCGGGGTTTTACTGCTAGGCGTCTTGCTTTGAGTTTGTCGCGGGCTAACTTCTGCTTGATTGCATTGTCTTTCTTTCGTCGTCGTTCCAGTTCCTCTCGCTTCTTCTGCTCCTGCTTTTTACCTCTGGTTATTGCACATTGGATTGAGCAGGTATTTTGTAATTGTCGTTCCGGTTCGTACTGTTTACCGCAGATTTTACACGTCCTTTGCCTCAGCTTTGCCATTCCCCATTTCCCCATATTTTTCAAACCAGAACACGACAGGAGACAGATCAAACGATAATTTACCAAACCGTTGCGCCGCCCTCAGTGATTGCGTTCTGTGGATTGAGTTTTGTAATTGTCTGGTGATTATTTGTCTGAATGATTCGACATCTGAGCAGCTTTTGTAGAGATTACAGCTACGACAGGATGGCATCATATTTTCAATGGTGTCGTTTTCTGGATAGTGACATTGACCATCGCCGTATCTCATAACGGGTTCTCCGTGGTCAGCGTGCCAGCCAGCCGCTGGTAAATCACAGCCACAATATGCGCACCGACCGCCGAATTTATCCCTGATAACCGATCTCTGTTTTTTGGTTAGTTTCAGCGACGGCTTCTTAGGGGGCTCAACCTGAGACTCATTAGGTTGTAACAACTGATGATAGTGAGCCAACCATTTGTCTATTGCGGCGAGCGTATTTAATTTTGCCTTTGCCATCTATCCCCCTAACACCAGTCCCATAATCAGTGCAATAGCGAACCAAACGCCTATGTATGTGATGTATTTCATTTCTTCCCCTTAGCCCAATCAACCAGACCAATGATAGTGAGATACAACACAGTAAATGCACAGAACTCAGCAAACGTGAGTCTCAGCAATGCAGGTACAATATCCCAAGATGGCAACTGCCACTTTGCAATGCCGTAGACAAATGTGGTTACGAAATTGAATACCAACAACATAATCCCAACCAATGAAATAAATGCCCATTTTTTCACTGTTCCTGTTCCTTCTTGAGTCTCATATACTCGCTATCGTCAGGCACCGTCACAAAACAACCAATTTCCGCCGCCCATTGTTCAACCTGCTCCATGAATCGAAACATCTCGCCCGTGTCTAATCTGGACGTGTGTTTTAGCGTCCTGACGTGTTCAATCTCCTGAGTCCTCGCATCTATCCGATCAATCACTTCATAACCCAGAAAGGTATGCTTCAACATGTCCTTGACCATCTCTGGTGAATAATTAGCCCCTTTGGATTTCAGAAAATGACTAATCTCGCCAAACCACATATGTGCGGTAGCGTTCTGAGATGATGAGCGGGTGTTTTTCCACGGTTTGATGGTAATGCGGTGAGGTTGATTTGTTGCGAGAACGTCTTTGAGTTGTTGCCATGCTGCCTGTTTCGTTGATTCATGGAATAGAAAATTACATTCCATTTCATCCCCCGTTATTTTCTGCATACACAACCCAATCACCAACACCACGCCATTCACCATACCGAGAACTAACTCTGGTGGTGCTTTTTGTTATGGGGAAGTGAGCAAGAAAATATTTGATAATTGGAAGTGGCTCTTTGCAGTTAGAACAACGTGCAGCCCATCTGGTGAGACTAGTTGTTCTGACAACCGCAATCGACAATTGATACAGCAATCTGATAGCGGCTACTAATAATACCAGATTAAAAATTACCGCCGATAGGTATAAATACCACATCATTTCCCCTCCAATAGCATATCTGGAATTTCAACCTCGTCACCTAGCTGCGCAGCGACTACAGCGCGGCAGATGGCTAATTTTGGTGTATTACCATGTTGATATTCACCCATTAAATGCGGACAGGTTGCGTAATATTTCCATACGTCATTAACCAGTACATTGGTAATTTCCATCCTGAATATATCAATCAACTGCCCGCACGGCGCCCAATCAGTTGATGGCCTGAACGTATACCAATCTCCTGTTGCAAAAAAATAATCACTATTGGGCAGTTCTAATAAATAATCACCTATTCTGGAGCACTCTACACTTTTAGCGTCAGCAGCTAACGCCACCGCCCAATCCAACGCCCGGCCCGTAAGTTCACTCGTTTTTAGTTTCATTTTAAACCCTCCAGTAGTGCTAATCGATAAAATACATATCCTCGTGGATAGCACCGAACTACTTTACGATGCAGATGGCGATCTTTTCCGAGATTAAATGGGCGACATTGACGACGCTTCCACAGAATTGCGTCAATTTGCTGGTCATGAGGTGTATTTTCCCAATATTCGTCTTTGTGAAAAAAAATTGTGCCTTTCATTTCAAATTCTCCGGTGGTGTTGGAAATAGCTGCCAGTGACTAATTGCATTTAAATCCATGTATGTACCTGCTGACGGTATATAAAACCCACGCTCTTCATCCATTGATAAATATCCGCAGAAAACTCGACCAGATATCACAATCAGCACGGCTTCTATAGGTTCCGGTAATCTTTCATCGACACTTATCCAGCTCATCTCAAAAGTCCTTCTTGTGAGGTTTATCTTCGTTGCGCTTAGCTCTGCGCTCACCTTCAATCTGATCGATAGGAAGCAAGCACAAGCCTTTCTGCTCGATGTAGGTCGTTCCTGCCTTGCCGTGACGATTGAGGCGTAATATCAACTCAGTCAGTGTTTGATCTGACTTCTCGTGATAAACCGAATCGCGGTAAATACCCATCCAGTAATCACAATCCTGTTCAATCTGGCCTGTATCGCGGCTGTCGGATGGCATCGGGCGTTTGTTGGCTCGCTCTTCGATGTTCCTGTTAAGCTGGGTCAGCAGGACAACAACAGTATCGAGTTCTTTCGCCAATATTTTTAGTCCCTTAGTGATATTGCCGTAGGCGATGTCATTGCGATCTGCCTTCTCGGTCTTCATCAGGGTGAGATAGTCAACACCGATAAAACCAATCTTGCCGACCTTGCGCTTGATTTTGCGACACTGTGACTGGATGTGGGCGAATGACATTCCCGGCGTATCATCAATCCAGATGTTAGGCGTGTCTTTCAGTTCACCAATGGCCTTACTGAGTAGCGCCCACTCGTAATCATCATCAGCACCACCATATAGCATGTCGGAACTGATGCCTGATTTCTGGCTCACCATGCGTTCGAACAATTGCTCATCGGTCATTTCCATGCTGAACATCAATACCGGATCGCCATCGGCAGCAACGTTCTTTGCCATCTCGGTTAATACCGTGGTTTTCCCCATTTTCGGACGAGCACCAATAACAAATAGTGATCCATTGGGGATGTATCTGGGCGCCAGCATTTCGTCAAAATCACGGAAACCTGTCTTGAGTCCTTGATACTGTTCGGGATTATTAAATCTTGCCTCCAGTGTCTCGAAGAAGCGTTCAGCTATTTCGCTCATGGGTTTAAGTCCGGTCTTGTGGCCTGTAGAGCTATTTTCCGCCGCCTCACCGATCAGCCGCTGAGCCATGTCCATTTTCTCGGCAAAGGTAAGTGTGCTGGGTGTCATTAGCAAACGCTGAATTTCATTGGTTTTCTCTATGGCGTAACGCTCTGCGGCGGTTTCCTTAAGTTTCTTAGCGTAAGCTACGATGTTAGCCGTGCTGGGTGTGTTCTTGGTGATCTCTGCCAGATAGGCAAATCCACCTGTGTTGCTAGACTTTCCGGTATTCCGCAAACGATCATCAACAGTGAGAATATCAATCGGCTGGTGCCTGCCGTTCATGGTGCGGATCTCGGTATAAATCAGCCCGTGATGACGTCCATAAAAATCATCTGGGTTTAGCATTGAGAATACGTATTGGGAATTATCGCTCTGAGGGTCTAGCAGTAATGCACCAATAACACTTTGCTCTGCCTCGATGCTGTGGGGGACTTGGTTAATTCCGGTTGCGGTCATTGGCTCTGTCCTCTTTGACGGATACGTAGCATTGGTCGGTGATCAGGTAGTCTAAGTTTTTGGCTCTCCAGTAGCCGCCCTTGCCGTTGGGACTATCCTCCATCATCCAGCGACAATGCTCAGCGATGTAACCCAGATAGCCTTTCCAGTTATCCAGCGTGAACGGGCGTTGATGCTGGGTCAGGTACTCCTTGTTAGCCCTTTGCCAGAATGTACGCATCTTGGATTTTCTAGCGTCTCTCAGAACAGTGACCCTCGCCATTTCTGGCAGGATTTCGTGATAGACGTCGATCATAGCTTGGTAGGGAATGGGTTCTGACTTTTTAGACTGAGCTTTCTTGACCGGCTGTGGCGGGTTGTTTTCGTCAGAAAACTCACCAACATCGTTAGATGTTATATATTCTTGTTCTAATACTTTCTTACTCTGTTTGACCTGATTTGTTACCAACTTTGTTACCTGACCTAGCCCTGATGCCGCGTCATGACTGGGTTTGTTTGTTACCTGATTTGTTACCTCGTTTGTTACCTCAAAATTACCCTGATAATCAGTGTAATTTGTGATGGTGATCACTGTACCATGTCGGTTGCCACTGAACGTTAACATCCCGGCAGCGGAAAAGAATTCCAACATGTCTCTAACCTGTTTTGGCGTCTTCTCATTGCCTTTAGAATCTCTGAGTTTTCTGGCTAGAATGGAAATTTTTGTTACCAACTGACCAGACCCTAAATCCCATTGAATACCGCTAAATTCAACACTGCGGGGCTTGTATTGAGCCATTCCAATGAGTCGAACCCACAGGGCCAGTTTAGCGGCATCATTAGCCCACTCCGTGGACAGAAGACTCCTGAACAGTGCAAAGTGCCCCTGTTTTTGGTTTTCCATCCGTGTGCTCCTTGAATGTGCGTTCGCTCCAAAATCAGCGTATGCAACGTTACTCATCGTGTTTCCCTCCAATCAGCCCCTCGCGATGTTCCAGACGCAGCTTGGCATCTTCAAGAATATCGCGTAGCTTTTTGCTTCCCTGCTCGGAGACAGAGCGCGCCTCCTGATCACGAGCATTATTTTTATGCACTGCGCTGTGATTAAATTTCGTTTTCATGTATAATTACCTCTGTGAAATGTGTCATTGAGGGGAACCGCTAAAACTTTCCCCGTACTGTTAAATCGACATCTCAAGTTGCATTTCAGAAGCCTCAGTTGTTACCGCAACTGGGGTTTTTCTTTTTATCTTGCCTTTACGTTCCAGCGCCTGAATCAACCGCTCTGCGTGCTCGCCTTCAATGACCACTACT
>NZ_JACOII010000076.1:0-6849 GCF_016306625.1 Xenorhabdus lircayensis | reverse complement strand
TTTGCGACTTCCATTTGCTACAGTTCCTAATGTTTAGTTTTGTTTAATAAAAATACAGGTATATCAACTATCCTGAGATAGATGATGGTGAGTTGCTCCAAGATGGCCTAGAGCGGTCAGAATTGTTAAAGAGCGGTGGAGATTATGCGGCCTTGTTATACAGGCTCGGCCTATATTTCAGTTTTCCATTAGTTATACGGTGTAGCTTGAGAGCTGCACGCTCAGGAATAACTTCCTTCCACTGAGAAATTGCGGCATCGGACAAATTCAGTTTTTCGGCAATAACTCTCTGACTGCCGAAAAATTTAACTACATCATCTTTGAACATATTTATAACCTCAATTTAAGATGTCTTTAATTATTCAACTAAAGGAATCTTAAGTCAAGAGGATTTAAGATTGCTTAACTATGAAAACAACTATTGGCGAGCGCATTAAATTGCGCAGAAAAGAGCTTAAGCTCACTCAGCGAGATCTCGGCAAAATTGTCGGAGTTTCGCACGCAGCTATTTCTCAATGGGAAAAAGAAGACACCGAGCCAAAGGGGGATAATTTATTAACTTTAGCGGCTGCTTTAGGGCGTTCAGCTGAATATATTCTTAAAGGTAAACTTGATGACAATTCAAATGTTTCCTTTTGTTGGTTCAACAAAGCTAGAGGTGAATACCCACTGATTAGTTGGGTTTGTGCTGGAAGTTGGAGTGAAGCGTTGGAGCCGTACCATAGAAAATCCATTGATGACTGGTATGAAACTACCGTCAGTTGTTCTAGTGATTCTTTTTGGCTAGAAGTAAAAGGCGATTCGATGACATCACCATCTGGATTAAGCATACCAGAAGGAATGATGATTTTAGTTGATCCTGAGGTGATTCCAGTTAATGGTAAATTAGTTGTTGCTAAATTAGAGAGTGAAAACGAAGCTACATTTAAACAGTACATTGTTGATGCAGGTAACCACTATCTTAAGCCGCTCAATCCGCAATATAGAATGATATCAATTCATAGTAAATGCATAATCATCGGGGTAGTTGTAGACGCGAAAATTGCAAGACTTCCGTAATAATCCAAGAGAAAGATAACAAAAGCCCTCATTTTGAGGGTTTTTTTGTGCCTGCTCGCTTCTTATTTAAGACTTTCCCAAAGTAGAAGTAATCCAATGTTGAATATCAGTTCAAGAAATCTCTTCACACTAAATTTAAATTATCTTAACTTTGGTATTGACACATTTGTTAAGTTATCTTAAATTAATATCCATCGAACAGGCAATCCGCCCACGAAGTAGCCGCTACAGGCATATGAAGATGTAGATGATTCGATAGCAGCATAAGCAGTAATAAGTACGCTCTTTAACAAACCGGAACAGATTCAGGCATTCTTGAATCAACCACCACCAAGTAAGTTTTGGGGTGTGACAACTGAGCCTAAAAGTAATCATGACCATTCACGGATGGGAATGTATCAGGACTACAGTAGGCGCAACTGTGATAGAGCCACAATGTAGCAATTGTCACACCCCAAAACTTATTTAGAGGAGGCAATATGACTAATACAAATCGTTCTGTGCTGTCTCTTAAGCAGGACAGCAAAAAAATTCCGATTAAAGCCCGTCCCCAGACAAACTATACCGCTCGTCGTTATGAGCGTCGGGCTAAGTTCTTGGCAAAGAAAAACCAAGAGCTGGAATTAAAAGCACAAGAACGCTCGGTGGGAGAAATTTGGGACAGTATTTTCAATCCAGTCGATGAAATTGACGTTCTGTCTAATCTGATAGTCAGTCTCAAAAAAGACATAGACAACGACAACAACGGCTCTTGCTGCATGAGTGAGGTAGCTCTTTACTCCACTCAGCAAAGAGCTAATCGAGCTAATCGGAAACTGGAATCGGGCGGGGTTACGGCGAGAGTTTAAACAACAGGAGATAGACATGAAATTTGAAGAATTACCCGAAGACGTGAGAACAGCAGCCATTGAAGTGTATAAAGAAATCGCCATCCGTGAATCATGTTTAGCTAGTAATGAATATAAAGCAGAACAAACAGCCAGACTGGAAAATCTGGCTGAAAGTCTAGTGAAAGGGTTTTCAAAACTTACTGAGAGTTAGATTCGTCCTTTATTTTCCTAAAGCGTGCCAAGATGACATCAAAAGTTGAAATAATTTGTTCACCTCTATTAGCAGTCTCATTAAATGACCCTGCTCGTATTAACGTATTCCCCGTATGCACGGGGAATACCGTATGGGTTATTGATAATAACGGTCAGTTGCTGGCCTTATTCTTCGACCACCATCCTTAACATAATCATCGTAAACATAGATATCACTATCGCTGAATATAAGATAAGAGTTTTGTTGCCCTCTGCGTTGTACTGCCATTACAAAACCGCGTTGATCTGTGCGATTCCAATATTCATTGCCGCCCTGACCTATATCCCACCAATCACGGTCTGCATCATCGCCCCAGGAGTTAATACTAACTGAAATAATGCTACTCGAACTATTTGTCACTCTCATGATACCCCCTATATTTTTTAATGCATAAAGTATAAAAAATAGAAGCGTCGGTATTATTGAAAATATTAAAACCGTATCTAAGCAATGCGATTTTAATTATTTATTCTTATTCAATAAATACAATAACAATAACAATAACAATAACAATAACAATCAGTGTACTAATAATTAATTTAACCAAAAGGAGAATAACAATGGCTAAACATATCCACGCCGATTTAATGATGGAGTACGCGAAACTAGCGCAGAAGACGGAAAGACCTTGGGAATATTTTCAATATCGAATACATGGCAACGAGGAATGGCGGGATGGTGAGGATTCTTTTGCATTCTCACATAGGAGAGAATATCGCCTGAAACCCAAAACTATTCGCATCGGGGAATATGATATTCCTGAACCCGTGAGGGAGCCGTTGGAGAATGGAACTGAATATTACTATGTCAGCACCGGGCAGCTGTCGTATATCAATTGGGCCAGTATGGCTGGGTGGAGTGGCAGAGCCATTGATATTATGCGGCTGGATTTTGGGATTATCCACCTCGACCGCGAATCTGCCGAACTCCACGCTAAGGCGCTGATCTCACTGACTCAGAAAAAGGAATAATTATGGGTGACGTAGGAGATGATTTCAGAATGTGGAGAGAGGAATTGAAAAGACGTAAGGATGAACGCCGCTCAGTCAACAAAGAAAAATTACGCCAAATTGATATTTCATACTCTATAGGTAATAGCGGAACTATTCATTTCAAAACACCACAGGGAAAAGTGCTGTTCTACCCATCCGTTAATAAGTATCAGCATAAACAAACGGTCAAGCTCGGCTCTTTAGAAGCAGCTGTTAATCTCGCCAAGAAGCTAGGCGCTAAATAACCCAACCCAGAAAATCACTAATCGTTTTGACTAACGAGGGATTTTTACATGCGTAATAACATGCTCGATGGTTGTCGTGTGTTTCCAACAAAACCACAGGCCATCAGGAACCGGCGCGCACGGAAGCGCCGTATTACACCATTCATTATCTCACTCATTGCATTTATTCCGGTTTAACAGCGGGAGGTCATCATGTACCCAGCAACCATTAGTTATAGCTATGTCGAAGTTAAAAGCACAGTTAGGCAAGGACGCACCCATATCACATATATGGATTTGGGCGATATGCATATTGACATGTCATTCTCAGAGTTTGCTAAGCGCTCCAATCCAGACCACAGCGAAATACTCGCTTATCTCATGGCAACCTGTGACGAGGAACGGCTGATAGAAGAGTTCCAGAAAATACCGAATGGGAATCGTTATCTGGCAATCCTAACCAGACAGGCACACAAGGAGGCGGCATGAACAATCAGGGAAAACCCCAGCAACACCAGTACACCGATGAACAAATAGCCGAACATAGGGAACTGATATATCGGCGCGAGGTATTAGGTCAGGAGGGATTGCCAGTCAGCGATATGGATTTCGCAGGAGATTTCACATGAACAGTTACCCCCGACGCTCAACGGGATGTTTCGTGCCGAAAGACCCGATAGAGCAGCAGCGATACCTAAAGGAGTTGGTCGCCGCCATCAATAGTCATACCCCTCATCCTGCAATGATGGCCTCAACGGAACGCGTTATCGCAGAGCAGATATGGAACATCAACCACCGCACCGCATTCAATCCCCCGCTACCACAGCACATGGCAGAGCAACGCACTGAACAGCAGCGTCAGGCGTGGCGGGATTATTGGGCGACCCATCGCACAGAGCGCGATTTCTATCGCGGTGATTCACCTAACCGCCATCATGGTGGTATCTGGACAGGAGATTAATTTTGACAATATACAGAGTAGTAGACACCGAAACGTGCGACATGGAGAGCGGGATTGTTGAAATTGCCAGTATTGATGTCATGGACGACATAATCAATCACCTTGAGAGACAATCTCATTTTGTAAACCCGCAAAAACCAATCTCAATCAGTGCGATGGCTATTCATCACATTACAGATGAAATGGTTATTAATTCACCGCTGATTGATGAGGTTATCGGTCAGTACAAGGGGGCTGATTTTCTGGTTGCACATAACGCTGCTTTCGATTCACGGATGATGCCGGAAATGGACGTTCCATTTATCTGCACATTGAAATTAGCCAAACGGCTATGGCCCGACATGGAGAGTCACAGCAACCAATATTTGCGTTATGCGTTACGACTGGATGTTCATGTACCAGATGGATTACACGCACACCGCGCGCTCTATGACTGCATAGTCACAGCAGCATTATTTAAACGCATAAAGGAAGTTTCAGGCTGGTCAGATAAGGAAATGCGGGAAATCAGTAATCAACCCTCATTGCTGCACGCATTCAAGTTCGGCAAACATAAAGGGATGACATTTGAAGAGGTTAAGCAAACTAATCCTAGCTATTTTGCATGGCTCCTAAAACAGCCTGACCTTGATCCTGATATTGAGTTCACCATCAATTATTGGTTAACGAGGTAATTATGAGTGCAGTCTATAAAGCTATCAGTCATGTCGCTAAGGAACTGGCTGAAACAGGAATTAAAAAGAACAGTGAGAACAAAGCGCAGAACTTCAAATTCAGGGGCATAGATGCGGTATACAACGCCCTTGCCCCTGCTTTGGTTAGGCATGGTTTGTTAATTTTGCCGCGCATTACCGAAAGGACTGTGACAGAGCGTACAACACAAAAAGGTGGCGTTTTGTTCTACGTCGTAGTTAAAGCTGAGTTTGATTTCATCGCCACGGAGGACGGCAGCACACACACGGTTACAACGTTTGGTGAAGCGATGGATAGTGGAGATAAAGCTACTAACAAAGCGATGTCTATTGCATATAAATATGCTGCATTTCAGGCGTTTTGTATACCCACAGAAGAAACGGCGATTGATTCTGATGCCGAGGTTCATCATGTAGCACCGAAAAGGCCAGATGAAGTTCTGCGTGAATTTACAGAATACGCCACTTTTGAAAGCAATAAAGAAAAACTCCAGCAGGCATACTCAGACATATGGAAAGCGTTAGAGGGTTATCCTGAATTACAGGGAAAATGCAAGGAAGTTACAGGTATTCGGCTAAAAGAACTTAAGGCGGCATAAATGGCAAAACGTGGAATAAACAAAGTTATTTTGGTCGGTAACTTAGGCCAAGACCCGGAAGTTCGCTATCTGCCAAATGGCGGTGCCGTTGCCAACATTACTCTGGCAACGTCTGAGAGCTGGCGGGATAAACAGTCAGGCGAAGTGAAAGAAAAAACTGAATGGCATCGTGTCGTGATTTTCGGCAAGTTGGCAGAGGTCGCCGGTGAATATCTGCGCAAAGGTTCTCAGGTGTATATTGAAGGGGCTTTGCAGACTCGCAAATGGCAAGACCAACAGGGACAGGATCGCTATACAACGGAAATCGTGGTCAACATCGGTGGAACATTGCAGATGTTAGGTGGCAGACAGGGAAGTCAACAGGAGCAACAATCACAACCGCAATATTCAGGGCAGCAGCAACAGTCTCAGGAATTTTGGGGTACGCCACAGCAACCACAGGGACAAACCCAGCAATCACAGCCACCGATGGATTTTGATGATGATATTCCCTTTGCGCCGATTGGTAAACAGTATCCCGGTCACGCTATTCACGTAATTTAATCCAAACAGAAACATCTAACCCCTATCACTACGCTGCTCTGCGGCGGGAGGATTGTTATGTCTGAAACTGTAGTTATGTACAACTCACCAGAGGCATCGCGGCAACGAATATTTGCCGAAATGGAACTCCAGCCGTGGGACAGAGAGACGCCTCTAGTCATTTTTGATACTGACCAATATTTCTGGAATGAGGATGAACTAGACGAATATTGCGACGAGCACGCGGTGAAACCGTCTGAATTGCAGCTCGTTATCTGTGGACCCAACTACCCATCGCAAATAGATGGTGCTGAGTATTTCAGCGACGATTTGCCAGAGGATGGTGAATTGCCTGATGAATTACGACAGGCGTTCGATGTTCTGAACGCAGTTATTCGTAACTGTCAACCCCTGTCATGGTCGCAGGGTAAATATGCTGCAATAGTTTCTGACTCGGAGGCTCTTCATGCAATACACCCCATGCAATCCCAATCCCAAAGCAATACAACGAGTCAATGACCCTCTCACCATTCCTACCAAATGTAGATACTGCTGCGGCCACGTAACAATAGCCCATCACACGGAGGTATTCAGGCGCATTCTGAATAACAGTCGCTGGCCGTGGCTCTATGTCTGCAACTCATGCGATGCACGCGTCGGTATGCATCCGGGCACTGATATTCCGTTGGGTACATTAGCTGACAGACCAACACGGAG
>NZ_JACOII010000075.1 GCF_016306625.1 Xenorhabdus lircayensis | reverse complement strand
AATATGAGGATGAAGAGTCAGGGCTGTACTACAATCGGTTCCGTTATTACTCGCCGGAGACCGCGCAGTACATTTCGCCTGACCCGATAGGGTTGATGGGCGGGGTGAATCCGTATGGGTATGTGCATAATCCTTCGAAGTGGATTGATCCTTACGGTCTGGCAGGCGGCGTTGGTAATAAAGGAGCGCCGCCTAGTAAGGCTGATTTTTATGTCGGACCAGATGGACCTAGTGCAACTATGCCTTCTACTGCGTATCGACATATGAAGTATAAAGAGGCTGACGGTTCTATTAATCAATTTGTTGATCCTACGATGAAAAATAAATCAGCACCCGTTTCTTGGTTTGGATTTAAAAAACACTCTTCTGGCAGTGAAGCAAGAGACGCTTTCCAAATAGCCCCTGAATGGAGTGATGCGCGTCTTAGAGGTACTTTTGATACTTTACAACTATACAAAGATGGCAAACCGACGGCTTTTGTACCTAAATGGGAAGGTAACTCTCATCCAACTAAATTAGAACCTTTTGCAGAAGCATACCCACAATATGGAAAAGGTGGGGCTGTTCAATTGCATGCTGACAATCAGGTCATTCATTTTGATTCAGTTAAAATTTTACCGGACAAATAATATGGAAATACCAAAACGAAAAGATGCAGAAGAAATGCTTTATCAGGTGCTTAAGCGAACTTTGACAAACGAAAATGATCTCAATGTACTAATGGAAATTGCAAAAATGGCAGATCGCTCTATTCCTATGAAAGCAATACTCTATAAATATAGTAAGATGGAAAAAAAGGAGTTAACTAAAGAGGATCGAGATATTTTTGATACGCTAATTTACTTTTATGGGCCTTAACCTTAAGTAATTAATTTTATATAAGCCGGAAAGAGCCCCGTGATCTTCCGGCTTTGCTCTGTTAAGAGCGGCTGACTCCCTGCCCTTAGCAGTTTTTGTAGTCGCCAATCAACTCGCGCATTCTCAGCTTAATGTCACTGATTTGCGCCCGCTGGCGCTGGTATTGCTGTTTGAGGCTGTTCGTCTCGGAACTCGCGGGGATCAGCACCAGACAGCCCTCCATGATTTTTACGGTAACAGAGCCGCCAATCTCAAACCCAGCTTGTTTAAGCCATTGTCCCTTAAGGCGGATCATCGGGGGAGGGTTCTCACTGCCGTTTTGCGGGACGTATCCCACGGTGTAATAACGTTCTGTTTTCGCGGCTTTATTTACCGCGCGGTTTTGCTTAGAATGCACCTTAGCCATCATTCAACTCCTACTTAGTTGGTTGTGGTGAGCGGGGATGCGGTGTTGGTAGCACTTCATCCCCGCGTTAACTCAACGGGTTTTTTTATCTATCTTGCCAGTGCCTGTAACTGTTTCTTGGTTAAAAAGGCATCCAGCAACTTCTTAATCACTTCTTTGTCTTCTTCCGGTAACTGCTCCACCGCCTGAAACTGCCGCAGCAGTTCTCTGTCCTCAAACCGGGCTTTCGCCGCTTCAGTCTCTGCCCCTTCCAGCAGGTAATCACTGGTCACATCCAGCACGTCTGCCAAACGTTTTAAGGTATCGCTGCCC
>NZ_JACOII010000074.1 GCF_016306625.1 Xenorhabdus lircayensis | reverse complement strand
ATGGACACCGACTTAATTCAAGTGGGTGGGTGAATTTTTCTGACAACGTAGTCGCAAACATATATTCGGCTTCAGTGAGCCCTGATGAAAATCCGCACTCTCTGTCCTCATTAATTCAACAGTCTCGATAGACTGATCGGGTTACCAGGTTCACAGAGAGTCGGTACTACCTGTCAATTACATCAACTTATGGACTTTTGCTACATAAAGGGTGACTCATCGCGCTTCATAACTCGATTGTTGGTTGACCAGTACCCACGCTATTCGGGCATTTTTATTTGCCAGCGCTACTGCTGCCTTATTGAGTCCGCTACGGGTTATCACGCCTTTTAACCAACGCTGCAATCCATTACCTCGTTCGTCGGGGAGTTTTTGCACCCGATAAGCCACTGAGCGGGCACCGTGGATCAATATTCCACGCAAATAGCTATCTCCGCGTTTCGTGATCCCCAATAACCTGACTTTGCCTCCGCGGCTATGTTCCCTTGGTACCAGCCCCAGATAGCTGGCAAAATGGCGGCCATTTTTGAAGTCATTGCTGTCGCCCAAGGCGATCATCAGAGCCGAGGCTCCCAGCGGACCGATACCCGGCAGTGTCAGTAACCGTCCGATATCTTCCTGTTGCGCATTCAGGTGGTCGAGGCGTTTTATTCAGCTCCATCAGGCGCTGCTGTTGTTCTTTGAGTTCAAACAACAGTTCCTGAAACAGTTCACGGCTCATTGGAGTCAGGTCATTTTCCGCGTTTTCCAGATGATCAGGTAAACATTGCTCAACTTTGCGAGCGCTTTCGGGGATAGCAATGCCATATTCCAAGCCTAATCCCCGGATTTGATTAATCAGCGCCGTTCTGTTTTTCATTAGCCGCTGGCGAACCCGATGCAAACACTGAATATCCTGTTGTGCCTGTGTTTTTTCCGGGACATAACGCATCCCCGGACGACTGTCTGCTTCCACAATAGCCATAGCATCATTTTTGCTGCCCATTCTGAATGGGGCGACATATTGGGGACTGATTTGCTTCACTTCGTGACCAAAGCGTTTAAATTGGCGACTCCAGTAGTTTGCACTGCCACACGCCTCCATTACAATTTTTGAAGGAGGCTGTTGTGCAATGAAAGTGCTCAGTTTATCGCGTGAAACCACCGTATTTTTAATCAGTTTGCCAAGCGGGGATGTAATATGTACTTGAAACACTCGCTTTGCCAGATCAATTCCGATAACTTGTTCCATTGGACACCTCTTCATGTTTTTGCTGATATATTCAGCATGGCTCACTGAAGCCGTTTAGGGGA
>NZ_JACOII010000073.1 GCF_016306625.1 Xenorhabdus lircayensis | reverse complement strand
GGGGTGTTGACGTTTTGTGAGGAGTTATTGTACAGAGGGTGAGAGTATGATGATGGGGTATAATTGTTTTCGCCAAAAAATAACCAAGCCTCACCACCATGCCGCGAACTATGTTAACAGATACACAATGGAATAAGTTATCTGCATTAATGAAACTCTCTGGATTTATTTATAGATAAATCAATATAATTAGACATAATTTACATGCGCCATAAACAGTTCATCAATAGAGCATCTTTCCCGTCTTCTTGTGGCTTTTACTTCCGCCCATTTGGGTTCGATAGGATTTAAATCCGGACTGTAAGGCGGTAACCATTCCAACTGGCATCCGTGGTGCGCTATTGCTTGCCGTGTGTCATGCCGCTTATGGAATGAGGCATTATCCATCACAATCACCGCCCCGCTTGGAAGCTTGGGCAGCAAATCCTGTGTCATCCAGGCATGGAAAACATCCGTATTAATATTCCCGGCAAACAAGCTTAAGGTCACGAAGGTCTTTTGGATGATGGCGGCAATGACATTAATGCGCCCTTTGGCCTGCCAGTCGTGTGTCCCGAAACAGCGCTGCCCTTTTGGGGAATAACCATGCATGCGGGGCATTGACTGTTCAAAACCGCTTTCATCCAGATAAACAATCGGGTTGCCCGCTTGTTCATAATGACGGAGGCGCTCGACAAATATCTGACGAGCCTGTTCGTCAGCGTTAGGGTGTTTTAACGTTTTTTTTGACGGTAATATTCAGCCGCTTCAACGCGTAATGGACAGCGGACTGTGAAACGCCCAGACGTTTTGCTCTTTCCCATTGATAATCATCGGGATAATTTTGGACATCGGTGATCAGTTTCTCGTCACTGATTTTCGTGGGCGGTTTATTACGCGTCACACAGGGTTCTATTTTGTGACTCCACCGAAACAAAGTGCGGATAGCGATCTCAAAGTGGGCACTCGTTTGTTCGAAAGTCAACGAATGCTTGTCCTTGTATGCCAGTACTCTTTTTCGGAAATCTAAACTGTAGCCCATCTCATCACTCAGCCCTGTTATTGAAGTGCCGGTATTATGCCATAGTATTATTATTCAGCTATATCGGCCACAGCCCGTTCGTCGGGTAGGCATCCCAAAACCGGACGGCAGTGAGCGGGAACTGGGTATTCCCACCGTCACCGACCGTCTGATTCAACAGGCACTGCTGCAAGTGCTGCAACCTCTGATTGATCCCACCTTCAGCGAGCACAGTTACGGCTTCCGTCCGGGCCGTCGGGCCCACGATGCGGTACTGGCTGCGCAACGCTACGCCCAACAGGGCCGCCACATCGTGGTGGATGTCGACCTGTCGAAATTTTTTGACCGGGTCAACCATGACATCCTGATTGACCGGCTAAAGAAACGCATGGACGACCCCGGAGTCATCCGGCTGGTTCGTGCGTATCTGAACGCGGGTATCATGGAGGGGGGTGTGGTTATGGCGCGGCACGAGGGCACGCCGCAAGGCGGCCCCCTGTCGCCGCTGCTGGCCAACGTCTTGCTGGACGAGGTGGACAAAGAGCTGGAACGCCGGGGACACTGCTTCGCCCGCTATGCCGATGACTGCAACGTCTACGTTCGCAGTCATAAAGCGGGAGAGCGGGTAATGCGGCTGCTCCGCCGCTGCTACGGAAAACTGCGACTGGTGATCAATGAAGCCAAGAGTGCGGTCACCAGCGCGTTCGGTCGGAACTTCCTTGGTTATGCCCTCTGGCAAACAAAGGATGGAGACGTCCGACGCGCGGTCTCAGCGAAAGCGTTAAAGGCGTTCAAACGCAGGCTCAGGCAACTAACCCGAGGCTCAGGTGGTCACAGCATGGCACAGGTGGTGGAGAGGCTCCGCCGCTATCTGCTTGGATGGAAAGGGTACTTCAGGCTGGCTCAAACGCCACGCATCTGGCGATCACTGGATGAGTGGATACGTCGCCGCCTGCGAGCCGTCCATCTACGGCAATGGAGACGGGGTACGACCATTGCTGCGACTTGGCGCAGCCTCTTGGGGGGCTCAATCGGTGGCGGCCCTGAGCCGTCGTTGGTGGCACAATAGTCAGTCTGCCATCCACACAGTGCTAACAATAGCCTACTTCGACCGGTTGGGCGTACCGAGACTCACGTGAGACCTCAACTTCTCGAACCGCCCGGTGCGGACCCGCATGCCGGGTGGTGTGGGAGGGGTGGAACCGATAGGTTCCACCCTATCCCGATTGCCTGAAGGAAAGATAGTTTCATGTGTAATGGTTACATGGTGAAATTTGAGGTCGGCACGTCATCAAACACCGCCACGCGCAGTTGTGACCCCGCCGCGCCTGCCCACTAAATGCAGTGCTTTTTATGCACCTGCACGGGATCGCCGGAAGCGCGCCCGTACTGGGGCTGGCGGGCCATGCGATCCTTGCTTGATCTTGCGGATTGAGGCGTAGAATGGGAAAAATATGCAAGAGAACGTGGCAGCGTATACTGACTAACCGTCGATATTCTTAGCGATGTACTTCGCGATATAACTCACGGCCCAGCCGCGGTTCATGTGCCTGCATTCAAAACGGTACTTTTTAGCCCCGCGTTCGTCGCCGTCTTCCTGCAACGCTTTTTTCCGCATGATCTCGACCGCTTCTGCGCGGCTGGCTTTGTCGGTAAACAGCAATAGATGCCAGTGGGGCGTACCATCATGATGCGGCTCGACAACACGGACACCATAAACATCCAGTCCCGCGTCCTTAAAAGCGGTGCGGATTTTTGCCCAGACCCGCACCAGATAGCGCTGGCCATCTTTTGGCGTATAGGCTTCATTGGCCCAGTTGCCATTAAGCACAGCGATTTTATCTTCCCCTTTTCGGGTCAGGCGGGTCGGGTGATATTTTGACGGCGTGGTGATGGTGATAAACATGCCGATATCACCGCGCGCCGTGGCTACCCGTTCAATCCCGGCAATTTGTGACATCAGTTCCATCCGGCGGATTTCAGGATTGGAAATACTTTTCATCACCTTTTCCACCAGATCAAAACGCTCGCCGGTTTTCACATCCTCAATATCCATCGCTTGCAGATATTGCATATTGGACAGGCGTTGGGACTTCACATCCTGTATAGCCTGACGACTGGCATAAGGGGAACGGTTTTTATTGACCGCCATGGCCGCAATCAACAGGGCTTCACGCTAGCGGGTGCGGTGCGCCTTAAGCCGGCGAAGCCAAAAATCATCATTCACCAGACGCGACACGGCGGCAACCACATGTTCCGCTTTCAGCAACCCGTTGCAGTAACGCGGGTAATGCACCGGAGTGACATGCAAACCGCGGGCAATTTTTTCCACTACTGGAACGAAGAAGAACACGCGCAAGGTTGCATGTACGGTGATCGTATTAATGAAACGGAGAAATTACGTCGGGCGACAGCGAAAGGGTTTGCTGAACAGCTCCCCGAACCACATATAGCAGAACCAAAATAATATGACATAGCATCTAAATTCAAATGACAAGGCAGTATTGCTTATGAGGCATGTAGACTGCGTCAAGTTATACTGATTTAGCTATACCTTGTCTGATGTTGTTCGTGAGTTTCTTTACTGGGACGGGTTATATCAGATACGTAAGGTGGCTGCCAAAGAACTTGATCCGGGCGGATATGGTGATGGGGAAAGATATTATATCTATGACCGGGAAGATTACCTCGAAGAGAAACTGGTTACCCTCCAGGCCGTGAACCGTCAGGAAGCGATAGACGTCTGTAAATGGATACTATCCGAAGAGCGATTTGATGATCGTTCAGACCTGACCGACAGAATTATTCTGAATCTGGTGGGGGAGTGTGCTGAATGAAACTCGAATCAGCCCTGAAACATTTTCACCCCAAGTCGCCGACGTTTAGTGACGCCTCCACCAGTACCGCACCGGGCAGAATGAAAGGGATGGATACTGCGGCGGCTTTAGGGATGGCAGAGTCACAGGCTAAGTTTGGGATGACGGCATTTTTTGCCAAGAACGATGTCAGTGAAGAAGACAAGTTCAGCACGGTAGAAGCGTTAACCAAATATGCAAGGCAAACAGTCCCCAGACTGATATCGAAAGCCGCAGGAAATAAACTGGGGCCATGTCTGGTGATCTTAGCCAAGATGGCGTTTGAAAACTACGCCCGTTCAGCGGCTTCGACTTGTCAGTGTTCGGAGTGCCGGGGGAAAGGGCTTATCTACGGGATGAAAAACGTTGAAAAACATCCCGGCATTATTCGTGCCGATGGTGTGGTAATTATTGAACCGTGGATTGAAGTCGAACGAGTGGGTGAACTTTGCCAGCAATGCAACGGGAAAGGTATCCTGTCAAACGCTGGTGGGTAAATGTTACACGGAAGAAAAATATGCTAAAGCTAAAGCGGTATTCGATGAGGTGACAAAATAAACCGTTTATATCGTCACCAATATTTGCATTTTGCATAAAGCTGGCGTAACATCTCCAAATAGTGGGATATTGTATCTACACACACTACGAATATTTAAACCTCGCTTCGGCGGGGTTTTTTGCTTTCTGGGGGAACGCATGTCTGCACCAGTCACAGAATCCTTAGTTTTCCGTCCCGCCGCTGAACAACCCACGCCGGATATGAACGACAAAGAAGTACTGGTTTATAACACCTGCGATGGTTGGCACATTGGGTATGTCAGGTTTTGGGATGGAGAATACGCTGGCATCTATCCTTGGATGGGCGATGAGCTTGAGCCACGATACTTCTATGTTGCATGGGCGCTGTTACCCGATGGCTTTAAAATTGAGGATATATTTGAAGACCAGAAAGCCACACCGGAAGAGCATGATCGCCACTGGGCGGCAAGAGAGAAGTCGAACGGGAAGTGATTATTTTTAAATTGTGATGATAATGTCAGAAAATATTATTTTTCAGCTTGAACCTCTATACCTTTAGGTATATCACAGTAAGTATACGCCTTTGGGGAAGGAGGAGGTATGGGCTGGTATAGGCATTACTTTAAGGATGTTTATAAATTATCCTTGCAAGAAGCGGTAACAGGTAGCGTTAAACTTATTGTTAGTCATGATGAGCAATACCATTATTTTTTGGATATACCGAAGCATCAACCAGGGCCTAGACTCAATATTTTTGGACATGGAGACCCAAACAAGGCTATTTTTCAGGGCCATTCTGTAGCTCGTCCTATGTCTGGGACTGAAATTCTTGGTTTTCCTTGTCGGGTGCGATTACCTCATGCAAAACCTTTGACTCCACATGAGCTTAAACAAAGTATAACTCCATTGATCTTGATGTATCGTATTCGAAGCATTCGGTTAGTTGCGTGTTACACAGGAAGTTCGGGGTTCGCTAGGGCTTTATCCCATTTAACGGGTTTACCAGTTAAAGCTCCAATGAAATATATTGATGTAATGGAGTTTGTTACTACTGGTCGTTATTGGATAATAAAGCCACAAGAAGAGGAATCAAAAGAGGTGGAACGCAATTTCCGTTGGTTTGGAATCAACCAATAATCACCTATTGTAAATTTGCATTGTACCCAATTTAAATTATGACCTCGCTTCGGTAGGTTTTTTTGTATCTGCAATGGTAAGGTGTCTTTTGATAGCTATTGCTATCCTTGCTTAACATGGAGAAGACATCTTAACCAATGTGGAGAGTGCCAAGGCTGATTGGCAGTGCATGGACTATCGGATGTACCGCACACCATCTAGAGGCGGTCTCTGCGGATTAGGCTAAGCCCCTGAGAGTATCTAGAAACCGATGCAGGAGATCAGCACCTGCCTCCATATTTTGCTCGGGGTCGGTCAACGCCTATAGTATTTATAAATCAATGTGTTAAGGTTATTCTCTGACGATTTGATCAACACCCCCGTTGATCACGGATAGCGCAACTTATAAACTCATACAGATGGAATTTTGTTGGGAGAACCGCTATCCTACGTTTGTCAAACATGTGTGTCGCGGTTGAGTTACCTCCATACATATTGAGAAATGTTAGCGCATTCCTCGCCCCGTAAGCCCAGGGCCTTACAAAAATTCAAATGTCAACATTCAAGGCTGCGCTCCGGCGTGGCCTTTTCTGTATTTGCAATCCTAACTATTTGAATTAATTC
>NZ_JACOII010000072.1 GCF_016306625.1 Xenorhabdus lircayensis | reverse complement strand
CACTGTTTCATTGAGCAATCCCCATACGCTTCAAACACCGAAGGCAACCAGTTGCTTAACGGCAGCCAAGACGGGAAACTGACAAAAAAATCGCAAGTATTAAACGGGGAAGGGTATAACTGCATCATGGTGTGATCCCATGCCAGTTGCAATCCTTGCCATGCGCTGTAAATCCACAGCAGGATCGCCAGCCAGCGCAGTGGAGTTTTAGGCGCTATTGCCCCCAGTAGCGCAGCCCCCAAAATACCAAACAGCGCAACACGCTCATAAATGCACATCACGCAGGGCTGCAATTTCATCACATGTTGAAAATAAAGTGCTGTTGCTTCCAGGATAAGAGCTGTCAACGCCATCAATAACCATGCGCCTCGCCCTTGGGAACTCTGTTTTAAAAACTGAAACATTTTTGTCTTCCCATCTTATTAAGGTAAATAATTGGGTATATTGTGCCGCTTCATCAGCCATAAAAAAATAAAATTAAAGTCAACCACACTATTTTTTCAGGAAAGCAGTTAATAAAAAAGCCGGATAGTGTGGTTTTACACACCATCTGGCAGGATACAACGATAAATTGATAAATTCGGTCAACGATTACAGCGGGGCGATCAAACCGAGTTTTATGAGATATTCAGTGGCAGGTACTAGCCAGAACTCGACGCATAACCAACCTACTAATGTCATCACAATGGTATAAGGCAATGCCATCATCACCATGCGTCCATAAGAGAGGCGAATCAACGGAGAGAGGGCTGAAGTCAGCAGGAACAGGAAAGCCGCCTGCCCGTTTGGTGTTGCCACGGATGGCAAGTTAGTCCCCGTGTTAATGGCAACGGCCAAATATTCATACTGCTGTTGTGAAATCAGACCATTTTTCAGGGCAATCAGCGCTTCATTAATGTAAACCGTACCGACGAAGACATTATCAGAAACCGCAGAGAGCAAACCGTTGAACAGGTAGAATAAGGAGAGCTGTGAAGCTGGCGATGATTGTAAGACAAATTGAATAAATGGTGTAAACAGTTGTTGGTCAACAATCACGGCAACCACTGAGAAAAACACGGTTAACAATGCAGTAAACGGCAGAGCTTCTTCGAATGCTTTACCCAGTGCGTGTTCTTCGGTAATACCACAAAATGTGGTAGCCAGAATAATGACTGACAGGCCAATCAAACCCACTTCGGCCAAATGGAAGGCCAGTGCGGCAATCAGCCAAATGCCGATCAACGCCTGAACAACAAGCTGGGCTTTTTCTTGACGGGTACGTTTTTCAGTGGCTTTTTGATCGTAATCTTCCAAAACGGAACGAACGCGCTCAGGCAATTCAGCACCGTAACCAAACAATTTAAAGTGTTCGACCAGCAAGCAGACCAATAAACCACAAACAAACACAGGAATGGTAACAGGCGACATACGGATAAAGAATGTGACAAAATCCCAACCAACGTGCTTGGCAATAATCAGGTTTTGCGGTTCACCGACCATCGTCATCACGCCACCCAATGCCGTACCGATACCTGCGTGCATCATCAGGCTGCGCAGAAATGCCCGGAATTGTTCCAGCGTCTGCTTTTTATCTTCACTGTCAATGAATTTATCATCACTCAGCTCAAAATTGCCATTTTGGGAAAGAAATTGGTGATAGATGGCGTAAAATCCGACTGAAACACTGATTACGACTGCAATCACGGTCAGGGCATCAAGGAAAGCGGACAAGAAAGCACTTGCCAGACAGAATGCCAGAGCCAGCATTTTTTTGGAACGGATACTCAACAGCAGCTTTGTGAAAACAAATAGCAGCAACTGTTTCATGAAGTAAATGCCCGCGACCATGAAAATCAACAGTAAAATGACTTCCAGATTGTTGCTAATTTCATGGCCTACCTGTTTTGGCGAAGTCATTCCAATGATGACTGCTTCAATAGCGAGTAACCCGCCGGGTTGCAAAGGATAGCATTTTAATGCCATTGCCAGCGTGAAGATAAACTCAACAACGAGCATCCAGCCAGCAGCAAAGGGGCTGACGAAGCAATAAACCAGTGGATTGATGATAAGAAAGACAATGATAGCCAGTTTGTACCAATCCGGCGAGTTACCGAGAAAGTTTTTCACCACTGCACGTCGGATACCGATTTCCATTATTATTAACATTCCTCTTTGTGGATACGTGAGACAAATCTAAACAGCCATATCGAAATACATTGGGCATAATACGCCCGACAAGATAGCAATTTAAGGGGATCCGCACATAATTAATCCGTGAATGATTGCGTTTTTTATGAGCCCTTTCACTCTTTCGCGGTTTATTTACCAGGTAACTATGTCGAACAAACACATTCTGGTATGATCAGTGGCTATTATTAGCCAAGAAAACTGCTTTGGAATAATTAAAATTATGGTAATTAAGGCTCAAAGTCCTGCAAGTTTCGCGGAAGAGTATATCATTGAAAGTATTTGGAATAATCACTTTCCACCCGGTTCCATACTACCAGCAGAACGTGAATTATCTGAATTGATCGGTGTCACCCGTACGACTTTGCGTGAAGTATTGCAGCGCCTTGCCCGTGATGGCTGGTTGACTATTCAGCATGGTAAGCCAACAAAGGTCAATAACTTCTGGGAAACATCCGGTCTTAATATTCTAGAAACGCTGGCACGCCTTGATCATGATCGCGTTCCTCAGTTAATCGATAATTTATTGGCAGTGCGAACTAATATCGCCGCTATTTTTATTCGCACTGCGTTCAAACAGAATCCTGAAAAATCACTGGAAGTTCTGGCGGAAAAAGAAAACGTGGAAGATACCGCCGAGTCTTTCAGCGCTGTGGATTATGATATTTTCCGAGGCCTGGCCTTTGCATCAGGAAATCCAATCTATGGTTTGATTATCAATGGATTGAAAGGCCTGTATACCCGCGTTGGCCGCTATTATTTTTCCAGCCCTGAAGCACGTAATCTGGCATTGAATTTCTACCAGCAATTAAGTTCTCTGTGTCGGGAACAATCCTATGACAAAATCATGGATTGCGTGCGTAGTTATGGCAAAGAGAGTGGGATTATCTGGCATGGTATGCAGGGTGCTATGATCGATGAATTAGTAGAAGCCCGTTTCGGTTGATTATACTCTTCATTTTTTGATTTGCCGCGTTGTTGATTGCGTTTATTCGCCCCAGTCACGTAGTGATATACTATGTAGTTATATAATAGAGAATTATCTATGTTTCTGGGGATTTGTTCCTTTTCCCCAATCATCGCTCTAATCACTCCTCAATACATGCCTGCTATTTTAGGTAGTGCGCTTTAGGTAGTGCGCTTAATACCTGTTCTTTTTTTGAACTTATTTATACCACGATATTTCTGGTGTTTTAATTGACGTTGAAAATTTACCTAAACTGTATAATTCAATTTTTTAAATTATTATTCTATTTAACTAATATTTGAACGAGGTATTATTTCTATAATTTTACATAGTTCAATATTTATTGAATCGCATATTGTGAATGTAATGTTTCTTTTTTACCGAGAAAATCACTCCTATAGATAGGGATTAAAGGGGTTTTTTAGTATTTAATTCTTCTTTAATTTTATGATTTATGGTTGTTTTTTATATATTCACTCGTATTTTCAATAAAGGATTTACCTGCAATTTGTAATAAAAATGTGACTTAAATCTTAAAAGCTAATTATTCATATCGCAGTTTATTATTCTGTATTGGTTTTTTGTATTTAGCATATTATGCTTGAAAATATTACTCATCAATAGGGGACAGAATGAAGGTCCTTATTTTAGGCAGCGGCGTTATTGGTGTAACCAGCGCGTGGTATTTGGCGCAGGAAGGTCATGAAGTCATCGTGGTTGATCGCCAGAATAGTGCTGCAGAAGAAACCAGTGCCGGTAATGCTGGCCAGATCTCACCAGGGTATGCAACACCTTGGGGGGCGCCAGGGATCCCACTGAAAGCAATGAAATGGATGTTCCAACGTCATGCACCTCTGGCTATTCGTCCTGATGGTTCGTTATTTCAATTACGCTGGATGTGGCAGATGCTGCGCAATTGCGATGCAAGCCATTACGTCATGAATAAAAGTAGAATGGTACGTCTGGCGGAATACAGCCGAGACTGTATTAAACAATTAAGAGCGGATACGGGTATCCAATATGAAGGGCGTCAGGGAGGAACCCTGCAACTGTTCAGAACGGCCAAGCAATTTGATAATGCAACCAATGATATTGAAGTGTTAAAGCAGGAAGGGGTTCCTTATCGGTTATTGACTGCAGAACAATTGGCAACGGTGGAGCCTGCTCTTACCTATGCTTCTCATAAATTGATGGGTGGGTTGCAACTTCCGAATGATGAAACCGGTGATTGTCAGATGTTTACCAAGACACTGGCAAAAATGGCAGAAGACGCTGGCGTGAAGTTTATATTCAGTAAGCAAGTTAAACAGATTTTGGTAGATGGGAATAAAATCACGGGTATCCAATGCGATGATGGTATTATGACAGCGGATAATTATGTGGTAGCGATGGGGTCTTATTCTACTGAGATATTGAAAGATCTTATCAAAATTCCGGTTTATCCATTGAAAGGTTATTCGTTGACGATGCCGATTATAGATGAATCAAGAGCGCCAGCCTCAACCGTATTGGACGAAACGTATAAGATTGCCATTACCCGTTTTGATAACCGTATTCGTGTGGGTGGCATGGCGGAAGTGGTCGGTTTTAATTTGAATGTGCCCCAGAGTCGCTGTGAAACGTTGAAAATGGTTGTTCAGGATCTTTACCACAATGGTGGCAATATTGCGGAGGCTTCGTTCTGGACAGGTTTGCGTCCTATGACCCCTGATGGAACTCCTATTGTTGGCCCAACCAAATATTCGAATCTTTATTTAAATACTGGGCATGGAACATTAGGCTGGACAATGGCCTGTGGTTCAGGGAAGTTACTAGCTGATTTAATTTCGGGCAAGAAACCTGATATTGCGGCAGATGATCTCTCTGTATTCAGATATATCAATGGATTCAATATAAAAGTGCTTCCAATGAAGCCTTATTTACATATTGCATAAACTATAAAAGGGGTCGTCATGCCACGTCCTATTTTGGCAACGATCCATCTCGATGCATTCCGCCATAATTTGGCGGTTATTCGTCAAAGGGTCGGTAATAGTAAAGTCTGGTCGGTAGTGAAAGCGAATGCGTATGGGCATGGATTGGACAGAATATGGCAAGTACTCATGCAAACGGATGGATTTGCACTGCTTGACATGAATGAAGCTATTTATTTAAGAGAACAGGGATGGCAAGGACCAATCCTGCTATTGGAAGGTTTTTTCAAGCCCGCGGATTTGCAGATCATCAATGAGTATCGTCTGACAACCGCAGTACATAGCCATTGGCAGCTTGAGGAGATAGAAAAAGCCAGATTGGACAATCCCATTGATATCTATTTGAAACTCAATAGCGGTATGAATCGACTGGGATTCACCCCAGAAGAGTATCCGCAGGTAGTTTTAATGGCGGAAGGGGTTAAAAATATTAATTCAGTGACTTTGATGACCCATTTTGCTAATTCGGATAATGAAGTTGGTGTCGATGGGCAGTTTGCGGTTGTTAAACGCCTGCAAATGAACACACTTCCTCACTCTTTGGCAAATTCTGGTGCCGTTTTGTGGCATCCGAAGACACATGGAAGTTGGGTACGGCCAGGCATTATTCTTTATGGTGCATCTCCGAGCGGAAAGTGGCGTGATATTGCGGATGTTGGGTTGAAATCAACTATGACGCTGCAAAGCGAAATTATTGCAGTTCACGAACTTCCCAAAGGGGACAAAATTGGCTATGGCAGTCGCTATACGACTCAGCAACCCATGCGTGTAGGCACAGTAGCGTGTGGCTATGCGGATGGATACCCGCGGCATGCCCCAACGGGAACACCTGTCATGGTTGATGGCGTTCGTACTCAGTTATTGGGTGCTATTTCAATGGATATGCTGACAGTTGATTTGACGCTATGCCCACAGGCAGATGTAGGCAGTATTGTCGAGTTGTGGGGAAAAAACCTACCGGTGGATGAGGTCGCAGAATCGGCAGGAACTATTGGTTATGAACTTCTGTGCGCTTTAGCGAAGCGCGTTCCCGTCATAGTTGACTAAGGGCCTGCGGGGATAGGCTGTAATCCTTTCTATTGCAGGTATTTTTCTTTCTTTATTCTGGAGCAAATACCTGTTTTATACATATAGTGCGATTGAATAAAAATTCCTTATCAAATAGTTGGCAATAAATCTTTTGATAAATACACTTTATTCCTTATTTCATAAAATCCGTTCTGGTAGGAAATGAATTACAATGAATAAAAACAAGCTGTTTGTTGCTGTAGCGGGGCTTTGTCTGTTTTCTTCAGTGGCATATGCTGGAGAATGGTCTGTTGGTTTGTCGGCAGTGTATGAAGCTAAACCTTACAAAGGTATGAAAGCGAAAGATAAGGTGTTGCCGGTTCCCATGGTTTCTTACGAAAGTGAAAATTTTTATTTTCATACGCTGGCAGCAGGTTATTACCTCTGGAATCAACCTAAAGATCAGCTTTCCGTTGAGGTGTTTTACTCTCCTCAAGCTTTCCATCCCAATGATAGCAAAGATGAACGAATGAAAAAGCTGGATCGCCGTCGTGACACAATGATGGGAGGATTTACTTATCAGCATCACGAAGATTGGGGAATATTGCGTGCTTCCGTTGCTGCGGATATGTTGGGTGAAAGTAAAGGGGTCAGTGCTGATTTCGCCTATTTATACAGTTTCGAGCAAGGTGATTGGATATTGAAACCCGGTATAGGTGTGGTTTGGGGGAGTGAAAAACAGAATCGTTATAGTTATGGCATTACAAAACGCGAATCTGTACGTAGTGGCTTGGCTGAATACACACCGGGGGATAGTTGGAGCCCTTATGTTGAATTATCCGGTTATTATCCTTTTGCCAAGAGTTGGGCTGCTTTCATGACAGGGCGTGTGGAACATTTACCAAGTCAAATTAAAAATAGCCCGATGACCAATCGTTCATACTCCGGTATTATTTGGTCGGGCGTTACTTATACTTTCTGATATATCCTCCATCTTCCAATTGGGTATAAATAAAATGAAAAGCTGAACTCCCAAAATCATCATGGCAGAGTTCAGCTTCTCGTTACTTTCATTTAACTAGGTGTTGTTGTGGACTTCTTGCCGCCTGTGATCAATTGGGTCTGAATAGCAAGAAAAACGAATTCTATTATAGTAATCCGACTAACAGCAGCATCACGTTTAAAGTGGATGACAAAGATTACCCGCTATCTGATGGACCACTTTCTCTAATTTGTTTCCCTGAAAAGCCTGCCAAATTATCAAAGAGGGAAAATACAGGAAAAAAGACGTCTATGTGTATTCCGATGAGCCGTTTGGGTATGAATTTGGCGATATATTACAGCTCCTAGATACCACCAGAGATTTTGCGGCAGCGGATAACAACAGAAAGTCTGTCAGGGTTGCCGTTCTTAGGTCGTAATGGGTTATTGATACGGGCAGTCTCGATACAAGCCATATTTTTATAACTTTCTTTGCTCATATCTTTCATGCTACTAGAAAGTGCAGCACCCGGGTTCCAGCACACCACATCACTATGGTGATAATGGTGTATTTCAATCGTCCGTTTCCATTGAGGATCTCTGAGCAGGTTAAAATCGTCAGGTTCTGTATAGATACGATCGGTTCGTCCTTTGAAGATTAAATCTTCATGGACGTATTGCTCTCTATTGGCAACGGTATCAATAAAATGGGCTCCAAGCCCACTGACCTGAATTTGATTGATGTCACTGACATTGAAGTAAGAGTGAAGGGCAGCGGTAGCTTGATATTCACCGTGAAATTCTAACTCTATTTCGCAGGTTTCCCCTAATTTAAAGCGAGCAATCAGCGTGAATTCATGTGGCCATAATTTATGGGTATAAGCGTTATCTTGTAGTGCGAATGTCAAAATAACACCATTCTCATTCTCATTGTGTGCCTTGAGTTCCCAAGGCAATATCCGCGCAAATCCGTGGCTAGGAGCGGTAGATGAACCAAACCAAGGCCAACAGATGGGAATACCACCACGAATAGCAGTGCCTGCACCGAAAGCTGTTTTATCGCTTAACCATAATATCGGCTTTTCACCACTAGGTTGCCATGTGATTAGATGCGCCCCCTGAATACTGATCGCACCGCGTGCTATAGGATGGGAAACAACAATCAACGGAAAATCATCGATGTTTCGCTGACTGATATAAGGGGATATTTGTTCTACAACCGGTAATGAGAAAATTTTATCAAGCATCTGTCATAACCTTATGTAAACCTGAATTGGCAGTTGAACCAAGGCATAAGAATAACTCAATGTTTTGGAAAAATAAATTTTGGAGATATAAATATAAAAGCCATCTGTACACAGATGGCTTTTGAACGGGTATGAAGCTCAATTATTTAGAGATGTGAGCGATCAAATCCAGAACTTTGTTGGAGTAACCAGTTTCGTTGTCATACCAAGAAACCAGTTTGACAAAGTTGTCGTTCAGAGCGATACCTGCTTTTGCATCGAATACAGAAGTCAGTTTTTCGCCGTTGAAATCAGTAGAAACAACGTCATCTTCAGTGTAGCCCAGAATGCCTTTCAACTCGCCTTCTGCTGCTTCTTTGATTGCATTACAGATTTCTGTGTAAGTTGCTGGTTTAGCCAGACGTACAGTCAGGTCAACCACAGAAACGTTAGGAGTAGGAACACGGAAAGACATACCAGTCAGTTTGCCGTTCAGTTCTGGGATCACTTTACCTACTGCTTTTGCTGCACCGGTAGAAGATGGGATGATGTTCTGTGCTGCACCACGACCACCGCGCCAGTCTTTCGCTGAAGGGCCGTCAACAGTTTTCTGGGTAGCCGTTGTTGCGTGAACAGTCGTCATCAGACCTTCAACGATGCCGAATTTGTCATTGATAACTTTAGCCAGTGGAGCCAGGCAGTTGGTGGTGCAGGATGCGTTGGAAACGATCTCCTGACCTGCATAAGCGTTGTGGTTTACACCCATAACGAACATTGGTGTGTCGTCTTTGGATGGGCCAGTCAGAACAATTTTTTTCGCGCCAGCAGCGATGTGTTTACGCGCAGTTTCGTCAGTCAGGAAGATACCGGTTGCTTCAGCAACGACATCAACACCCACTTCGTTCCATTTCAGGTTAGCTGGGTCTCTTTCAGATGTAACGCGGATGGTTTTGCCGTTAACAACCAACTGACCGTCTTTAACGTCAACTGTACCGTTGAAGCGGCCGTGGGTTGAATCGTATTTCAGCATGTAAGCCATGTACTCTGCATCCAACAGATCATTGATTGCAACGATTTCAATATCTGAACGTTCTTGTGCAGCACGGAAAACAATACGGCCAATACGACCAAAACCGTTAATACCTACTTTGATAGTCATAGTATTCCACCAGCTATTTTTTAGTGAATTTAGTGAATTAAAAGTTGTTTCTAAAGTTACCAAAATCTTACCAGCCGTCAAGCGGAATCGTGTCAACAATTGAAAAAGATCAATTTAGTCATCACTATCTGAACGCTTGCTATACAGCTGGGGCAAGCTCTACGCACATCATTATCGGGGTATAAGGATATATTTAAAGTTACCATCGGTTAGATATGTGAGATTTATCACAATTAGTAAAGTAAATTGCTATGTTGAATGGGTTAGAATGCGTTTTGACATTTTGATGTTAATTTTTTGTTGTTTTCGATGATTTTTTATTGAAAATACTGGCCTTAAAAGGTGGTCATTATGACTAAAAGTCAAAATATTTCCCTTTCCATAGAACAGCTTAGTGTAATGCAGCGCCACGTTACGCAAGAATCAGGCACTGAGCCGCCATTTTCAGGAAAACTACTGCACAACAAAAAAAGTGGCCTTTACCATTGCCTATGTTGCCGTCAGCCATTATTCGTTTCTGATACTAAATTTGATTCGGGATGTGGGTGGCCGAGTTTTTATCAGCCGATCAATGATGAATCTATCGCTTGTCTTGATGATTATTCTCATAACATGCATCGCATAGAGGTACGTTGCGGCCACTGTCAGGCTCATTTAGGGCACGTTTTTCCCGATGGCCCCAAACCAACAGGAGAGCGTTTTTGCATTAATTCAGCAGCGCTACGTTTTGTTGATCAAGAAACTGGTGAAGAAACAGCGGGCTAATGCTATTCCTGAAGGTTTTTGCATCTAAATGAAACGTTGAATCTAATTACTTTGTAGAAACGATTCAGTGTGTTATTAACTGATAATGATATTAAGTCGTAACAGTATTAACTTGTAACCGTGTCGGCTTGTAGTCGTGTAAATAGTACATGTAAGGAAATATCGATGAAGTTGGATGATTTACTCTCTGCCATGACGCCTGAAATTTATCAGCGATTGGTTCAGGCTGTTGAATTGGGGAAGTGGCAGGATGGTATACCCCTCACGTCAGAACAGAAAGAACATAGTTTACAGGCAGTGATGCTCTGGCAAGCCAAGCATAATCATGATCCTGAACATATGACGATTGGCACGGATGGTCAAATTACTATAAAAAGCAAGCAAGAGTTAAAGGCTACATTTCAAGCCGAAATGGTCGCAAAATTAAAACCTCAGTCAGAAGATTGAAATAAAAACCTCGTCTTTGGCAGAAATAGGACGAGGTTATGTTTATTAGGCCATTAGCACTTACAAAATGGTGATTATTTCGCTCTGTGGGATTAATTTAGCGCCTTTGGCGGCCATCTCCTCAAATGCGTGTTGGCTGTCATCTGCCCGAATATTAACACCACGGCAACCATCAATAATTATATAGGTTTCATAGCCTAGCGCTAAAGCATCAAGCACAGTAAATTTGACGCAGTAATCTGTAGCGATGCCCAACACAAACAGACGCTGGATATTTTTCTCGGTCAACCATCCATGCAGGCGAGTTTTGCTTTTATGATCATTGTCGAAGAATGCGCTATAGCTATCTATCTGGGGGTTTTCACCTTTTCGGAAAACTTCTTGGATAGTAGATTGATTTAACGCAGGATGGAACTCTGCACCAAATTGTTCTTGCACACAATGAACAGGCCACCATATTTGGGGAATGCCATTGAGTTCACCTAATTCGCCAATTCTCTGCCCAGAATTGGCTGCAAAGCTCATGTGGTTATCTGGGTGCCAGTCCTGGCTAGCAATGACAGAAATGTTATTTTCCTGGCACAGCTCGATGACTTTATTGGCTACCTCAATCACTGTATCGCTATCTTTGACCGCCAGTGCGCCCCCAGTACAGAAGTCATTTTGCAGATCGATCAGTAATAATGCTGTTTTTATCATATTTTTCGATTTACCTATTTATTATTCATCGGAGTAACTCAATTCCCCACGCAGATTCTTTTGCATCAGGTGGCGGATCTCTTCAGTTGTATAAGATTGACTCAGTAAATAGTGTAATTTCGTCAAAGCTGCTTCGAAAGTCATGTCATAACCACTAATAACACCCGATGCAGCCAGAGAGTGACCAGTAGCATAACCTCCCATATTGACCCGGCCAGAAATACACTGTGTCAAATTAATCACAATAATCCCTCGCTCGGTCGCTTCCTTTAATGTTTTCAGCAAAGCAGCACACTGAGGAGCATTGCCAACACCATATGATCGTAAGATCAATGCCTTGACCGGCTGCATTAGAATATTTTCCACTACCTGACTGGATAATCCTGGATAGATGGTCACAACACCAATCGGTTGCGATGTGATCGGGTTTACGACAAATTTGCTGTGATCGACAGGTATGGAGTTTGTTTTGAAAGTACGAATGTTGATCCCAGCTTCCATCAGTGGAGAGTAGTTTGGGGATGAGAAGGCATCAAAGCCATCAGCGTGGGCTTTAATCGTTCTATTTCCACGAAACAATTTATTGTTGAAAAACAGACCGACCTCGTTGACAGGATAGTTAGCCGCGAGATACAGCGCGTTAAGTAGATTTGTTTGCCCATCGGAACGTAATGCTTCTAAAGGAATTTGTGACCCTGTCACAATGACGGGCTTATTGAGGTTTTCAAGCATGAAAGAGAGCGCTGATGCAGTGAACGCCATGGTATCCGTACCATGCAGAATAACAAAGCCATCATAGTCATGATAATTCTGGTAAATATCATTCGCGATAATACTCCAGTCGTCAGGACTCATATCAGAAGAATCAATCAAAGGCTGGTGTTCACGGATCGTAAATGTTGGCATTTCTGGGCGGTGAAATTCGGGCATTTTTGCGAGCTGCTGCTGTAAGTGGCCGGAAACAGGAATGTATCCATTGGGGGAATGTTGCATCCCGATTGTGCCGCCAGTGTAAACAACATAGATGGATTTCTTCTGCATGGTAACGCCTCAATAAAAATATTTAGCCGGATTATAGGGACTATACGGAATAAAAAAAGCCTGATGGTGAGATCAGGCTTCAAATTTGATAGAGGACTTTGTTAGTCGTTTTTAACGGACATCAACACAATTTAGACAGAACGTATAGATATTCTGTGGATCATTCATGTTGTTATAAAATACCGCTTGCTTTTTCATGTCTTGAGCAACTTGGGCGAATGGAGCCGGCAACATTGATTGCAACGTATTAGGCAGCAGGGCTTGCGCTGATGAAGTTAGCCCTAACATCATTTTTTCAGAAAATGATAGCTCAGGCTGCATCCAATCCAGTGATACATTTTTGACTCCTGCCAATTCGGCGGCTTTTTTGACCGCGTCATCAAAATCACCCAGTTGATCGACTAAACCATACTTCTTGGCATCAAAACCGCTCCAAACGCGCCCTTGGGCGACATTATTGATTTCGTCCAGAGATTTATTGCGGGTTTTTGCAACCAGTCCGATAAACTTGCCGTAGCCATTTTCAATAGACAATTGCATTATGTCTGAGAATTCTTGGTTGATACCTTTGGTTGCAGAAATATCAGCCAATGGGGTCGTTGAAATACCGTCTGTATTCACACCAATATGATTAAGGGTTTTTTCAAAGGTCTGAAGGACACCAAAAACACCGATGGAACCTGTTAATGTATTTGGAGCAGCAATGATGTAGTTAGCAGGAGTGGATATCCAGTAACCGCCTGATGCTGCTAGTCCGCCCATTGAAACAACAATGGGTTTTGCACCTTTGCCATTATTTTCCTTATCGCCATTGCGGATAGCGGCAAGTTCACTGCGGATAATTTCAGATGCACCGATACTGCCACCTGGGCTGTTCACTCGTAATACGATAGCCTTTATGTTGGGATTATGGTGTGCTTCACGCAGTTGTTCTACAACCGTGTCACTTCCCACTATACCTGATGATTGTTTACCCTCTAAAATCGCACCTTCAGCAATAATGACGGCAATGTTACCTTTGTTGTCATCTGAGTCTTTTACTGGTTTTTGGGCAATGTAGTCATAGATACTGATGTAATTGAAATGTTGTTGTTCTTCATTCCAACCGAATATCTCTTTCATTTTCTTTTCAACTGCACTGCGCGGTTCAATATAATCCACCAGCTTGTTTTGATATGCATACAGTGCAGCATCTCCGCCAGCTTTACGGAATTTCTCGATAAAGTTGGTTGCTCCAGGGAAGACTTGATCGGCAGGGATATGCCTGTTAACCGCAATGGTATTCAAATAATGGTTCCAAAGCTCGTTAATCCAGAGGCTGTCAGCTTCACGGGCTTCTTCTGACATATTATTCCGCAACATGGGTTCAACTGCTGATTTATAGGTGCCCACACGGAAAATATGGGTGGAAACTTTCAACGTATCTAATAATGATTTGTAGTATAAGTGGTTGGTTGAGAAACCATGGATATCAACGGAACCTAGTGGAGATAAGTATATTTCATCCGCATAGCTGGCTAAATAATATTGTGATTGGCTGTAAGCATCACCGATTGCAAAAACCGGTTTGCCTGCTGCTTTAAATTCGTCAATAGCCTTGCCAATATATTTCATGGAAGGCTGGTCTGCACCTATAAAATCATTCAGTTTTAATACCATCCCGGTAATTTTGGGGTCATTTTTGGCGCGACGAATATTGTCAACAATGTCAAATAGGGAGGTTTCTTGAACATTGCTATTGGAAGGGCCAAAAAGATTTTTCCCCCATTGCTCAAGTGGATTGTGAGCAGAGATATGATCAAGAACAACACCAGACAGGTTGACATATAATGCCCCGCGATAGTTATCATCGGGTTTGGATTGTTGTTGATAAACGATTATGCCAACAGCAATGACAACAACCAGCAGGATAAAGATAAGATTGGAAATAAGTTGGCGAACAAAATTTAGCAATGCCCAACTCCATTTAAATAACGCCGTTATAACACTCCATAAAGTACGCATATCGTCTCCAGTTATGGGATCAAATGAGGTTATCCTAATCAGCTCGCCTGTAAATGTCAGCTGGAAATCACGTGAATGATTGAAAAAACGGTTTATGTGCTTTCATTCACTAACGAATAAACAGAGAATGTTGAGCCGTGACAGACTATCTTATTCAGGAGAACACAATGAATGCTTTGGAACTTTTATTGAATCGTCGTTCAGCTTCACGTTTAACGACACCTGCCCCAGAAGGAAATGAATTGCAGCATATTTTAGCCGCAGGGATGAGGGCTCCTGACCATGGAGCATTGCGTCCTTGGCATTTTGTTGTGATGCGGGGAGAAGGAATTAATAAATTTAGTAAACTTCTTGAACAAGCAGCAATTGAGGGGGAATTGGGAAAAGAGGTTGAAGAAAAGGCGAAAAATGCGCCTTACCGCGCTCCTATGATTATCACAGTTATTGCCAAGGTAGTTGAACATGCGAAAGTACCTGCATGGGAACAAGTCGTTGCAGCGGGATGTGCGGTTCATGCCATGCAAATGGCAGCAGTCGCCCAAGGTTTTGGCGGAATATGGCGTACAGGCTCATGGACAGAAGATCCAACTGTCAGGGCAGGTTTGGGTTGTGAGGAGAATGACGAAATTGTGGGGTTCCTCTATTTAGGAACACCGGAACTCAAAGCTCCTGCAAAAGTATCAACACCAGATTTGACAAACTTTGTCAGTTATTTCTAACTGGAGCGAGCAATGTCAACTGAAATCCGTCTGACTCAGTATAGCCATGGTGCCGGATGTGGCTGCAAAATTTCACCCAAAGTGCTGGAAACGATCTTGCACAGTGAACAGGCAAAATTTTTCGATCCTAATCTGCTGGTGGGTAATGAAACCCGTGACGATGCTGCTGTGTATGATATTGGTAATGGTATCGGCATCATTAGTACTACGGATTTTTTCATGCCGATTGTTGATGATCCGTTTGATTTTGGTCGTATTGCGGCCACTAATGCCATCAGCGATATTTATGCAATGGGCGGAAAACCCATAATGGCGATTGCGATTCTGGGCTGGCCAATTGCTAAGTTGTCCCCAGAAATCGCTCAAAAAGTCATTGAGGGAGGTCGGGCTGTTTGCAAGGAAGCGGGCATTTCTCTTGCAGGTGGACATTCGATTGATGCACCGGAACCTATCTTTGGTTTGGCAGTGACCGGTATCATCAATATTGAACGTGTGAAGCGTAATAATCGGGCAAAAGCGGGAAGTCTCCTGTTTCTGACTAAACCTTTAGGCGTCGGTGTATTGACCACGGCTGAAAAGAAAGGCTTGCTTCAGCCTGAACACCAAGGTGTTGCGAAAGAAACGATGTGCCGGTTGAATAAGGCAGGGACAGATTTTGCAGGGATTGATGGTGTTACGGCGATGACGGATGTAACAGGTTTTGGCCTGTTAGGGCATTTGGGGGAAGTTTGTGAAGGTTCGGGCGTTCAAGCAATGGTCAAATTTTCACAAGTGCCAAGATTGCCAGATGTTGATGCTTATATCGAAAAAGGTTGCGTACCTGGTGGCACAGGGCGCAACTTTGACAGTTATGGGCACTTAATTGGGAAAATGACTGTTCGTCAACGTCATCTCCTGTGTGACCCACAAACTTCGGGTGGTTTATTGCTGGCTATTTTGCCGGATGCCGTGGAAGAGGCGAAAGCTATTGCACGAAGCCACAACATTGATTTGATTGCGATTGGTGAACTGACTGAACTCGGCTCAGGCAGGGCATTGATTGAAGTTATTGAATAATTCCATGCGTCTTTTTATTGCAGAAAAACCTAGCCTAGCGAGAGCTATAGCGGATGTTTTACCGAAACCCCATCGGCGTGGGGATGGGTTTATCGAATGTGGTAATAACCAGTTTGTTACTTGGTGTGTCGGCCATCTATTGGAGCAGGCTGAGCCAGATGCCTACGATAGTCGTTATGCTCGCTGGGTATTGGCTGATTTACCGATCATTCCTGAAAAATGGCAGTTAAAGCCACGGGCTGCCGTGGCTAAACAGCTCAATACGATTAGATCCCTGTTGGAAAGGGCCAACGAAGTTGTCCATGCCGGTGACCCTGATCGTGAAGGGCAATTGCTGGTGGATGAAGTACTGGACTTTTTGGATCTGGATCCCGAAAAAAAACAGAATGTCCTGCGCTGTCTAATCAATGACCTGAATCCTCAGGCGGTCACAAAGGCTATTGAACGACTGAGGAGCAACCGGGAATTTGTCCCCTTGTGTGTTTCTGCACTCGCGAGAGCCAGAGCAGATTGGCTTTATGGCATCAATATGACCCGTGCTTATACGTTATTGGGTCAGAATGCGGGTTATCAGGGCGTATTATCTGTTGGGCGTGTCCAGACGCCTATTCTGGGGCTGGTCGTTCGCCGTGATGAAGAGATAGAGCATTTTGTGCCGAAAGATTTCTTTGAGGTCAAAGCGCATATTGTCACGCCGAATGAAGAGCGATTCACGGCCTTATGGCAGCCTAGTGAATCCTGCATTGATTTTCAGGACGAAGAGGGAAGAGTTATCCATCGTCCATTGGCAGAGCATGTCGTGGCGCGTATTACTGGACAACCTGCCTATGTCTCCGCATATCAGGATAAGCGAGAATCAGAAACGGCACCATTGCCATTCTCGCTTTCTTCCTTGCAAATTGAAGCCGCCAAGCGTTTTGGTTTGAGCGCCCAAGATGTACTTGATATCTGCCAGCGGCTCTATGAAACCCATAAATTGATCACTTATCCTCGTTCTGATTGCCGTTATTTGCCAGAAGAACATTTTGTGGGGCGTCATGCGGTTTTGAATGCTATTTCGGTTCATGCTGCACACCTGTTTCCGCAGGATGCCTTGGATATAGAGAAAAAGAATCGTTGTTGGGATGATAAGAAAGTTGATGCGCACCATGCGATTGTTCCTACCGCCCGCAGTAGCCAAGTTAACTTGACCGAGCATGAAAGCCACATCTACAGCTTGGTTGCCAGGCAATATCTGATGCAATTTTTCCCTGATGCGGTATTCCGGAAGTGTACGATTGAACTTGATATTACAGGCGGAAAATTCATTGCTAAAGCACGTTTTTTGGCAGAAGCAGGTTGGAGAACCTTGCTTGGCAACAAAGAGCGGGATGAAGAAAATGAAGGTACTCCATTACCTGTTGTTGCTAAGGGAGATGAGCTTTTGTGTGAGAAGGGTGAAGTGGTAGAAAGACAGACACAACCACCACGACCTTTCAGTGATGCAACATTATTGTCTGCAATGACAGGCATAGCTCGATTTGTTCAGGATAAGGCCTTGAAGAAGGTGCTGAGGGCAACCGATGGCTTGGGTACGGAAGCAACTCGAGCTGGGATTATTGAACTGCTATTCAAGCGGGAGTTCCTGTACAAAAAAGGGCGCCACATTCATGCTACTCCTGCTGGTCGAGCCTTGATCCATGTATTGCCGGATATGGCTGTATTACCTGATATGACAGCACATTGGGAATCTCGACTGACGCAAATCAGCGAAAAGCAATTCCGTTATCAGGATTTTATGCTGCCTCTTCAGGAAGCATTGCAGCAATTAATCTGGCAAGCAAAACAGTATCGTAATTTGAAAGCCTTTAGGGATTTGCCCCCTGTTCCCGCGAAAGGTAAAAAAGGGAAAGGAAAACAGGCAAAAACCAGCAAGAGCAAAACAAATAATACCAATCAAGCATAACTAAAATGAAAACACAGCACCACCAATTAGGGTGCTGTGTTTCATGTCTGGTGATTATATTTCAAACTCTGCCCAAACAGGGGCGTGGTCAGACGGTTTTTCCATGCTGCGAATAGCATAATCAATACCAGAAGAGATACACCGTTTTGCCAATGGTTGGCTGGCAAGCAGCAAATCAATACGTAGTCCACGATTGTCATCAAAACCTTTTGAACGATAATCAAACCAGGAAAACTGATCATTGATTTCGGGGTGTTGTACCCGGAATGTATCGATGAGCCCCCAATTTTTAAGACGCTCCATCCATTCTCTTTCTTCCGGTAAGAAAGAGCACTTCCCAGTTTTTAACCAGCGTTTTTGGTTATTTTCTCCGATCCCAATATCAAGATCGGTTGTGCTGATATTCATATCTCCCATAATCAGAATATTCGATTTCGGAGAGTGATTATTTTCTAGGTAGGATTGCAAATCCTGATAAAACTTTTCTTTTGCAGGAAATTTAATCGGGTGCTCACGGCTTTCTCCTTGAGGAAAATAACCGTTGATTACGGTTAATAAACCGAAAGGTGTTTCAATCTCAGCCATAATAATGCGGCGTTGTGCATCATCACTATCGGTAGGGAAACCTTTACGAACTTTTACGGGTTGCTGACGGGTAAGCAGGGCTACACCATAGTGTGATTTTTGCCCATGATAGAAAACGTGATAGCCCAGTTTGCTTACTTCTTCTAAGGGAAACATTTCATCATGAACTTTTATTTCCTGCAATCCGATAACATCTGGTTGGTGTTTTTCAACAAGAGCAGCAAGTTGATGAGGACGTGCTCGCAGCCCATTAATATTGAATGAGATAAATTTCATATCGTTATAATCACCTAATAAATATACTGATTTTTAATGTTAACAGATATAAATAAAGATGTAACTATTTATTAAATAATAAATTTTACCTAATTATCTTGATATCTAGCTATTTTACTCTTATATATCATACTATACTGCGCATAATACGCTAGTTATCTAAAATTTAGAGTATCGAATCGTTTTTATATATAATAAAAAGCACAAAATTAATAAGTAATAAATTAATGGATGCATAATAATTCATTAGTCATAATATGTTATATTCAACTCCTGATATTATAATTTTTGTGAGGGTTTTTATCCTTGGAATTTATTTTATGTCATGCGTTACAAAAATTAATTAATGAAAAAGTAGAAGAGTTAATCAATCTCTGATAGAAATTTGGACTTGTAGGCCATGGTTATATTTATTAAAGGTTTACAATCACGGTGGAATATTCATCATGATATAGATGAATAATATAGTTCATCTAAACCGCATTATTGCATCAGGGACTGGCATTTTATATAAATGTCATTTGAAAAATATCTGTTTTTATTGTACAAAATTATACCTTCACAATATCAAGTTTGATTTAGCGGTTACCTGATGAGAAGGCCATTTCAAGGATATTATTTTAGCCACAAGTTACATAGGAACGGTGAATTATGTTTTTTTCTCGTAAATTAGAAGCATTCATGGCGGTGGTGGAAATGGGTTCTTTAAGCAAGGCGGCAAGAGTGATGAACCGTACGACTCCCCCAGTCGCTAAATCAATTAAAGACTTTGAGGCGACGTTAGGAAAGCGCTTATTTAAAAGGGAGAAGTTTGGGATGATTCTGACCAAAGACGGAGTGGAGTTATATAATGACCTAAAAGAGCTCTATTTGAAAGAGAAGGAAATTACAAAGAAACACATCAGCGGGAGTATTTGTAATGTTGTAAATATATACCATGATTGGGGTAAGAAAAAGCATCTGATTTCGCTTTATAAAGCAGCGGACAGAAATAATGCTCAGGTTAATATATTACGCTTCAGTTATGATAACATTGATGAAATAGTTGACTATGAGGGCAATACAATAATTTTAAGTTCAGAAAAAATACTTAGTGACCGATTCAGTCTTGTACGGAAAATTGATGGACCAAATTTGGGGATCTGCTGCCGTAAAGAGTTATTGGATGAAGTACATGGGGACTTTACTCAATTGCTGAAAAAGAGAACTTGGTTATGTGATCCAGTACTCTATAAAGGTAATTTGATAAAGAATTTGGAAGAGGAAATGATAAAAAATGGGGAGAAAGTCAATATTCGGCAGATGGATAATATAGAATGCTGTCTGAATTTTATTCAGTCAACTGATTATATTTTTATTACAGATTCCCATTCCGGTGCATTGGAAGAGGGAGAAAGCTTAGGTTTCATTCCAATATCACGACCTGATGCACTTAATCAGTGTTATGTCTACAAATCAAAATCTCATTCAAGTGTGTTAAATCGTTTCATCGACTCTGTCAGCGATATGGAGTAACCGATTGAATAAGCGGAGCAAACTGTTAGGATACTCAGCTCCGCTATTGATACTTGCCCAAATGCATTAATTTTAAAACATTAATTTGGTCGTTAATCTAGAGTGATTAGTATCGATAGTTGATGTCAGCAATGGAATATCTATTTGTTGTTTTTGCAATGCATTGAGAGCTTGAAGCAGATCTTTGATAGTGGTGAGGAAGGGGGATTCGTCATTTCGTTCCTCACTTTTGATTACACGCTAAACATCTCATTATCCCCCTACATTCAATTCAACGCGCTGCGCGCATTGTTATATCGCTACGCTCAATTTGAACTTTGATCGAAAGTTCTCGTCTTTTCTTGGGGAGGTATAGGTTGTTTTTGTTGTTTTGTTGGGAGTAAAAAGTAAATCTTTGATGGTGGTGGGGGAAGGATTCGAACCTTCGAAGTCTGTGACGGCAGATTTACAGTCTGCTCCCTTTGGCCGCTCGGGAACCCCACCAGATTTTGAATTTTGTGCTGTCGTTAGCAGCGGACGGCATAATATCAAATAAGCCGCCGCTGTAAAGTAGTTAATTGAAAATAAAGTATCAAGCGCCGTTTTTTTGAACTTGATGATCAAGTTATGGCCTGTGACAAAATGCTTTACTGCTTATCAAAGAATAACGGTACGGTTACCGTATACAAAGACTCGCTGAGAAAAGACCCAGTGTAACGCTTGGCTCAGTACATTCTTTTCAACATCTCGTCCTGCACGCATCATCTCTTCAGCTGTATAGGTATGATCCACATTTATTACATCTTGAGTGATAATTGGGCCTTCATCCAAATTATCATTTACATAATGAGCCGTAGCACCAATGATTTTGACACCACGTTCATAAGCCTGATGATAAGGACGTGCACCGATGAATGCTGGCAAGAATGAGTGGTGAATGTTGATTATCTGATTCGGATAATGTTGAACAAATGCTGGTGTTAAGACACGCATATATTTCGCGAGCACAACATAATCGGGTTTATATTGATCAATCTGGGCCATCAAGGCTTCATCAAGCTGTTCGCGGGTTAAACCTTCATGGCTGATGTAATGGAATGGAATACCGAATTGCTCAACCAGTTGTTGCAGGATCGTATGATTGCCGATAACAGCAGCAATTTCGACATCCAGCCCACCATAAGCGCTTTTTACCAAGATATCACCAATGCAATGCGCTTCTTTTGTCACCATGATAACGATCCGACGGCGACCCGCAGTATTTAATTCTCGGCTTGAACCGACAGGCAGGGCATCATCCAAATCGGCCAGAAGAGTTTCATCATTGAAAATACCTTCCAGCTCTGTACGCATAAAAAAACGCCCAGTACGATGATCCACAAACTCATTATTTTGAACGATATTTAATTGGTGTTTGTAGCAAATGTTTGTGATTTTTGCGATTAATCCTTTGGAGTCAGGACAAATTGTACGCAAGATTTTTTTTTGTATGTTTGTGTTTTGCATGGATTGAGAGATCCTCAAGTATTCTTCACTGTGTGAATTGTTATGTTTGAAATTTAGATACTGATTTAACCACAGCACTTCTTGTATTTTTTGCCTGAACTACATGGACAAAGGCTATTACGGCCGACCTGAGGACGAATGCCATCTATATAAAACCAACGTTGGTCAATGCGCAAAAAACGCGAGCGTTCATGAATCAATTGTCTATCTTGCTTTCCTTGTTCAATAAAGCAAGCTGAAAATTCGACATAGGCTTCGTTATTATGTTTGCCTTCATGCATTTCGAGGACATTTAATCCTAGCCATTGTACACCGGCAAAACTTTGTTCTATTTCTGCACGCCAATTTTCAGAGTGACAATCAGGATGCCAGGTAGCGGTCAGGTAGTCTGCATTTTGTGTGACGTAAGCACTATATCTGGAACGCATCAAGGATTCGGCATTTGGAGCAGGATGATGATTTTCGATATAGGGGCTACAGCAATGTGTAAAAGGTGAGCCACTGCCGCAGGGGCACATTTTTGTCAAAATAACTCCAATTATTTAAAGAGGTTGTTGTTAATATGAGCGATATTGCAAAGATATGTAAGTGTATAAATAGTACCGGTCTATTGGGATATCATCGGCTGATGATACTCGAATATGGGCAATGGTCGCAATATTTGGTAAGGGGCCGCCGTGATGGAAAAAGTATTGAGCGGAAAGAGGATATTAGTAGTAGAAGATGAGCCGTTTTTTTGTTCCTCACTAGTTGGCTATTTGAATTCACTAGGGGCGGTAACGGTGTGCGCATCAAATGGAAAGATGGCATTAGAGAAGGTAGACGCAGAGATAAAACCTGAACTCATCTTTTGTGATTTGAATATGCCTATCATGACTGGCCTTGAGTTTATTAGACATATGGCGGCAAAAGGGTTGACTATTCCCATTATTATTGTTTCTGCGACAAATGAAATGATGAAGATAGATAATGCCTTGCGTCTTGGTGCTAAGGATATCTTGTTAAAACCAATAGTTAATTTCAATGAAATAAAGAAGATTGCATTGGATTATTTATATCCAAAATTATTTTCTTCTGAGGCGATAGAGCGGATCTGCTTAGTTCAGGAATTAACGATATTAAAACAGCATGCAGCCACTGCATGGGGACTAGTAAAGCAGTTACAACCGCCTGTTTCCCAAGTTATTGCTAACTGTAGGGTAAATTATCGTTTGTTGAATACTGTAGGTAAAGCAGGCTTGGTTTTCGATATCGCTGCATTTTCAGAAAAGGAAATGATGTTCTATTGTCTTGATATCAGTCATTCGAAAGACAGAGGTACTATTTCTGCGCTGCTATTAAGAGTGGTTTTCAATAATTTATTGAAAAAAAGAAGTTTTTATAAAAAAAATGGCTCGTTAGATATGCAAGACATTATGAATGATCTGAACTGGATATTGAATAATGAGAAGGAAGCTGAATCACTTCCGCTACTACTGGGTTATTATGATACTCATAATAAGACCATTTTATTGTCGTCAACTGGATTAAATGCACATATTAAGTCAGAGGGTTGTCAGAAACAGTTAGATAAAGGAACTCCCTTTGGTACATTGAAGATCACTCATTCAAGCCAGAGTAGTGGACGTAGCTCTTTTTGGCAATGCAGAATATGGAATAACAAAAATCAAATAAAACTGATGTTTTCTCCACCGTCTTATCAGTGATTTTATAACATTTATGTATCATTCTATGGTGATGCTAAACATTGAATCACGTAAGTGTGATTAAAAGCTTGCGCACTGTATATCTGGTTGAATTAACTGGTATACTCGTGCGCGTTATTTTTTATGCGTATTTACGCGTACGATTTTCTTCACACATACGATTTTTTCAGAGAGTTAACGCTATGGTTTAATCTGTAAAGGAATTTTTCAGTGACAACATAGCAGTAGGAGATAATGTAATGTCAGCAATAAATAAAAAGGTAAAAAAGGCTGTTATACCCGTTGCTGGTTTGGGAACCCGGATGTTGCCGGCCACTAAAGCCATTCCTAAAGAAATGCTTCCTCTAGTGGATAAGCCGCTTATTCAATATGTCGTCAATGAATGTATCAAGGCGGGCATTAATGAAATTATTCTCGTTACACATTCATCCAAGAATTCTATAGAAAACCATTTTGATACCAGTTTTGAGCTGGAAGCGATTCTTGAGAAAAGAGTTAAACGCCAATTGCTGGATGAAATACAGTCGATTTGCCCAAATCATGTGACGATTATGCAAACCCGTCAGGGAATTGCAAAAGGATTGGGACATGCCGTGTTATGTGCTAAACCCCTTATTGGTGATGAGCCGTTTGCTGTTATTTTGCCTGATGTCATTTTGGATGAGTACAGCACGGACCTGTCAAAATATAATTTGAGCGAAATGTTGTCTCGCTTTAATAGCAGTGGGGCAAGCCAGATTTTGGTCGAACCTGTTCCTGTAGAAAGTGTCTCGGATTATGGCATTGTTGATTGCTTAGGCGAAAATCTACAACCTGGTGATAGCAAACCTATTGCCCGTGTTGTTGAAAAGCCGAAGCCAGAAGAGGCACCCTCAAATCTCTCCATCGTTGGCCGTTATGTATTATCCGAAAAAATCTGGCCATTATTGGCGAAAACTGCACCTGGGGCAGGAGATGAAATACAATTGACAGATGCCATTGCCATGCTGATGGAAAAAGAGCCTGTTGAGGCTTACCATTTGCAGGGACGTAGCCATGACTGTGGTAATAAATTAGGCTATATGCGGGCATTTGTTGAATATGGCATGAAACATAAGGAACTGGGTAAATCATTCACGGATTGGGTCATGACCTTGCAAAATCAGATTGGAAAATAATCTACTAGTAATTTAAGGTGTGATATGAAAGTTACTGTATTTGGTATTGGCTATGTAGGCTTAGTTCAAGCAACCGTATTTGCAGAAGTTGGACATGATGTACTTTGTGTTGATGTTGATGCAAAAAAAGTCGAGAACCTGAAAAATGGTCAGATCCCTATTTTTGAGCCAGGTCTGGTGCCTCTGGTAAAGAAAAATCATGCAGAAGGGCGTTTGAGTTTTACAACGGATGCCAAAGCCGGTATTGCCCATGGCAAATTACAGTTTATTGCAGTAGGAACACCTCCTGGTGAAGACGGATCAGCTGATCTTCAATATGTAACTGCCGTAGCTCGAACCATTGCGGAAAATATGGATGGCTACAAAGTTGTTGTTGACAAATCAACCGTGCCAGTAGGTACGGCTGATAAAGTCAGGGCAGTAATGCAAGCAACATTGGCACAACGTAATGTAGAACTTCCATTCGATGTTGTCTCCAACCCTGAATTTTTGAAGGAAGGTGCGGCAGTTTCCGACTGTATGCGGCCTGAGCGTATTATCATTGGCTGTGATAACGACGATGTGGTTGATGTAATACGCGAATTGTATGAGCCATTTAATCGTAACCACGATCGTATGATAGTCATGGATATCCGCAGTGCTGAACTGACTAAATACGCAGCTAACTGTATGTTGGCAACAAAAATCAGTTTCATGAATGAAATTGCCAACCTGGCAGAAATGCTGGGGGCAGATATTGAAAATGTACGTCAGGGAATTGGTTCCGATTCACGAATCGGATATCACTTTATTTACCCTGGATGTGGATATGGAGGTTCATGTTTCCCGAAAGATGTTCAGGCATTGATCCGAACGTCTGAACAAATTGGGTATACGCCAAAAATTCTTCAGGCAGTTGAACAGGTTAACGAAAAACAGAAAAATAAATTGCCTAATTTTGTAAAGCATCATTTTGGTAATGATTTATCTGGCAAGACATTCGCTATTTGGGGATTGTCATTTAAACCCAATACGGATGATATGCGTGAGGCATCAAGTCGTGTATTGATGGAAACATTATGGGAATGTGGCGCTAAAGTGCAGGCATATGATCCTGAAGCTATGCAGGAAACTCAGAGTATTTATGGTCAGCGCGAAGATCTCTCCTTAATGGGAACAAAAGAGGCGGCATTAAAAGGTGCTGATGCTTTGATTATCTGTACTGAATGGCAAAACTTCAGAGCCCCTGATTTTGATGTAATTAAGGATTCATTGAAAAATCCTGTGATTTTTGATGGGCGTAATCTTTATGATCCTGAGCGTCTGCAATCGCGCGGATTTACATACTATGGTATTGGTCGCGGCGCCTCAATCAATCCGGTCATTTGAGTTATTATATGAAATTTTTAGTTACAGGTTCCGCTGGCTTTATTGGTTTTCATGTCAGTCAGCGGTTATTGAATATGGGGCATGAGGTTGTCGGTATCGATAACCTCAATGATTATTATGATGTTAATTTGAAGCAGGCGAGATTAAATTTATTACTCCCTCATTCAAATTTTAAATTTGAAAAATTAGATCTGGCCGATAGGATTGCCATCCCAGAATTGTTTGCTAAACATCAATTTCAGCGAGTGATCCATTTGGGGGCTCAGCCGGGTGTGCGCTATTCAATCCAAAACCCAATGGCATATATCGACGCCAATATCATAGGTCATATCAATATTCTTGAAGGGTGCCGTCATAATCGTGTAGAACATTTATTATATGCATCTTCAAGTTCAGTATATGGATTAAATAAAAAGCAGCCGTTTTCCACTGATGACTCTGTTGATCATCCGATCTCTTTATATGCAGCAACGAAAAAAGCTGATGAGTTAATGTCTCATAGTTATTCGCATCTTTATCAACTTCCCACCACAGGATTAAGGTTTTTTACTGTATATGGGCCATGGGGTCGCCCTGATATGGCTTTATTTAAATTCACTAAGGCTATGTTAGAAGGCAAGCCAATTGATGTTTACAATCGTGGCGATATGGTGAGGGATTTCACATATATTGATGACATTGTTGAATCTATAATCAGATTACAAGATATCATTCCTGCCCCGAATAAAGACTGGTTAGTTGAAGATGGACAGATATCTGCCAGCTCTGCACCATACCGTATTTACAATATCGGTAATGGTCAGCCGACAAAGCTAGGGGATTTTATTGAAGCCATTGAAACTTCATTGGGGATTGAGGCAGAGAAAAACTTTATGGAAATTCAGGATGGGGATGTGTTATCAACGTGTGCAAATTCCAGTGCGCTTTACGATAAGATTGGCTTTTCACCCGATACTCCGGTAAAGGAAGGGGTGAAACGGTTTGTCGATTGGTATTTGGATTTTTATCAGAAATCAGAACGGTAAAAATAAAAAAAGGAGCTAATCGCTCCTTTTTATAAGATTATGTTAATAAAAAACTAAGTTAGTGTTAAATTCTTCTTTAGCACGTTGAGAATATGAAGACCACTTGGCCTTTAATATAACTCTCTGTGTTCCTACATCAGCCCGTAATAAACCTAGTTAGTTATATTAATCGTAAAACAAAAATACCCTTGAGAGGGTACTTTTGTTATTTAGTCTATAAAACAATTGATTAGATCAGGAAATCTTCCAGTTTTTTGCCTTCATCATCAATTGCTTTCTTGATTACAGCTGGTGTACGGCCTTGGCCAGTCCAAGTTTTAGTCTCGCCTTCATCGAAGTATGAATATTTAGCTGGACGTGCAGCACGTTTAGATTTACTAGTAGCTTTACCACTTAAAGCGTCCACTAAATCACTTAATTCAATACCATCTTTTTCCAGCATTTCACGGTATTCTTGAACCTTACGTGTACGCTCTTCTATTTGTGCGCGAGCTTGGCTTTCTTCATCACGGCGTTCTTCAACAACAGTCGTAAGTTTTTCCAGCATTTCTTCTAAAGTAGTAAGTTCACATTCTCTTGCTTGTGCGCGCAAGGTACGGATGTTATTTAAGGATTTTAAATTTTCGCTCATTGTCCTGGTCTCAAATTATAATGGTGATGGCTGATGTAGGGATAATAATAGAATGCTATTTTATTTTCTGCAATAGTGAATTTACTTTCTCAGGCTAAAACATGTCATTTTAAAATGCAATTTTTTTGATAATCGATATATTGCGTTTTAATCCTGCTATTGGGTTTACCATTTTTCAATAAGCATTGAAGCAAGATTACTGTAAAGTTGAGTAAGGGATAAACTGCAACGTATAAAACTAATTTATAGTCAATCTGTAAGGAATGTTAACTGTTCTTCTAGAAATAAGTTTGAGAGTAAGCGAGTGGTGAAAGTTTTTTATGGGTAATCCATTAGTTATGATTATAGCGGCTAAATTGAACAAAAGTAAACCGCTATGATTATTAATATGCAAAGAATGGAGGGATAAATAACTATTTCTTTTTGATGTTAATTTCGTTCATTTGTCATGCAGAAAGTGCTAGTGGTGATGATTTTATATGCACAAATGTGATGATTATCATGAAAATAATCTTTTCTTATTCGTTCTAATTTGTTTCTGCTACCCCACATTTGGCAATAACAAGAAGTAATTTCAATCAGAGTTTGTGGTAAACTTACCGCAATATATTGCCTGATTAAATTTGACAAGAGGATGGACGGGCCAATGGCTCAGCTTTATTTTTATTATTCTGCCATGAACGCAGGGAAATCAACTTCCTTATTGCAATCTTCCTATAACTATAACGAAAGAGGAATGAGGACGCTGATTTTTACAGCGGAAATCGATACTCGATTTGGTAACGGTAAGGTCAGTTCCCGTATTGGCTTATCCACTGAAGCATTGCTGTTCTCATCAGAAACAAATATTGCCAAACTTATCAGAAGTGAGAATGAGGCGGAAAAAGTCCATTGTGTTTTGATTGATGAATGCCAATTTTTGACGAAAGAGCACGTCGAGCAGCTTTGTGAAATTGTAGATTATGACGATATCCCTGTTCTTTGTTATGGCTTAAGAACAGATTTTCAGGGAGAGTTATTCAGGGGTAGCCAATATCTTCTCGCTTGGTCAGATAAATTGGTGGAGCTGAAAACAATCTGTCATTGCGGGAGGAAAGCCAGCTGTGTACTCCGTTTTGGCAGCGATGGGAGTGTTGTTTACGATGGTGCTCAGGTTGATATTGGCGGTAATGAAAAATACGTCTCTGTGTGCCGTAGGCACTATACCGATGTTATTCGTGAAGCTAAGTCAAAAAAGGTTTAATACGCCGCAATTTTAAATCAAGTGGGTATAAAACTATTAAGCTAGGAAAATGAAATAATAAAAAAGGCGCTGGGTTTTACCTAACGCCTTTTAAGTTACATCAGTTCATCATTTATTATTGTTTCTTATTATTTTTTCTGTTTGGTTTTGCTGTCTCCTGAGATTTGACCTGTTCTGTGAATTCGCGACCATAGAAAGAATCTAACAGCAGTTGCTTCAATTCAGAAATTAATGGGTAACGTGGATTGGCTCCGGTACATTGGTCATCAAATGCATCTTCTGAGAGTTTGTCGATTTTCGCCAGAAAGTCAGCTTCCTGAACACCTGTTTCACGAATTGAGGTCGGAATGCCTAACTGGGATTTCATTTCTTCCAGCCAAGCCAACAGTTTTTCAATTTTTGCAGCAGTACGATCGCCTGATGCGGTTAATCCCAAATGGTCAGCAATCTCTGCATAGCGACGTCGCGCCTGCGGCCGATCATATTGACTGAATGCAGTTTGTTTTGTTGGATTATCGTTAGCGTTGTAGCGAATCACGTTACAGATTAATAATGCATTAGCTAAACCATGTGGAATATGGAACTCAGAGCCAAGTTTATGGGCCATGGAGTGACATACTCCCAAGAACGCATTAGCAAAGGCGATACCTGCAATGGTTGCTGCATTATGAACACGCTCACGGGCAACGGGATTCTTGGCACCTTCGTGGTAACTGGCGGGAAGAAAATCTTTCAGCAGCTTCAATGCTTGCAGTGCCTGCCCATCAGAATACTCATTGGCCAAAACAGAAACATAGGCTTCCAGTGCGTGAGTCACAGCATCCAGACCTCCGAAAGCACACAGGGATTTTGGCATATCCATGACGAGGTTTGCATCGACAATCGCCATATCAGGGGTCAGTGCGTAATCTGCCAACGGATATTTCTGTCCAGTGATGTCATCGGTGACAACTGCAAAAGGCGTTACTTCCGAACCTGTACCTGATGTTGTGGTAATGGCAACCATTTTTGCTTTCACACCCATTTTCGGGAATTTATAGATGCGTTTACGGATATCCATAAAACGCAGAGCCAACTCTTCGAAATGTGTTTCTGGATGTTCATACATCACCCACATAATTTTGGCTGCATCCATGGGGGAACCGCCACCAAGGGCAATAATGACATCTGGTTTAAATAGGTGCATTTGTTCAGCACCCTTGCGGACGATGCTCAAGGTAGGATCTGCTTCAACTTCAAAGAATACTTCGGTTTCCAGACCGTAAGTTTTCAAGACATTGATAACCTGATCAGCGTAGCCGTTATTAAATAAGAAGCGGTCTGTCACAATAAAGGCGCGTTTTGCTCCATCGGTAGCGATTTCTTCCAAGGCTATGGGCAGAGAACCGCGGCGGAAATAGATTGATTTTGGAAGTTTGTGCCACAGCATATTTTCAGCTCTTTTGGCGACGGTTTTCGTATTGATTAGGTGTTTTGGCCCTACATTTTCGGAAATAGAATTGCCTCCCCAAGAGCCACAGCCCAGCGTCAGGGAAGGGGACAGCTTAAAGTTGTACAAGTCACCGATTCCACCTTGGGATGCAGGTGTGTTGATCAAAATGCGTGCAGTTTTCATTTTTTTGCCAAAATATTTAATGCGTTCAACTTGATTATCCTGTTCGGTGTAAAGACATGACGTGTGCCCAATACCGCCCATTTCAACCAATTTTCCAGCTTTTTCAACAGCATATTCAAAGTTCTTGCCACTGTACATGGCAAGTAGAGGCGATAATTTTTCATGGGCAAAGGGTTCAGTTTCATCTACCAGAGTGACTTCACCGATAAGGATTTTGGTGTCCTCAGGAACGCTGACACCGGCCATTGCAGCAATTTTTGTTGCTGGCTGACCAACAATGGCTGCATTTAAATTACCATTTTTCAAAATAATATCTTGAACGGCCTTTAGCTCTTTCCCTTGAAGGAGATAGCCACCGTGGGTTGAAAAACGCTCACGGACTTGGTCATAAACAGCATCAACGACAATGACAGATTGTTCTGAGGCACAAATCACGCCATTATCAAATGTTTTGGACATCAGGATAGATGCGACGGCACGCTTGATATCTGCCGATTCATCGATCACTACCGGAGTATTACCGGCACCGACACCAATCGCGGGTTTGCCAGAACTATAGGCTGCTTTTACCATGCCCGGGCCGCCTGTTGCCAAAATCAGGTTAATGTCAGGGTGGTGCATTAAGGCATTTGAAAGCTCAACAGAAGGTTCATCTATCCAGCCGATGATATCTTTTGGTGCCCCTGCTTCAACCGCTGCTTTCAAGACGATTTCGGCCGCTTTATTGGTTGCTTGTTTGGCGCGTGGGTGAGGGGAGAAAATAATACCATTACGGGTTTTCAGGCTGATGAGTGCTTTGAAAATTGCAGTAGATGTTGGGTTTGTTGTTGGAACGATACCGCAAATTAGGCCAATAGGTTCAGCAATAGTGATGGTACCGAATGTATTATCTTCAGATAAAATGCCACAGGTTTTATCATCTTTATAGGCGTTATAAATATACTCAGAAGCGAAGTGGTTTTTGATCACTTTATCTTCCACAATTCCCATACCAGATTCAGACGCAGCTAATTTTGCCAATGGAATACGAGCATCTGCGGCCGCAAGAGCAGCAGCACGAAAAATTCTATCAACTTGTTCCTGAGAAAAATTAGCAAATTCATGCTGGGCTTTTTTTACGCGAGCAACTAATTCATTGAGTTCAGAGACCTGAGTTACAGCCATAAAAATTACTCCTGATAAATGTTAAATTTTTAAAGGGAATTAGCTGCGGAATTATTAATTCATTAAATAATGTCATGAGACTAATCGTTTAGGAATTAATTATAAATACCGCCAATTTCCTTAAAAAATTACTTAACAAAATGATTAACATAGAATTAATTAATTTATTTGAAATTTTACGTTGAATACAGCCTACCATTTATAGTCTTTTTTATAGTGATTTAGATCATAAAAACATTAAGCTGACTCAATTCAGCTTGGGTTTTTATGGGAATGACTATGAGTTAATGTCCTAGAGTAAATTTAAAAATTAATTTAACTGTAATGACACAGTTTATTAACCTTATTTTATCGTATTTCCTATAGCGGGATCGATCTTATTGGCAGAATTTGCTGGATTAATTGATTTTAACTTAACGAAAAAATTCTGATTCAATGTATTTTTTAGATGTTGTTATAAATTTTATTTATTTACCTTTAAAAAGGGCTAATCGTGAGTGAGTCATTACTGGGGCTTTCTGGGTATATTAAATTCTTTATGGGATTGTTTGCGCTAGTGAACCCGATTGGTGTCTTACCTGTTTTCATTAGCATGACGAATTACCAGACCATTGTGGGACGTAATAAGACCAATCTAATGGCAAATTTGTCTGTTGCCATTATCTTATGTATCTCATTACTGGTCGGTGATTCTATCCTCTATGTATTTGGTATTTCTATTGATTCATTTCGTATCGTTGGTGGGATGTTGATAGTTACAATTGCAGTGTCGATGATTAATGGTAAGTTGGGGGAAGATAAACAGAATAAGCTGGAAAGATCAGAGGCTGCGGTTAGAGCCAGTGTTGCTGGCTACTATTCTGTTCGGCATCTTTGTTGGTAAAATTTTTGGGGCAGACAGGCATCAATGTGATTACTCGAATTATGGGATTATTATTAATGTCGCTGGGTGTTGAGTTTATTGTCACCGGAACAAAAGCTTTGTTCCCTAGATTACTATGATAGTTCATAGGTAAGATAACCTATGTGTTTATCTAGGTCGTTAATGTAAAAAGGTGAAATTTTCTACTTAAATAGAGAATTAATTAACCAAAATATAGCTAATAAATAACCAACTGAAGTGTGGCCGATCAATCATATCATTTCTGTGTAATTTCTTAAAAATCATTGTTTATATTTTATTCCTATTTAGTTTTCTACTTCCTCAAAATAATACTGTAATTTTTTACACTATTTTGCTTTCCTTAGTCTTATCTGGCTGGTGGTTTATTTTTATATTTTGTGATGAAGGTGGATTTTTACTCTGTGGTGATTGCATTTTGTTAAAATAATGTTTATTTTCTCTTTCAGTTGCATTTCATGGTTTTTGTATTGAAAGAGTCAAATAAAATTTATTATTATCAATTAGTTATATTTATGACGTGAATGTATTCTGCACAAGAATAACAGATTACCTTAATGCCTTAATAAGCCTATTATAAAAAATTCTATAACAATTATTAAGTGGATATGGTTTTTTAATAGATTAATTACTACTTGTTAACGTGATAAGTAAATTATCGGAGTTAGTAGATTAAAAACGATTAATTTGCTGTTGATAAATTGGAGCAAAAAATGAGAAAAAAAACATCAAAGTTGGGGCAGTTGATTTCGAGTATTGTTTTATTATCATTTCCTGCTGTGCAGGGTATTGCTGCGATTGTTCCCGCGGAAGTCACACTAGCCGAAAAACAAGAAGTAACCATTAACAACGGTGTTGAAGTGACTTCACTAGATCCTCATAAGGTTGAAGGTGCTCCAGAAACTGTCATTATCCGTAATTTGCTAGAAGGGCTGGTGACAACAGGACCAAATGGCGAAACCGTGCCTGGTATGGCAGAAAGATGGGAAAATGAAGGTTATAAGGTTTGGACGTTCTATTTACGTGACGATGCCAAATGGAGCGATGGTAAGCCCGTTACTGCGCAGGATTTTGTCTATAGTTGGCGTCGTCTGGCTGATCCAAAAACAGGGTCACCATACACCAGCTATTTGCAGTATGCCTATGTCCAGAATGTCGACGATATTCTGAAAGGAACAAAGTCACCAGAACAATTGGGTGTTAACGCATTGGATGATCACCGTTTCCAAGTAACACTAAGTCACCCAGTTCCTTATCTGGTCGATATGTTGAGCCATACTGCAGTAAAACCGGTCAGGCAAGATTTGGTTGAAAAGTGGGGTAATAAATGGACATTGCCAGAAAATTATATTGGTAATGGCGCTTATATATTAAAAAACTGGGTGGTCAATGAGCGAATTGTTTTAATGCGGAACTCACAGTATTGGAATGATAAAAAAACTATTATTGAAAAAGGCACTTTCTTACCTATCGTCTCAGGAATCAGCGATGTTAACCGTTATCGTAGCGGAGAAGTGGATATCACTGACAGCGCCATTCCACCTGATCTGTACCAAAAAATGAAACGGGATATTCCCGAACAATTGCAAATTTCACCTTTTCTGTGCACGTTTTACTATGAAATTAATAATCATAATCCACTGTTTAAAGATAAACGGGTGCGGGAAGCCATAAAACTGAGTCTTGATCGGGATATCATCACTGAAAGAATTATGGCGCAGGGACAAATTCCAGCATATGGCTTTACTCCGACTTATATTGGAGGGGGCCTGACCATCAATCCAGGATGGGCAAGTTGGACACAGGAACAGCGTAATCAACGGGCAAGGCAATTGTTAAAAGAAGTTGGTTTTGATGCCAGTAATCCTCTTAAATTTACTTTGCTGTACAACACATCAGAGCAGAACAAACAACAAGCCATTGCTGCGGCTTCTATGTGGCAGAAAAATATTGGTGCAAAAGTCATTCTACAAAATCAGGAATGGAAAACCTCTCTCCAGAATCGCCATCAGGGACATTATGATGTCGCCAGAGCAACGTGGTGTGGCGATTATAACGAGCCTTCTTCTTTCTTGAATGTGTTGTTGTCACATAGCAGTAATAATACCGGTTTCTATCAAAGTGCGGCTTTTGATAACTATCTTAGTCAGGCACTTGTCGCTAAAGATGAAGCAGCACGTAAGGAATTTTATCAACAGGCCGAAGCTCAGCTTGATAAAGACTCAGGATTGATACCCGTTTATTACCGTGTCAGTGTGCGTCTCATTCGCCCGACAGTTGGAGGAATGACAGGGAAAGATCCTCTCGATTATGTCGACTTAAAGAATTTGTATATCAAAAAGGTGAATAACTGATCGTTATCACGATGTGTTTTTTTAAAAAAAAGTTCTGTCTTGCTGTAAACAAAATCGTTCCTTTTGGATACGGATAATAACTATCCCAATGTGTGGATATGACTTTAATGGGTCAGATGATATCAATGGAGTAAGAATAAGATGATAAACACAACAAAGAAAAAAATAGTTACTGGCATTACAGTAGCGCTAGGCATGATGATGGGAGGGCAGGCCTTTGCAGCGCAAGTGCCTGCTGGTGTCCAACTGGCAGACGCTGCGAAACAGGTGTTAGTTCGCAATAACGGTTCTGAGCCACAATCATTGGATCCACATAAAATAGAAGGTGTACCGGAATCCAATATTGCCCGTGATTTGTTTGAAACGTTGGTGATTAATGAACCTAATGGCAAAATTATACCCGGCGTAGCAGAGAGTTGGGATAACCAGCCGGATTTTAAAGTTTGGACATTTCATTTACGTAAAGACGCAAAATGGTCCAATGGTGACCCTGTCACTGCGCAGGATTTTGTTTACAGTTGGCGCCGATTAGTAGACCCAAATACCGCATCTCCTTACGCAAGTTTTATGCAATATGCCCATCTTCTTAATGTTGATGATGTCATCAAAGGTAAACAGAAACTGGAAACATTGGGTGTCAAAGCGTTGGATGACCATACATTACAATTAACACTTAGTGAGCCTGTTCCTTATTTAGTCAGATTGTTTGTTCATACAAGTACATCACCAGTCCACCGAGCAACTGTAGAAAAGTATGGTGAGAGATGGACACAACCACAGAACTTTGTTGGTAATGGCGCTTATAAACTGAAAAGTTGGGTGATCAATGAACGCCTTGTTTTCGAACGTAGTCCAACTTATTGGGATGATAAAAATACAGTCATTAATCAAGTAATGATCTTGCCAATTTCCTCTGAAATTACTGATGTTAACCGCTATCGCGCTGGTGAAATTGAGATGTCCTTCGACAACTTACCAGTTGAGTTGTTCCAAAAACTGAAAAAAGAGATCCCCGAGCAGTTACGTGTTAACCCGAAATTGTGTACTTATTACTATGAAATTAATAACGAAAGGCCGCCATTTAATGATCCACGAGTACGCACGGCACTGAAACTGGGCATAGACCGAGATCTTATGACTAATAAGGTGAAAAATCAGGGGGATATTCCTGCTTATGGTTATACACCTCCTTATATTGCCGATTTTAAAGATGTGAAGCCAGACTGGTATGCCAAACTAAATCAGCAGCAGCGCAATGAAGAAGCGAAAAAACTTTTGGCAGAAGCCGGATTTACCAAAGATAATCCTTTGAAAATTAAATTGTTGTACAACACTTCTGATTTACATAAAAAATTAGCCATCGCTGCCGCTTCTCTTTGGAAGAAAAATATTGGTGTTGACGTTTCTCTCGAAAACCAGGAGTGGAAAACTTTTCTTGATTCCCGCCATCAAGGCAACTATGACATTGCCCGCGCCGGATGGTGTGCCGATTATAACGAAGCCTCTACCTTCTTGAATCCTATGTTATCTAACAGTAGTAATAATACTTCTCACTACAAGAGCAAAGAATTTGATGCGTTAATGAAACAATCACTTCAGGTAAAAACGGATGAAGAACGCGCTGAAATTTATGCTAAAGCTAATGCGCAGTTAGACAAGGATTCAGCGATTGTTCCAATCTATTACTATACAAACTCTCGTTTATTAAAACCTTATGTAGGTGGTTACACCGGAAAAGATCCATTGGATAACTTCCATACTAAAGATATGTACATCATAAAACACTAGGAATTAGTGGTGGCCCAAATTGGGTCACCTGCGTATCAGATAATTAAAAGCCACGGTTTGGCTAAACAATAGGAACGGGCAATGCTAAAATTCATTTTACGCCGCTGCTTAGAGGCGATCCCGACACTTTTTATTCTCATCACGATTTCGTTTTTTATGATGCGTCTTGCACCGGGTAGCCCATTCACAGGGGAAAGGAAGCTACCGCCAGAAGTTATGGCAAATATTGAAGCGAAATATCATCTGAACGACCCTATCTATAAACAATACTTCAATTACTTAATCCAACTTTCCAAAGGGGATTTTGGTCCTTCATTTAAATATAAAGACTACAGTGTCAATGACCTGGTTGCATCAGCACTGCCAGTTTCGGCTAAATTGGGCTTTGCTGCCTTTGTGATGGCGGTCATATTTGGTGTCAGTGCGGGGGTTATTGCGGCATTGAACCAGAATACAAAATGGGATTACACGGTAATGGGGTTTGCCATGACAGGGGTTGTGATCCCCAGTTTTGTGGTGGCCCCCTTACTGGTTCTGATATTCGCCATTACATTAAAATGGCTGCCGGGAGGAGGCTGGAATGGTGGGGCACCTAAATATATGCTTTTGCCAATGGTCGCGCTTTCCCTCTCTTATATTGCCAGCATATCCCGTATTACCCGCGGTTCCATGATAGAAGTTTTGCATTCCAACTTTATTCGTACAGCACGAGCCAAGGGTTTACCATTGCGAAAGATTATTTTCCGCCATGCGTTAAAACCCGCCTTATTACCCGTGATGTCTTATATGGGGCCCGCATTCGTAGGTATCATCACTGGCTCAATGGTTATCGAAACTATTTTCGGTTTACCCGGTCTGGGCCAATTGTTTGTTAATGGTGCATTAAACCGTGATTACTCACTGGTACTCAGTTTGACGATTCTGGTGGGAGGATTAACCATCATGTTTAATGCTATTGTTGATGTGCTGTATGCCGTCATTGATCCGAAAATTCGTTACTAAGATTGGAGCACGCAATGTTACTGAATAAGAAAAATAGCGAAGCTCTGGATAATTTCTCCGAGCAATTGGAAATTGAAGGCCGCAGTTTGTGGCAGGATGCACGTCGCCGTTTTATACATAATAAGGCGGCGATTACGAGTTTATGTATCCTGTTTCTGATTACATTATTTGTGATTTTAGCGCCGATGCTGGCTCAATTCGCTTACGATGACACCGATTGGAACATGATGACGATGCCACCTGATTCTGAATCCGGCCACTATTTTGGCACGGATTCATCAGGGCGTGACTTACTGGTGCGTGTTGCCATTGGCGGACGTATTTCACTGATGGTCGGTATTGCCGCCGCCTTGATTGCCGTGCTATTTGGCACCTTATATGGCGCGATGTCAGGTTATCTTGGCGGTAAAACCGATATGGTCATGATGCGCTTGTTGGAAATTCTTAACTCCTTCCCATTCATGTTTTTCGTTATCCTTCTGGTGACTTTCTTCGGTCAAAACATCCTGTTGATTTTCGTTGCGATAGGCATGGTGTCGTGGCTAGACATGGCCCGTATCGTCCGTGGTCAGACATTGAGCTTGAAACGCAAAGAATTTATTGAAGCAGCGTTGGTTGGTGGTGTTTCTACCCGGCATATTGTATTGCGCCATATCGTGCCAAACGTATTGGGTGTTGTGGTGATTTACGCCTCATTGCTTGTACCCAGCATGATCCTGTTTGAATCTTTCTTGAGCTTCCTTGGTTTGGGAACTCAGGAACCACTCAGTAGTTGGGGAGCCTTGTTAAGTGATGGTGCCAACTCAATGGAAGTGGCTCCGTGGTTACTGTTATTTCCGGCAGGCTTTCTGGTAATGACTCTGTTTTGTTTTAACTTTATTGGCGACGGCCTGCGTGATGCCCTCGATCCGAAAGACCGTTAAGGAGAGCCTGTGAATAGCGTAGAAACTTCAAAAAATGTTGAATCACTATTAACGGTGAAAGATCTGAATGTGGTGTTCAGCACTACTGATGGCAACGTGACTGCCGTGAATAAACTGAACTTTGATTTACGGGCGGGGGAAACTCTGGGGATTGTGGGAGAATCTGGCTCTGGTAAGTCACAGACGGCGTTTGCGCTAATGGGATTATTGGCCAGTAATGGTTCTGTTAGTGGTTCTGCCAATTTTAATGGTCGGGAAATTCTCAACCTGAAAGAAAAAGAGTTAAACCGGATGCGGGCGGAAGAGATCTCGATGATATTTCAAGATCCCATGACCTCCCTGAACCCTTATATGCAGGTAGGCAATCAATTAACTGAAGTATTGATGCTGCACAAGCATATGAGTAAAAGCGAAGCTTTTGAAGAATCGATTCACATGTTGGACGCGGTTAAGATGCCAGAGGCACGTAAGCGCATGAAAATGTATCCGCATGAGTTTTCTGGCGGTATGCGTCAACGTGTCATGATTGCTATGGCGCTGTTGTGTCAGCCCAAACTGCTGATTGCAGATGAACCGACAACCGCACTGGATGTGACGGTTCAGGCACAGATCATGACGTTGCTCAATGACCTGAAAAAAGAGTTTAACACCGCCATCATCATGATTACCCATGATTTGGGCGTGGTGGCAGGCATTTGTGACAAAGTCTTGGTGATATATGCGGGGAGAACGATGGAATATGGCACGGCGCGTGATGTGTTTTACCGTCCTACACATCCATATTCGATTGGATTATTGAATGCTGTTCCTCGCTTGGATGGTGATGAGGAGTCATTGACGACCATTCAGGGCAATCCCCCTAATTTATTACGTTTGCCGAAAGGGTGTCCATTCCAGCCACGTTGTCAGTTTGCCACTGAGCGCTGTGCTCACGAAGAGCCACAGTTGGAAAACTTTGGCCTTGGGCGCTTGCGTGCCTGCTTTAGACGCCAGGAGGAATTGGTATGAGCACAATAGCTGAAAAACGTGTCCTATTAGAAGTCGATGACCTCAAAGTTTACTTTGATATCAAAGATGGAAAACAGTGGTTCTGGCAGCCGGCGAAGACCTTAAAAGCGGTAGATGGTGTCACCTTGAGATTATATGAAGGTGAAACGCTGGGAGTCGTGGGAGAGTCTGGCTGTGGAAAATCAACACTTGCCAGAGCCGTGATTGGGCTGGTGAAAGCTTCTGGCGGCTCAGTCACTTGGCTTGGACAAAATCTGCTGGAGATCAATGACAAACAATGGCGGGATATTCGCAACGATATCCAGATGATTTTCCAAGACCCTTTGGCATCGCTGAACCCGCGTATGACCATTGGTGATATTATCGCTGAACCATTGAAAACTTATTACCCCAAAATGAAGGTTGGGGTAATAAAGGAAAAAGTTAAAAAGATGATGATGCGGGTAGGGTTGTTGCCTAACCTGATAAACCGTTATCCCCATGAATTTTCAGGCGGACAGTGCCAACGTATTGGCATTGCCCGTGCTTTGATTCTAGAGCCTAAATTAATTATCTGTGATGAGCCTGTTTCAGCGCTGGATGTTTCCATTCAGGCGCAGGTTGTTAACTTGTTGCAGGAATTACAGCGGGAAATGGGGCTTTCCCTGATATTTATTGCGCATGACTTGTCGATAGTGAAGCACATATCAGATCGTGTATTGGTGATGTATTTGGGGAATGCTGTGGAATTGGGAACTTACGACGAGGTTTATCATAATCCGTTGCATCCTTATACCCGAGCACTCATGTCAGCGGTGCCGATTCCTGATCCAGACAAAGAACGCAACAAGCATATTGAATTATTGGAAGGAGAGCTGCCTTCGCCGATTGATCCTCCATCTGGATGTGTATTCCGTACCCGTTGCCCAATGGCTGATGCCGAATGCGCCAAAACCCGCCCACTGCTAGAGGGCAGCTTTAAACATGCGGTGTCTTGTCTTAAGGTTGATCCGCTGTAGTCAGTTGTGTAGAAAAAAATATTAATGTGACGCTGTCACGAATATAAATTTAATGCCCTCATGATGAGGGCATTTTTATCGGTCAGTAAAACATGCAGGGGGAGAGATAGGCCGTTATTTTTTCCACAGAATATGGTAGATGGGGTGAGATCGTTCCCGGCAAAGCAAAATACGGGCAAAGATATCATCAATTTCAGCATCGTCCGATTCTGCTAAACCAATAATGACTTCTGAAAAAAAATCCGGATTCAAATCAAAATCGACATGTTTAAACCAGACCTCTGAAGGTGCTAATAATTCAGCTCCGCCCCGTTCTTCAAATTGCAAATTAAACAATAGACTATCAGCCGGATCGAGATTAGAGAGAGCTTGTTCCAGAAAGATATCGTAGGCTTTTTCAAGTGCCTCATCTTCAGTCATTCGGTTGTTAAAATCCAATTGCATAGAATGTGTCGGTTGATTTTCCATGATGGCATTGTCCGAGATTAATAACAGGATGAAATTAAAACATGTTCTATATTGAATGAATAGCCCCAATAGCAGCAATAAGGCTATGCAATATATTGACAGATAATAATGGCAAACTTTTTTCTCCCATGAATTATAAAAGAGGGCTGAAAAAGTAGCAGAGGCGTTCAAGGATACGATGCCAAACTGGGCGCTTATCCCATTCATTATTTGCAAGCAGCGTTGAACGCATAATATAGTCTTGCTGGACCAAAGTTAAATCATTGCCAAAGTGCTCATCGTCAATCACTACCGTGATTTCAAAATTCAGCCACAAGCTACGCATATCCAAATTAACGGAACCGACCATGCTGAGTTGCCCATCTACCAAAACACTCTTGGTATGTAATAAGCCATCTTCAAATTGATAAATTTTCACACCTGCCTCCAGCAACTCTGCAAAAAATGCACGGCTGGCCCAGCGAACAAGGAATGAATTGTTTTGACTTGGCACAATAATACTAACATCGACACCGCGCATGGCTGCAGTACAAATCGCATGCATTAGATCATCACTGGGAACAAAATAAGGTGTGGTAAGAATAAGCTGCTCACGAGCGGCAAAAATAGCAGTCATCAAGGATTGCTGGATCAATTCATCAGGAAAGCCTGGCCCGGAAGCAATAACTTGGGCTGTATGCCCACTGGCTTGCTCGAAAGGCATGATGACACTGTCAGGAGGGGGAGGAAGATGACGCTGTCCCGTTTCCATTTCCCAGTCGAAAGCGTAGATAATTCCTAGTGTTGTTGTGACAGGGCCTTCCATTCTCACCATGATATCGACCCATTGACCGACTCCCGCATCTTGTTTAAAAAAACGCGGATCAACCATATTCATGCTGCCCGTGTATGAAATATGATTATCGATCAGAATAATTTTTCTATGCTGACGTAAGTCCATGCGACGCAAGAACAAACGGAAGATATTAACCTTTAGTGATTCGACAAATTCAATACCTGCCTTCCGCATAATATCAGGGTACGGACTGCGGAAAAATTGCCAGCTTCCGGCTGAATCCACCATGATTCGACATTTAACACCGCGTTTGGCAGCGCGCATGAGGGCATCAGTGACCTGATCAACTAATCCTCCGGCTTGCCATATATAAAATACCATTTCAATATTGTATTTGGCATTTTCAATATCATTAATAATGGCTTTCAGGGAGTTATCATAAGACATCATTAATTGCATCTTATTGCCCCTGACACCTTTGACCTTTTGGCGCCGTTCGCACAACTGAAATAGCGGTGTGGCAACCTCGCTATTTTCATTGGCAAAAATGTGGGATGAATTTCTTAACTCCGCAAGCCACTTAGCGACAGATGAGCGCATTTGTTTGGCTTGTTCAACTCTGCGCTTGCCAAGATGCAATTCGCCGAACGACAAATAAGCAACAATTCCTACTAAAGGCAGAATGTAAATAATGAGTACCCAAGTCATTGCTGATGTCACTGGACGACGTTTTATCAAAACTCGAATAGTGATACCAGCAATAATCAGCCAGTATAAGAAAATCGCCAGCCAGCTCAGTACAGAATAAAAGGTTGTCATACGTGGCTATCAATCCTGTTTATTTAAGTATTTAATACTGCCATTACCACAAGTTTCTAGAAATTTGGGCAAACTATCAACCTAATATATGCCAGACTGGCAATTGGTTGACATCTTTAATTGTGAGGATTAAGAATAATACTATTCACCTCAATGAGAGAATTAATCTGGAATATCTTATGAAACATAGCAGGAATGAAGTAGGACGCTGGAGAAAGATCCGTCAAAGCATCCGCCGCCGTCGTCGCTGGTTGGAAGATCAGTCCCGTCGCAATTTTCGTATCTATGCACTGCGTAAGACAGGGGCTTACAAGCGCCGTAGGTCGATTTTGTTCGTTCAGAATATAGAATGGCTTTAACATGATATATACCCAATAGATTTCAAGTTGCAGCGCGGTGTTAATCCCCAGGCGCATAGCTAACTATGTGACTGGGGTGGGTGAACGTAGCCAACAAAGCAGCCGCTTGAAAGATGAAAGGTGTAGATGTTTTTGAATCGTTATTGAATATGATAGTCATTTGCATTTAAACTAATGGTAATCTGAAAATTGACTATCATACTGCTAATCAAGAATTCTCTTATGCGTTGGATATATTGGCCAGTACTACTTTCTGTTTGTTTACATATTTCTATTGCTGCGGCGCTTTTTCATGCTATCGAACCTGAAAAGCAATCAGAAGCAGCTCCCATATCTGTTGCTATGATCCAGTTGGCCGCTGAAGAGGCACCGGTCTCTGAAGCTGCCATACCTGAATCAACTCCTGAACCTGAACCACCGGCACCAGAACCTATCGCGAAAATTGCTCTGCCTAAACCTGAAAAAAAACCGGAAGAGAAAAAAATTGTCAAAAAAGAGTCTAAGCCAATAGAAAAAATTTCAGAACAACCACTGAAACCTGTTTCTGATCAGGACTCCCAGATAGCGAAGAACCTGAATGATCAAAAATCGGCTCATCCTGCCATTAATGACAAAGTTAAAGTACAAAGTGGGCCAAAGGCATTGAACAGGCCAGATCCTATTTATCCATCCAGAGCCCAGCAGTTGGGTACTGAGGGGACGGTGAAGGTGGAATATGATATTGATGAAGATGGCAGAGTTAAAAACATCAAGATTATTGCCTCAGATCCCAAGAATGTTTTCGAACGTGAAGTGAAAAAAGTTATGAGAAAATGGCGTTACGAAAAAATACCTGCAACGGGATACGTTACCACTATCGAGTTTAAAATATCGGGTATTTCGCAATCCTAACCTACTTAAATGTTCCTTTTCAAAACAGGGGATGTAAAGCATCCCCCTGACTTCATCAGAAAACGCCAGATTTTTTTGGGGTCTTTGTTTTACTGAGCTGATTATAAATTATACTTTGTTTAGGCTCTATGTGGTTTCGATGGTTGGTCATGTGTATGAGGCTTTCGTTATGATTGAATATATATTATATGAAGCAATAAAATATTCGAGAGGGATAATGCTTATCCTAAGCCTACTTTTCCTATTTATATTCAAATGATTCATACATTAGGTATATATGATCATATTTTTGTGATTTTTGATCCTCCAGATTCCATTGTACGAAAACCAAAAATAGGAACAATAGTAAATAACTCCCTGAAGGTGCTTGCGTATGTGATCATTGGGCAAATATTATGTGTAGTGATAAACGTGTGTACCGTTTGGCAATGATATATCCGAATGGCAAAATTGAAATGTAACAGATTGAATTATTAAGGGCTTATTCCCTTCATCTTTCAAGTTGCAACTCTATTGGCTGCGTTCGCTTATCCTCGTCATAGAGTGATATCTATGTGTCTTAGGATTCACTCCCTTACCGTTGTGTTGCAACTCGAAATTTATTGGGTATTCATTTCTAATGAATCGTTACTCTGAATCACTGCTCTCCAATTTGAAGTGTCTTTTTCCTTCGGGTAAAGGGCGGGACGCGTTATTTTCATTAACGGCGACATACGTGAAGACCGCGTCTGTTGCGCGATAACGCTGCCCAACTGGCTCAGAAGCTACTTTTTTCACCCAAACTTCAATATGAATGGTGATTGATGAATTGCCCGTTTTGAGGCAACGGGCATAACAGCACACGACGTCACCTACCGCAACTGGTTTCAGAAAACTGATGCCATTTACGCTAACAGTTACTACACGTCCCAGTGCAATCTCTTTTGCCAGAATTGCGCCGCCAATATCCATTTGAGACATCAGCCAGCCACCGAAAATATCCCCATTGGCATTGGTATCAGCGGGCATGGCCAGTGTACGGAGAACCAATTCTCCGTTTGGTAAGGATTGTTGTTGTGTCATTAGAAAACTTGCTTTATTTGGTGAATACAACAATACCTGCCGATGTATCGGCAGGTACCCATATGAAGGTCATTACATTATTCTTATTTTTGTTCGCGAGGCAGATGACGGTAGATATATATCACACTCAGTACAGTAAAAACCAGTGTCAATGCTGTTAACCCGAACACTTTAAAGTTTACCCAGACATCCTGAGGTAGCCAGAAAGCGACATAAATATTTACCAGCGCACAGACTATAAAGAAGATAGCCCAAGCCATGTTCATTTTGTTCCAGACAAAATCAGGTAATTCTAACTCTTTGCCTAACATTCTTTGAATAAGTGGTTTTTTCATAATCCATTGGCTGACAAGCAGAACCAGAGCAAAAATGGCATAAATTACAGTCACTTTCCATTTAATGAATAAATCACTGTGGAAAGTGAGTGTAAGCGTGCCGAAGACAGTAACCATGATAAATGTAATCAAGGAGGTTTTTTCGACTTTACGGTAAATCAGGTAAGTAATGACAACGGCTAACCCTGTTGCTGCAATCAAGGCACCAGAAGCATAGAAAATGTCGTACATCTTATAGACGATGAAGAAAACGACTAATGGTAAAAAGTCTAAAAGTTGTTTCATAAATTGAACCCATTGTGATGCCCATGATGGCATGTTCTTGAATTTGTGCCAGAGTGTATCAGATCTCAATGAAATGGTTTATTTATCAGTAAAAAAACATTTTTCATTTGTTTGGGTAATTTTACCACAATGAACAAAAAACAGAGCGGTAGTGAGGAGCTTGTGAGTTTCCATTTAACACCGCATTATAATGAGCTCCGTTTTCACGAAAGGGCATAAAGGTCATGTTGTGGGAAAGATTGCATCGCTGGATGCCAGGCTTGGGAAGTCTCTGTCATTATCGTAAAGAATATCTTAGCCATGATATGCGGGCAGGCCTCTCTGTTGCTGCGGTCGCCTTGCCAGTTGCGATTGCTTATGCTGAATTAATGGGAATTAGTGCCATTATTGGCCTGTATGCCTGTATTTTACCGATGTTTGCTTATGCGTTGTTCGGTACTTCTCGGCAGTTGATTGTTGGACCGGATGCGGCAACTTGTGCCGTTATTGCTGCTGCTGTGGCACCATTGGCATTGGGAAATGAACATGTTCGTTGGCAGCTTGCCATTGTTATGACATTAATGACGGGATTCTGGTGTATTCTGGCTAGCCATTTCCGACTGGGTGCATTCGCAGATTTTCTATCACGTCCCATTTTAAAAGGCTTTATCAATGGTGTCGCGATTACCATTATGGCCGATCAGTTTGCTAAGGTCTTTGGGCTTTCTGGTCTGCCTGCGGAATTGATCGAACGATTGATTGCACTTCCCTATAAGTTATTGGAATCTCATTGGCCGACGGTAGGAATGTCTGTAATGACGTTACTGGTATTGCTCAGTGTGAGTTTTATTCGACCAAGTTGGCCTGCGCCACTGATGGCAATGATCGTGTCGACTTATCTCAGTTGGCAATTTGAACTCGACCAATATGGCATTCAGATTGTTGGCAATATGGGGAACGGTTTACCCATTGTTCCAATGCCTGAATTTGAACTTGGCATCATGCGTGATTTGGTGGTTCCTTCCATTAACCTTGCGGTGATCAGTTTCGTCAGTTTTATGATGACGGCCCGTAGCTTTGCCAGTAGAAATGGCTATCAAGTTGATGCGGATTTAGAACTCAGGGCATTGGGCATCGCCAATATTGCTTCGTCATTATCACAGGGATTTGCTGTCAGTGCCGCCAGTAGCCGCACGGCAGTCAATGATACGATTGGTGGTAAGACACAAATGGTATCTATGATTGCAGCCAGCGCCATCCTATTGATATTGCTGTTTATGACAGAATTTCTGACGCATATCCCTCTGTCATCACTGGGGATTGTCTTGATATTTTCCACATGGTCACTTTTGGGTTTAAAAAATATCTGGGCATATAGGAAACGTAATCGTCAGGCTTTTACACTCTCAATTTTCACGCTAATCGCAGTTTTGCTGGTGGGGGTGATTGATGGCATTGGTTTTGCCGTTTTGCTGGGGTTATTGCAATTTTTGCGTGTTATTTTCCGTCCTTCAGATCAATTGCTGGGAGTGAATGACCAAGGTATGGTGCACTCCATCCATCAAAATAATGATATCAACCCCGTGGATGGCATCATGATGTATCGTTTTAACTCTCCTTTAACTTATTTTAACGTCGGATACTTTAAAAAGCGGGTCTTACAGCATGTGAAAAGTGCATCAAAGCGCCCTGCATGGCTGGTGGTAGATGCGGCGGTTAGTTTTACCCATGATGATGTCAGCGTTTTTGCTGCGCTGGATGAATTGATCACGGAATTAAAAGAAAAAGGCGTGACATTGGTATTGGCGGGGCGCAGAACAGAACTGAATTACTGGATTGAACAGAATAAACTTAGCCGCAGCGATGAGGATTTGATTGTAGTGCCCGATCTCTACTTTGCCATTCGTCTGATTCAAAGTAAGCAGCAAGTTGAGGAAAAACAAGAAGGATAATTTTAGCTTATCTCGCTACCGTTCACCTCGCTATATTGGAGCGAGGTGAACTATTTGTCGGGGTTTATTGCATGCTGTTTGTGGCTTTATTCTGTGGTTTAACCAGCATATACAGGCGGAATAGGTAAATCAGCAGCAGAGCTGATAATAGATTATTCAGCATTGACAGTAGCATATCGGGCATTTTTACCAGCACAAGCACCAATATCAGCTTTACAGCAATCCATAACAACATGGCAGGGATTAACAGGCGCATGTTGTTGAATGCCAATTTCCAACTTTCCTGCATGGCAGCAAAAACATTTTTGCCTTTTTCAAACAGAAAGATAGGGGCAAGTGCGAATGCAATAGAAAATAGCACCCCTGGTAGGAACATCAAAGCGTAGCCAATTTGAACCAATAAGGTACAGATGAACATTAGCAAAAACATTTTGGGCAACAGTGCTATTGATAATGTGCCGGCATGAATGGCATTGGTTTGACGACCGTTAGATACAGCATTGATGAGTACTAACACGCTGGCAGTAAGTAAGGTATTGCCGAATATGTTGGTAAATAGGATCCCGAACGCTGTGCGCAAGAACATGAATTGTTCGTCTGGCGTTAATTGTGCCACAAAATCTTTGATTCCCGCATTACCGGATTCTTTGAAAGCATTTTGTATCTCAATCAATAACTTGAGTTGTTCACCGTTCGGCATTAGAAAATGCTCAAGCAGTGTTGTTACCAACGCGGCCAAGACAGAGAGTATGACAATATTCAACATTTGGCTCTTCAAAAAGTTGATGCTGTCACGATACAGGGTATTTGCCGTGATGGGCATGAAAATGGCTCCTATCAAATAAAACAACGATAATGCTCAATTGTACCTTGTTCGGGGGATTATTGGATACCTAAGATTTGTTTTCTTGCCGTTGCCCTGTAGCTTGAAGTGATTGGGGATAAAAGGCTTATTTTGTGTTCGGTGACATCATTGATGAGTTTTATCAAAATGATAAATATATTAATTAAATGTTAATTAATTGAAATGTTAGATGAGATGTTATTAATATAATAGTTCTACTCTTAATTATTTTTAATAAACAAAAATTGATATAAAAATATAAATATAAATATAAATATAAATCAGTAATAAAATTAATAATCAGGGAATTTTGATTTGGATCAATTTAAAATATTCCTCAGATGAAATAATAAAACTATAAATACCTTTTTTTGCAAAAAATCTTTAAAAGGTGTGATCTGTCTTGGATCACAACAGTAAACAAACGGGTATATTTCTGACTGTTTTAAAACCACATGAATGGGATGGATAATGAAAAAGATTTCTGCGCTTGTATTGGCCGCGGCTACGTTAGTTCCGTCATTGACCTTTGCTCATGAAGCGGGTGACTTCCTGTTCCGTTCAGGTACAGCAACGGTAAGGCCAAATGCGGGTTCTGATAATGTATTAGGTTTGGGATCTTTTGATGTCAATAATAATACTCAGTTGGGTTTAACTTTTGGTTATATGATCACCGACAATATTGGTGTTGAATTATTGGCAGCGACACCATTCCAGCACAAAGTCAGTTTACCGGGAGCAGGTGAAATAGCTGAAGTTAAGCATTTACCACCAACTCTGATGGCACAATATTATTTTGGCGCGACAGAAAATAAATTACGTCCTTATGTTGGGATTGGTGTTAACTACACGACATTTTTTAGCGAAAAATTTAATAATAATGCAACCGTAAAAGCGGCTAATTTAAATAGTCTGGATCTGAAAGATTCTTGGGGTATAGCGGGGCAGGTGGTCATGTATTAAATGGTTAGTTACTGTGATATGCTTCCGGCTTTTTAAGGATGAAGC
>NZ_JACOII010000071.1 GCF_016306625.1 Xenorhabdus lircayensis | reverse complement strand
GTGGGAGGGGCGGAACCTATCGATTCCCCCCTATCTCGATATGAGTGAACAAAACAAAAACAACAATTGAAATGAGATTTATTTCTATTTACTATTCTCTAATATCGCTTGTTTTATGAGCGTGATCATTTTTAGGTGTGGTTATTTTATATGGCCTAAATAGTTATCAAGAGTGTAAATAGTTAGAAGAGTGCTTCCATGTATGTCTGTCTCTGTAATGCAATAAGTGATAAAACCATACGTAACGCTGTTCATCAGCGACATGTTCGTTCTATCAGAGAATTAAGGAATCTTGTTCCTGTAGGAGGTGACTGCGGAAAATGCATACGTCAAGCACGTGAGATAATGAACGAAGAAATTGCTCTGTTGCCTCCAATAAATAATATTGCTTAAAATAAACACAATTTTCTTGCAATTGCTCTGCTAAATTAGTACTACACTTTAGTGACTGGAAGCGGAGGAACACGCTATGAAAGGTGATAAAAAGATAATTGCACATTTGAACAAACTTCTTGGTAACGAGCTTGTCGCCATTAATCAGTATTTTTTACATGCCCGAATGTTCAAAAATTGGGGGTTGATACGTTTAAACGAAGCCGAATATCACGAGTCCATTGATGAAATGAAACACGCAGATAAGTTTATCGAGCGTATTCTCTTTCTGGAAGGTGTGCCAAACTTACAGGACTTGGGCAAACTCAATATCGGTGAAGATGTGGAAGAAATGCTGCAATCTGATCTGGAATTGGAGTTAAGTGGTGCAAAGGATCTTAGAGAAGCAATCGCATACGCTGATTCAGTTCATGATTATGTCAGCCGGGATCTGATGATAGAGATACTTGCCGATGAAGAAAATCACATCGACTGGTTGGAAACTCAACTCGACTTGATCAATAGAATGGGAATTAATCATTATATTCATGCTCAACTCGTTGAAGAATAATATAAATCATATTAACGCCCTATGAAATTTATATAGGGCGTTTTCCTGCCTGATACTTTTTTGAATAGATTTTATCCTTATCTTGCATTGTTAAGAGATTCACGTATAATGCGCGAGCTTACCTACAGCAGTAGGACTGATTTATAATCAGTAATGAGCGGTAAATTACCGCCCATTTAAAATACTCCCGATATGGGGGTTATACATTGAACGATTACACTCCCCCGTCAATCGAAATGGGTGCGAGGAGTAATCATTTACGTTTATAAAATAGTTGGAGCTCTGGTCTCATGCAGAACCAAAGAATCCGTATCCGCCTGAAAGCATTTGATCATCGATTGATCGATCAATCAACTGCGGAAATCGTAGAGACCGCTAAGCGCACTGGTGCGCAGGTGCGTGGTCCGATCCCGCTGCCGACTCGTAAAGAGCGTTTTACCGTTCTGATTTCTCCGCACGTTAACAAAGATGCGCGTGATCAGTACGAAATTCGCACTCACAAGCGTCTGGTTGACATCGTTGAGCCAACCGAGAAAACCGTTGATGCTCTGATGCGTCTGGATCTGGCTGCCGGTGTAGACGTGCAGATCAGCCTGGGTTAATCAGGTCATTGAACGATTGAGAGGTTGAAACAATGATTGGTTTAGTCGGTAAAAAAGTAGGTATGACTCGCATCTTCACTGAAGATGGTGTTTCAATTCCTGTAACTGTTATCGAAATCGAAGATAACCGTGTAACTCAAGTTAAAAACAAAGAGACTGACGGTTATAGTGCAATTCAGGTAACGACTGGTAGCAAAAAAGTTAACCGCGTTAATAAATCTGAAGCAGGTCATTTCGCTAAAGCTGGCGTTGAAGCTGGCCGCATCCTGCGTGAATTCCGTCTGTCAGAAGGCGATGTAGAGTTCACTGTAGGTCAAAGCATTAGCGTTGAAATTTTCGCTGACGTTAAAAAAGTCGACGTTACTGGTACATCTAAAGGTAAAGGTTTCGCGGGTACTGTTAAACGCTGGAACTTCCGTACTCAGGATGCTACCCATGGTAACTCTTTGTCTCACCGTGTTCCGGGTTCTATCGGTCAAAACCAGACTCCGGGCAAGGTATTTAAAGGCAAGAAAATGGCAGGCCAACTGGGTAATGAGCGTGTAACCGTTCAGAGCCTAGATGTAGTACGTGTTGACGCTGAGCGTAACCTGCTGCTGGTCAAAGGTGCTGTTCCAGGTGCAACGAACAGTAACCTGATCGTAAAACCGGCTGTCAAGGCGTAACGTCGAGGAGATAGGAATGGAATTGGTAATGAAAGACGCGCAAAGCGCGCTGACTGTTTCCGAAACTACCTTCGGGCGTGATTTCAATGAAGCGCTTGTGCATCAAGTAGTTGTTGCGTATGCAGCTGGTGCTCGTCAAGGTACTCGTGCTCAGAAAACTCGTGCTGAAGTTTCTGGTTCAGGCAAGAAACCATGGCGTCAGAAAGGTACTGGCCGTGCGCGTTCTGGTTCAATTAAGAGCCCAATTTGGCGCTCTGGTGGTGTAACTTTCGCAGCGAAGCCACAGGACCACAGTCAAAAAGTTAATAAGAAGATGTACCGTGGTGCTCTGAAAAGCATCCTGTCTGAACTGGTACGTCAAGATCGTCTGATCGTTGTTGAGAAGTTTTCTGTTGAAGCACCTAAAACTAAGTTGCTGGTACAGAAACTGAAAGAGATGGCTCTGGAAGACGTGCTGATAGTCACCGGCGAAGTTGATGAGAATCTGTTCTTAGCAGCTCGTAATCTGTACAAGATTGACGTTCGTGATGCAGCAGGTATCGACCCAGTAAGCCTGATCGCCTTCGACAAAGTGGTTATGACTGCTGAAGCTGTGAAGCAAGTTGAGGAGATGCTGGCATGATCCGTGAAGAACGTCTGCTGAAAGTACTGCGCGCGCCGCACGTATCTGAAAAAGCTTCTACAGCGATGGAAAAAAACAATACCATCGTTCTCAAAGTTGCGAAAGACGCGACTAAAGCAGAGATCAAAGCTGCCGTACAGAAACTGTTTGAAGTTGAAGTTGAAGGTGTGAACACTTTGCTGGTTAAAGGTAAAGCTAAACGCCACGGTCAGCGTACTGGTCGTCGTAGCGACTGGAAAAAAGCTTACGTCACCCTGAAAGAAGGCCAGAACTTGGACTTCGTTGGCGGCGCTGAGTAAGTCGGAGGAGTCAAAACAATGGCAATTGTTAAATGTAAACCTACGTCTCCGGGCCGTCGCCACGTTGTTAAAGTGGTTAACCCTGAGCTGCATAAGGGTAAGCCTTATGCTCCGTTGTTAGAAAAAAACAACAAAACTGGTGGTCGTAACAACAATGGTCGTATTACCACTCGTCATATCGGTGGCGGCCATAAGCAACATTATCGTCTGGTTGATTTTAAACGTAACAAAGACGGTATCCCTGCTGTTGTTGAACGTCTGGAATATGATCCAAACCGTTCAGCGAACATCGCACTGGTTCTGTATAAAGACGGTGAGCGTCGTTATATCCTTGCGCCTAAAGGCCTGAAAGCGGGTGATCAAATTCAGTCTGGTTCTGATTCAGCAATCAAGACTGGTAACACTCTGCCAATGCGTAATATCCCGGTTGGTTCTACTGTTCACAACATAGAAATGAAACCAGGTAAAGGTGGTCAGCTGGCTCGTTCAGCAGGTGCTTATGCTCAGATCGTTGCGCGTGATGGTTCTTATGTAACCCTGCGTCTGCGCTCTGGTGAAATGCGTAAAGTACTGTCTGACTGCCGCGCTACTTTAGGTGAAGTTGGTAATGCAGAACACATGCTACGCGTTCTGGGTAAAGCTGGTGCAAGCCGCTGGCGTGGTATCCGTCCTACCGTTCGTGGTACGGCGATGAACCCAGTAGACCATCCACATGGTGGTGGTGAAGGTCGTAACTTTGGTAAACACCCTGTAACTCCATGGGGCATACAGACCAAAGGTAAGAAGACCCGTAGCAACAAACGTACTGATCAATACATCGTACGTCGCCGTTCTAAAAAATAATTAGAGGATAAACCATGCCACGTTCTCTCAAGAAAGGTCCATTTATTGACCTGCACTTGCTGAAGAAGGTAGAGAAAGCGGTGGAAAGCGGAGACAAAAAGCCTATTAAGACTTGGTCCCGTCGTTCAACGATCTTTCCTAACATGATCGGTTTGACCATCGCTGTCCATAATGGTCGTCAGCATGTTCCAGTTTTTGTTTCCGACGAAATGGTTGGTCACAAACTGGGTGAATTCGCGCCGACCCGTACTTATCGCGGCCATGCGGCCGATAAAAAGGCTAAAAAGCGCTAAGGTAGGAGGAAGAGATGGAAACTATCGCTAAACATCGCCACGCTCGTTCTTCTGCTCAGAAGGTTCGTCTTGTGGCTGACCTGATCCGCGGTAAGAAAGTGTCGCAAGCTCTGGAAACTCTGACCTATACCAACAAGAAAGCTGCTGGTTTAGTGAAGAAAGTACTTGAGTCTGCTATTGCTAACGCAGAACACAACGATGGCGCTGACATCGACGATCTGAAAGTTACGAAGATTTTCGTAGACGAAGGCCCAACCATGAAGCGTATTATGCCTCGTGCCAAAGGCCGTGCAGATCGTATCCTGAAGCGCACCAGCCACATTACTGTGGTTGTGTCCGATCGCTGAGACTCTGGAGACTAGCAATGGGTCAGAAAGTACATCCTAATGGTATTCGTCTGGGGATTGTCAAGCCTTGGAACTCTACCTGGTATGCGAATACCAAAGAATTCGCTGACAACCTGGACAGCGACTTTAAAGTTCGCCAGTACTTGAATAAAGAACTGGTTAAAGCATCTATTTCACGTATCGTTATCGAACGTCCTGCGAAAAGCATCCGTGTGACCATTCACACTGCTCGTCCAGGCATTGTAATCGGTAAAAAAGGTGAAGACGTTGAAAAACTGCGTAAGGCTGTAGCGGAGATCGCTGGCGTTCCTGCGCAGATTAATATTGCCGAAGTGCGTAAACCTGAACTGGACGCAAAACTGGTTGCTGACAGCATTAGCTCGCAGTTGGAACGTCGTGTTATGTTCCGCCGTGCTATGAAACGTGCTGTACAGAACGCTATGCGTCTGGGCGCTAAAGGTATCAAAGTGGAAGTCAGTGGCCGTCTGGGCGGTGCTGAAATTGCGCGTACTGAATGGTATCGTGAAGGTCGTGTACCTCTGCACACTCTGCGTGCAGACATCGACTACAATACTTCTGAAGCGCACACCACTTATGGTGTAATCGGCGTTAAGGTATGGATCTTCAAAGGTGAGATCCTGGGTGGTATGGCTGCAGTTGAACAGGCGGAAAAACCGGCTGCTCAACCTAAAAAGCAGCAGCGTAAAGGCCGCAAGTAAGGAGAGTCGCTGATGTTACAACCAAAGCGTACGAAATTCCGTAAAGTGCACAAAGGCCGCAACCGCGGTCTGGCTGCAGGTGCGGATGTTAGCTTCGGCACTTTCGGTCTGAAAGCTGTGGGCCGTGGTCGTCTGACTGCTCGTCAGATTGAAGCGGCACGTCGTGCTATGACCCGTGCAATTAAGCGTCAAGGTAAAATCTGGATCCGTGTGTTCCCAGACAAACCTATCACCGAAAAGCCACTCGAAGTGCGTATGGGTAAAGGTAAAGGTAACGTAGAATACTGGGTTGCCTTGATCCAGCCCGGTAAAGTCCTGTATGAAATGGACGGTGTGCCTGAAGAGCTGGCTCGTGAAGCATTCAAGCTGGCAGCAGCGAAACTGCCTATCAAAACCACCTTTGTAACTAAGACGGTGATGTAATGAAAGCACAAGAGCTGCGTGAAAAAAGCGTTGAAGAGCTGAACACTGAGCTGCTGAACCTGTTACGCGAACAATTTAATTTGCGTATGCAGGCGGCAAGTGGTCAGCTGCAACAGTCTCACCTGTTGAAACAAGTGCGTCGTAATATTGCACGCGTTAAGACTTTACTGACTGAGAAGGCGGGTGCGTAATGACCGATAAAATCCGTACTCTGCAAGGTCGTGTTGTTAGCGACAAAATGGAAAAATCCATTGTTGTTGCTATTGAACGTAAGGTGAAACACCCTCTGTATGGTAAATTCATCAAACGTACGACTAAACTGCACGTACATGACGAGAACAATGAATGTGGAATTGGTGATGTAGTGGAAATCCGCGAAACCCGTCCACTGTCTAAGACTAAATCTTGGACCTTAGTTCGCGTTGTAGAGAAAGCGGTTCTATAATAGATCGCTATCTCGTATGAAATAAACGGCCCAAAAAATAACGGGGCCGTTTATTTTTCTGTCCATCACGATGATGCGGTGTTATAATGCCGCGCCCTCGTAGTATGGGATATTGAAACGGCCTCTTTAAAAATAAAGTGGCTCAGTAGTCGTTGACATTTAGCGGAGCACTAAAATGATCCAAGAACAGACTATGCTGAACGTGGCCGACAACTCCGGTGCACGTCGCGTAATGTGTATCAAGGTTCTAGGTGGCTCGCACCGTCGCTACGCACATGTCGGTGATATCATCAAAATCACTATCAAGGAAGCAATTCCTCGAGGTAAAGTGAAAAAAGGTGATGTCCTGAAAGCGGTAGTGGTGCGCACCAAGAAGGGTGTTCGTCGCCCGGACGGTTCTGTCATTCGCTTCGATAGCAACGCTTGCGTATTGTTAAACAATAATAGTGAGCAGGTTATCGGTACGCGTATTTTTGGGCCGGTAACTCGTGAGCTTCGTAATGAAAAGTTCATGAAAATTATCTCTCTGGCACCTGAAGTACTCTAAGGAGCAGACAATGGCAGCGAAAATCCGTCGTGATGACGAAATTATTGTGTTAACCGGTAAAGATAAAGGTAAGCGCGGTAAAGTAAAACAGGTTCTTTCTTCTGGTAAAGTCCTTGTTGAAGGTATCAATCTGGTTAAAAAACATCAGAAGCCAGTTCCGGCTCTGAACCAACCAGGTGGCATCGTTGAAAAAGAAGCAGCTATCAATGTTTCTAACGTTGCAATCTTCAACACAGCAACTGGCAAGGCTGACCGTGTAGGTTTTAGATTCGAAGACGGAAAAAAAGTACGTTTCTTCAAATCTAACAACGAAATTATCAAGTAATTTGGAGTGTACGATGGCGAAACTGCATGATTACTACAAAGACGAGGTAGTCCAGAAACTGATGACTCAGTTCGATTACCGTTCTGTCATGCAAGTCCCTCGGGTCGAGAAGATCACCCTGAATATGGGTGTTGGTGAAGCGATCGCTGACAAGAAACTGCTGGATAATGCAGCAGCTGACTTGACAGCAATCTCTGGTCAGAAACCATTGATCACCAAAGCACGCAAATCAGTTGCAGGCTTCAAAATCCGTCAGGGCTATCCAATCGGCTGTAAAGTAACCCTGCGTGGCAAACGCATGTGGGAGTTCTTTGAGCGCCTGATTTCTATTGCTGTACCACGTATCCGTGACTTCCGCGGTTTGTCCGCTAAATCATTCGATGGTCGTGGTAACTACAGCATGGGTGTTCGTGAGCAAATCATCTTCCCTGAAATCGATTACGATAAAGTGGATCGTGTACGTGGTTTGGATATTACCATTACCACTACCGCGAAATCTGATGATGAAGGTCGCGCACTATTGGCTGCGTTTAACTTCCCGTTCCGCAAGTAAGGCAGGGTATTCATGGCTAAGCAATCAATGAAAGCACGTGATGTAAAACGTGCGAAATTAGCTGAGAAATTCTTCGCAAAACGCGTTGAACTGAAAGCGATCATCTCTGATGTAAACGCATCTGATGAAGACCGTTGGAATGCTGTTCTCAAGCTGCAAACACTGCCACGTGATTCCAGCCCTTGCCGTCAGCGTAACCGCTGCCGTCAAACTGGGCGTCCGCATGCGTTTTTGCGGAAGTTTGGGTTGAGCCGTATTAAAGTCCGTGAAGCCGCTATGCGCGGTGAAATCCCGGGCCTTAAAAAGGCTAGCTGGTAATTGTCACCAATTGAATCACGGGAGTAAAGACAGATGAGCATGCAAGATCCGATCGCGGATATGCTGACCCGTATCCGTAACGGTCAAGCCGCGAATAAAGTTGCGGTTACCATGCCTTCCTCCAAGCTGAAAGTGGCAATTGCCAAAGTGCTGAAGGAAGAAGGTTACATTGAAGATTTTAAAATCGAAGGCGACACTAAGCCAGACTTGGAATTAACACTGAAGTACTTCCAAGGTAAGGCTGTTGTAGAAAGCATTCAGCGTGTAAGCCGCCCAAGTCTGCGCATCTATAAGAAAAAAGATGAGCTGCCACAAGTTATGGCTGGCTTCGGTATCGCTGTTGTTTCTACCTCTAAAGGTGTAATGACTGATCGTGCAGCTCGCCAAGCTGGTCTGGGTGGCGAGATTCTCTGCTACGTAGCTTAATCGGGAGGAAAGAATGTCTCGTGTTGCAAAAGCACCCGTCGTCATTCCTGCCGGTGTAGAGGTTAAACTCAACGGTCAGGTTATTTCGATTAAGGGTAAAAACGGCGAATTAAGTCGTGAAATCCACAACGCAGTTGAAGTTACACATGCGGATAACCAACTGACTTTCGCTCCACGCGAAGGCTTTGCAGATGCTTGGGCACAGGCGGGTACAACTCGTTCTCTGCTGAATGCGATGGTTATCGGTGTTAACGAAGGCTTCACTAAGAAGCTTCAACTGGTGGGTGTTGGTTACCGTGCAGCAGTTAAAGGCAACGCAGTTAGCTTGTCTTTAGGCTTCTCGCATCCGGTTGAGCATCAACTGCCAGAAGGCATAACTGCGGAATGCCCATCACAAACTGAAATCGTACTGAAAGGTGCTGATAAGCAGGTGATTGGTCAGGTTGCGGCAGATCTGCGTGCCTATCGTCGTCCTGAGCCATACAAAGGCAAGGGTGTTCGTTACGCCGATGAAGTCGTGCGTACCAAAGAGGCTAAGAAGAAGTAAGGTAACACTATGGATAAGAAAGTAGCTCGTATCCGTCGTGCGACCCGCGCACGCCGCAAGCTCCAGGAACTGGGTGCAACTCGCCTGGTGGTACACCGTACCCCTCGCCATATCTATGCGCAGGTTATCGCACCAAATGGTTCTGAAACTCTGGTGGCAGCTTCTACAACAGAAAAAGCTATCAGTGAACAACTGAAATTTACTGGAAACAAAGAAGCCGCAGCATTAGTTGGTAAGATTGTTGCTGAACGTGCTCTGGAAAAAGGTATCAAAGATGTATCTTTTGACCGTTCTGGTTTCCAATATCATGGTAGAGTCCAGGCACTGGCAGATGCTGCCCGTGAAGCTGGCCTTCAGTTCTAAGGTAGAGGTGTAAGATGGCTCACATCGAAAAACAAGCTGGCGAACTGCAGGAAAAGCTGATCGCGGTAAACCGCGTATCTAAAACCGTTAAAGGTGGCCGTATTTTCAGCTTTACAGCACTGACTGTAGTTGGTGATGGTAACGGTCGCGTTGGTTTTGGCTACGGCAAAGCACGCGAAGTTCCGGCAGCGATCCAGAAAGCGATGGAAAAAGCACGTCGCAATATGAAAAACGTCGCACTTAACAGCGGCACTCTGTATCACCCAGTGAAAGGCTCACACACGGGTTCTCGTGTGTTCATGCAGCCTGCTCACGAAGGTACAGGTATCATCGCTGGTGGTGCGATGCGTGCTGTTCTAGAAGTGGCTGGAGTTCGTAACGTACTGGCTAAAACCTACGGTTCCACTAACCCGATCAACGTGGTTCGTGCAACTCTGGATGCTTTAGACAGCATGAAGTCTCCAGAAATGGTCGCAGCTAAGCGTGGCAAATCCGTCGAAGAAATTCTGGGGTAATGACCATGGCTAAGACTATTAAAATCACTCAAGTTCGCAGTTCAATTGGTCGTTTGCCTAAACATAAGGCAACTCTGATCGGTTTAGGTCTGCGTCGCATTGGTCATACTGTTGAACGTGAAGATACACCAGCTGTTCGCGGTATGGTCAATTTGGTTTCCTATATGGTTAAAGTTGAGGAGTAACAGATGCGCTTAAATACTCTGTCTCCGGCTGAAGGTGCCAAGCAGGCTTCTAAACGTGTAGGTCGTGGTATCGGTTCTGGTTTGGGTAAAACCGGCGGTCGTGGTCACAAAGGTCAGAAGTCTCGTTCTGGCGGTGGCGTTCGTCGCGGTTTTGAAGGCGGCCAGATGCCTTTATATCGTCGTCTGCCAAAATTTGGCTTCACTTCACGTAAAGCAATGATCACCGCAGAAATTCGTCTGTCTGATTTTGCTCGTGTTGAAGGCGATGTTATCGATCTGAATGCACTGAAAGCTGCTAACATTATTGGCCCTCAAATTGAATTCGCTAAAGTAATGCTTTCTGGCGAAGTCAATCGCGCAGTAACTGTGCGTGGCTTGCGTGTTACTAAAGGCGCCCGTGCTGCAATTGAAGCTGCTGGCGGTAAAATTGAGGAATAAGTAACAGATGGCTAAACAACCAGGATTAGATTTTCAAAGTGCCAAAGGCGGATTAGGCGAGTTAAAACGCAGACTTTTGTTTGTCATTGGAGCTCTAATTGTTTTCCGTATTGGCTCTTTTATTCCAATCCCTGGTATTGATGCCACTGTGCTTGCCAAATTGCTCGAGCAGCAAAGAGGCACCATCATTGAAATGTTTAACATGTTCTCTGGTGGTGCTTTAAGCCGTGCTTCTATCTTTGCACTGGGTATAATGCCGTATATTTCTGCATCTATTATTATCCAGTTGCTAACTGTGGTTAATCCCCGTTTAGCAGAGATTAAGAAGGAAGGGGAAGCTGGTCGTCGTAAGATCAGTCAGTACACCCGTTATGGCACATTAGTGCTGGCAATATTCCAGTCAATCGGTATTGCAACTGGGTTGCCGAATATGCCTGGAATGCAAGGATTAGTCATTAATCCTGGTTTTGCATTCTATTTCACGGCTGTTGTAAGTCTGGTCACGGGAACCATGTTCTTGATGTGGCTGGGTGAGCAGATTACTGAACGAGGTATCGGTAACGGTATTTCAATCATAATCTTTGCTGGTATCGTTGCAGGTCTACCACCTGCAATTGGTCACACCATCGAGCAAGCTCGGCAAGGCGACCTGCACTTCCTCCTGTTGCTGTTGGTTGCAGTATTAGTGTTTGCCGTGACTTTCTTCGTTGTTTTCATGGAGCGTGGTCAACGTCGTATCGTTGTCAACTATGCTAAACGTCAACAAGGTCGTAAAGTTTTCGCGGCACAAAGCACACATTTACCGTTGAAAGTAAATATGGCTGGGGTTATCCCTGCAATTTTTGCTTCCAGTATTATTTTGTTCCCTGGTACCATAGCTTCTTGGTTTGGTGGTGGAACAGGCTGGAACTGGTTGACAACTATTTCTATGTATTTGCAGCCAGGTCAACCGCTTTATGTGTTATTATACGCATCTGCAATCATCTTCTTCTGTTTCTTCTATACGGCTTTGGTATTCAATCCAAGAGAAACAGCAGATAACCTGAAGAAGTCCGGTGCATTCGTACCAGGAATTCGTCCGGGAGAGCAAACGGCTAAGTACATCGATAAAGTAATGACTCGCCTAACCTTGGTTGGTGCGTTATATATTACTTTTATCTGCTTAATCCCGGAGTTCATGCGTGACGCAATGAAAGTTCCATTCTACTTTGGTGGTACTTCCCTACTGATTGTAGTTGTCGTTATCATGGACTTTATGGCTCAAGTGCAAACTCTGATGATGTCGAGTCAGTATGAGTCTGCATTGAAGAAGGCAAACCTGAAAGGATATAACCGCTAATCGGTTTGCTTGAGAAGTTACGGAGAGTAAAAATGAAAGTTCGTGCTTCCGTCAAGAAATTATGCCGCAACTGCAAAATCGTTAAACGTAACGGTATCGTTCGTGTGATTTGCAGCGCAGAGCCTAAGCACAAACAGCGCCAAGGCTAATTAATCGCATATTTTTCTTGCAAAGTTGGGTTGAGCTGGCTAAATTAGCCAGCCAATCTTTTTATCTGACAGTGACATTATTTGAGTATCCTGAAAACGGGCTTTTCAGAATGATGTCGCGGTGAATAAATATTGTAGGAGTGCATAGTGGCCCGTATAGCAGGCATTAACATTCCTGATCAGAAACATACCGTAATCGCGTTAACCTCGATTTACGGAATCGGTAAAACCCGTTCACAGGCTATCTGTGTAGCAACGGGCATTGCTGAAAATGTTAAGATCAGTGAGCTGTCTGAAGAGCAAATTGACAAGCTGCGTGACGAAGTTGCCAAATACGTTGTAGAAGGTGATTTGCGTCGTGAAGTGACCCTGAGTATCAAACGTCTGATGGACCTTGGTTGCTATCGTGGTCTGCGTCATCGTCGTGGTCTGCCAGTTCGCGGTCAGCGTACTAAGACCAATGCACGTACCCGTAAGGGTCCGCGTAAGCCGATCAAGAAATAATCGGGGTATTGAATAATGGCAAAAGCACCTATTCGTGCACGTAAGCGTGTAAGAAAACAAGTCTCTGACGGTGTGGCTCATATCCATGCTTCTTTCAACAACACCATCGTTACTATTACTGATCGTCAGGGTAACGCTCTGGGTTGGGCAACTGCTGGTGGTTCCGGTTTCCGTGGTTCTCGTAAATCTACTCCGTTCGCGGCTCAGGTTGCAGCAGAACGCTGTGCCGAAGCAGTAAAAGAATACGGAATTAAGAACCTGGAAGTTATGGTTAAAGGACCTGGTCCTGGCCGTGAGTCAACTATCCGTGCATTAAACGCGGCTGGTTTTCGCATCACTAATATTACTGATGTGACTCCGATCCCTCATAACGGTTGTCGTCCACCGAAAAAACGTCGCGTTTAATACGTTTTCGTTTTTAGGATTGTTGGAGAAAGAAAATGGCAAGATATTTGGGTCCTAAGCTCAAGCTGAGCCGTCGCGAGGGTACAGACCTTTTCCTGAAGTCTGGCGTTCGCGCGATTGACACCAAGTGTAAATTAGAACAGGCACCAGGCCAGCACGGCGCACGTAAACCGCGTCTGTCTGACTATGGTGTACAGTTACGTGAAAAACAAAAAGTTCGCCGTACTTACGGTGTTCTGGAACGTCAATTCCGTAACTACTATAAAGAAGCGACTCGTCTGAAAGGCAACACAGGTGAAAACCTGCTGAATTTGCTGGAAAGTCGCTTGGATAACGTCGTTTATCGTATGGGCTTTGGCGCGACTCGTGCTGAATCACGTCAGATGGTAAGCCACAAGGCTATCATGGTAAATGGTCGCGTTGTTAACATCGCTTCTTATCAGGTATCCCCGAATGACGTAGTCAGCGTTCGTGAAAAAGCGAAGAAGCAGGCTCGCATTACAGCAGCCTTAGAGCTGGCTGAGCATCGTGAGAAACCAACTTGGTTGGAAGTTGATGCTGCGAAGATGGAAGGTATGTTCAAGCGTATTCCTGAACGTACTGATCTATCCGCTGACATTAACGAACACCTGATCGTCGAGCTTTACTCTAAGTAAAGCTTAGCACCAAAGAGAGGACACAATGCAGGGTTCTGTGACAGAGTTTCTAAAACCGCGCCTGGTAGATATCGAGCAAGTCAGTTCGACGCACGCCAAGGTGACTCTTGAGCCATTAGAGCGTGGCTTTGGCCATACTCTTGGCAACGCACTGCGCCGTATTCTGCTTTCGTCTATGCCGGGTTGTGCGGTGACTGAGGTTGAGATTGATGGTGTACTGCATGAGTACAGCACCAAAGAAGGTGTACAGGAAGATATCCTGGAGATTCTCCTCAATCTGAAAGGGCTGGCGGTGAAAGTTCAGGGTAAAGATGAAGTTATCCTTACCTTGAATAAATCTGGCACTGGCCCTGTGACTGCAGCCGACATCATCCATGATGGTGATGTCGAAATCGTCAAGCCGCAGCACGTAATCTGCCATCTGACTGATGAAAGCGCTTCCATTAGCATGCGTATTAAAGTTCAGCGCGGTCGTGGTTATGTGCCGGCTTCTGCCCGAATTCATTCGGAAGAAGATGAGCGTCCTATCGGTCGTTTGTTAGTAGATGCTTGCTATAGCCCAGTAGAGCGTATTGCCTACAATGTTGAAGCAGCTCGTGTAGAACAGCGTACTGACTTGGATAAGCTGGTTATCGAGATGGAGACTAACGGTACAATCGATCCTGAAGAAGCGATTCGCCGTGCAGCTACTATTCTGGCCGAACAACTGGAAGCTTTCGTTGACTTACGTGATGTACGTCAACCAGAAGTTAAGGAAGAGAAGCCAGAGTTTGATCCGATCCTGCTGCGCCCTGTTGACGATCTGGAATTGACTGTCCGCTCTGCTAACTGCCTTAAAGCAGAAGCTATCCACTACATCGGTGATCTGGTACAGCGTACCGAGGTTGAGTTACTTAAGACACCTAATCTGGGTAAAAAATCTCTTACTGAGATTAAAGACGTACTGGCTTCGCGTGGTCTTTCTCTGGGCATGCGTCTGGAAAACTGGCCACCAGCAAGTATTGCTGATGAATAACTAGATCACAGGTTAAGGTTTTACTGAGAAGGATAAGGTCATGCGCCATCGTAAGAGTGGTCGTCAATTGAACCGCAACAGCAGCCATCGCCAAGCTATGTTTCGTAACATGGCAGGTTCTTTGGTTCGTCATGAAATCATCAAGACGACTCTGCCTAAAGCGAAAGAACTGCGTCGCGTCGTTGAGCCGCTGATTACTCTTGCCAAGACCGACAGCGTAGCTAATCGTCGTCTGGCATTCGCTCGTACTCGTGATAACGAGATCGTGGCGAAACTGTTTAATGAACTGGGTCCGCGTTTTGCGAGCCGCGCAGGTGGTTACACTCGTATTCTGAAGTGTGGCTTCCGTACGGGTGACAATGCACCGATGGCATACATCGAGCTTGTTGACCGCGCAGCTGAGTCTCAGACAGAAGCAGCATCTGCAGAGTAATCTGTAGAAGCGTAAAAAACCGGGTATTATCCCGGTTTTTTATTGCTTTTTAATATCCTTCCACTAATCACCATCTCGTTTTTCATCAGTTAGTCTGCAAACTTCTCTCGCTCAGGTGATCTCTTAATCTATTCTGGTAGTATTGTTCTTACTTTTTATTTGGAAGGGGTATCTCTTATGTATCGTATTGGTCAGTTGGCTAAATTAGTAAATGTTACACCTGACACTATTCGTTTTTATGAAAAACAGGGATTGATGCTTCATGGAGAAAGAACGGAAGGTGGTTATAGACTTTATACAGAGCAGGATCTACAGAGATTGCGTTTTATCCGTTATGCGAAACAATTGGGCTTTACACTGGAAACGATTGTAGAACTATTGTCTATTCGGGTTGATCCTGAGCATCACACATGCCAAGAATCGAAATATATTGTTGATTCTAGATTGCAGGAAGTTGAAGAAAAATTATTAGAAATGCAAAAAATGCGTGATTCTTTAAAGGTGTTGAGTGATGCGTGCTGCGGTAGTACTCATGTCAGTACCTATTGTTCTATATTGGAAATTTTGGAGGAGGGGGCAAAGAATAAATAATTTTTCTTTATTATTCCAAGTACTAAGAGTACAATCGAACTGTTTTTAACCAGATGACAATTTTAATCAATTAATTATTTTATTAATCAACTATAGTTAGAGGTCATTATGACAACATATCACCATATAAAAGGTATTATCAAAGATAACGCCATAGAAGCTCTATTACACGATCCTTTGTTTAGACAAAGAGTAGAAAAAAATAAAAAAGGAAAAGGAAGCTATAATCGTAAAGAAAAACAAGGTAAAAGTGGTAGTTGGGAGGCCAATGATAATAATTTTTTCAAGTTGTTATCATTGGCCTTCTAACTTCTTAAGTGGACAATATTAGCTTAATAGAGCTGAGATTGATGTTTTTAAAGGAAGAAAGGACTAGGTTGGAAAAGTCTTTCCACTTCAGGAACGAATTTTTTATCAGTGATAAACATGATTACATGATCACCTTGCTGAATGATACTGTAATCATTAGCAATGATGACTTCTTCACTGCGGACAATAGCGCCAATCGTCGTTCCCGGTGGTAGTTTGATATCACCTATCTTACGCCCAACAACTTTTGAAGTATGCTCATCTCCATGAGCTATGGCTTCTATAGCTTCAGCGACTCCCCGTCTTAATGAAAATACACTGACAATATCTGCCTTACGGACATGACCAAGTAGAGCTGATACTGTTGCTTGTTGAGGCGAAATTGCAATATCAATGACCCCGCCTTGTACCAAATCAACATATGCACTGCGTTGAATAAGCACCATTGCTTTTTTGGCTCCCATTCGTTTTGCAAGCATGGCTGACATAATATTGGCTTCATCATCGTTTGTTAATGCGATAAAAACATCAACTTGTTCGATATGTTCTTCAGCTAGTAACTCTTGGTCTGAAGCATCTCCGTAGAACACGATAGTATCGTGTAATAGTTCTGCCAGTTCTGTGGCTCTTTCTTGGTTATGTTCAATCAGTTTGACACTGTAATCTTTCTCAAGCCGCAAGGCTAAACCTGCACCAACATTGCCTCCCCCAACAATCATGATGCGCTTGTATGGTTTTTCAAGCCGTTGTAATTCACTCATTACCGCCCTGATATGCTGTGATGCCGCAACGAAGAATACTTCATCTCCTGCTTCAATAATTGTTGAACCTTGTGGCCTAATAGGGCGATCTTGACGAAATATTGCGGCGACTTTGCTATCGATATGTGGCATATGCTCCCGGAGTGAGGATAAGGCATTACCTACTAGTGAGCCACCATAATAGGCTTTGACTGCAACGATACTGACACGGTCTTCCGCAAAATTAACAACTTGTAGTGCACCTGGGTATTGAATCAATTTATAGATGTAGTCAATGACCAGCTGCTCAGGAGATATTAGATAATCAATAGGAATATCACCAGGTTGAAATAATTTTTCTGATTCCCGGATATACTCTGATGAGCGTATCCTAGCGACCTTATTAGGTGTGTTGAATAGAGAGTAAGCAATTTGACATGCAATCATATTGGTTTCATCTGAATTTGTGACAGCGACCAACATATCAGCATCTTCAGCTCCCGCTTCCCTCAATACTCTGGGATGGGAGCCATGACCATTTACAACTCGGAGATCGAATTTATCTTGCAACTGGCGTAAACGATCTGTATCTGTATCAACGACAGTAATATCATTGTTTTCATCAACCAAATTCTCGGCTAATGTTCCGCCAACTTGGCCTGCACCTAGAATAATTATCTTCATAGCATTCTCTTTTTGATTAGAAGCCGTCTTCCTATTCTTGATATTTTAGCAAAATGACAAAACTCTCCCGTTCAACTGGAACGAGAGAGAGATATTATTGCTTAGTTAGTCGGGCGTAAAAGAAACCGTCACCCCCCTTTGTTTCTGGAATGATTTGTGTTCCGGGTGTTCCCAGAGTGCCTGTTTCTGATAACGTAGCTTCTGTATGACGTTCCAAAAATGCCTTAATTTGCTCACTATTTTCCTGAGGTAAAATTGAGCAGGTTGCATAAACCAGGGTGCCATTTTTCTTTAAGTATGGCCAAATAGCATCAAGGATTTCAGATTGTAAAGTAACTAATTGATCAATATCTTCATTCCGGCGCAGCCATTTTATGTCAGGGTGACGGCGAATAACTCCTGTAGCTGAACATGGCGCATCAAGGAGAATACGATCAAATTGCTCGCCAGAAGCCCACTCATGTGGAAGACGGCCATCACCTGTTTTTACGACAGCATGTAAATTAAGCCGTTGTAAATTCTCTTTCACTCGCTTAATTCTTTGTCCATCAATATCGATGGCTAGTACTTTAGATTTTGGTGCTATTTCAAGTAGGTGAGTGGTTTTTCCACCAGGCGCAGCACAAAGATCCAGTATAGATTCTCCGTTACATGGGCTTAAGAGTTCAGCACATCCTTGAGCAGAGCGATCCTGAATAGTTACCCATCCTTGCTCAAACCCGGGTAGGGCATTTACGGGGCAGGGATTTAGCAGACGAATAGCATAGGGGTGGTTAGTATCGAGTTCTGCTTCGATATTATCGTTTTCTAACAGCGCAAGATATTCGTTAGCTGTATGATGGAGTTGGTTTACCCGTAACCACATAGGTGGTTTTTGATTATTGGCATCCACGATATTTTGCCAATTTTGTGGATAAGCTTTCTGAATACGTTCTAGCAACCATTTGGGATGCAAGTGTTGACTGATATGATTATTTGCTCGTTCGACTAATTCTTGTTGTTGGCGCTGAAATTGGCGAAGTACACCATTGATTAAGCCTTTTAGTTGTGGACGCTTTAAGTTAATTGCACCATTGACGGTTTCGGCAAGTGCCGCATGTGCAGGTATACGTGTATATATAAGTTGATATATCCCAACCATAATCAGGTAGTGGAAAATTCGTTGTTTTCCTTTCAATGGCTTTGCCATTAGTTGACTAATAAACCACTCAAGCTGAGGTAATCCCCTCATAACGCCAAAACAGAGTTCTTGCAGTAACGCTTTATCTTTGTCAGAAACTCTTTGTTGGAGTTCAGGTATAACGGTGCTGAGAGATTGCCCTTGCTCAAGTACTTGAGTGATCGCTTTTGCAGCGATGCTTCGCAGGTTATATGTATTTTTCATGGTATGGTCAAAAAGGCTGACTGTCGTCAGCATCATAAATAGGAAGAAGCCCGTATGCTAAGTGCATACAGGCAAATTAGTATCAGTTGATTTTGCTATTTGGTGTAAACCATTCACGTTTGGAGTTTAAGAGGTCGGTGGCTGACATTGCTTTTTTGCCTGATGGTTGCAACTGGGTAATATTTAATATTCCATCTGCAGTTGCAACTTGAATACCTTTTTTATCTGCGCTGATAATTGTTCCGGGAACTGGGGTAGTTTGCTCTGTGATAACTTCTGCTTGCCAGATCTTAATGGGTTGATCATCGATTAAGAAGAAGCTCATCGGCCAAGGGTTGAAAGCACGAACACAACGCTCAAGTTGTATTGCCGGCAAATTCCAATCCATTCTTGCTTCATCCTTACTCAATTTTTCGGCGTAGGTTGCCAGAGTACTATCCTGAGTTTCAGGCTGACATTTTCCCGATGTGATTAAGTCTAAGGTGTTGAGTAAGGCTTCAGGGCCAATATCGGCAAGTTTTTCGTACAAGCTGGCACTGGTATCTTCATTTGTAATTGGGCAAATAGCTTTCAGCAACATATCACCAGTATCAAGCCCCACGTCCATTTGCATGATCGTTACGCCAGTTTCTTGGTCTCCAGCCCAAATTGAGCGCTGGATAGGTGCTGCTCCACGCCAGCGAGGTAACAAAGAACCGTGAACATTCAGACTTCCAAGACGTGGTATATCCAAAACGGCTTGAGGAAGAATCAAACCATATGCAACAACGATCATAATATCAGCTTGTTGAGCCATGACCCATTGTTGGCTTTCTTCCGTGCGTAAGGTTTTTGGCTGGAAAACAGGAATACCATGTTCTTCAGCCAATACCTTTACAGGGCTTGGTGTCAGTTTTTTACCTCTTCCTGCCGGTTTGTCTGGTCGAGTGAGTACTCCAACAACTTGGTACTGAGAGTTTAATAAAGCAGCCAAATGGCGAGCCGCGAAATCAGGGGTTCCGGCAAAAATAATACGTAAAGAATCAGACACTGTTATTTCCTGTAATGATAAAATTTATTTGCTCTTGGCTCTCAGTCGGTCAATTTTCTCAACTTTCTGACGGATACGCTGGCGTTTCAGTGGCGATAGATAATCGACAAAGAGTTTACCGACCAAGTGATCCATTTCATGTTGAATACAGATTGCCAGTAGGCCATCGGCTTCCAATTCAAACGGCTGACCGTGATAATCTAAGGCCTTAATTTTGACTTGCTCAAAACGTGGTACGAAGCCCCGCTGTTCAGGAACAGATAGACAACCTTCTTCTATCCCTGTTTCACCAGATTCATTGATTAGCTCCGGATTAATAAGCACAAGACGTTGCTCACGATTCTCAGAGACATCAATAACAATAATTCTTTTATGGATATCGACTTGTGTTGCCGCTAAACCAATACCTTCTTCCGCATACATCGTTTCAAACATATCATCGATGATATGTTGGATTTCTGCATCGGCTTTTTCTACTGGCTTTGCAATTGTGCGAAGTCGCTCATCCGGATAATGTAATACTTGTAAAACTGACATATATGTTTAGAACTGCTTCCAAAAAGTGAGTGATAATTGGTGCCTATTCTAGACATTTCCCGTTTAGATTGACAGTATTGAACATAAATTAATCATGCAAGTGTTACTCTCAATCTGGTCAGGATGACGATATGGAAGCGATGGAAATGTGGTTGCGAATGAAAATGGTCTCTCATCTTTCAGCAGCAAAGATGATGCCTATTATGGAGCACTTGTTGCAAACGAAGAATTGTAGCACAGCCTCTCTTAGAGCATGTGGTCTGTCACCGGCACAATGTCTGCAATTTACGAAGGCTAACTCTTCTACGCTTATTTCGGCGCTCAATTGGTTAGAACAACCGAACAATCATTTACTGACTTTCTCTCATCCTGCATATCCTCCTTTATTAAAGCAGATACATTCTCCACCTCTTGTACTTTTTGTCACAGGTGAAGTATCTGCCTTGTCCCAAAAACAAATTTCAATGGTTGGCAGTAGGGCCGCTACTTTCTATGGTGAAAAATGGGGAAAGATATTTGCTGGTGAGTTAGCTAAAAATAATCTGGTAATAACCAGTGGGCTAGCGATTGGTATTGATGGTATCTGTCATCAGGCGGCGCTTGACTCAGGTGGAAAAACTATCGCTGTACTTGGTAGTGGGCTTGAAAATGTCTATCCCAGTAGGCATCAGTCTCTGGCTAGGCGTATTAAAGAAAATGGTGCATTGGTTTCTGAATTTTTTCCTGATACACCACCTAAGGCCAAGAATTTTCCAAGACGAAATCGAATTATTAGTGGATTAAGTCTGGCTCTTCTTATTGTGGAAGCCCATAAAAACAGTGGGTCACTGATTACGGCGCGCTGTGCTCTTGAACAAGGGAGGGATATTTTTGCATTACCAGGCCCATTAGGTAATCCCTCAAACGAAGGGAATCATTGGTTGATCAAGCAGGGTGCTTATTTGGCAACGAATGTGATGGATATAATGGAACATATTAGTGCCTCGTTTCAATGGATTAACATCGAAGAAAAAGGGAACGAAGAGAAGAATGAACAATTTGAACAAACAGAGTTGCCATTTGCGGATGTGCTGGTTAACGTAAGTAATGAAGTTACACCTATTGATGTGATCGCCCAATGTTCTTCCCTTCCTGTTACAGAAGTCATGACCAAATTATTGGAGCTGGAGCTTATGGGAAAAGTTGCCGTTGTTGCTGGTGGGTATGTCCGAACAGATTGAGCTATTTAATTTGCTCTTTTTTCAATGTCATGGTGGATTCTGTAATTCAGTGAGTGAGATATGTCTAAGAGAGTTCCTTTTGTTATAAAAAAAATAGAATACTGCCCTGAGTGTGGTGCTGAGTTAGTCATCCGTAATGGGGCTCATGGGCCATTCTATGCATGTTCCTGCTATCCATCTTGCCAATATCTACGCTCTTTGAAAACGCAGGGAGATGGATACATTGTTAAAGAATTGGATGGCCAAATATGTCCGAAATGTGGTTTCACTCTGGTCTTACGGCAAGGGCGTTATGGCATGTTTATTGGCTGTAGTCATTATCCTGAATGTGAGCACACAGAGTTGATTGATAAACCAGATGATACATCAATTAATTGCCCTCAATGCCAACAAGGAAAATTACTCCAGCGTAAGTCTCGTTTTGGTAAAACATTTCATTCCTGTAGTTGTTATCCTGAGTGTCAGTTTACGCTTAACGGTAAGCCAGTCTCAGGCGAATGTATGTTTTGTCATTATCCATTGTTAATAGAAAAGCGCAGTTCCCAAGGTGTAAAATTATTTTGTGCCAGTAAATTGTGTAGTAAGCAGCAATTCAATGAAATTGAGAAAGAAAATGAGTAACGAAATCTTACCTGTATTTGAAGCAATTATCACGGCTTTAAAAGAAGAAAAAGTCATTGCCTATCCGACGGAAGCTGTTTTTGGATTGGGGTGTGATCCCGATAGCGAAGATGCTGTGCAAGAATTATTAGCCCTGAAAAATCGGTCTTGGGAAAAAGGACTAATCCTTATTGCTGATAATTATGCTCGGCTATGTCCTTATATCGACGATGAGCAGCTGAATGATATACAGAAAGAAACTATGCTTTCATTTTGGCCGGGCCCTGTTACATGGGTAATACCAGCGAAAAAAACGACACCAAAATGGCTAACGGGTAAGTTTTCAACTTTGGCAGTTCGAGTCACGGCTCATCCTTTGGTTCAGCAGCTGTGTTCCTTTTATGAGAAACCGCTTGTTTCAACTAGTGCGAATTTAAGCGGATTAGAACCATGTCGGAGTGTGGAAGAAGTGCGTCAGCAATTTGGAAATCGTGTCCCGATTTTGGAAGGGCAAGTGGAAGGACGTAAGAATCCATCAGAAATCCGGGATGCTTTAACGGGCAAATTATATCGGCAAGGATAGAAAATAATGGATAAATTCGCGGTTTTTGGTAATCCCATCACACATAGTAAATCTCCTTATATTCATCGATTATTTGCCAAGCAGACGGGTGTTGATCATCAATATGGGCGGATACTTGCTTCGATAGAGCATTTTGAACAAACCTTAGATCATTTTTTTGAACAGGGCGGCATAGGTGCGAATATCACCGTTCCTTTCAAAGAAAGAGCCTATCAACGTTCAGATGAATTGACTGAACGTGCAAGGATCAGTGGTGCAGTTAACACATTAAAACGGATCTCTGGCACCCGGCTTCTTGGTGATAATACAGATGGGATAGGGCTATTGGTGGACTTGCAGCGGCTCAATTTCATCTCCCAGAAGCAGGATATTTTGATTATTGGTGCTGGTGGGGCTGCGAAAGGAGTATTGTCTCCTTTATTGTCACTGGGCTGCTCAGTCACTATCACTAACCGTACGTTTGAGCGTGCTCAAATAATCGCGAATAAATTTTCTCTATTGGGTGATGTCCGAGCAATTGAAATGGAAACTCTCATTTCTCCAGACTTTGATATCATCATTAATGCAACAGCTTCAGGTCTTGATGGACAGGTTCCCGTAATATCACCGTTGATTTTCCAAAACAATAGCGTTTGTTACGACATGTATTACCAGCATGGATTAACCCCTTTCCTCAATTTTGCTCGTCAAAATGGTGTTTCACGTTTATCTGATGGTTTAGGGATGTTGGTAGGGCAAGCTGCATATTCTTTTGAATTGTGGCATGGAATATTTCCTGAAATAGAACCTGTTTTAACTGCTTTAAGGCGGGAATTACACGCATGAACCAATCAATTCAATTTCCTGATCGTGAAGAATGGAATGAGCTAGAAAATAAGGTGATATTCCCAGCAATGGTTGATGGTTTGCTGGTGGAATGCATTATTAGTGCTGATGAAATAGCTGTACGTTATGGTAAAGCTCATCACCCACTCGATTTGTTTCGTCAACATCGCTGGGATCTGGAAGAGGTGTTTGAAACGGTTATTTTGAGTGGGCATGATGATCAATTTGGACGTTACTCTTTGCCTTCAGATTGTGCTGATAAATAGTTATCTTTCCAGCGGGAGTAATTATTAGAGGAATAAAGCAGCCCTTCCAATTCTTCAGGTTTGAGTTTTCTCACTTGTTTGGCTGGGCTACCTACGTACAGGTAGCCACTTTCTAATTTTTTTCCTGGGGGAATAAGGCTACCAGCCCCGATGACAACATCGTCTTCGATAATTACCCCATCAAGCAAAATGGAGCCCATTCCGATTAATACTCGGTTTCCAATCTTACATCCATGCAGCATCGCTTTATGACCCACAGTGACATCTTCTCCAATTATCAGTGGGAAACCGTCAGGATTATCAGAGGACTTATGAGTTACGTGTAAAACAGAGCCATCTTGAATATTTGTGCGTGAACCAATTGATACATAATTTACATCCCCTCGGATAACTACAAGGGGCCAGATACTTACATCATCTGCCAATCTGACATCTCCAATCACAATAGAGGAAGGGTCTAAAAGGACTTTTTGACCAACCTTAGGATAGAAATTTAGATATTGGCGTAAAACAATGGACATAAAAACCTCAACAGTAAGGGCGGATAACAATTGATTGAAATGTTATTGAGGAAAAGTTCACCATGCAATGAAAAGATTTGCCTTAATTTTAGCCTGATTGAATGGTTTTTATATCGATGCGGTTGATAAGTGTTCACTTGAAAATAAAATTCAAAAAAACTATTGCCAGTC
>NZ_JACOII010000070.1 GCF_016306625.1 Xenorhabdus lircayensis | reverse complement strand
GTGGGAGGGGCGGAACCTATCGGTTCCCCCCTATCCCGATATCTTATGCAGTTATGATCGTACCTTGATGGAATCTAAGCTGCCATTTATCGTTTGATGATAATTGCCAAATTGATGAGCGGAGTGCTTGATTGAACGAGTTGCCAGTTTGATCCATTTCATAAGATTGATAAGTCATTAGCACAATATTGTCATCCAGCCATTTCATAGCAAAAGATTGTGAAAAAATTGAGGAAACAGTTTTTATTTCTGTAGTTAATTCATCGATCACTATTTTTTTAGTATAAACATAACCTGATTTACTGATTTCCAGAAAATCATCGTGTAATACAATATTAAGCCAATCAGCATTATTCCTTTTTTCACCATGAAGACTGATTTCAAGATGTCTGATTAGTTTTAAAATAGCTAAATTTTCCTGAACCATATGAACTCTAAAGAAAATAAACTAGCGTAAAATAACATCGGTAATAGGCGTGTTATTATTTAAATAATTATTTTTAATAAGCTATTTACATTCATTTTTTTATCAGATAGTTATAAAGTAGTCAAGTTGAAAAAGAGGTATGTATGGAAATTATAATTAGGGCGACTGAGCCTGAAGATACTGAGCATTATCAAAGAATTTATAGCCATCCAGATGTTTATTTCAACACTTTGCAACTCCCATGCCCTTCGCATGAAATGTGGCGAGAGCGTTTGAGGATAAATAAAGAGCAAGGGGATATTGATTTTGTTGCTGAAATAGATGGTAAGGTAGTGGGTATAATAAGATTATTTACCTATGCTAACCCAAGACGCAGACATGCCGTGGGCATTGGTATTGGTGTTGATGAGGCTTATTCTGGCAAGGGCGTTGGTTCAAGGTTGATGGCATTTGTGGTTGATTATGCATTCAACTGGTTAGGTTGTATCAGAATTGAACTGGAAGTTTTTGCTGATAATGAAAGAGCGATAGCCCTATACTCAAAATTTGGATTTGAAGCGGAAGGTATCCGGCGTATGCAGTCACTAAGAAATGGTCAATATTGTGATGTTATGGGAATGTCTTTAATCAAAAGTCGATTTGTGTGATATTTTTTTGGAGTTTCTTTCGTTTTAATAACAATGCAAACCGATATTCAACTCCAAAGAAAATAAACGTGTGCATGAAAAAAAGATTGATTTTCCATTCTTCTAAATTTTTTTGAATAAAATGTTCATTTATTTTTTCATTAATGGTTATAATAGGTGTGTATGGGAATTAAAATTAGAGTGACTGAGCCTGAAAATGAAGTGCATTATCAATGAATTTATAGTAACCCGGATGTATTATTCTAATACAATGCAACTTTCATGCATTTCGTATGGGATGTAGTGTCAACGCTTTAAAAAAATAATATTAAAGGCAATATTGATTTTTTTGTTGAAACAGACGGTAAAGTGATAGGTACATTGAGACTCTCTCCTTATGCTAATCCAAGACATTGATAAGTGGCAGACATTGGTATGGGAGTTGATTCAGCTTATTTTGGTAAGGGTGTTGGCTCAAAGATGGTAAATATTGCGATATTATGGGTATGGCCTTGCTAAAAAATCGGTTAACGTGATGTTTTTTAAATTTATGGTAACCAAATTGATAGAGGAAGCACTAATTTTGATTGCTTCCTTTTCTATTTTAGACGCAGAAAAAGAAAATACTCCTTTTTTCTAACGTTAGAAACCTCGTTGTAGTATTTTATATTTGTATTCTTGTGAGTTCAGTTGAGTTTGTAATTGTGTCATAAGAATATCTTGATGCTTAAATTCATTGCAGACAAATAAATCAAGCGCTGCATAGTGATATTCAGGCCATGTGTGTATCGTAAAATGTGATTCTGCTAATATTATATACCACTGACTCCCCAAGGTTTAAACTCATGGAAATGATGGGTGACGATATTAAGGTTACATCTACGGGCAATATCAAACATCATTTTTTCTATTTCAGATATAGACTTTAACTTATTGTTATCACAATGTGGGTGCCAAGTTTATTAGTATCAAATTGTTTAGTATGGGTAGGTAAGAGAGTTTTTTCTTGTCCTCTATATTGAAATTTCGTTTCATAACATTGTTCACAACCTATTTCTATCAACTTCTCTATCGTCAATATGCTTTTTTCATATCCAATTTTCATCATGTTATGGCATGACTTACATTGATAAAACTTCACACGGGGATTAAGTTCCCCAGTATATATTTTGCTAGAGAAAAAGCTGTCTTCTGGGATTGTTGAGTATGTATTTTGTGTTACGGAAAGAATATAGAGGTCGCTGACATTACCAATAATACTGCCACCATGATATTGATTGAATTGCGGGTCACGTATTCAATGCGTTGATTACCTCTAAATATAATATTCTCTTTCAATAAAAGTACCGATGACTTTGTCATGCATTTCTGGCGATTTTGAATAACCGAGTGTTTTACGGTTCAATCGCTTAATCCGATTACGTAGAGTGAGATTTTCACGTTTGATACGTTGTGTGAAACTTTTTCCGATGAGGTGCTTATTTTTCGGTAACATATTGTAAATATTGAAATTATCTGTACACCAGAAAGCTACGTTGAATCGAGCAAGTTTTTTTAATAATTTCTTGAGTGTTTTCTTGCTCCGCCTTCCGAAAGTATGAGCAATGATACGTTTCAGACGGGGTTCCCAAGCATACCATAACCAGCGTTGTTGCTCTTTATTACCCACAAAAGACCCCATCTCGTCAACTTCGTAGATAAGCTGTATATCCGAATTCTCGAGAGGAAGCGTTGTTACATATCGTGGGCAGAGTTTTTTAGTGTGCGAACAACCGCATTAATGCTGATATGTAATGTCCGGGCGGTATCACGAATACCTGAGTTATTCATTGTCAGATAAATAATTTGCTCTTTGATTCCGGCCTGACAGGCGCGATAGGAATAGTCGAGTTGGAAAGTCCGATTACAAGACAAACAACGATAACGCTGATAGCCTCCTTTACCTTTACCCTGTTTTTTAACCTCTTTTGTCTGATCACAAAATCGACATTTAACTTCAACCATTGCCACTCACATTCTCCCCATAAAAAATGGTTATTATACCTGAATAACAACACTTTGAATACGCAACCTAAATTATCTCGCAAACGCTGACTACGGTTAGCATTAGGATACTGACATAATGGTAGAGGGTGATTGAAAAAACACCCCATCTTTTGCTTTTTTAATTCTTAAAAAAGTTAATTCCAGTTTGTCCTGAAAGTTTGTCCTGATTTTGATAAATCATGTCTGCCAAAAAATCCGCGACTTTTCGTATTCTGGGTGAATGGGCCAAATCAGACTGAATTACAAGCCAGATGGGCTTATCTATGCCTAAATCACGCGAAATACAGGTGAGCCCTGCGCTACTGCTGGCAGCAATATGGGGTAAGACAGCTAATCCCAGCCCTGCATTTGCCGCTGCGATCTGACTAAAAATCGAGGTTGTTGCGACTGAAAGTGGGCGACCTCTTAGAGTTTGTTCAAGCCAGTTCGAAGAAGGAAGTTGCGAGTGTTCATTTGTCCAACCAATAAAATTGGCGTTGTCGTATTCACCTTTAAATATGCCAGAAGGGCAGGTTGCTAAATAGGCTTCACTTCCATACAGACCCAATCCTAATGTGCCCAGTTGCCGAACATTAACATGTCCTTGCTCAGGCCTGACGATGCGAAGTGCTAAGTCAGCATCACGGCGGTGGAGATTCACAGAGTAGATATCAGTAGTGATCTCTATCGTCAGATTTGGATGATTTTTTTGTAGGGCTGGCAAGTTTTGCATAATTAAGTGATTGGCTAATGTTTCTAATGTTGCAAGGCGCACGGTTCCCGCAATGACTGCCCGTGTATCGGCGTCAAACAGCAATGAACTTGCTGCCATCTCCATTGCCTTAGCTTTTTCCAGTAGTTCTGCGCCATCTTCCGTTAGCCGATACCCCGCTTGATGCCGGAGAAATAGAGGTATTCCGAAGGTATCTTCCAACCGTTCGATTTTTCGCGATACCGTTGCCACACCGATACCAAGAAGAGCCGCCGATTTACTGATAGTGCCTGTTCTTGCAACTGCCAAAAATATCCGAATGTCATCCCAAATAAGTGATTGCACGGTGTAATTTCCATTTATGAAAAATTGATTACCAATATTGTCTAAATATTTCAATTTTGAAAGATGCCACAATGATTTTGTCAAAATGACTCAGTTTGGTCTGTGAATAAATCAAAAAAATTAAGGTAATGGATATGAGAACGACACCACAGTTAGCGGTTATGCTGACGTTAATCGCAACATTCTTTTGGGGATCAAATTTTCAGGTAACTAAATTTGCGCTTGTGAGCTTACCACCGTGGACGGCTTCCGTTGAGCGTTTTTTCTTTGCAGTCATTTGTATTTTTATTTTTTTAGCATGGAAAGAGGGGATTCATGGGAAGGTTTTGAAACAAAATTGGCGGGTGTTTGTTGTCCTTGGGGCTATTGGGGTTGCAGGATTTAATGGAGCGTTTTTTGTCGGTCTTCAAAGTTCCAGTCCGATCACTGCTGCACTGATTATGGCAACGACGCCCATTTCTGCCAACATTCTGGAAGCTGTCATATATCGTCGGATGCCTGAATTTGTGCGTGTGGTTGGCATGGTTATCAGCTTGCTGGGCGTTGCTTTGGTTATTACCAACGGTCAATTGTTTTTTGGCGGTGCGGTTCAGGTGGCAACGGGCGATATGATCATTTTTGTCGGTAGTCTTGGCTGGGCGATTTATACGGTAGGAACAAGAGTTTTTGTCAGTGGTGCGACACCATTGGAAACGACTAGTTGGACGATGCTTTTTGGCGCAGTTATATTGGTGTTCATTGCTTTTTTTGTTGAATCACCAGTTCCTGCATTATCAGCCGGAACGTTTGAAAGTCATTTGGCTTGTATCTATATAGGTATTGGCGGTTCCACTTTTGCGTATCTTTTTTGGAATATGGGCATTGCGATTCGCGGAGCAGGAAAGACGGCAATATTTTTCAATTTCGTTCCCATTTTTGCGCTTGCTATACAGGTAATGATGGGAGATATACCCAGTTTGGCACAAGTTATTGGTATCGTTATCACCATTGTTGGTGTGCTTTTAGGGCAGGGGGGTATTGCGGTATGGTCAGTTTTCAGGGGGGATGCAAAAAATAATAGGTTGTAAGCGTGCTTCTCTGTTATCTGAATCATTAATCTGAGATATTGCAGGGATTGGGCGTAGTCTTTCTCTGCCTTTTTTAATATGTTGTTATTAATTTTTTTTCCATTAACTCTCCATTTTCCTGATGATCTGCTCCAGATCATCGATTTTAATTTGTGTTTATTAATTGGTTAATATGGTTTTTATTCGCTGTGTTATAAAGTGCCGTGTCATTTTTGTGGGGTGATTAAATATAAATTAAAAAATGTGGTCTAGTGTTGTGGCGAATAGTTAACCAAATGACTTATTTTTCTTGTGTAATTTAAAAGAATTGGCAGAGCGCATGATATCAATATAACGTTGCTGGTCTTGGTACATTTGCAAATAAACTTGATACTTTGCCTGATGGAATGGGTACGTTTCCTTATCTGGATAAATAACATCTCCTGCTCGCACCATTGTTTGTGCTGCTTGTGCTATATTAGCAAATGCTCCGCAGGCGACCGCACCTAATATGGCTGCACCAAGATTAACGGCATCTTCTTCCTGAGCTAAATGGATTTCTTGTCCTGTCGCATTGGCATATTCCCGCAGCCATAATGGATTTTTGGTCGCACCACCACACATCACCAGACGGTCTATTTGATGCCCTGCGGTAATCAAGGTATCAATTATATGGCGTGTGCCATAAGCGATGGATTGCAACGTTGCCAGATAATATCGAGCTAATGCTTCACGCCCTTGTTCCAACATTAATCCACTAACCATGCCTTTGGCTCTGGGGTTTGCCCGCGGTGATCGGTTACCGTGATGATCGGCCAAAACATGAAGCTGTTTTGTCGGATATTTTTCGTGTTGTTCCAACTGCGTAACGGCGTCATTCAGAAGTTGGTAGTAATGACGACCAGAGACTTTGGTTTCGGCCTCCAATGCTGGCCATGCCTCATGCTGGCGGATCGACCATTCAACTAGCGCACCTGCTGCGCTTTGTCCACCTTCATTTAGCCAATACTCCGGCAGCATGGCACCCAAATAAGGGCCCCAGACGCCTGGAACCATCAGTGGCTCAGGGCTGACAATCATATGGCAATTGGAGGTTCCGCTGATAATCGCCAGACTGCCTGTCGGTTTTGCACCGACCAAAGCCAGACCTCCGGCATGGGCATCAATAATGCCACTGGCAACGATAACTTTGCCGTGCAAACCGAATGCTCTGGCTGCTTCCTCAGTCAAATAACCTGCTTTTTCACCCAGTTTTAGAATGGTAGATGGTATTTTGTCTGTCAGGTCTCCCAGCCCGATTCTTTGAAGAAATTCTTTGCTGAACTGTGCTTGATGGGCAAGATAGTTCCATTTACAGGTCAGAGTACAAACACTGGCAACATCTGCTCCCGTTGCTTTCCACACCAGAAAATCTGCTAAATCAAAAAAACGCCACGCTGCCTGATAGCGTTGCGGAAAATGGTTTTTCAGCCATAAAACCTTAGGTAATTCCATTTCGACACTTACTTCACCGCCAACATAACGCAGGGCGGGATCATTCGTGAGGTTAATGCTGGTGGCTTCCTCTCCTGCCCGGTGATCCATCCACATGATGATGTCACGCTCTGGATTACCATTTTCCGCAATAGACAATGGTAGCCGGCTTGAGCCGACTGCAACCAAGGAGCAAGTAGCATCAAAGCTGATAGACTTAACATGAATGGAGTCGATATCTGCCTGAAAGATGACTTCTTTGACGGTACTACAGACATTTGCCCAGATATCTGCCGACGACTGTTCGAAAAAATCTGTTTTAGAATGAAATTGTTGGATAGGGAGGACGGAAAAAGCTAGTCGCTTACCTTTTAGATCAAAAATAGCAGACCGCACACTGGCAGAGCCAACATCAACACCAATAAAATATTGTTGCCCCATGCGATACCTCGTTGTTTTTATTTGATGCTAACATTCAGAGTAGGCTTTTTACTTCAATTTGTCGTGTTTCTTTTCTCGTATGGGAATTTCTGGTTATCACAAATAATCCCAAGCTGTGTTTTTCTTTCAGAAAAGAGGAGAAATCTGTCATTATGTAAATTAAAAACTAAAAGGCGATGGTATGGATAAAAAAATTATAGAAATACTGCAATACGAATTAAAAACAGGAACAGGTGAAGAGTTTCACCGTATAATGATGAGTATCAGCGTACCATTACATAGAAAAAACGGTATAGATGTTGTGAGTTATGGTAACTCATTACATGATCTCGATTCATATTATCTGATTCGCGCTTTTGATAATTTTGATGAGATGCATGAAATTCTGACTGAATTTTATAAAAGTAGTGATTGGATCAAAGGCCCTAGAGCAGACATTATCGAGAGAATGGATAAAAGCGTAAAATCGATAATTGAGCTTCCGGTGTTATCCATTGATGCGTTGCGTGGAAGTAATCACATAGATGAAGTATTCATTATATCTTTTTGATTGATAGAACAGAATAAATTTATTGAAGAAAAGTAGTCATTTTATTCTAACAACTTCTCGGCTATCTTTTTTACATATTCCAAAAGAGAAATTTCTTATCTCCCAGTAAATTTGACGATATTCGATGAATGATCATTGATAAAAATAAAAACTAACATACAATCACCATGGTAACTAATTTATTAGTGGAGATCTCAGTATGGAAAAATTTACTGATAAATTAATTAGCCTGGATCGATTTATCTTACGGATACTGCGCTTTCTTTTGCATGCATTTATTGTATTTTTGATCGGTATTATCCCTGGTGTATTGGGTTTTTTCTTGATTGAAAGCCATGCTATACCTGATGCAATACTGAATTCTGTCTTAATGATTGGAACTCAAAACTTGCATATTGAGCCAGTCAGCACTCCGGGGAAATATTTTGCAGCTATTTATGGGCTATTCCTTCAGGCAATCTTTTTCATCGCGGTTGGGATGGTAGTGACACCTTTTGTCCATCGAATACTACACAGTTGGCATATTGATGATGAAGAGGATGAAGGTAGAAATATCCAAGATAAATAATTTATATTTTTTCACCTATATTCTTTGTCTTTCTAGCTAAAATTTGAGTTATATATGAAGGGGGGATCTAACATGCTAAAAATCAGCGAATTATTGTATTTAATATGGCATTTTTAGTGGAATGTAGTGGTGGTGTTCAATCTCAAATAAGATTTATCTCTGGCAGAGAGTAAAGTGATGAAGCAAGGTCGTTGTTTATGTGGCGCTGTTGGCGTAAAAACCAATCAAGGTATTGAAAATATTAACGCATGCCATTGTAAAATATGCCAAAAATGGAATGGTGGTCCATTTTTATCGGTAGACTGTAAGAATGATCTACAAATAGAAGGTGCTGAAAATATTTCAACATATTCATCGTCAGAATGGGCAGAACGAGCTTTTTGTAAAAAATGCGGCACACATCTTTTCTATCATTTGCATCACCCCAGTGCTTATTATGTACCAATTGCATTGTTTGATAATAATCATTCAAGTAAATTATCCCGCCAAATTTATGTAGATAGTAAACCAACGTATTATAATTTTGTTGAAAAGACTCCTATGCTGACTGAACAAGATATTCTTAATTTATTTAAATAATCGGCACAATATGAGGGCGATATCGCCCTCATATTGTGGTGGATTAAAATAAATAGGTTATTCATAACCGATTTATATGTTGTTTTAAAAAATATGGCCCGAAGTTGTTTGGTCAATACATTTCATAATAAACAAGATAATTAAAATGATTTACTTTATTGATATGTAATAATTTTCTTTCTGTTTTGCACTAATGTTAGTATAATCCATTATCTCATCAAAAAGATTTTGATATCACCCGAGAGATGATGTTGTCTTCTTTCAAATTATCTTATGAAAATCATAAAGATAAATTCAATATGTCCGCTTGGTTTTGGATCTTATTAATTTGCCACTATTTTAGTGGGTATTACGTTAGTGGAGATGTTGTTTGATTAATGTTTTATTAGTTGATGACCATGAACTGGTTCGCATTGGCGTGAAAGGCATCCTTGATGATGTAAAAGGAATTAAAGTCATAGGAGAAGCCGGCAGTGGAGAAGATGCGGTCAGATGGTGTAGATCAAACAGCACGGATGTTGTCATTATGGATATGGGGATGCCGGGTATGGGAGGGCTTGAGGCAGCCAAAAAAATCATCCGTTATTCACCTGATACACGGGTGATTATGCTGACTATTCATACTGAAAGCGCTTTGCCCCCGAAAGTAATGCAGGCAGGGGTCAGGGGATATTTGAGCAAGGCTGCAACTCCTCAGGATATGATCAATGCGATTCGGGCCGTTTATGCGGGGCAGCGTTATATCTCTCCAGATATTGCCCAGCAGATGGCACTCAATCAATTATCACCCCAAAAAGAAAACCCGCTGGATGGGCTCTCAGAGCGGGAATTACAGATCATGACTATGATAACTCAAGGCCGCAAAGTCACTGAGATTTCTACGCTGCTAAACCTGAGCTCAAAAACAGTGAATAGTTATCGCTATAGAATGTTCAGTAAACTAAATATCAATGGTGATGTAGAATTGACCCATATGGCAATACGCTGTGGGTTGCTGGATACGCAGAATATGGTAAATCACGGCGGATGATAAGGTTTGATGGGTGATAAATCGTGGCAGAGCAATTTAATTCAAAGGTATTTTTAAAAACCGTCACCAGCCAGCCGGGTGTCTACCGTATGTATGATGCCACCGGCACTGTGATTTATGTCGGTAAAGCCAAGGATCTAAAAAAACGGTTATTTAGCTACTTTCGAACACAAGTTAGCAGCCGAAAAACAGAATCATTGGTGAAGAATATTGTCCAGATAGACGTCACCATTACCCACACAGAAACTGAGGCACTCCTGCTTGAACATAATTACATCAAACTTTATCAGCCTCGCTACAATGTATTGTTGCGGGATGATAAATCTTATCCTTATATTTTCTTGAGTGGCGATATCCATCCTCGTCTGACCCTATACCGTGGTGCCAAACATGCGAAAGGTGAATACTTCGGGCCGTTTCCCAATTCCCATGCCGTGCGTGACAGCTTGGCTTTATTGCAAAAATTATTCCCTATCCGTCAATGTGAAGACAGCGTGTATCGCAATCGTTCAAGACCTTGCTTGCAATATCAGATTGGCCGCTGTCTTGCCCCTTGTGTTAAGGGACTTGTGACGGATGAAGAATATCAGCAACAGGTTGAATATGTCCGCTTGTTTCTGGCGGGTAAAGATCAGCAAGTACTGATTGAACTGATTAGCAAAATGGAAAAAGCGAGCCAACAGCTTAAATTTGAAGATGCTGCCCGTTATCGCGACCAGATTCAAGCCGTGCGACAAGTGACGGAACGGCAATTTGTTTTTGGAGAAGGTGATGACCTCGATGTTATCAGTGTTGCTTTTGAGGCTGGTATGGCCTGTGTGCACGTCTTATTTATCCGTCAGGGAAAAATATTGGGTAGCCGGAGCTACTATCCTAAAATTCCTGTCGATACGAAATTAGATGAAGTAGTACAGACTTTCCTTGGTCAATTTTATCTTCAGGGTAGCCAAAACAGGACATTGCCGACAGAAATCTTGCTAGACTTCTCTCTACCCGAAAAAGAACTGTTGGAAGCATCACTTTCTGAATTATCGGGCAGAAAAGTCCATATCCAAGCACGTCCAAGGGGTGACAGAGCGCGCTACTTAAAATTGGCACGTACTAACGCTGCAACAGCATTGACCTCGAAGCTCTCCCAACAATCAACAATCTATCAGCGATTAGAATCACTTGCTGTATTCGCAGGCTTTGAAAAAATCCAGCGTATGGAATGTTTCGACATCAGCCATACGATGGGAGAACAAACCGTCGCATCCTGTGTTGTTTTTGATAGCAATGGTCCTGTTCGTGCAGAGTATCGCCGCTATAATATTACGGGTATTACGCTGGGAGATGATTATGCAGCGATGAATCAGGTCTTGCGTCGTCGATATAGCAAAGCTATTGATCAGAGCAAAATCCCAGACATTATCTTTATTGACGGTGGTAAAGGCCAACTTGCACAAGCGGTTGAAGTTTTCGACTCTCTGGAGGTTGAATGGAATAAAAACCATCCCAAACTAATTGGTGTTGCAAAAGGTAGTGACCGTAAAGCGGGATTGGAAACTTTATTTTTTGAAGCAGAGGGTGAGGGCATGGCACTTCCTCCTGATTCACCTGCATTACATGTTATTCAACATATTCGTGATGAATCTCACAACCACGCCATTACAGGCCACCGCCAGCGTCGAGAAAAAGTGAAAAATACCAGTACACTGGAATCAATAGAAGGTATTGGACCAAAACGTAGACAAATGTTGCTAAAATATATGGGCGGATTACAACCTTTACGCAATGCAAGTGTAGAAGAGATCGCAAAAGTGCCTTCTATTTCTTATGCACTGGCAGAAAAAATCTATAATGCGTTGAAACACTAAGAGTATTGATGCACCATACTGATAAACTTTACATGGCCAGATAGTTACTAAGCATTATGCAATTAAATATTCCAACATGGCTTACTCTGTTCCGTATTGCCTTAATCCCATTCTTTGTTTTGGCATTTTACCTGCCATTCCAATGGGCACCGATGGTGTGTGCCACTATCTTTGTTGTTGCCGCTGCAACCGATTGGTTTGATGGTTTTCTTGCCCGTTTGTGGAAACAAACAACGCGCTTTGGGGCATTTCTTGATCCGGTGGCGGATAAAGTCATGGTTGCCACGGCGTTGGTGCTTATTGCAGAACATTATCATACGTGGTGGATTACATTGCCTACCGCGACAATGATTGCTCGTGAGATCATCATATCTTCCCTGCGTGAATGGATGGCGGAATTGGGAAAACGCAGCAGCGTAGCCGTTTCCTGGATGGGAAAAATAAAAACCACTGCACAAATGGCAGCATTGGTCGCCCTGTTGTGGCGTCCCTGCATTGAAATTGAAGTGGGGGGATTCATCTTATTATATGCTGCAGCGGTATTGACGTTTTGGTCAATGTTTCAATATTTGAGCGCTGCATGGAACGATTTGCGTGAAGGTTGATCGAAGTGACGCAAAAACCATCGAATGAACGCATTTTATAAATAATTGTGTTGACTCATTTCGTGAAATAAGTAGAATGCAACGCATCGAACGGCATATGATATTTACGAAACAAGTTAAGTAAATCAACGAGTTCGAAGAAAAGCGGGAATAGCTCAGTTGGTAGAGCACGACCTTGCCAAGGTCGGGGTCGCGAGTTCGAGTCTCGTTTCCCGCTCCAAAAAAGGCGCGTTGGCAGAGTGGTCATGCAGCGGATTGCAAATCCGTCAACCTCGGTTCGACTCCGGGACGCGCCTCCAGATTCAAGCCCAGGTGGTGAAATCGGTAGACACAAGGGATTTAAAATCCCTCGGCTGTAAGGCTGTGCGGGTTCAAGTCCCGCTCTGGGCACCATCTAAAAATTCACTCGTAAAACAGTGAGTTAGCGTTAAGAAAGAGCCACCTTTTCGGTGGCTTTTTTGTTTTCTGAGAATGCTAAAAAAAACCGAATGGGCAGCAGAATGGCGGCACTGTGGCGACGCTGTATAAATACACACTATTCATTTCACGCCAGTTTTCCTTCAAAAATCACCGCAGAAAAAAATATTTTTCACAGAAAAAAGCACACCCGATTGAATCATGATGTGCTTTTGTTGATTATTTATTCAGTGGTGCTAATTAAAAGTGCATGACAGTTTGCTGACCCCTGACAGGATGGGGCGGGGCGGCTTCAATCAGGGTCGGTTTGGTCACGTACCGGACAAAGGTTTCATGGCTGACGAATGTGGCACCACAATTGATATTCTGGCACTGGTTGTAGCGTTCTTTGGTTTGGGGCGTGTGTTCAAAGCTGCTGCGGGTATGGGCAACATGGAAGCAAAGGGGGCATTTCATCATGATATGCGTGCCTTCTTAAAAAGGACTGCCAGCTTTGTTAGGCAATGGCGCGATTATAGCAAATCAGGCGCCCATGTCAGCATCTGAAATCTTTACTTCCAGTTCTAAGGCCGAGGTTAACCCGTTGTCATTCAAGGTATGGGTGACCGTGACCAGCGTCCAGTCTGCCCTGTCAATCTCAGGCTTGAAGCCGTTTACCCTGACTTTCATTTCGGGAAACAGTTCCGGCCGGCCCTTGGCCAGTTGCATCGAAAACGAGGCGACGCCGCGCTGGATCTTCTCCCACTCGGTTTTGGCGGCCCGTTCAGCGTTGGATTTGTAAGCGTAAGTGTGTTTCAGCACCAGTACATTGCCCTCACTGCCGGCCAGATATTCCCCCTGTTTTTCTTCTTTTTTCTGCGAATGGGTTTTGCGCCGTTTGCGTTTGACGGTGACGTTCTCTTTCTTCTTGGGTTCGCGGGTGTTCAGCCAACTGGCCGAAACGCCGGTATAGGCATCACGATCGGCCAGTGAAAACCGGTATCCGTCGCCCGATTGGCGGGTAATGCTCACCACCGGCAGGAGCTGACCGCGGGCCGTTTTGTTTTGTCCCTGCCGGATAAACAGCAGACAGCCGTTCTTGACGGTAGCCATGGCCCCTTCCTGTTTTGCCAGCCGTGTCAGGAAGCTGCCGTCCGATTCGTTGGTCTGGTCGATGTGGTTAAGGGTGATACCGGCCAGCGTTTTGTCCACTTCGGGTTTGAGGTTGTTGCGCGTGGCGACGGTGTGCACGATGTCACTGATGGTTTTCTGGTGATAGGACAACTCCCGGCTGATATTGAGGGTTGCCCGGAAGTCCGCACTGCGGGCGCGAATGTTGATTTTATCCGGTGCGCTGCTGTACTCGATTTCATCCACCATAAAGGTGCCTTTGTGGATAAGCGGTTCCCCCTGCCAGCCCAGATGCAAAGACAGGGCCGTTCCGCGTCGGGGCAGGGATAACAAGCCGTCGCTGTCGTCCAGTTCAATATCAAGTAGAGCAATATCAACCGGATAAAGGAGTTTTATTTCGTTTTATCTCGCCCGATGGCTATGAAGGTGTACATGGTTTTTTAATCTATCCTTATATGCAAGAGAAGACGTTAATTATCCATTTTACTCACCTTTGTCTAAGAAGATCTCACTACTTAATATGGCATTGTTGTACACGCTGGGTTCACGATGCTTTGATTTGTGATTTGCTTGATGGAGTAGAATTATGCTTGACCGGAGTTGTGGTTCATCCAAGGCGCTGGAAGTGGCGTGTATACTTTATCAGACATGTACTAGGCGGTGTACGTTTGTTGATTGGAAAATTCAAGTCAAGGAGTAAGAAAAATGAACGCTCATGATACGAAACAGCAATGGGTAGTTAATGATTTGTGTAAGGTAATTGTAGGGTTCCGTAATTTCACGACGCATACAACAAGATCCAAGTATGTGTCGTTTGCTATTGCGGATCAATTACAGATGTGTGAGCTATTGGTAAAGTTATCTCAATCTCAGCTTAACAACGAGCTGGTATCACAATATCCTAATTACTTGTTTGAACAATTAATAGACCTTGGATTTCTGAAACCGATCGACAAACTTGGTATACTCGGCCACTTTAAACGCGCGTTCAATGTACTCAACAGTGGCCGTTACGTATCAATCAAGTTTAATGGGCATTGTTATTACGTTGCCTCTTTTGTTTTTATGGCTTTTTATTCCCAGCATGAAAACGATTTTCTGAGGGAGACGGTCGTACTACCGGCTTGGTCTTCCAAGTTCACCTCTAAGGTATTTGACATTATCACGGAGGGGCTGAGTTCAGAACAATTTGACGTTCTTCCAAAGGCGATGAAAAATCGTTTGCTCAAGCACGGGTTAATTACTTCTGTGGATAAATTGCCTTTATTTGAGCGTTTCTTTAGTCAGCACTGTCAATTGTCAAGTAGTCTGATCAATGAACTACCGCTGTTTTATCGAAATCACCTGCCGACAATTGATGTGTCTTCTCATTTATATCAACTCAATCCGAGAGTCTACTTGTCGATTGATGGTCTGGATGCCAAGCTGCGGGGACAGATTCCGAATTTGAAATGGGCTTTATCCTGTTCTCCCAATATATGGGTACATGATCCAGTTAAGGACATTTTGTCAATGTATTGGCTAACACCGGCCCAACAAAAAAATCTGCATGATCTGTTGGCTTCTCGTATGCATATTAATGAATTAGAGCTGGAAACGTTTACCTTATTCGTTTACAGCGGCATTGTGTATGATCCAAGTATGATTCAAACACGACGAGAGCAGTGGTCGTGGCAATTGAGCGAACTAAAAAAGCAATTGGTTCAGAATTCTTGCCTCACTTTTGAAAGTATTCTGTCACCAATTGAACTAGCGATCGCAAGGAAATATATGCGTTTTATGATGGATAAGAAATATTTACTGCTGGATCGTGCCAATGGCAATACTCAACAACGTCTCTGGTATCATCGGGATGAGTTCTCTTTTTATCTACAAGGTCAGGTTTGTACGTTGATCAATCAAGTATTAACAGATCCAGTCAAACCAGGCCATAACGCTTTAACTATCTACAAGTCAGGAGCTATCTTACCCCGCCACAAGGATGATGTGTTGGCATTTTCTTGGGTTATGTCGCTGCCAGTTGAGACTAAACCAGAAATATCAAAGGATCAGGCGTGGCCAATTTATGTAGAAACTCCCATGGTTGTGCACAAGGCAATGTTACAGTCTGGTGATGGTCATTTGATCAACCCGCAGATGCCACATTGGCGAGATGTATTGGAAGATGGTCAACTCAGTATCTTGCTATTGTGGTTTGTACCACAAAATTTCACAGGATATGTCAATGGTAACTGGATCGATTGACAGGGCAATCGCATCTAAAATTAATTGACAATGATTTAATTTCATGTGCTTATGCTGACTTCAGTACAATTCTTTATATCCTCTGTCAGCCTCTTGTTACAGCATGTTACTACACTTGAAGCTCCCGTGTTCACCGAACTCAGTTGCATAGTTCGGAAAGCGGTCAAGTTCAATAAAGATTTCTATCCCTTTACTGTGTATTTTCTTACATTTTGAATAACCAATGGTTTTTCTATTCAATCTTTTGATTTGGGTATGATTAGGGGGTGTTGACGTTTTG
>NZ_JACOII010000007.1:643-1988 GCF_016306625.1 Xenorhabdus lircayensis | reverse complement strand
AACTGGGAGCAGGAGCTGAACCGCCGCCTGTTTACCCGGCAGGAGTGGCAGGCGGGCTTTTATGTCCGCTTCAATCTGGCGGGCCTGTTGCGCGGCACGCCAAGAGAGCGGCGCAGTTCTACCACTTCGCCATTACCGACGGCTGGATGAGCCGCAATGAGGCACGGGTCTTTGAGGACATGAATCCGGTGGCCGGACTGGATGAGATGCTGGTCAGTGTCAACGCCGCCAACCTGATTAACCCCCTTAACCCTGAACACGAGGATAAACCTGATGCGTGACAGAGAACTGCGCTGTTACCCCGGTGAGGTGCGGGCTGACACCCCGGAGGGCCAGACGACACACATTGTCGGTTACGGCTCGGTGTTTGACAGCCGCTCTGAACCCCTGTGGGGCTTTCGCGAAATCATCAGGTCCGCGCCTTTGACGAGGTACTCAGTGATGATGTGCGCGGCTTGTTTAACCATGATCCCAACTTTATTCTGGGGCGCAGTGCGGCGGGCACCCTGTCATTGTCCGTGGATGACAAGGGACTGCGCTACGCCATCACCGCCCCGCAGACCCAGACCATCCGCGATCTGGTGCTGGCCCCGATGATGAGGGGTGACATTACCCAGTCGTCCTTTGCGTTCCGGGTCGCCCGTGACGGTGAGGAGTGGTACGAAGACGAGGAGGGCATTGTTATTCGGGAAATTCACCGCTTTTCCCGGCTGTATGACGTTTCCCCGGTGACCTACCCCGCCTATCAGGCAGCGGATTCCGCCGTGCGCTCAATGCAGGCCTGGCAGGAAGCCCGGGACAGCGGGGCACTCCGGCAGGCGATAACCCAAAAACAGGCGCGTGAGCGCATGATGACCTTACTGAATCTCTAGGAGAGATATATGAAATTGCATGAACTGAAACAACGCCGTAACACCATCGCCGCCCAGATGCGCACCCTGCATGACACCATCGGGGAAAACCCCTGGAGTGAAGAACAGCGCACGGAATGGAATAAGGCCAAAACCGAACTGGACAGCATTGATACCCACATCCAGCGCGAAGAAGACCTGCGCAGTCTGGATCAACGACTGGTGGATGAGCAGGAGCCGGCACAGCGTAATAACCCCGCTCATCCGGAAACAGAACAAGCGGAGCGCCGCACTGCGGCCTTTGACAAATACCTGCGCCACGGATTGGGTGAAATGACGGCCGAAGAGCGTCAGGCCCTGCGGGAACTGCGCGCACAGGGCACCACGCCGGATGAAAAAGGCGGCTACACCGTCCCCCTCCAGATGCTGAACAAGGTCGTGGAGTCGATGAAAGCCTACGGCGGCATTGCCAGCGTGGCGCAAATCCTGACCAC
>NZ_JACOII010000007.1:0-584 GCF_016306625.1 Xenorhabdus lircayensis | reverse complement strand
GCGTTCGGCACCGAATCACTGGGGGCGAAAAAGCTGTCCTCCAAAATCATCCGGGTATCCAGCGAGCTGTTGCTGGACTCCGGCATTGACATGGAAGCCTATCTGGCCAAACGCATTGCCGAACGTATCGGGCGCGGCGAGGCCAGGTATCTGGTGAAAGGCACCGGCACGGGCAGCCCACAACAACCCAAGGGGCTGGAAACCTCGGTGACCGGTACGGTGGATGCGGCGGCCAAGTTTAGCTGGAAAGACATGAACGCCCTGAAACATGCCATTGACCCGGCGTACCGCAACGCGGGGACCTTCCGCTGGGCGTTCAATGACAGCACACTGAAAGTCATTACGGAAATGGAAGACGGGCAGGGCCGCCCGCTGTGGCTGCCGGAAATTGCCGGGGTGGTGCCGTCTACCGTACTGGGGGTGTCTTACGTGATTGATCAGGCGATTGCCGATCTGGGCGCGGGCAACAAGTTCATCTACTGTGGGGACTTTGACCGCTTCATCGTCCGCCGGGTGGCCTATATGACCCTGAAACGCCTGGTTGAGCGTTACGCCGAGTACGATCAGGTCGCGTTTCTGGCCTT
>NZ_JACOII010000069.1:2326-2506 GCF_016306625.1 Xenorhabdus lircayensis | reverse complement strand
AGGTATAAATCACATAGGCCAGGTGGTGTGAGGCCAGTCCCCGTGCCCGGCTGTCGGGGTTACTGTCCGGTGCCCCGTCAAGGACGGACGGCGAGCGGGCGTCAAGCACCACAGTCGGCAGACTGCTGTCCAGTATTTCAACCAGCGCGGACTGGGTGAGCAGCGCCACCGGTGCCGCAT
>NZ_JACOII010000069.1:0-2122 GCF_016306625.1 Xenorhabdus lircayensis | reverse complement strand
CCGCCTGTGTGGCGTTGAAATCCATCAGCAGTTGTTGTTGCTCTGCCACAGACAGCATCGGCAGGGACGGGATAGTGTGTGTGACATCGGTGGCCATCGCCGTCAGGACCTTCTCAAGGTAGCCCGCCAGGCGAACCACGGTCGCCTGATCAAACAGATCGGTCGCATATTCCAGCCCCCCCACCAAACCGTCGTTGGTTTCAGTCAGCGACAGCGTCAGATCAAATTGGCTGCTGCGCTGCGGTTGCTCAACGAGCGAAAGTGCCAGCCCGGGCAGTTCCAGCGCCTGAGCCGGGGTGTTGTTCAGCGCCAGCATGACCTGGAAGACCGGGCTGTAACTCAGGCTGCGGGCCGGCTGCAATGCTTCCACCACCTGTTCGAAAGGCAGGTCCTGATGGGCATAGGCCGCCAGTGTGCGTTCGCGAACCTGAGCCAGCAGTTCCGCCACGGTGTGGCACTGGCCGGGTTCAATACGCAGGGCCAGCGTATTGGCGAAGAAACCAATTAATGCTTCGGTTTCGCTGTGCTGGCGGTTGGCCACGGGGGTGCCAATGACGATATCGTCCTGACCGCTGAGGCGGGCAAGCACCACTGCCCAGGCCGCGAGCAGGGTCATAAACAGGGTCGTGCCCTGATGTTGCCCTCCGGCCTTGAGGGAAGTGAGGACTTCCGTATCCAGATGGAAAGGCACCCGGCTGCCGGCATAACGCTGTACTGACGGGCGTGGGCGGTCCGTGGGCAATTCCAGCAAGGCGGGCGCGCCCTGCAATTGGCTGCACCAGAAATCACGCAGGCCGGTCAGGCGGTCTCCCTGCAACGCGTTGCGCTGCCAGACGGCATAGTCGGCATACTGGATAGGCAGGGACGGCAAGGCCGCCGCCTGACCCGCCAGAGCGGCCTGATAAAGCGCCGCCAGTTCGCGGACCATGATACCGATGGACCAGCCGTCAGAGATGATATGGTGCTGGGTAAACAGCAGCACATGCTCCTCATCGGCCAGTTGCAGCAACTGGCCGCGGATCAGCGGGCCCTGAGTCAGATCGAAAGGGGCGCAAACCTCATATTCGGTCAGTTCGGCCACGCGACGGGCCCGGGCCGTTTCGTTCAGGGCGCGCAGATCCAGACAGGGGAGTGCAAAACTGGTGTCGGCGGAAGCAACCTGCTGGCAGGGCTGACCGTCAACCAACGTAAAGTGGGTACGCAGGCTCGCCTGGCGGGCGACCAGGTTATTGAGCGCCACGGTGAGGGCCTGAGAGTCAAGTTGACCGGCAAGCTGCAATACCGCGGGAATATGGTAGGACAGGCTGGCAGCGGAATCGAGTTGGTCGAGGAACCACAATCGCTGCTGGGCAAAAGAGAGTGGCAGGGGCACTTCGCGATCGGCAACAGGGATAACAGTCTGGTCGATGACGGAGGCATCCGTAAGTGTCTGAGCGAGGTCAATCAGGACAGGCTGGGCAAAGAGTTGAGCCAGCGGCAGCTCCAGAGCTAACTCTTGGCGTACGCGTGTCGTGCACTGAACTGCGAGTAATGAGTGACCACCAAGTTTAAAGAAATGGTCATAACGCCCGACACACTCCAGCCCCAGCAGGTCTTGCCAGATCTGGGCCAGCGTGGTTTCCAGTTTGCCCACGGGCGCTTCATAAGCATGCATTGCCACGGCAGACTGGCCAGGGGCTGGCAGTGATTTGCGGTCGAGTTTGCCATTGGGCGTGAGCGGGAAACTCTCCAGCATCACAAAGGCACTGGGGAGCATGTACTCAGCCAGATGTTGTGCAAGCTGTTGGCGCAGTTCAGCCGGTACCAGTTCAACGCCGGACTGCGACCGGAGATAGGCCACCAGGCGGGTGTCGCCCGGCATGTCTTCGCGGGCAACGACAACCGCTTCTTCTACCCCCGGATACTGAATGAGTTGGGTTTCGATTTCCCCCAGCTCAATGCGGAAGCCGCGCAGCTTGACCTGAAAATCGTTACGGCCGAGGTATTCGATATTGCCATCCGGCAGCCAGCGGCCGAGATCGCCGGTTTTATACAGCCGGGCACCCGATACGGCTGAGAACGGGTCGGGAATAAAGCGTTCCGCTGTCAATTCTGGGCGGTTAAGGTAGCCGCGGGCCACACC
>NZ_JACOII010000067.1 GCF_016306625.1 Xenorhabdus lircayensis | reverse complement strand
AACCATTTAATACATGACCTGAGATTCCTCACTATCAGATTTTGCTGATAGCTTTTTTACTTTAACGAATTACGTTATCTAATTCAATAATCGAACGAGTAAGTTTAATCAGTAAAATTAAGTTATTAGCCTTCGTCAATTCAACTTCCATGCATATTTGATACATCGCTTTATTCAACAATACCAAAACTGAAGTTGAAGTGCTTATCTCTAACGGTAAGCATAACCAAAAAAACACTTGATTCAGAGAATAGTGCCCCGGCCATCAGCGGGTTATGTTAACATTAAATATAACTGCCCTGATGCATGATTTATCATCATAGTTATCCCCTTGTCTGATACCGAAGTAAAGCATTTCAAAGGAGGCGATATGACTACGTCTTTAGACAAGCTCACGATTAAAGGATTTAAATCAATCCATGAGCTTAATGAATTTGAACTTAAAAGCTTAAACGTAATTGTTGGCGCTAACGGCGCAGGTAAAAGTAATTTGATCTCCTTTTTTAAAATGCTGCGGTCATTAATCGACGGCACATTAAATCGCTATGTACGCGATAGTGGTGGTGCAAGCGATTTACTTTTTAATGGCAATAAAGTCACGCAAAAAATGGAGTTTGATACACGCTTCGGGGAAAGAGGATTTCGCTTTAAATTAGTTCCCACGCCAGCAGATAGCTGTGCGATTGAAGACGAAGCTCGCTATTACATAAAGAGTGCTGGCGACGGATGGTGGGAATTGGGCGATAGTGATAATGGCAGATCCAGAATGGTTGCTGAAATCGAGAAAAAGTTCCTTGATGCAAGGCATTCAAAACCCGTTTATGATGCCATAGCGTCCTGGCAGATTTATCATTTTCACGATACCAGCGCTACAGCCGGAATGCGGAAATATGAAATCATTCAGGATAACAAAATATTACGTACAGATGCGTCTAACATTGGAGCTTTTTTATTAAAACTTAAAAATGATGCCCCAAATGAATATAAATCTATTGTAAATGCAATCAGGTTAGTCACCCCTTTCTTTAATAACTTCATTCTGGAACCTCGCCAAAGCGGTTCAAAAGAAGAAGTTAACATTAGCTGGACGCAAAAAGGCTCAGATTATCCGATGCAGCCTTATCATCTATCAGATGGTTCAATACGTTTTATTTGTCTGGCAACCGCATTATTACAACCAAATCCGCCATCGACCATTATTATTGATGAACCTGAGCTGGGTCTGCACCCTGCGGCTATTGTGATCCTTGCAGAGTTAATCCAACAAGCGGCTCAGCGTACCCAAGTTATTATCGCTACTCAATCCCCTATTTTAATCGATCAATTCTCCGCCGCAGATATTGTCATCGTAAATCGTAAAAAGGGGGCTTCAAGCTTTGAACGTTTAAATGAGGAAGATTTTTCTCAATGGCTCGAAAACTATTCACTGGGTGAATTGTGGGCTAAGAACGTCATCGCCGGAGGGCCAACTTATGAGTAATTACATCGAAGTCATGGCCATAGTTGAAGGTAAAACAGAACAAATTTTTATTGAAAAAATGCTTCAACCTTATCTGGCTGAGAGAATGATTTTCATCTCTGCAACTCAGGTGTCTAAGCCTGGACAAAAAGGCGGAGATGTGCGTTTTTCAAGAGTCAAGAAAGACATTGAGATGCATCTGAAACAACGTCCAACGACCTATGTGACAACATTTATTGATTATTACGGCACCAATGAATGGCCGGGATTAGAGACGTTAAATAGACATTGGGAACCAAAACAAATAGCCGAGCATCTGCATCTTTCAACACAAAATGAAGTTCGTCAATTCCTGCCAGCACAGAGAGTTGATGAACGTTTTATCCCATACATCGTTATGCATGAATTTGAAGCTTTACTCTTTAGTGACAAAGAGATACTTGCCAATGAATTAAATATTGATGAACAAGAAGTGGAGCAAGTACTTAAGGAATGCAGGGAACCGGAATCTATTAACAATAGCCCACAAACAGCGCCTTCAAAGAGATTGGGAAAATGGTCAGCGAATGGAGTATTTGCCAAAACCACAACTGGAATCGCTATTGCCGAGAAAATAGGCATTCCTAAGATGAGAGAAAAGTGCCCATTATTTGATGAATGGCTACGTAAGCTTGAGATATTGATAACAATTTAAATATATAAATGGAATCCAGAATTGGTTGACTTACAAACACCCAATGGATACAAATAAGCCCTGTTATCACAGGGCAATACGTTAATGATGAAAACACCACTCAGAACGGGATCTCCGAATCCCAGTCGGTTTCATCCTCTTCCGGTAAAACTGAAACCTGTACCGGCTGCGTATTTTTTCTTTCCTTATTAGCAGGTTGAGATGGTGGTTGCTTCTGTGCCGGTTTATGTTCCGCCTGCTGAGGTGCTGCGCGCTTCGAATCTCCACGACTTCCCAGCATCTGCATCGACCCATTCACATTCACCACCACTTCCGTTGAATAGCGATCCTGGCCCTGATTATCCTGCCATTTACGCGTTTGCAGTTGCCCTTCAATGTAAACCTGAGTCCCTTTCTGCAAATATTCCTCGGCAATTTCTGCTAACTTGCCGAAGATCACCACCCGGTGCCATTCGGTTTTTTCCCGCAGTTCGCCGGTTTGTTTATCCTTCCAGTTTTCTGACGTAGCCAGTGACAGTGTTGCCACTGTACCCCCTGTCGGCAGGTAGCGGATCTCCGGATCCTGCCCCAGATATCCCAGTAAAATGACTTTGTTCACACCGCGTGAAGACATCTTGTTTTCTCCTGTTATCGGGGGTGACGTTGTGTCCACTGTCCCTGTTTCAGGGCAAATTCCGCCTGCTCACGCCAGGCAAAATACTCCACGGATTCACGAGAGCAGGGAATACCTTCATCTATCGTGCCGATATAAAACCCCGCACGGTGGCGTAAAACGGTTAACGGTAATTGTTTATGGCAATATTGCAGGGCCAGAACCCCAATCAGTGCGACATTCATAACGGTATCCTGTTGTCTTTGTTCATAAAGGACTGCCCTGAAAATTCAGGGTAGATCAGAGGAATAACAAAGGAATATCAGAAAGAGTTCTCTGCATATTCTTTTTGCGTGATGCCGTTCTGAGGCGGCATCGAGTCGGATTGTTCGGCCTGATACACTTTCTCCTGACCGATTTTGATCCAGTCAACCTTAATCAGACGGGCTTTCAGGCTGACGCGCTGTTCACCGGCATGATCACCGCGTTTCAGGGTAAAAATATCAGTCGAGGGATTGCTTAAGGTGAACCCCAGCAACACTTTTTTATCCTCGTCTACGGCTTTCTGACAACGGCCGACCAGACTGGTCGCTTCCTTGCCGACCACGGTGATATCAAAACGCACATAAACCGGGTTATCACTTGGCCCGTTCAGCGCATTGATCACACAGCTCAGGAACGTCCCGCTGGCAGTGCTGACATGGCGGATGTTATTCAGATAGCCCAGTCCTTTAATATTCAGGTTGAAATAGTCGTTTTTGGTTAAGGCTGTAGTGTTCTCAGACATACGATGTTCTCCATGGAGGTAAAAAAATAAGGGATAACGGAGAAAATCCGGTTCCCTGACGGGAATGATTTTTCCCGCCGGGTGTCAGACATATAAGTTGCTGACGTTCTGATAAAGAATAAAAACCTTCACTGCCATTGAATTGAACTGACAATATCTGCTTTCAAAGGTGAGCAGATGTACCGCAATCATGCGCTCCCTTTCAGGCTACGGGAGTTTTCGGCTAAAACAGCATGATTTTTAAAGCACCAGTCCGTGCGGTCAATCCTTAATCCCATTTTCAGTCCGGCGAATTTCCCCGCCGGGTTTTTCGGGAGCCGGTCACCGCGTTAGCGTTCAGCATCCCTTTGCATGCCGGATAGCGGGTGCAGCCCCAGAACGGGGTTGTTTTTCCCGCCCGTTTTTGCATCGGGCCGCCACAGCGCGGGCACGCCGGGGTTTTCGGCAGGGTAAACCGGATCGGCTGTGTTTTGCCCTTTTCCACTAAATGCGCCAGCCATTGCGCCTGTTTCTGCATAAAGCCATCCAGTGTGGCCCGACCCCGGGCAATGTCGTCCAGTGACTGTTCCCAGAGTGCCGTCATGCCCGGATGGGTCAGGACATCCGGCAGCCCGGCAATCAGCTCCTGTGCCAGCTGCGTTGCATGCAGATTTTTCTTTTTTCGCGCCAGTAACCGGCGTTTAAACAGGGCTTCAATGATACCTGCCCGGGTGGCCTCCGTGCCCAGTCCGGCACTTTCCCGCAGCACTTTTTTAAGCTGTGGATCATGGATAAACGCCGCCGCATTTTTCATGGCGGCAATCAGCGTACCTTCGGTAAAAGGCGCAGGCGGCCGGGTTTGCCGGGGCTGTATTTCTGCACGGAGTACCGGGCAGGTTTCCGCTTTTTTCAGTGCAGGCAGAGCGGTATTGTCTTCCTGCTCCTGCGCCTGTTTTTCATCGGCAAACAGTGCCTTCCAGCCCGTGACCACACTGACCCACCCTTTCGCCTGAAATACCTGCCCGCCGATAGTGAATGTCACATCAGTCACATCCGTTTCCTGCACGGGCAGAAACTGCGCCAGATAATACTGGCGGATCAACTGATAGATCTTTAATTCATCCGCGGTCAGTTTCGTCATATCAAAGGCGTGTCGGGTCGGAATAATGGCAGGGTGTGCCGTGATCTGGCTGTCATTCCAGACACGGGAAAAAGCGCTGGCATCCAGCTGGCTGATAATGGCACTCATCGCGGGGTCGGTGCGGGTCAGCGCGGTGAACACGGCCGGAATGTCCTCCCGCATTGAGACGGGCAGGTAACCGCAATCCGTGCGCGGGTAGGTGGTCGCTTTATGGTTTTCATACAACGACTGGGCAATCGTCAGTACCTGACCGGCCCCCATTCCCCACTGACGGGAAGCCACCTGCTGGAGCGTCCCCAAATCAAAACAGAGCGGCGGCGGGGTTTTCTCCCGTTTCTGCGTGAGTTCAGTCACCACAGCATCTTGTGCCTCCTGACAGCACTGAACCACACTATGAGCGATATCTTCCTTAATACAGCGTTTTTCTTCATCGCAATCGTCTGGCGCAGGCAGCCATTTAACCCGAAAGCTAATGTCATCTTTTTGCAATGCGGCAATCACCTGCCAGTAGGGTTTTGGCTCAAACCGGGCAATATCGTTGTCGCGGTTCACGACCAGTGCCAGTGTCGGCGTCTGTACCCGCCCGATGGACAGCACCTCACCAAATCCCTGTGCCTGCGCTTTCAGGGTATACAGGCGGGTCAGATTGATCCCCATCAGCCAGTCAGCCCGTGCCCGCCCCAGTCCGGCCTGCCAGAGTGGTTCGGTTTTCTCCCCCGGTAATATTGCGGCCAGTGCCTGCCGGATACTGGTTTCATCCAGCGCGGACAGCCACAGCCGCCTGACCGGGCCGGTGAAACGGCAGAATTCCAGCAGTTCCCGGGCAATCACTTCCCCTTCACGGTCAGCATCGGTGGCGATAATCACTTCGTCGGCCTGTTTCAGTAATTGTCTGATCACCGCAAACTGATCGGCGGTCTCTTTCTTCACCGTCCACTGCCATTGTGCAGGCAGCACCGGCAGGGGTTCCATGCGCCACGGCGGGCCGAATTGTTCGTCATAGTGTTCGGGTGCAGCCATTTCCAGCAAATGCCCGATAGCCCAGGTGACAGTAATACTGTCGCCAAAGAGATAACCCTGTCCGCGCTGCTTCACGCCCAGCACCCGGGCGATATCTCTGGCCTGAGAGGGCTTTTCACATAAATACAGTGGCATATCACCCCCTCCCCGCATCCTGAGCCACCGCGCGCAGGGGCGGTGAAAAATCAGAACGCAGCCGGCCCGACAGAATATCGGGATCCGGTTCGCCCAGCCATTTAATGGCTTCAAGACCTGCCGGTGTTTTTTCCTCAATATCTGCGCGGGTCACCTTCAGGGGACGGTAAGAACGCACCAGACCATAAATCTGGCGGATCACCCGGCTGCCGTTATGCAGCAACGTATCCCGCTCTGAGCGGGAGATAAAACCATAATGAAAGGCCTGAAAGGTTTTCATCGCCAGCTGGTCGAAACCTACCAGCAGCCAGACACAGCGGTAACCCAGCGGGGAATGACTGTAGACGCCGATATTTAGCGGTTCGACGGAGGAAACAGCAGATAACGTAACGTGTTCCGGCAAAGCATTCAGCGTCTCCTGCAAGGTGGCAATACTCTGCTGAAGACCGGCCGATGCTGTTGCTAATGACTGTTCCAGTTTAATCAGCCAACACTCGGCATACGGGTTATCAGCAGCCGCATCCATGCTGATAGTCCCCGCACGCTTAATCACCTGTGGCATGCCGATAATATCCGGGTATTGACGACGGCCAGTGAGATCTTCTTTTTTACGCCCTTCCCAGAGGCGGATGGCGTAGTGGGTATGCAGTTCAATGGATAATGCGGATTTCAGTGCGCCGGCACGACGGGGGATTGGCGGTGCGGTTTTTTCGTCAGGCTCAGACATAAAGAGCAACTCCTGTTTGATCGGTTTATGTCTGTGGAACTATCAGAGGAAAGGCGGGGATCACTCAACCCATAACCAGTTATCGGAAAAGTGAAAAATAATAAATTTTATTCATTGTCAAAATAGGTTATTTTTTAGGCGCAACTAACAATACCTACAGTGTATGATAATTCTGGATTCAAGCCCAAAGGGTAATATTGCCTGGCTCAATTATCTATTGAGTGTAATGTTGAATTCACAAGGAGAAGACAAATGCCATTTAAGCCTCCTTTCACCAAAAATTTCTCACCTGGTGATTTAATATACGGTTTACAGCTTCAAAGGACGATATATGCGACATTATTACGTATTGAGATAAGTTCAGATCAGTACAATGTGCGAGCATCAACAGTTGATCAGTATGTAGTTCCACGGGAGATTGGCATAAGAAAAACAGGGTTACGCCAATTTTACAATATGACTCTGCCCAAAAATCTCCCTTATTTTCAAGATTTTCTTGACTACTTATCAGAACATCCCAAATACCGTACTGCACTCACATACCCCAATGAACATCCACCTCGCATATCAGACCGAAAATGTAAGGGTTCATTATCATGGATAACCATAGGGAATAATAATCTGACCAAAGATATGCATATTCATTTCATACTTGATGATATAGACATGGAATATGTTGTGAATAAAAGAGAGTACCCTGGAGCTGAATCAAATGTAACAGCAAGTGAATTAAGATGGATCTTCAGAAATAAGGAGCACCCTCAAGTCAAAAGAAAGATACAGTTTTGGGTAAATCTGATGCCTACAATTCCCCCTTGGGAGGAAAGTGGAGCCGAGTTATGGAGAAAATACATTCCAAGCAATCCCCCTGTTGGCTTCGTTGGATTACCCTGAAGAGATGCTCTGATATAAGCAGATAACATGCACATTTTTATTCTTTTCAAAGCCAGTTTTTACCAATTCATTGAAATAATTAGAATTGTATGTTTTTCATACTTTGTTGGCACTGCCAACAAAGTCTATTTTTTAATCAATCTGGATTTTATTGATACTTCGCCAGCGTCAGTCGCTGACGGATCTCTTTCACAACATTGCGCACATGAGCTTGTGAGGAAGGTGAAACCGGGCATTCAGTTTCCCGGATGAACGCAGCCTGCGTTTTAACCGAGCTGGGCGTCGCAATAGTCGGGTCAGCCTGGGTATACAGTTTTCCCTCCCGTGCCCGTTTCATCATCGCCAGCAGCCAGCCGACCGGATTGCCGATTTTGCCTGCGTGTAGCGCTTTGTCCAGACAACCCAAGACGGCTTGTGCCTGTTCAGCGGGCAGTGCCTGTAATTGACCGGTCAGCATGGTCACATCTTCCGGCTCCAGTTGTCGGCAAAGTCCTTCCGGCAGAAAAATAGCGGAGGGTGGATTTACGTATGTTTTTTTATTCACATTCTGTGTAAAAGAACGTACATAACGGTTCGGTTTAACGGAATCACTGTAACCTGATGATTTTATACTGAGTTCGGATACCGAATTCCGCTTAGTCTGCCCCTCTTTTTGCCTCAGTTCGGTTTCCGAATCCGGTTTCATTTCCCTGAGTTCGGTTTGCATCTCTTCCGGTTGCAGACCTGACTGAATCCGCTGGCGCATCACACTTTGCTGCGGCGTCTGTACGGCATTCAGCCGCGCTTCCAGTAAACAGAGATGACTGTGGCGATGGCGCATCATCGGATCATCCCTGATGTCAGTCAGTACTGACCAGGCCGTCTGGCTGATAGTGCGGTTTTTGCTGCGACAGGCTTCTGCCACGGTATCCAGCCAGTGAGGATCGAGAATTTCGGCATCACGGCAGGTCAGCGGTTCATCGTGTTGCGCATAGATATTGCCCCGCACCCGCCCGTGCTCATCGCGGATACGCTTGCATAAACTCAGCCAGCCGGTTATTCGCAGCATCAGTAATACCCGGCTGACGGTTTCACGGGAGGCTTTGCCTTTATAGGGCGAGGCCAGCAGCACCTGCAATTCATCGTAGCTGGGAAAAACCGCCCCTTCATTTTGTTGCGCGTACAAACGGATCATCATCCAGCCCGTTTTATCCAGCGGTGACAGGCGATCATCCAGCAGCAGGCGGCGGGGATAGGCATCCTGAATGTTCCCCATAAACAGCAGACCACTGCGCAGCTGTGAAACGTCATCGTCGGTGCGTTGTTCCAGACGGCTTTTCATTTTGGCAATGGTGTGGGCAATTAAGCTGTCTGCTGACAGGGTTATCATGATCCCTTCTCTCCGGTGTTAATCTGTGAAAATAATGTCAGGGCTGCACCCTGTGGCATTGTACAAGGCGCAGAATGACACGACTTCAGTCACAGTTACGATTTACGAATTTCATTGTTGTAGCGTTCGTGGTGCATCAGCTCCCACGATTGCCCGCTGTCACGGCTTAACAGCCGCCAGAACAGCCCCACGTTAATTTTCAGATACCCGGTGCCTTTTTCCTTCAGCCGGACGTAATTACGCTGACCCCGCCGGTAACATTTCACCTGATATTGCGCCTTACGGCGAAAGGACAGTGGTGCCGTTACCGGCACATGCAGGCCGGGCATGATTTCGGTTAATTTTCCTGACATCGTTTCCTGTATGACCCGTTTTATACCTGTTTTTTCACAGAGACCGATCCGGATGCACCCTGTTGCTGCCATTCTTTGACGGCATTCCAGACGGACGTCAGCGAAATATCATGATGCTCCGCCACGTCCATCATGATATCCAGCCCTTCGGCACTGTCCGCATCCCTCATCTTTGCCGCCTGCCAGCGCTGCCACAGGTCACGGCTTTCCGCTTCCGTCAGCACTGAAACCCGCCCCGACTTCACGGCAATACCGGCAATACGCCGGCGCGCCGCTACCTCCAGACTGGACAGGCCAAAAAAATAGTGCATCAGGTCAATCGATCCGCTGAGTTCCAGTGCCCGGTCAATGCGTTGTATCCGCTGCTGTTCGATACGCGCCTGATGTAGGATGCGGGCCAGATTGGCGTGATGAATCTGCACACTCAGCACCGATACCGGGCTGTTGCCCAGATAATGCAAATCCTCAATCGTCAGGCTCTGTAACATCAGCATCTCCGAGGGGGCCAGCCCCAGTGCTTCGCAACGGCGGATATAGCCGTTCTTCAAATCCATCACCAACTGCAACAACAGGCTGTTGGTCGCTTGCGATAAATGATTCATACACTTCCTCCATTATCAGGCCGGTCAAAACACAATGAATGAACAACACACTGAAAAGCAGGCACCCCGGACCGGCATCGCTACATCGTCAATATCTCCGGTGCCATTTCTCGCTGAAGTTCACGCAGGCGGCGGATAATCCGCAGCAGCCGCAGAAACTTCACGGTCTGACTGTCATCCAGAAATGGCATTGCCTCCCGTTCGGCAGTCCCGAGCAGAACAGCAGTCAGCGTCAATGCACAACGGTCAGTCGAAACCTCTCCGGTCAGGGAGTGCAATAAACATGAAAAAGGATGCACATCCGGCCTGTCAGTCAGACAAAACCCCGCCGACCGCGCATCCGATACCGGCAGCAAATCACGGTCACAGCCCATCACTTCAGCCAGTTCAAACGCCAGGCGAAACGCCATATTTTGCAGATGCTCGATATCGTCCTGCATCGGGGAAATGTGCCAGACTGAACTGACCGGCTCCAGCCCGGTCCGGGCAAAGTGGAGATCGTCGGCTTCAGGCTCAGACAGCGCCGGTTCAGGCGGACTATCCGGCTGATAAGGCGGGAGCACCGGAGTGTTTCGGGAAGACGGAGCAGGCACGGGTGTCTTATCGACCGGAGTGCGCGTTGTCTCCGGTGCCTGCTCCGCATCCGTGACGGGTTGAGACATTATGCGCGGGTTCGATTCCCTGTCTGGCGCCCGAACCCGATCCGCTTTAGGTGTATCCGGTTTTTCCGGCACCGGCACAGCGTCAACCGGGGTGGCCTGTTCACCAAAAAGCTGGCGACGGTTATTTTCTTTCGGATCGAGTTCCAGTATCCAGCGGTCATAATTCAGCTGCGGATGCGGCAGGGCCTGCAATAAATCTCCAATCAGTTCATCAAGGAACATCTCCGGTGCCCAGTCTTCCAGTGCATCAAATTTGCGGCAACAGGTACCAAAGACTTCATCAAAGGTGACGGCAGGTTCCGGGTTTATACTGAAGATATATTGCTGCCAGACAGCCTCGGCATTCTGACGCAGCACCAATAAAGGACGTATCTGGGGGGTTCCCAGCCCGGATGCCAGCAAATTAGGTATCCACGGATACAGGTATTGCACGGTATCTTCCATCCGGCTGATATGGCTGGCACTGACGGGAAAACCGGCCGCATTAAGCTGCGCGGACAATTCACGCAAGGTGATTCTTTTTTGCTTTTGCTCTTCGTAAATGGCTCTGGCCTTGCTGATCCCTAATGCTTTTTCAATAAAACTCAGGTCGCCCCGCAGTTCATTTTCCGCCAGATGCCCGATGACACACTGCAATCTGCCCGGCCACGGTTTAAACAGGCAGTGAACCCGGTAAAAACGTTCATCGCCGGTTTCCTGCCACAGTTCGGACAAAATCTGATAGCGGGTATTGCCGCCGTCGCTGAAGATATAGTGCTCATCGCCTTGCGGATCGCGGGTGACTTTCGGCACCGTATCCAGCCCGCGCGCTTTGATGGAGGCTTTGATATCGTCGTAACGCGGATTCCGACTGGTGCGGGGGTTATCCGGGTTGGGGCGGAGTTGATCCAGCGTCAGTACCATCGGCATTTCCGACACAGGGGGTTGTTCACTGAGTGTCGCCGCGGCCTGGCGCCCTTGTTGTAACAGGGCATTGCCCATATTGAGATGTTGCCGTGCCATCATTTACCCTCCGTAACCATCACTGTCTGCGGATAAGTCGGAAAACCGCGTATATTGCCCGTCAAATCCCACACGAACCGTGCCCGTTGGACCCTGACGCTGCTTACCAATAATGATTTCAGCGATACCCGTATCGGGTGTGTCCGGGTGATAGACTTCATCGCGATAGAGATGCAGTATCAGATCGGCGTCCTGCTCCAGTGAACCGGAATCACGCAGGTCACCATTGTTAGGGCGTTTATCGGGACGGTTTTCGACCTGCCGGTTAAGCTGGGACAGCGCCAGTACCGGGCAGTCCAGTTCTTTGCCTAACGCTTTCAGATTACGGGAGATGTCGGCAATTTCCTGCGTGCGGTTTTCCTGTCCGGGGGCACACATCAGCTGGAGGTAGTCAACCATAATCAGGGCGGGTTTACCGTATTTGCGGGTATAGCGGCGGGCACGGGCGCGTAATAGTGCAGGCGTCTGGTGACTGCAATCATCAATCACCAGACGCTGATCCCAGCGGGCAAACTGATCCAGGCTCTGGCTTATGCGCCCCCACTGCTCATCATCCAGCATCCCGCTGCGCAGGGCACTCAGAGAAACCCCGCCTTCCATGGCGGTGAGACGCAGCATCAGTTGTGCCGCCGGCATTTCCAGACTGAAAATCTGTACCACCGCATCATCCCGGTGTCGCAGGGCACCAAGACAAAACGCCAGCCCCAGTGCGGTTTTTCCCATCGAAGGGCGGGCAGCCAGCAAAATGAGATCACCGGCCTGCAAGCCGCAGGTTTTTTCATCAAGATCCTGAAATCCGGTCGGTGTGCCGGTTATTCCCTGTGAGCCTTGTATTCGCTCCAGATGGGCAATCAGGCTGTCTGCACCCTGCAACAGGGTCATTTCCTGATGTTGGCGGGTCGAACCTTTTTCAGCCAGATTAAACAACTGGCTTTCTGCCTGCTCTATCAGGGTATCTGACTGAATATTCGACTGAAAAACGTCAGCGCTGAGGGATTTTCCCAGTGCCAGTAACTGACGTAACCGGCTTTTTTCCGCCACAATACGGGCATACTCCTCAATATTGGCGGCGCTCGGCGTGTTTTGGCATACTTCCGCTACATAAGCAAAACCGCATGCCCGATCAATTTGCCCGCGTTGGGTCAGCCTATCGGTCAGGGTAATCAGGTCGAACGGACAGTTTTTTTCGCTCAGTTCAGCGATGGCCTGAAATATTATCCGGTGTGCCGGGAAATAAAAATCGTCGGCAGCCAATAGCTGGACAACGCTATCCCAGCGCTCATTCTCCAGTATCAGACCACCCAACACCCCCACTTCGGCATACGCATAGCTGGGCGCCTCTTCACTGATGATCTGTAAATGTTCATGCGGCAGATTCATCGGCGACCTCCCTGCTGATCGCATTCAGGGCAGCGATTAAACGCTGTTGCAGATGAAGGGAAGAGACCCAGAACAGCACTTCTTTTTCGGTCAGATACTGCGGCAGGTCATTTTCCCAGCCACATTCCAGCAACGCCAAATCCGGAGATGCATCGGGGCGCATGGCCTGCCTGCGCAGCTCCGCTTCATTGCGGGGATAGTAGTGCTCTACCTCGTTCGGAGAAACGTCGAGAATAGCGGGTAACAGAAGCTGAAGTTTCGCCTGTACAGTTTCACGATCCGGGGCATCCACAAACACAAACCACTCATCATCACTGAACAATAATTCAACACCCTCATAACGAAAGCAGACGGTGCGCCAGATAACATTCATCGTGTGCCTCCCTTGGGTTTTTCAACCAACACGGCATCGAATTTTTCCGCCCATAAGGGCACTAATTCACAGGCGAGACGGTGTATAGTTTGCGCGGCAGCCGGGCTTTTACGGTTAGTTTTATATTCAAGGCGATGCACGGGCTGGGAACTGACATGCCCCAGTTTGTAGATATCCAGCTGGTCTATCCGGGTTTCCAGCAACTGGTAAACCTGCCTGCCCCCCAGTGCGGAAGCGTCATACCGTCTGTTATTGATAATATCGGTCAGTTCATAAAGCGTATCCCGATCCAGATTGGTGTTTTCAATGCAGTTCACCAGTATCTGAATAAGAGGAAGATGAATACCGTAATTTTCAAAAGATCGGAGGCGCGTCAACATGTTCAGCGTGCCCCGGAAAAACTCTCTCACATCAGGCAGAATTGGTTTAATTATCCCCAGTACACCGTGTGTTGCGGTCAGCACCGCCAGTTCAGTCATCACCCCCGTTGCCCCTTTGGAATCAATGAAGATGACATCGTACTGACTGAAGAGAGGATGTTGCAGGACATTGCGCAGGCGCAAACGCCCGTCGGGCGCGTGCAACATCGCTGTTACCAGAAATTCCCCCGGATCGTTGGAGATCAGAACATCCAGATTTTTGATGGTTGAACGGGAAATGATCTGCTCAGACTGGTTCAGATCCACCGTCTGCATCAGCAACTCATACAGTCCGGCGGGCGCTTCATAGTTCAGGGGAAAAATACTGCTGGCAGTGGGTTGCGAATAATCCGCATCAATCAGGAGAACGCGTAAACCGGCATCAGCAAAAAAACCGGCCAGATTGGCCGCGTGGGTCGATTTACCCTCGCCCCCTTTGGGGGAAATTATGGGAAGAATTATCATTTTGCGCACCAGAATCGGTACACAAAGTAATAAGAATTACATCGTTAACATTTTTTCAACTTAGGAGGGGATTGAAAATCCCCGTGTCGGTGGTTCGATTCCGCCTCCGGGCACCAAGATTTGATGCGGGTTTGTCGAGATTGTTAAATTTCCTGACAAAAGCGCAAAAAACAAACAATAGTTAATAAAGTGTTAAATGACAATTTGCACGCTATTGTGGTGTTTAAGACAAGATACAGGGTAGCTGTTTTAACAGCTGCCCTTTTCTCGTTGCGGGTAATGATTCCAGTAATTGATTCTGATGTCAAGTAAGGTGAAAACTTCACGAAATACAGGATGGTAACAACGCTCACTTTATACCATCAAGATTGATGCAGGGCAGTTCACACAAACCACCGCCTGAATCCTGTCTGAGTTCTGCCCTGTTTTTTTAATCTGTTTTATTCATTTACTCATGCACATCAGAACGATCGGTGTACAACCCCAATTCCCGCTCTAATGCTTTTCCCGTCACTTCCATATCAAGATCTATGTACTCCATTGTCGTCGCAACGTTACGATGCCCCAGTAATCGTTTCACCAGCGGCAGATTGCGATCCGGCGATTTCATCAGCGTTGAAGCCATGGTATGGCGAAACCGATGCGGAGAGACAGCAAAATCACATTCTCTGGACAACCGGCGGAAGAAAGATCGGAGCTGTTGTTTTTCTCTATTAATATCGTATTTGTAACGGGAAAGCCAACTTGGATGTGGCACACTTAACCGACTAAGGTCAAAAACCGGATCACTGGCTTCAGCCCCAGCAGCCGTTGCCCGTTCAATTAAGTATGCCAGCCGGGGTTTAAGGGGATGGACAATCGGTATCTCCCATTCGCTGTGATTCTTGCTGCCTGCCAGACCCAGTTCAATGTAATTCCCTTCCAGATTGATATCCCGCACCCGCAGGTGCAACAACTGGTTCTGGCGCATCCCCATAAAACGTAGCGTCGCCAGCACCGTTGACCAGTACCAGGTCGGATACAGGGCACAACGCCCTCCCTTCGGCATTGTCTGAATCCGTTCTTCCTCCGCGAACTTCCCCATCAACAAATTAATGCGGTTTACCTGCGATTCACTGAGAATTTTCTTCTTTTTCTTCTCTTTTTTCACCACCGCGTTATTAAACGGATTCTCTGTGTGGGGCAGCAATTTTCGTTTCATGCCAAAATTAAAGATTGCCCGTAAGTGAGCCACCTTATTATTCCAGGTATGACTCGACTGTTTTTTCTCCAGCAGAAGATGACGCCGCCACCGGAGCACCTCCCTGTGAGTCACCTGCGCCGGTGAAGTTGTTTCCCCCATAAATTGTATAAAACCCCGTACGACCTTCCGGTAACTCCACTCGGTATCCGGTCTCAGGATATGTGAAAAAAAGTACTCTTCTAATAGCTCTTCCCAATTGAACGTTTCTGCTGTGTGCAGCATCTTCTTTTTTCCCTCTGTTATCACACCTTCATGGGGTTCCTGTTCATAAACCCCTTACTGGTGTCAAAAATACAAATAACTATTCAAATTATTGTCTTTTAAATGATGATGTTAGAAACTATCAGTGACAATACCTCTGTCTCCCGTTCCGATCGTTTGATCAGTTTTAAATCATGATGGTGATTTTTTTCGTCAGACTGCCACTCAAAATCAATCAGTTGATTGAAATAATGACAACAATGTCTGAGTATCGTCCGTCATGGGCGGAGATGAACGGTTCATTTCACCGGCGGGGAGGATCGCTGCTGTTTCCGGGGTAATTGCTGATCCGGTTTCAGAAACAAAAGTCGCTTCTGTCTCGGTAGCTGAAGTAACCTGTTTATCCAAGGGTGAATAAACCTGCCCAGCTGCTTCCTGAAGCAGCGCATCAATCAGCGGCACAGTGGAGGGACGGCCATTAAGATGCTGCATCAGGCAGTGCCAGACTTCCGGTACGGAAACCAGCCACATCATGGCTTTTTCCGGTAACAGACTGGCTGCCAGAAACACCTCCTGAGGGGCAGACGGTATGTTTTCCGGGAGATGAAAGCGGAAACGAAAAGGTTTATCAGGCACACAGATCCCCGGTTGCCAATGATGCCCGTCTTCCAGCTCCCCTTCCAGTTGCCGCAACAACGGCAGGTGGTAAAACAACGCGGCCCAAAACACCACTGCCTGCCACAGCAGGCTTTGCGCTGCCTGTGTTTCCGGCGGTGCCCCCGGAGGCAGCATATGCCCTTTCGCCAGCCGTACAGCACAGGTGGTGAATGCCAGCGTCAGGTCAGCAAATCCTCCCAACGCTGACCACTCCCCTGCCGGTGTTGCCGGCACCTGTTGGACACTGCCCAGCAATTGCTTCACCGGTGCAAGATAAAAACGCTGATACAGTCCGTCAGGAAGTGCGCTATTTTGCCATAATTGCTGAAGGTATTGCCGGCGCAGGGGCGTTGCTAACAATTCATCAGCCGATTGGGGTTGAAAATAGCACCGACCGTCTTCCTGTGGGCGTGATTTGGGTTGCGGAAAGCTCTGACGAGTAAAACGGGATTTAAAGCGCTGAAACATCATTCTTCCTCTTTCGGTTCAAATGTGGCTCAGTGTCGGTGAATCCCGGTCGGAAACAAGGCACAACTCTTTTTACGGAAATGAAAATTAATCTGACTCGATTCACTCACAGACTGACTTATTGAATCAGCTTAACTTTCACTCTAACTAATTGTATTAATGTCATTTAAAAACAAAAAAAAGCGCCCCGAAAGGCGCTGTGGTTGAAAAATTCGGTCAGGCGGCGATAAGCTCAGCCTCCTGCAAACGCGCAGACCAGTTACCCAGATAATGCGCAGGTGTGTAACGCGTCCGCTTGTTGCCGCCATCATTCAGGGCGTCGCCTATAGTGACGGCGGCCGGAATACCAGCCAGGGATAACTGGATGTAAGCCATCACCGTCGCCAGCGGGTCAATATCAATCACTGACACCCACAGGCTGCACAACGGATCATGCCCCAGCTCTCTCAGTTCTTCAGCAACAGCCAACGTCATACAACCTGCTCCGCAGGCCGGTTCGTAGAATGTGATAAAGGGTTTTTGCTGCAATTGTGTTGACACATCCTGCAACTGCATTTTCGCCATCATTCTGGCCACTTCCCAGGGGGTAAAGAACTGATTAAGGGCTTTATCTCCCAATTCCAGTTTCATAAATACACTGCCGAGAAAATCACCGGATTCTTGCGCCAGTCCGAGCACCACATGGGAAAACAGCTGCACAATACGGTCAACATCGGCCCGTTCGTACTTCTTGATGGTTTTCAGGTAATACTGCTCCAGCTCCTCACTGAAACAGTGCTTATTGTGGATTGCCGCCATGGCACAATTACAAAAATCCCGGAAAACCTGATACCGGGTCTGATAACGGGCTGTTTGCTTAAACAGTGAAATAAATGCTTTCTGATGATCCGTTCGGGAGGCCATTGTGTGTTTTCCTTACAAAACAAAAAAACAAAAGGAAAACACGCCCCGAAAAGGGAACAGGTTCCCCTTTCGGTTGGCGTGGTCAGTTCGTATAAAATAAATCAGTTACTGCCCGACGGCGATAGTCGGCAGGGCCAGTGCCGTTTCCGTCTGTTCACTGGCGACCAGATACAGTGCCGGCCGGTTTTCCCGTCCTGACTGCCCGTGGCCGCTGTCCACATGCTCGCCCTGATCATAACAGTCGTAGCCTTTGAATTGACCTGACGCTTCGCTGTACCAGTGACGGATTTCACAGTCAAACACCGCAGACAGCTCCCCCATCAACTCCGCCGAAGGCGGTGCCCAGGGGGAATCAAAACGCACGGTTAAACTGCTGACATTCCGGCGCTCCCAGCGAACATGGTGACCAAACGGCCATTCCAGCCCGTATAGCTCTTCGTAAAACTGCGCCGTCGTGGCAATGCCTTTCAGCAGGGTGCTGCTACCGTTGATTTCAGTCGCCAGATTCGTTGACATCATCATCAACATGTCGCAGGGCTGTGCCACCTGCGGATACGCATTCAGTTTATCCCAGCACGCCCCGATATCGGGCGTGTCTGACCAGCCCACCATGCCGAACCAGTCGGTATACTGGCGGGCCAGCAGACGGGCGATAATGTCACGCGCTGCTTCCGGCACCTTGTCCCAGTGCATCAGGCTGAGACCGGACTGACGGTACAGGTTATCGATGCGTTTGATATTGTCATTATTCAGCGGCACATTATTCTGCAACAGCAGCAGCCACTGCTCAAAGGCCAGATGCTGCGCCGTCGGGGCCGCTGTGCCGCGCACTAACGCCGGGTACGGAGTGTAAACTTGCGGTTTGGTGGGTTTGAGTATCCCCGCACAGCCGGCCAGAAACAGGCGCAGACTTTGCAGCACCGCCTGACGGTAACGGGGGACCTCTTCACCACAGACCCATTGTTGCATCACATCGATACAAACGGATTTGCCGGTGATTTCCAGTTGATTGGTGCACCATTCTGCCATGTTGGTTTTCCTCATTTTTAAAACGATTCAGATAAAAAGGAGGAACCGCCCCGTCAGGGACGGCCGGTTCCCCCGATGGGTCAGATAAAAAACAAAAAGCGCGCGTTAGTTGATATCCAGCAACAGGCTTTCAAGGCTGTCGTGATGAAAAAAGACGTCCCACTCATCATTAATGCGCAGGTAAGGCGTACCGGGCCGCATCGTCCCGCTGTCCAGCCGGGTTAAATCGTATTTATCGACGATATCGTTAATGGCCTGATAAGGCCGGATACTGCGTTGCATGACATACGCCACAGCGTCGCGCTCACACAATACGGTATCATTCAGGCTGAGACCAAAGTGGCGTTTCAGTAAACAGGCGGCGATGACCTGCCAGACTGTTAATTTCAGGGGTTCCATGACGGCTCCTTAACCGGTTAAGCCGTCACGGACGCATGATGCCGGAGGATGTCGATCACCTCACGGCATTGCTGATAACGGGAGGACACCAGATGCAGCGATAACCGGTGCGCTTTCTGCCACAACACCCGGGCAGTTCGGTAATTTTCCCAGCCCTGTTCAAACACGGCGTTATGGCACAGCCGTTGCCGCTGTTTTTCCAGTGACAGGCGTTCCGAAGCCAGTGTTACCGGCTGCGCCCAGACAATGTCGCTATCGATATGCCCGCCGAGCACTTTTCTTCCCTGACGGTCATACATCATCACCGTCTGCGGGATAAAATGCGGTAACGTGTCCGGTTGTCCGGTCTCCCGGACCGGCCAGTCCCCCAACAGATGAATGACTTTCAGCTTCTGCACCGCTTCCGTAATGGTGGCGGCGCTGCAAACGGACACGGTTTCCTCACGCAGAGGGAGCGCTTCCCCTGCTGCCGGGTTCGGGTATTCAGACAGGCCGGTGACCTGTACAGTAAAAGCAGTCTCTTCTGCCACGGGTAAAAAAATCGGATTCATGGTGTTATTCCTTGATTTGACGTCAATAAAAAAACACCCGCCCGGTGTCGGGAAGGTGTTTTCAGCTCCCCGGTCAGGCGCTTAGGAAAAGGGTTAACAGCAGCATAAATGAGCTGATAAATCAGTTATGGTTATTATTTGTACTGCGGGTCAGTGGTGTCTCAGACGCCTCATTAAAGTCACCGATATCCAGTATCCGGTGTATCAGGTCTTTCTCCGGATGTTGCAACGCGTATTTCCGCAGTTCACCGTACCGGTAAACCTCTTCATCCCGTTCATCAATCACCACGAGATGGGCAAAAACCGCTATCGTCACCACCAGCCCGAACGCATCCGCAGAGAGCGTGACTGTCAGACTTTTGCCCGGCAGGGACACCGCATAGTTTTCTGCTGCGGTGGGCACCATATAGGTCAGCGGCTCAGACATCCCCCGCTTTTCCCACTGCTCATACCGGCAATCACTACATAACTGCATGGCGGTCCGGGTAAGCAGAAAACTCAGGCACATCCGCTCCAGCGGGGTTCTGTGGGGAAACGTGGCGGACAGCGAGAGGCTGTTCAGCATGGTAAATTCATCTTTTGACATGATATTCTCCGATAAAAAAGACGGAGAACACACTGCCCGACGGGAAACGTGTTCCCCGTCCGGGTGACTGACCGGTTGGCCATGATGGATAAGATTAAGCAACCTTCATCGCCATCAGGACTGACGATATCTGCTTCCAAAGGTGCGCAGATGTACCACACATCGGTGTACTCCCTTTCAGGCTACAGGAGTGTTGCTGTCGCTGCCCGAAGGTGATCCTCATAAGCGACCGGATCATTGATAAGTCTGACTACGCTAATCAACGGAAATCATAAGGTCAATGGGTAATTCATTTTCCGGGACAGAAAATAATATCTGGAACATGATGACTTTTTGGATTAGTCAGAGTTCATTCTCAGTTCATTAGGTGACCTGTTATGATCGTTTGGCCTAACTCATTTATGCCCCATTATTATTTAGATTGAGTTTCAATTAACGTAAGCGGCTCATTCAGACCGTATTGACGATTAGATATTGGTAAGGTTGAGTTTCCAGGGAAGCAGCTCATGTACCTTGTTTGATGGCCAATCAGCTATATAGCTGATGACGTACCGCAACCACGCTTCCGGTTCTACATCATTAAGCCGGCAGGAGCCGATTAATGAGTACAGGATGGCCGCTCGCTCACCTCCGCTGTCAGAGCCCGCGAACAGCCAGTTTTTTCGCCCAACAGCGACGCAACGCAGCGCGTTTTCCGCGATATTATTGTCGATCTCCACCCAGCCGTTACGGCAGTACGCGTTCAGACTGTCCCATAACTTCAGCATGTAGGCGAACGCCTTCGCTGTTTCCGAATGCCGCGACAGCGTTGCCACCTGCTGCTGTATCCAGTCGAACAACAACTGCATCAGCGGAGCGCTGCGCGCTTTTCTTAATGCCAGTCGTTCTTCTGCCGGGCTACCTCGGATTTCTGCTTCTATGGCATATAACTCACCTATCCGCCTCAGGGCTTCCGTCGTGACTGCGGTTGGCGAACGAACGTGAACGTCATGGATTTTACGTCGGGCATGCGCCATGCAGGCGGCCTCAGTGATATTCCCTGTTTCATACAACGCCCGGTACCCGCCGTAAGCATCTGCCTGGAGAACGCCGCGGTAGCCTGCCAGATGCTGTTGCGGGTGAACACCTTTGCGATCGGCTGAGTACGCGAACCACACTGCCGGCGGCATGACCGAACCTGCATTTCTGTCATCGCGGACGTACACCCACAGGCGTCCGGTCCGGGTTTTACCGCTGCCCGGCGCCTGAACGGGCACGGGAATATCATCGCCATGGACTTTGCCCGGCATCAGAACATACTGGCGTAACACATCGTACAGGGGTTCAAGAAGTTCACTCACTGCCCCGGACCAGCGACCCAGCGTGGCACGGCTTAACGCCACACCCTGCCGGTTATATATCTCCGACTGACGGTACAGCGGCGTATGCTCTGCGAACTTTGCGGTCATAATCCGCGCCAGCAGTCCAGGACCCGCATAACTGCGTTCAATGGGTTTGGACGGCATGGGAGACTGGACTATACCGTCACACCGACCGCAGGCCAGCTTGGGGCGTTGTGTTTCGATAACTTTAAAGGCGCTGCTGATGATCTCGAGTTGTTCTGAGATATCGCAACCCAGCGCATGCAGTTCCCCGCCACATTCAGGGCAGTTTTTTTCTGCCGGAGGGAGCAACTGTATTTCGCGGGGCAGGGTGGCGGGTAACGGTTTTCGTGACGAGGACTGCCGCAGCGCAGGAGGCAGTGCCGGGTCGGGTTGTTCACCCAGGATGTCGACCATTTCTTCCTGAAGGTGACTGATGTGCGCCTGCACTTCGCGTATCTGTCGTTCAGCCTTCTGCCGTATTTTTTCTGAACTCTGGCCGAACTGCATACGTTGCAGTTTTACCACCAGGGCTTTCAGGCGGCTAATTTCGCTGGCATAAGAGGCCACCCGCTGAGACAGCAGGAGATTGTTTTCTGCCAGTATCTTGTTAGCCGCCATCTGCTCACGCAGCAGCACTTTCAGCTGGGCGGTATCATCAGGGAATGAGGTCTCCATTCCCTCACTTTACAGCAAGTTATATCCGCATACCCGATCGCTCCATCCGCTGCGGGTGTTTCCAGTTTATGCCTTCAAGCAGCATGGACAGTTGGGCGGGAGTCAGAGGGACTTTACCATCACGGGTCACCGGCCAGACGAAGCGCCCACGTTCAAGCCGTTTGGTAAACAGGCACAACCCATCGGCATCAGCCCACAGTACCTTAAGCCTATCACCCCGACGACCACGGAAGATAAAGATCTGCCCGGAGAACGGATTATCTTTCAGTGCATTCTGCACCTTTGAGGCCAGGCCGTTGAACCCGTTGCGCATATCCGTGACGCCTGCCACGATCCAGATACGCGTACCTGCTGGCAATATGTTCATTATCCACCCGCCTTCATTTCACTAATCAACATACGCAGAAGTTCAGGAGTCAGTTCACCCCGGATGCGCAGTATGCCGGCGGGAAGCGCCAGTTCACAGCAAGGCTCCCTGGCTGCTGATTGCTGCATAGCGGGGAGCGGTTGCTTAACAGGCACAGTGATTTCAGACAGGGTAACGGGCAGGAGCAATGAACTGTCATCCCGGGAGCACAGAAGTCCGCGTGTATAAAGGTGACGCCAGTTAAACAACAGGTTGTCGTTGATGCCGTGTTCACGCGCCAGTTGTGCGACATTGGCGCCAGGTTGCAGTGATTTTTCGGCCAGAGAGATTTTAAACGCGAGGGGAAAATTCGGGCGGCGTGACCGCTTGCGTACAACGGGCTCATCCGCTAAAACAGGCTCAGGGATATCAAGCATGACGGCATGCGCGCACGGGGTAAAGCTGAGATTCGAGTTTATCGGAGGTCATATTATCAGGCAACGGCCAGCTAATTCCCAGCTTTTTGAAGCGAACAAAGAGAGCGCAGATAGTGCTTTTGGGGATCCCAAGCCGACGACCCACGCCTAGCCTGGATATGTGTTCATCAAAATGTAAGCACAGTGCGTCGAGGAGCAATGTCCGATGTTTCATAGCAATAATGTCCATTATAAATGATGGACATTATTTTCCCCGAACCGGAGGAATACCGATAGACGGTCTAAATGAGCCGCTTACCAATTAACTGTCTTCACACATTCCCGAAGCGAAAGAATTCAATATCGTTCTGATACCGACAAAAACCGTGGTGGTAGGCCAGACCGGACTGCGCTCCGTGATAGAAGATCGCCGGATTGAAAATATCCGCATGGACGGGGAGTACCTGAAATTTGACTATAACGACAGTCTGCGTGATTTTACGCCTTTCTTTGACAGGGATGCGAATTTCTACATTCAGGTTTGCGGCTACCCTAAACACACGAGTTCTTTTGGTATCAAACTGGCGGGGATGAATGGGGTATCCACGATTGCCGACTAGAACCGACTGGGCTATTGCGTCTACCGGGGCCGATTTTCGTTAGGGAAAGACGGGCAATGGCGGGTGCCGGACTCCATCCCGAACCGCTCGCAGTGTCTGGTCTTTGCCCGAACAGAAACGCCCGGTGCCGCAATCGGTATGACACACGAAAAGGTTATCGTGAACAATGAGGTTGCCTGTGAAGTCCATGTGGTGATTTTCTCCAGTGGCTTCCCGTTACAGAAACCAGACTGGGGCGTTGCCATTTATAACGCTTCTGGTCACCTGACGTATTCCTCTTATTACACCCCGTTCTTTCTGGGCGAGATGATACCGGTGAGAAATGGACGGGGTTCCGCTAAAACAATCGCCAGACCGATGATACATGTTAACCGGCTGGCGAAACTGGTGAAAAATGTTCAGGGTAATAGCTGGCGCTTTGCCGATTCGGGCTTCAAATTCTCCGGTAATACCATTTCGATAAGTGAAGCGGGCAAGATGGATTTTGAATATTTTCAAGCAGACCATTTCAGCTGCCAGCCCATCAACTACGACATCTACGCGATTAACTTCGACGACTACTTCTGACCTCTCAGGAATAACTTAAGTTCTATTCACAAGGCACAATCTCTACCGTGTCCGGCTCGGCTATGGTCAGAGGAACGGGCACGAAGTTTAAAAGCAACATCAATGGTGTTGCCCCGGCACAGTTTATTTTAATCCAATCCAGCGGCGGCAACCTGTTACACATGATTCAGGCGGTGAACTCGGACACGGAACTGGTACTGGCCGATAATGTCAGCGCGACCCTGACGAACGTGACCTACCAGATACAGACTACCGTGCCTGATTCTGTCGGGGATGGTGTCCGGCACATGCTGGCAGGCAGTAGCTATGTAGCTATATCTTTAATTTCCTCCAGAACATGGACAAGTGGATGTCCCAGAATGGCACGGTGAATGTGACGTTACCGAATGGCCGATTGTGGCGCTGCAATCGATTAAGGCGCTGTATGCGGCGATGGAGGGGAAACTGGATAAATCCGCAAACGGCGCGGACATTCCCAACAAGAAACAGTTTGTAGACAACCTCAGTTTGGGAGAAAAGGCTGATAAAAGCTGGGTGAGCACCAACGGAGCTGGGTATATTCTACATACAATCAATCCGCCATCCATCGGCGAACTCACGTCGTGGATAAGATCCCTACCCGGAGGTGGACACGCATTTCGTTTTAGCGATAACTCTGGAGGAATGAGTTATAACTGGTCATGTGGTTATATAACCAGAGCAGGAGATACATGGGCAGGAATGGTTGCCCATTATAATTATGGAGTAGCAATCATACATGGCAATGATAGTGGAGGTGATACCGGGATTAGTCGCTTATGGACAGATAAAAATGCCATTGCAGGCAATGATGGTGTCCTCAGAAAATCTTTCCCCCCATCATCCAAATTTCCCCCGATGGCAAATTCATCACCAACGACGAATCAGAAGGGGCCACGGTTACTAAACTCGGCACCGGTCACTATCAGATAGCCAATGTCCTTGGTTATAACGCCGATGGGGCATGGGGTGTGCATGGCAGTATCTCATCCCCGAAGAACAACAACGGACTGGAACTCATCTACATTGATGACAGGGTGAATAAGGACGGCAGCATTACCCTTGAAACCTTCCACCGTCAGCACAGCCATTTGCCGGAGAGATTCCAAAACAAGCGCATCAAAGCTATCGTGGACGGTGAAAAGATCTACTATGCCGATGGGGAACCTTGTAACATTCCCGAGGGCTGTCGCTTGGACGTCCGTGTCCAGATGCCGGAAGATTCGGTGTGGAATGGAAAATTTTGAGTATTGAGCAAAATGAGATGAAATTGGGTAAAAATTGGGTCATGTATTAAATGGTTAGATTAGGTATTAAAAATAATGTTCACG
>NZ_JACOII010000066.1 GCF_016306625.1 Xenorhabdus lircayensis | reverse complement strand
CATTACTATATTGCGCCTACAAAGGTTGTAGTGACTAAGGCGGTCTTACCCCTCCTCATATTTTGTATAAGGACTCGATACCCATATCCAAATCGGTAACTCTCAACCTTTCAAGGTCCAGAATCAGATCAAGTCGCGATTACTACAAATAATGAGGTTGTTTTCTCAACGAATGTTGCTGACAAAACAACCTTTAACCCTTGTGTTTTTTTCAGCTTACGACTGTGGATTTTTTATGGTTCGTTTTCCCAATAATCAACGTTCTCACTAAGAAAATTTATGGCACTGAATTTGTTAACTCCACTTATCGTCGATTTGGCTAAATATTTGTTTGAATCAGGATATTCACATATTTCAGGACTTTCCATTGTACTTATAGAAATATAACGTAACAATCCATCGGACGTATTGATAATTTGGTGTGGATATTTATCTCCCGGAGGTATGCAAATAACATCGCCCTCTTTGATAGGAATCATATTATCAGCGATACGAAGTGTTCCAAATCCATTGATAATAATGAACATTTCCTCTTGTGAATGATGGAAATGATACGGTACTCCGCGTTTTCCAGCGGGAAGGCAGTCAACAGAAGCACCAAGCTTACAAGCCAGAGTGCCATCTGTCAGGGAGCCCCCACTAGAGGCATAAAGCGGAGAACGTTCAACATTATCCAGTTCAATTTCATTTATATTTTTGATTATAAAATCATTCGTTGGCTTCTCGTCTATCACTTTGTTCTTTCTCCAGTCGGTGATCAGTTGTCCTTCATACATTCAGATCTATATTCACGTGGCGACAGCATTTTCAGTTCCTTATGGGGATGCCAGTTATTGTAATCCTCCATCTATAATACCAGTTTATCCATAACCTCCACGTCGTTGGGTACACTATTGTCCGTGGTAAAACTGTACTCATGATAAGCCATGACCCATGCGTAGTTGGACTTGCAGAACGCGTTATCAAAGTCGATAAAGGTTAATGGCTCTCTTCAAGAATATATGAATCAAATAGCAACAAACTAATCTTTACAGGCCCGCATCTAGCGGGCCACTATGTTTATGCTAAATGTTCAAGGCAGTTTCTGCAAACTCTCCAAGCTCTATTGTAGAATTTTCAAATTTTGGATGATAATTTTGCCATAAAGCAGCGTCTTTCCCTTCTACCCAAGGAGGGATAACTGGCACACCATTTCGCCAAAATTGGGTACAAGACTGAACTTTTGGGTCTCGTCTGTTACGGTAGATCCATCTGAGCTCACTTCCTGTGTATGAAATTTTGTTTTTCGTATACTTTTCATAATATTTGTTGATAACACTCTCCATGTTAATTCCATCTAAAATAAAATGAATACATGAGCGATGTAATTCGTGAGCAATCCAAGATAATCCAGCCTTACATTTTCGGCTGGTCACTTGTCTAGGATAGTTAACTTTTCCATCTTGATAATTAATACTAGATTTATGCTCGACCTCCAGTATCTCTTTGTATTTATAATGCTTTTTTATTGCATCTTCAAAGGGTTCTTGATTGGATGGAATTTGATGCCCATACTTCTGACGTACATAGATTTCACGGTGTGTGATTGAATATTGATCAATTATTGCGATGTTATCTAAAGCGAGAAAATGGGCAAACTGTGGATATTTTTTGGCATATTTGGTTCTTTCTTCAGATAAACCAAATATAAAATCCCCTCGCTCAAGATGAGTCTTGAATGGCTGATGAAATGGCATATTTGTTTCCTAATATTTCTACTTTTATAAAAATTTTTGAATAATCAATATGCTTTGATTTCAAGCAATTTACTTGAGTAATTGTTTTTTATCAATAGAATTTACTCTTGACTAATGTTGAATAACTTTTTCTACTGATGTGATAATTAACGAGAAACATTCACAGATAAGAGGATGATTATGATTGTTTTTGTGACAGGAGCGACTTCCGGTTTTGGTGAAGCAATTGCAAGAAAATTTATCAAACATGGTTCCGTAGTTATTGCTACGGGGCGTCGTAAAGATAGGTTGGACAAGTTGAAAAAAGAATTGGGTGAAAACTTCCACCCCTTTCAACTTGACGTGAGAGATCGCGCTGCAATTGAGCAAGTAGTTCAGCAATTACCAGATACGCTGCGCAATGTTGACGTTCTTGTGAATAATGCAGGTCTTGCTTTAGGGTTAGAACCAGCGCACCAAGCTAATCCTGATGATTGGGACACAATGATTGATACCAATACTAAAGGGTTAGTGAACATGGCACGCGCCCTGCTGCCTAATATGGTACAAATCGATCACGGGCATATTATTAATATTGGTTCCACCGCAGCAAGCTGGCCTTATGCGGGCGGTAACGTATACGGTGCTACCAAAGCTTTTGTCAAACAATTTAGCTTAGGGTTACGAGCTGACTTACAAGGGAAGAATATTCGAGTTACGGATATTGAACCTGGGCTTGCCGGCGGAACAGAATTTTCTCATATTCGCTTTAAGGGAAATGGGGAAAAAATTGATAAAACTTATGAAGGAGCTGAGGCATTGACTGCTGATGATGTTGCAGAAGCGGTATTTTGGGTTGCTAACCTGCCTTCTCGTGTCAATATTAATACATTGGAGATGATGCCAGTTTGTCAGTCATTTGCAGGTTTAAGTGTACACAGGAACCAGTAATCGTATTTTGATGAACTGTTAGCTCTATCAATGTGGTGCCGCCAATAAAGCTGATGTTTAATGCTTGTCTCTTTTTTGGTGGCTTCAGTAAATAGCCTATCATTATTAAATGACATATTTTGGTAAATGACACAATGAAAGAGGTTCAAACATGAGCGTTCATAGTTCTTTGATTGTTAAAAGTGTTTCCGCCATTGCTTTATTGTTGTCACTCTTTTGGCAAGCGCCAGCATTTTCTGCGCCTTGTACATCAGATAGCGCATGCGTGACCATCAATGGAGGCGAAAATTCGATGAGTAAAGAAAAGGCTCGTCAAAGCAAAGAAGAATGGACTGAACAAAGAAAATTGCGTCAGAAAGTGGACAAGCGTAGAGAAAAAGAATTTGATAAGTACGAAGTAGAAGTTGATAATCGTGAAGATTGTTTGAAAAGCACCAACATTAATGCTTACTGGGAACCAAATACAAAACGTTGTCTGGATATCAATACAGGTCGTCCGATCAAACCTTGATAGACTCAACACCGACATCAAAATAAGGAGATGATGGTGAAAAAGATCCTACTGACTGGTGTTTTGTTTTTTACGCTTTCTCCCTTTGCAGTACAAGCTTCACAAAATATTACATGTGAGAGCCTGAAAGCGGAAATTGCGCAGAAAATCATTAAAAATGGTGTTTCGGAAACGGATTTTAGACTTGAAGTTGTCCCTAATGACCAAGACAATACTGTTAAAGACAATGGGAAAGTTGTTGGTCATTGTGATCAGGGCAAGCAAAAAATAGTCTATATCCGTCTTTCTCACACTAATACGGTTAGCACTCCTACTGACGATAAGAAAAGCCAAGAATAATATTCTTTCTTATCGCTCCAGCATCAAAAGAGTCAGAGAAAAGTTAAAAAAAGGGAGCAAGGTTGTGCTCCCTTTTTTTATTTTCCTTTTTGACAATCAAAGAACCATGCTTACTGATCAAAAGATAAATTATCAAATACTGATATGGCAGACACATCCAGATAGCAGGATAAATCGCGTTCTTCTGGCCTTAAAAGATAAGGAATTTCGCCCAGTTGTAGTGCCGGTATGTGACACCGTAATCTATCCAGTATTTTTGCGTAATGTGCTAATCCGGGATTAATACGGTTAGCAATCCAACCAAGCAGAGGTACACCATCATTAATAATGGATTGAGCGGTTAGAATCGCATGGTTGACACAACCTGCCTGAATCCCGACTACCAAAATGACAGGGAGTTTTTCTTGCACAACCCAATCAGAATAAAATGTTTCATCTTCCAGTAACATACGCCAACCACCGTTACCTTCAATAATTACGCGATCGGCTTTATTACCTAAATTTTTCAGACCGTTTGTCATTTGATTAAAATCAGCCCGATTCCCCTCTTCGTAATTGCTTTCCCAAATAACAGGATTAATGTTTTCATAATCAACGTCAACCGGTGAAGATTTATGCATAACTAAGGCATCACGATTACGCATTCCCTCCTGCGTTTCCCGTTTCTCTGTCGCAATAGGTTTATATCCTACTGCGGTTGTTCCTGCACGATTAAAAACTTGCAGTAATGCACGGGTAACAACTGTTTTACCGATGTTGGTATCCGTGCCTGTAACAAATAAGCGCGTTAACATAAATTCATTTTTCCATTTTCCATAATGACAGAACAGATAGACCGGTTACTCTTTTTAGCGAGCAGGCTTAAAGTGTAGGAGATGTGTTTGAGATAGGGATTGCGTTAGCTCAATGTTTTGCCTGATATTCCCTATCCTTATCCTTGCATGAGCTCAATCAGTAGCTCGCCGCTATATAGGGATTGTTTAATTAACGCCGCCGCAGGAAATGTGCCTGTATTGTCAAATTGGGTAGCCACGATATCAACTTGTTGGCTGTAACCAGGAAGTGAACGCTGAGTTATCTGCTGTTGAATGGCAGGATAAAGAATATGTTGCACGCTATTCAGCGGCGAACCAATCAAGATTCTTTCTGGATTAAATATATTGACCATTATCGCTATGATACGTCCGATTCGCTCTCCTACATCATAGATAATCTCCGTAACCAGAGGATCACCCTCTATGGCCGCCTGACAAAGAAAATCAATCGTCAATGATCCAGTATTAGCTGCCGTAGTATTAATTATGGAATCAGGATGCTGTTCTGCTAGATAGCGCGCTTTTTGCAAAATGTTTTTGATACCGACAACAGTCTCAAGGCAACCTACATTGCCACAGTAACAACGTTCACCATCAGGATCGATTTGAGTATGCCCGATTTCCACCACGCTATGGTTTCCTGCATGGAGAATTTGTCCTGCTGTCATAATTCCTGCCCCATATAGAGATTCTGCTATTGTCCATGCAGTTATGCCATGTTGCAGAAAAATCGGTAACCCAGTACGTTGGCGTAAGAATGTCCCTAAAGGAATATCTTGAATATCATAGTATGATGAACTATGAATTATCCCATTGACCGGATCGACTATTGCATTAATGGTAATACTGATCGCTGTCAAACGCTCTAGGTCAGATTGATGACGAAAGAAGAAGTGATCAATTTCATCAACGATACAATCTAAGAAAGATTGACCTTGAAGTACGGAGAACGGTAATTCCTCTTCGACTAAGAGGTGACTGCTCAAATCACGAAGCCCAATGACAATACTTCCTTTGTTAATGCGAATACACAAGAACTGCCACCCTTCACTATCTATTTTCAATCCGATAGCAGGACGTCCCCTAAAACCGAGCTCGGGAAATTCGGCTTCTTTCACTAAATGGACATCAATGAGTTCTCGCGTGATTTTCGTAATACTGGCAGGCGCCAATTGGGCTTTTTTGGAAAGTGCGATACGCGAAATAGGTCCATGCTGATCAATTAACCGATAAACTAAACCAATGTTAGTCTGCTTAATCTGGTCAATATGACTTGGTTGAACTTCGATACTCACCTCGCCTCCCGCTATTTAATTCGCTCCGCTAAATTAATGACGATTATGTCGCTGTTCAGATGAGAAGATATCCGTTTGAAGTAGAAATGTGATCTTTCACACGAACTTCTCGTGATTATTACTTTTGATTCATAACTTCATCTACATATTTCCGTCTACAATATTTGAAATCAATAGATTGGTTAACCGATCTGCCGCAGCACTATTATTGCAATTTTTATGTTTGACTAACCAAACTTCAGAGTAAGCAGGATTATTTGCTAAAGGCAGATATTGAACGCCATCTAGCTTCATCCGAGTAAATGATTCAGTAATAATGCTTATTCCTAACCCTGCAGCAACCAGTCCAAGTATTGTCATCGCTTCACCGGCCTCCTGAGAAATCATTGGAGTCACTCCAGCATTCGCTAATAAAGAGATAATCTCATCGTACAAGGCAGTTCCTACATCACGTTCAAAAAACACCAGTGGGTAACCAGATAGCATTTCCAACGCAACACCTTCATTAACATACTTCAGCAAAGGATGGTCATCATATACTGCTAGCATAAAACGTTCGCGGAAAAGTAATTGGTGTTCTAAGTTATCTGGTAATGACGTATTACGCATAATGCCTATATCAATCCTGCCTGTCTGCAAAGGCGCTATTTGCTGTTTGGTATTCATTTGATGCATATGAATGGCCACATCAGGATAACACTCTCGAAATTGACGTAAGCTAAGTGTCACTTTCTGCATAAAGGGTGCGGTGGACGTAAAGCCAATGGATAGATCCCCTAATTCTCCTTGCTGCATTCTGGCGGCTCTAGTTGCTGCGGCATCAACTTGGGCAATAATCTGATATGCCTCCTGAAGAAACATATGTCCGGCGGGGGTTAGGCTGACATTTCGGTTATTACGCATTAGTAGCCGGGCGTTAATATTCGCTTCAAGAGCCTGAATCTGTTGGCTTAAGGGCGGCTGTGAGATATTTAATCTCTCTGCTGCTCGTCCAAAATGTAATTCTTCTGCTACCGCAATAAAATAACGCAAATGCCTGAGTTCAATATTAGTAGTCATTGTCTATCACCTTATTAATACTTTTAAAGTATTATTTCGAATGATTAATATATTAGACAAAATATTCATGAATTTCTATTCTTGATCCAAATCAAGTCGTTAACGTTTTTTTACACAGATTAAGGAAGTAACTTGAATACAATCCAAAGCGTCAGTGAAAAATCAGCAGACTCTGGCGTTGAAAGAGATGTTGAAAGGCACAGGAGTAAACAACATTATATTCAGCGTGAAGATACCGTATACCTACGTGTAACCCTATCATTCTTTACTGTTGGGCTGGCGACTTTCGCGTTACTCTATTTCGTTCAGCCAATATTGCCGATTTTGTCAGAAGAATTTAACATCTCACCAGCAAATAGTAGTTTAGCCCTATCACTCTCCACTGGGATGTTATCCCTTGGATTATTAATAACAGGCCCTCTATCTGATGCGCTTGGTCGTAAAAATGTCATGGTAATATCATTGATTGCCGCCGCCATTTTTACTCTTTTGAGTTCTGTCGTGACAAGCTGGCATGGAATCTTACTTATCCGTGCACTCGTGGGTTTATCCGTAAGTGGTGTTGCTGCTGTTGCAATGACCTATTTGAGTGAAGAGATCCATCCCAGCTATGTTGCTTTATCTATCGGGCTTTATATCAGCGGTAACTCAGTGGGAGGAATGAGTGGGCGCTTAGTTACTGGCGTGATTGCAGATCACTTTCCATGGAGATTTGCTGTCATCTTATTAGGTGCTTTTGCTTTAATCTCCGCCATCGCATTTTGGAAAATGCTACCGGAATCTAAGCATTTCAAGTCCAGTTCACTAAAACCTAAGGCGTTATTCATCAACCTTAAATTACATTTCCGCGATCAAGGCCTTCCCCTTCTATTTGCTGAAGCTTTCTTGCTGATGGGCGGTTTTGTTACCCTGTTTAATTACATCGGTTACCGATTATTAGACGCTCCTTACCATTTCAGTCCAACTATTGTTGGATTATTGTCTGTTGTGTACTTAACAGGAACTTATAGCGCAACGAAAGCGGGTGCCCTGACGAACAAACATGGACGGGGGAAAGTATTGTTAGCTGCTATCAGCATAATGTTAGTGGGTTGTGTATTCACTGTATTCTCTCCTGTTTGGGCTGTTATGCTTGGAATGATGATATTGACAACCGGTTTCTTTGCTGCTCATGCGGTTGCTAGTGGATGGGTCGGACAACGAGCTAAACGGGCAAAAGCACAGGCTTCGTCACTTTATTTATTCGGTTACTATTCAGGATCAAGTATTGCTGGAACATTAGGTGGCGTATTCTGGTTCTATTTTGCATGGAATGGTATCGTAGTATTTATTTCATTCTTAACAATTACCGCCCTCTATTTAGGTTTTAAACTCAATAAATTAGAAAAATAGTCAAATATAATTGCAGACACACATAGAGCCTATCCCATTAGGCTCTATGTGTGTCTGCAATTTTTTAACTCATGCACTTTAAACAACCTGAATTGTTCGTTTTTTATCTTAGATTCAATAATAAGATTGGATAGGTAATGAGATAATCTTTGTTAGGTATCCATCAATAATTTCAATACATCCTTCTTTCTTCAATGAAGATAATATACGTTGTATACAACTACGCGAAATTGTGCATCGTTGCTCTATATATTTTACGGCTGAGGTATTTTCCCGAAATTCGTCAGGCAAAGTCATCAAACGAGATAATAGACTGCATACTACTTCTTTAGTGCCATGACGGAAGATACTAATATCCCTTGCATACAAAAAAGCAATTTTATACGAAATTATCCTCATCCATTCCCTGTAGAGATCGTGCTTTTTTATGGCATTCAACGCGCTAACTCTAGGAATCTGATGAATTTTGCAATGTGGCCCCAGTTCAATGGAATAATAGATTTCTGCGCCAGAATAGAAAGATAGGCCGATGACGTGAGGTGAAAAAAACGTCGCAATGATTAAATCATCATTTATTCTACGTATATTGACATGCCCTTCTTCTAATAAAAAAAATTTAGCGAATTCATTTTCAATTTTAATTATTTTTCCTTGGGTCGGTAAATCAAATGCGATTGGTTCCGAATGCGGCAATAATGCCCCTATAATTTTTTTGAATGAATTCAATGGCTTAATTAGTTTTTTCATATTAAGTGACCTTGGTGCATTACTCACTCCACTAATAGATAATATGGAGTGAAAAATAAGTTAAAATTTTTCTTATGTTTAGCTGTGTAAATGCTTTAATTAGATATTAATATTTTAAATTTATAATTAATGAATTATTCATTTTAAAAATTTTTATCACAATGTCTAAATGTTTCGCAACTGACACCTTTTTCTTTTGTTTATTATTTAGCTTTTGTTTGATTTTGTTGTAGAGGTTTGCACTTTTTGGGTTTATGCTAAAAGCATGTTGTAACTAAATAAAATACAGAAATCGCTGAGACGCAATTGTTGAGAACGAGAACGATAATGAATAAATACCTTTCGATAGAAACACTTACAGCTTGCTTCAAGAAGCAGGAAAAAAAATTATCTGAACTAATCGGATTGTTAATGAACTATCCAATTATTGATGCTCGGGTATTTGAGTTACCTCAAATCGAAAAAGGCGAAGAACATGAACAAGTTACTGAAATTACAGTTAATCCGCTACAGGGAAATGAAGCTCTCAATTTAGGTCTACACTTCTATCAGAAATTATTCATACACCATAATAGCCCCAATATCAGCAGCAAGGCGGCTAGCAGGCTTCCTGGAGCGCTGTGTTTTGCTGTCAGCCACCAGCAATATAAAGAAGCGATGAATGCAATCAATGAAGTGAACCAATTAAAAACAAAGCTGGAAAATATAGTTACCAAAGAATCGGGTATCAGCAAGGAGCAACGTTTTGAATTTGTTCATGATCATTTGCGAGGCCTAATCACCCTGAATGCTTATCGCACTATCACTCCCCTATTAAATCCTGACTCCATCAATTTTGGCTGGGCCAATAAAAACATCATCAATAAAGTCACCAAGCAACAAATTCTGGAACGGCTGGAGAAAAGCTATAATGCAGGACGAGCGGTTCCTCCCTACTCCAGTGATCAGTGGGCAGCATTAGTGGCATTAGAAATTACTGATATCAAGAAACTACCCAATGATGTGATATTGAAAATCAAGCGGCCAGTAAAAGTACAACCCATTACACGCGTATGGTACTCAGAACTACAAAAGCAAGTTCAATATGCGTGTCCACTTCCCGTTATTGTTTTCTACACAGAAGATAGTGAAATCAAACCGAAAATCGGCGCATTATCTAACTATAACGCCAATGCCATTAAACATAGATATAAACCTAAGGCCAAGCCGCTTGAGCTAATCATTCCTCGCCTACACCTCTACAGAGAAATCTAAGATATAAAAAAACCGGAGAACATTTACTCCGGTTTTTAAGTTTTAATGACGTAAAGGGGTCATTTAATAGCAAGCATTACTTCATGCTACCAACCATGTCTTCTGGACGAACCCACTCATCAAATTCAGCTTCTGTCAAATAACCCAACTGCATAGCTGACTGTTTCAGAGTCAGGCCTTCTTTATGGGCTTTTTTGGCAATCTCAGCCGCTTTATCGTAGCCGATATGAGTGTTCAAGGCAGTTACTAACATTAGTGATTCATTCAGCAATTGAGTAATGCGATCATGGTTAGGTTCAATACCAATAGCACAATGTTCATTGAAGCTGCGCATACCATCCGCCAGCAAGCGAACCGATTGCAGGAAGTTATCAATTACCATTGGACGGAATACATTCAGCTCGAAGTTACCGGATGCACCGCCAATATTGATAGCCACATCGTTCCCCATAACCTGAGCGCATAGCATAGTCATTGCTTCACACTGAGTTGGGTTCACTTTACCTGGCATAATTGAGCTGCCTGGCTCATTTTCAGGAATAGAGATTTCGCCGATGCCACAACGAGGGCCAGAAGCCAACCAGCGAACGTCGTTGGTAATTTTCATCAACGATGCTGCCAAACCTTTCAATGCACCATGTGAGTGAACCAGTGCATCACAAGTTGCCAGTGCTTCAAATTTATTTGGAGAAGTCACAAAAGGCTGACCGGATAACTCAGCGATTTTCTTCGCAACACGAACAGCATATTCTGGATGAGTATTCAGGCCAGTTCCTACCGCTGTACCGCCCAGAGCTAATTCACACACATGAGGAATACTATCTTCAATGTGTTTCACATTATGCGTCAGCATAGCCGCCCAGCCAGAAATTTCCTGACCTAAAGTCAGAGGAGTCGCATCTTGTAAGTGGGTCCGACCAATTTTTACGATATTCTTGAACGCTTCTGCTTTATCTGCCAGAGTTTTTTGTAATACTTTTAGCTCAGGTAACAGATGTTCACGCACTGCGATAACAGCCGCGACATGCATAGCAGTTGGGAAAACGTCATTAGAGCTTTGACTTTTGTTGACATCATCATTAGGGTGAATCAAACGTTCATTGCCCCTTTGACCGCCAAGGATCTCACTACCACGGTTCGCCAACACTTCATTCATGTTCATGTTGCTTTGAGTTCCCGAACCGGTCTGCCAGATAGCAAGAGGGAATTCTGTTGGGTGTTTGCCTTCTAACACCTCTTTCGCCGCAGCGATAATTGCGTCAGCACGCTCTTTAGGCAGAAGGCCCAGATCCATATTGACGCTGGCCGCTGCTTGTTTAGTCAATGCAAGAGCATTAATCAACGCAACAGGCATTTTTTCCTGAGAAATGCGGAAATGCTCCAGTGAGCGCTGAGTTTGCGCTCCCCATAATTGGTCAGCAGGTACTGTGATAGGTCCCATTGAGTCTTTTTCAATGCGAGTGGCTGCCATTACTATCTCCTTAGCACACAGAATAATTGAATACGCCGGAACAAACTTTGCAGATAAATTAGTCGGCACTCTTCCATAATGCCATAAATGTATTATCGATAATGCGACCTGACCCTGTTTATTGTATTGTTGCCATATAAATAAATTATTTTTTATAATAGGAAATTTCGCCATGCTGAAAATGACCAACAACATCCAACATTATGATTGGGGAAGCAAAACCGCCCTGACGGATATTTATGGTATTGAGAACTCTGATAATCAGCCGATGGCAGAACTATGGATGGGAGCCCATCCGAAATGCAGTTCACTGGTGACAGATCCTCAAACAGGTGAAACCATAGCCTTGAATACTCTGATCGCTAAAGAGCCAGAAAAATATCTTGGAGAAAAGGTAGCCCATCAATTCCAACGCTTGCCTTTCTTATTCAAAGTATTGTGCGCGGCTCAACCACTTTCGATTCAAGTGCATCCAGATAAAGTATCCGCAGAGACAGGTTTCGCCAAAGAAAATGCTCAAGGGATTCCATTGGATTCAACACAGCGTAACTATAAAGATGATAATCACAAACCTGAATTGGTGTATGCACTAACACCATTTAAGGCCATGAATGCTTTTCGACCTTTATCAGAGATCGCTCAATTACTGGGTTATGTTTCTGTCGCACACCCCGATATTCAAACATTCCTCCAGCAGCCGACCGAACAGAATCTATCGTTTCTCTTTTCTCAGTTATTGAACATGCGAGGAGAGCAGAAACGTTTAGCAATTGCTGTCTTAAAATCAGCGCTAAACAGCCATCAGGGAGAACCATGGGATACTATCAGAAAAATGACCACTTTCTATCCCGATGATAATGGCCTGTTTTCACCTCTCCTGCTCAACGTGGTTGAACTGGAGCCCGGACAGGCGATGTTCCTTTATGCCCGTACCCCGCACGCCTATCTCGAAGGAGTGGCTCTGGAAGTCATGGCCAATTCCGACAATGTGCTGCGGGCCGGTTTAACCAGCAAACATATCGACGTCCCCGAATTAATGGCTAATCTGGATTTTATCCCAAAATTTGCCGATACTTTGCTGACTATGCCAAAACAGGAAAAAGACTCACTGGACTACCCTGTTCCCATCAATGATTTTCGTTTTTCTGTTTATACTATCTCGGAACAACCAATCACATTGGAAAATGATTCCGCTTCGGTTCTATTTTGTTTTGAAGGTCAAGTGGTTATCAGCACTGATGAGCAGCAATTGAGATTATTCTCAGGTGAATCAGTCTTCTTATCTGCTATAGAAAAAGCCGTGACTGTTCATGGTAGCGGGAAAGTAGCCAAGGTATCTAATTAATTTTCTTAGATTCATAGAGTTACATCTATTTTCATCGGTTGTTAATCACATTTTTAGTGAAAACTGATTAAAATTATTTTAGTTAGACTATACACTTAACAACCATTATTGACATAAATATAGAACGCATACATCTGCCATGTTATATGCGTTAAAAGGATGAGATTCCACATGAAAAAATCGTTAGTCGCTGTAAGCGTTGTTGCTGCTTTAGGTGTTGTATGGACAGGTGCTTCATGGTACACAGGCAAGCAAATTGAAGGTCGTCTGGATCAATTCATAAACAAAGCGAACACTGAGCTTACAAAAGCATTTCCTGAAAGTGGCATCGAATGGCAAGCAAAAGATTTCAAACGCGGTATTTTCAGTTCTGATGTCCGTTTAATCCTAAACATCAAAGGTGGTGTGAAAAATGCGGGTATTCAGCCAAATGAAGAGATCATTTTCAAATCCACCATCGATCATGGGCCATTCCCCATTACTGGTTTGAAAACATTTAGCCTGACGCCAAAAATGGCTTCTATCCATTCAGAACTCGAACAAAGCGATGCACTGAAAGAACTGTTTAACATCACTCAGGGAAAATCGCTATTTAGCTTAGATGCCAAGATCAGTTATAACGGCGACCTCTCTTCCAGCATTGATTTGATCCCCATTAATCACACAGAAACCAAGGAAAATGGAGATAAACGAGTTCTGTCATTCTCAGGGGCAAAAATCATGGCTGATACCAACCGTGATCTAAGTGCATTCTCATTCACGGCCAAAAGTGATGAGCTGTCTTTCAGTGACCCTACAAAAAATGAATCCATTATTCTAAAAGGCATTGATTTTACTGGTAATAATAAAAAGGGTAATTTCGATATCTATATTGGTGATCAAAGCTACAGCATTAATGAAATCACCATGCATGGGGTTATGGAACCCAATGAACCTAATGTTTCTCTCAAAGGATTAAAAATAACGTCCAATTTGGGAGAAGATACAGAAAACCTAAACATTAAAGTCGGTTACAGCGTTGATGGCATAAAAATTAAAGACATGGAGCTTGGCTCAGGTCAATTAATGCTGGGCATGGAAAAATTAGATGGTCAGTCTGTTCGCAAGTTTACTCAAGCCTATAATGATGCAGCAGCAGAAGCATTGGCGACAGATAAATTATCTTCCGATATGACGTCCCACGCCATTATCAATAACCTGCATTTACTCCTGAACAAAAATCCACAATTCAGCCTTGCTCCTTTTAGTTGGAAAAATAGCAAAGGTGAAAGTTCGATAGACTTCAAACTTTCCTTGCAGAACATTCCAGAACAGAAAGAAACTTTGATCTTCATGGGGCCGGAAGAGATGATCCGTACCCAGATTCAAGAGTTGTCATTGCGTGTTAACGTACCTAAAGCCATGCTGATAGAGTCTATCACACAAGCAGAAGTTTTAGATGGCAAGGATAAAGCTGCCGCAGAAACTGAAGCAGAACAAAAAGTTCAGATGATTGCTCAAAAAGGGATTGAATCCAAGATCCTCACCGATGAAAACGGCGTTATTGGCCTTAATCTCCACTACGCCAATGACAAAGTAAAATTGAACAACAAAGAATCCAACTTACATCAATTCTTGCTTGATAATGGCTTTATCGGACCCTATGATGATACAGATGGTGAGCGAAATCAGCATGATGAGGAGACTAAACTTCCTGTAGTTGAATAAGTGAATCGCGGAATAAGTGAATCGCGGAATAAGTGAATAACAGTCACCATAACGAATAACTAGAACCCGAATCGGGTTCTCCCACAAGAAAGTACATGCTTAAGGTTGAAAAAACCTGCATCGCTAAAATATAGTGCTTTCATTTCTTGCCAGTCAACGCGTTGACTGGCTTTTTTGTATATCTAAAATTTAATAATAAGGATAAAAAATGATTGATACACGGCTTCCATTGACCGATTTACATCGTCATCTTGACGGTAATATTCGTCCTGAAACCATTTTGGCTCTCGCACGTCAACATAATATCCCACTCCCTGCTTATGAGCTGGAAGCATTGCGCCCCCATGTCCAGATAATTGAAAACGAACCCAACTTAGTCAGCTTTCTCCAGAAATTAGACTGGGGAGTTACTGTTCTGGCCGATTTAGATGCCTGCCGCAGAGTTGCCATTGAAAACGTTGAAGATGCCGTCAATGCGGGTCTTGATTATGCTGAACTGCGTTTCTCTCCTTACTACATGGCCATGAAACACCAACTCCCGGTTGAAGGTGTCGTTGAAGCAGTCATCGATGGTATCCACTCAGCAAGCCAACAACATGATATTCAGATCCGTTTGATTGGTATACTGAGCAGAACGTTTGGTAAAAAAGCTTGCACTCAGGAACTGGCGGGCCTTCTTGCCCATAAACAACATATTACCGCATTAGATTTGGCAGGTGATGAACTGGGTTTTCCCGGCAATATCTTTGAACCGCATTTTGTCCAAGCGCGTGATGCAGGCTGGAACATTAGCGTACATGCGGGTGAAGCCGCGGGTGCAGAAAGCATTTGGCATGCCATGCGTGAATTGGGGGCGACTCGGATTGGGCACGGTGTTAAGGCTATCACTGACCCAGCCCTGATGGATTATTTAGCTGAACACAGTATTGGCATTGAATCCTGTCTAACGTCAAACCTGCAAACCAGCACGGTCAGCTCCTTGCAAGCTCATCCGCTGAAACAATTCCTTGAGCATGGCATTTTAGCATCAATCAATACCGATGATCCGGCAGTAGAAGGAATTGAAATTCGTCATGAGTACAATATTGCTGCGCCGACAGCAGGGCTTTCACCAGAACAGATTCTGCAGGCGCAGATTAATGGATTGGCAACCGCCTTCCTCAGCGAAGCGGAAAAACAGGCTCTGAAAGACAAAGTAGCAAATCGTTAAGAAGCACGGCCATTTATTCCAAACCTATTTAATTCTAAAGGCAGAAATTAATCTGCCTTAATTCAGTGAGAGCTGCTTTCTCCACTGCTGGGTTATTCCCTTTTTAAACGCTGTGCATAACGCTGGGCAAGCACAGCACAGACCATGAGTTGGATTTGGTGGAAAATCATCAACGGCAATAGCATTACTCCCACCATTGACGCAGGGAACAATACATTAGCCATCGGTACACCATTCGCTAGGCTCTTCTTCGAACCACAAAATACAATAGTTATTTCATCTTCCTTACCAAACCCAAGCAAACGCGAGCTGTATACATTAATCACTAACACTATAGCCAATAAGATACAGCACACGATACCGATCATCAGAAGCGAATAAGCATCAATTTTATGCCAAATGCCTTCCACCACCGCCTCACTGAATGCAACATAGACCACCAGCAGAATAGAGGAACGATCTGTCATGTTGACCAGTTTTTTACGTTTTTCCACCCAACTGGCAATCAGGGGACGCAATAAATGCCCAGCAATAAAAGGTACCATCAGTTGCAAGATAATATCTTTTATCGCTTTCCACATATCGGTATGAGCTCCCCCTTCATGGGATTGAATCAAAAAACCGACCAATAATGGAGAAAGAAACACGCCTAACAAACTCGAAGCGGAAGCGCTGCATATCGCCGCAGCCACATTTCCTCCAGCAACAGAAGTAAAGGCGATAGCAGACTGCACGGTGGCAGGTAAAGCACAAAGATAAAGAAACCCCATATAAACCGTCGGTGACATCCATTCCGGCACAATGAAATACAGTCCCATGCCCAGTATCGGGAATAAAACAAAAGTGCTAATGAAAATCACCAAATGCAACCGCCAGTGCCCTATACCTGCCAGAATGGCATTGCGGGATAACTTAGCCCCATGCATAAAAAATAACAGTGCAATAGCAGCCGTTGTTAAGTACTGAAACCATTTTTTTGCTTCACCCTCACAGGGGAAAAACGATGCGATGATAACCACCATAATCAGTATCACCAAAAAAGGATCAATTCTTAATTTCTGCAACAAGTTCATCAATATAGCTCCCCTCGCTTTACCCACTCCAGCGTGGTCAATCAATCAGGATAGTGCGTTGTTCTTTTGCCGATTTTTCGCCCGCTTCAATCAGTTTCATGATCAAGATAGCTTCGCGGGCAGTCACTGGGTTAGGTTTCCCAAACAAAATAGCATCACGAATAGCGGCATAATAAGCCCCATAATTACCCGGTATGGTTGGAATCACTTTCGTGATTAAGTCATCACCTTGTGACAACGTCACAGCACCATCGCGAGCATCATATCCCCAATCTGCCCGTGGTGGTCTTTCTCCAGCCTTCAAACGTTCTTCCTGCGGATCCAGTCCATACTTCATGTAACTGCCCGCCATACCATGCAATGTATAAATAGGAGATTCTGACGCCGCGAGCATTGTTGCATGTAGCACAACTTTCAAATCAGGATAATTGAGCTGCGCATGAAAATAATCCGCCGTCTCTGCATTCGGTCGTACCATGCCTAGATCTGTCGTGATAGCTTGTGGCTTCCCAAAGAGTTGAACGGCTTGATCCAGTAAATGTGGTGCTAAATCGTACCAAATGCCACTCCCCGCACCGACAGCTTCGCGCCAGCGTTGACGAACAGCGGGACGGTAACGATCAAAGTGGGATTCATAATATTTTAATTCTCCCAATTTATTTTCTTTAATGAGGGATTTCACTGTTAAAAAACCGGAATCCCAGCGACGATTATGGAATACAGACAGCAACAAATTAGCTTCTTCCGCTTGTTTCTTCAGTGACTCTGCTTGCTCCACGGTAATCGTAAAAGGCTTATCAACGACAACATGCTTACCCGCCGCCAACGCCTTTTGTGCCAGTGGGTAATGCGTATCATTGGGTGTTGGGATCACAATCAGGTCAATGTCAGGATCACTAAATAGAGCTTCCGGTGAGGAAGCAACTGACACCGTTGGCCAATCTTTCTTGACTTTTTCTGCATCACTGCTGGAAATTGCGACCAATTCAACATTGGATGTCCCTGCAATCAATGGCGCATGAAACGTTTTACTTGCATAACCATAGCCCACCAAACCAACTTTCAAAAAATCATTCATAACTGCCTCTAAAAAATGATCGTAATACGATGAATTAAGTACTATGAATTAGTCACAGGGATCAGAAAATATCACCACCTATCACACGTTAGCAAATAATCCTGTTTCCTGTGTTACTATCTTTTTCCTATATCAAAACGCTCAATGGAGTGAATGCTTTTTATGTATCAATCCAATGATTATTATCGCATTAATGGCTGGTTATTAGCGCCTGCCGCCTATCTGGTCATGACATTAATCGCCGCCAGTTTGGTGCTGCTGTTATATACCATGATGTTTATCCATAAAAATGAGGCCATTCACCAAATCGATGGTAGATTTACCACTATGTGGTATATCTCGATATTAACCACGGCAATAATGTGGTGTTTTACTGCTTGGGTATTGAAGTTACTTTTTATTCGATCAAAACGCTTTCCACGTATTTTTATTATTTGGCTCATAGTTTCTGTTCTAATCGCCATAAAAACCTTCGCCTTTTCTCCCATTACTGATGAGATGGCGATACGCTCCCTATTATGGCCATTACTGGCCGCCGCAGTTTTCGTTCCTTATATTAAACGTTCTCATCGGGTAAAAATGACTTTCACACAAGATCGATAACATACCCCACAATTGATTGTTATCATTGCTCCACTTTCCTCGCCGTCAGGTGAGGAATTTCTATTCAGACTATATAAACCGTATTTTATTTTCCAGCATCTTATTTTCAGGTATAGCAATGACTGAATACCTCCTGTTATTTATTGGCACAGTCTTGGTCAATAACTTTGTTTTAGTAAAGTTCTTAGGCCTATGCCCTTTTATGGGTGTGTCCAAAAAACTAGAAACCGCGATTGGCATGGGGCTAGCAACAACATTCGTTTTAACTCTGGCCTCTATCAGTTCATGGCTGATAAACACCTTTATTCTCGTACCACTCGACTTGGTTTATTTGCGTACCCTGAGTTTCATTCTTGTTATTGCGGTTGTCGTCCAATTTACTGAATTGGTCGTCCGCAAGACCAGCCCGACGCTTTATCGACTCTTAGGGATCTTCCTGCCATTGATTACAACCAACTGTGCTGTACTCGGTGTCGCACTGCTGAACGTCAATCAATCCCACGGCTTTTTGCAATCTGCCGTATATGGCTTCAGTGCTGCAGCTGGTTTTTCCCTTGTGATGGTACTGTTTGCCGCCATTCGTGAACGTCTGGCTGTTGCCAATATACCTGCCCCTTTTCGTGGTTCATCGATAGGGCTTATTACTGCGGGGTTAATGTCCCTCGCATTTATGGGCTTTAGTGGTTTGGTGAAATTCTAATGATGTCATTATGGATTGCTATCGGCGTGTTAAGTGTACTCGGATTATCCTTTGGTTTAATTCTTGGTTTTGCTGCCCGCCGTTTTAAAGTAGAAGAAGATCCCATTGTTGAAAAGGTCGATAATCTGTTACCACAGAGTCAATGTGGGCAATGTGGCTATCCCGGCTGTCGTCCCTATGCTGAAGCGGTCGCTAATAATGGTGAGATGATCAACAAATGTGCCCCAGGCGGAGAGCCAGTGATGCTCAAGATGTCCGAATTGCTGGGTGTTGATCCACAACCGCTGGATGGCGATGACAACGTACAGAATCCTGCCAGAAAAGTTGCTTTCATTGATGAGGAAAACTGCATAGGCTGCACTAAGTGCATTCAGGCATGCCCGGTCGATGCCATCATCGGTGCGAATCGCGCCATGCATACCGTTGTTGAAGATCTCTGCACAGGTTGCGATTTGTGCGTCGCACCTTGCCCAACAGATTGTATTGTTATGATCCCAGTTGCTACCACTACTTCAAATTGGAAATGGGATTTGAACACCATTCCGGTTAAAAATATTCCTGTTACACCTGAATCCACGCTATTCCCTGCTATTAAGCCTGTTGAGGTTAAAACCCATGTTTAATCTACTCAACTTGCTCAATAAGAATAAAATCTGGGATTTTGATGGTGGCATCCATCCACCGGAAATGAAATTACAATCCAGCGTTACTCCGCTGCGTTACGCGCCATTGCCGGATGAATTAATCATTCCCCTACAGCAACATTTAGGACCGGAAGGTGAATTGCTGGTCAAAGTGGGTGAAAAGGTATTAAAAGGTCAGCCATTGACGTTTGGTACAGGTCGGACTGTGCCTGTTCATGCCTCTACCTCAGGAACGATTACCGCAATCGAGCCTTGCGTTACCGCACATCCTTCCGGGCTGAAAGAACTATGCGTTCGGCTACAACCGGATGGCGAAGATCAATGGTGCGAGCGCATCCAGTCTACTGACTATAAGACACTTGATGCCAAAAGCCTGTTACAGCGTATTCAACAAGCGGGTATTGCGGGGTTGGGTGGTGCAGGCTTTCCCACAGTGACAAAACTCCGGGGTGGCCAACACAATCTCAGAACGCTCATCATCAACGCCGCAGAGTGTGAACCCTATATCACGGCTGATGACCGTTTGATGCAGGAACACGCAAACGAAGTTATCGAAGGTATCCGTATTTTGATGCACCTGCTCAATCCAAAACAGGTGTTGATTGGTATTGAAGATAACAAACCTGAAGCAGCAGATGCACTGAATACGGCTCTCAATGGCGATAATTCCATTATTGTACGAGTTATTCCAACAAAATACCCTTCTGGCGGAGCCAAGCAACTTACCAAGATCCTAACAGGGAAAGAAGTCCCCTCCGGTGGACGTTCTTCTGATATCGGCATTCTCATGCAAAACGTCGGTACAGTCATGGCTATTAAGCGCGCCATTATTGATGGAGAGCCATTAATCGAACGTATAGTAACCCTGACGGGAGAAGCTGTGACTTCTCCCGGTAATTTCTGGGCACGCCTCGGGACGCCAGTTCAGTTCCTGTTACAGCAAGCTGGGTTTAAACCCAAATCAGAACAAATGGTCATTATGGGTGGGCCATTAATGGGCTTTACTTTACCTGATCTGAATGTACCACTCGTCAAAATCAGTAACTGTATTCTTGCGCCTTCGACACAAGAGATGGAGCCAAAAGAGATTGAAGAAGCCTGTATCCGCTGTGGCTTATGTGTTGAAGCCTGTCCCGCAGGGCTATTACCTCAGCAACTTTACTGGTTTAGCCGTGGGCAAGAGCATGAAAAAGCCAAAAATCATCATCTGTTCGACTGTATTGAATGTGGTGCCTGCGCTTATGTGTGCCCCAGTAATATTCCTCTCGTTCAATATTATCGACAGGAAAAAGCGGAAATACGGGCCATAGATGCAGAATCACACCGTTCTGCTGAAGCCAAAATTCGTTTTGAAGCCAAGCAGACACGTATGGAACGAGAAAAATTGGCTCGTGAGGAACGCCATAAGAAAGCCCCCGTTCAGGTTGATAGCGGCGATAAAAACGCTGTACAGGCCGCCTTGGCTCGCGTGAAGGAAAAACAGGGTGATGCAGGTGAAGCTATCACAATTCAAGCTGGGCAATTACCTGACAATACTGCGGCGATTGCAGCACGTAAGGCCAGAAAAGAACAGATGCGTGCTCGTCAGGCAGAAAAACAAACTGCCACCAACTTGGATACAGAAACGACAGCATCAGTTGAGGGTGACGATCCACGTAAAGCTGCCCTTTCCGCAGCAATAGCTAGAGCAAAAGCGAAAAAAGCAGCCCAAAGCGAGGAAGTAACAACGCCACCAAACGAGTTACAAAATAGCGCAGATGATAAACAAGATCCACGCAAGGCCGCCGTTGCTGCTGCAATTGCTCGTGCCAAAGCCAAGAAAGCTGCACAAAACCAACCTGAACCCGCTCCGCAGCAAACCGTCTCCGCTGAACCGGAAAAAACGGATCCGCGTAAAGCGGCCGTGGCTGCGGCTATCGCTCGCGTTAAAGCTAAGAAAGCCGCTCAAGAAAAACAAGAAACCCCAACAGAATAGTGACATTTATCGATGAAATTCAGGCCAGTAACAACTGACAATAACCAACTAAAAGTCGCGAGCTCGCCTTTTACACACAATCAAAAAAGCACCCGACAGATTATGTTTTGGGTGGTTTTAGCTGCCGTTCCCGGTATTGCTGTACAAACCTATCTATTTGGCTATGGAACATTGTTCCAAATCTTATTGGCAATCATTACCGCATTGTTAGCTGAATCCGCAGCCATTGCACTGAAAAAACAATTGGTCATTCCCTATCTCAAAGACAATTCAGCTTTAGTTACAGGGTTACTGCTGGGAATCAGTCTGCCGCCTTTAGCACCGTGGTGGTTGATTGTGCTCGGAACATTTTTTGCCATTATTATTGCCAAACATCTGTACGGCGGACTCGGTCAGAATCCATTTAACCCGGCCATGGTCGGATATGTTGTTCTTCTGATTTCATTCCCGGTGCAAATGACCAGTTGGATACCACCAGCATCTTTACAAATGTTTTCCTTAACGCCTTGGGATAGTCTGATGGTTATCTTTACCGGGCATGCACCTGATGGTTCTACCTTGCTACAACTGCAACAAGGTATTGATGGATTAAGTCAGGCAACACCACTGGATAGCTTTAAAACTGGCAGACTGACTCACAGTATGAGTGAAGTGCTGCAACAACCTATATTGCAAGGTACTTTAGGCGGTATAGGCTGGCAATGGGTTAATGTCGCGTATCTGGCTGGTGGGTTGATTATGCTCAACCGGAAAGTCATCAACTGGCAAATCCCAACCGCATTTATTCTGTCACTGGGCGCTTGTGCATTACTGAGCTGGCTCATTGACCCCACCCGTTACTCACCTCCTTTATTGCAGATCTTTTCCGGTGCGACCATGTTAGGGGCATTTTTCATTGCAACCGATCCGGTTAGTGCCTCAACCACACCAAAAGGCCGCCTGATTTACGGCGCGATTATCGGAATTCTGATTTGGGTTATCCGTGTTTATGGTGGTTATCCTGATGCCGTAGCATTTGCCGTCTTGTTGGCAAACATCTGCGTACCGCTGATTGACCATTACACACAGCCTCGTGCTTACGGCCATAAATAGGGAAAGGGAGAACTGACATGTTAGAAACTATGCGACGTCATGGTATTACTCTTGCAATCTTTGCCGCTTGTACAACAGGATTAACAGCAATCGTCTATTCATTAACAAAAGATCGGATTGCGGAACAAGCAGCATTGCAGCATAAAACATTGTTGGATCAGGTTGTTCCCCCTGCTTTATATGACAATAAAATGCAGGATGAATGCTATCTGGTCACAGACAGCTCATTAGGTAACAAACAACCCCATCGCCTTTATCTTGCCCGAAAAGATAATAATCCTGTTGCGGCTGCGTTGGAAAGTACAGCACCTGATGGTTATTCAGGCGCTATTCAATTACTGGTAGGTGCTGACTTTTCCGGCAAAGTACTCGGGGTGCGTGTCACTGAACACCATGAAACACCGGGATTGGGGGATAAAATTGATACCCGTATTTCAAATTGGATCTATGCTTTCTCTGGCAAGAAAGTGATGTCAGAAGACAATAACCAATGGGCAGTCAAAAAAGATGGCGGTGAATTTGACCAGTTCACCGGAGCAACCATTACACCTCGTGCTGTCGTTAATGCCGTAAAACGCACGGCTCTTTATTTGGAAACAATACCAGAGCAGCTTTCTTCGCTGCCAACTTGTGGAGAAAAATAACCATGAGCGAAACCAAAAACCTATTTATTCAGGGACTCTGGAAGAACAACTCAGCGTTGGTACAACTTTTAGGTCTTTGCCCTCTGTTAGCAGTTTCTTCCACTGCAACCAATGCTCTGGGATTGGGATTAGCTACAACACTGGTTTTATTGAGCACCAATATTGCCGTATCCGCCTTGCGTCGTTGGGTTCCCCATGAAATTCGCATTCCCATTTACGTGATGATCATCGCGTCCGTTGTCAGTGCTGTTCAGATGTTAATCAACGCATTCGCATTCGGATTATATGAATCATTGGGGATTTTTATTCCGCTGATTGTCACTAACTGTATCGTGATTGGCCGGGCGGAAGCTTACGCATCAAAGAATTCCATTTATCATTCAATGATTGATGGCCTTGCGATGGGCTTTGGTGCAACTTTCGCCCTGTTCGTACTGGGAGCGATACGTGAAATTCTGGGTAATGGCACACTGTTTGATGGCGCAGATTTATTACTGGGTGGTTGGGCCAAGTCATTGCGGATTGAAATAGTTCATATGGATTCCCCCTTCCTGCTCGCTATCCTGCCACCCGGCGCCTTTATTGGATTAGGTCTGATGTTAGCAGGAAAATATATCATTGATGAACGCCTGAAGAATCGTTCAGAAAATAAAGCACGCCAATACAACATAGAAAAAGGCTGCGGCAGCCATATCACAAGAAGCTGAGGGTGTAATCAGATATGAATCAACAAAAACGGGTCGAAATCCTCACCCGCTTACGGGATAACAATCCGCATCCGACAACTGAATTGGTTTTCAATTCGCCTTTTGAATTGCTGATCTCTGTATTGCTGTCTGCACAGGCCACGGATGTCAGCGTGAATAAAGCGACGGCAAAACTCTATCCCATTGCGAATACCCCGCAAGCCATTCTCAATCTCGGTGTGGATGGTTTGAAAGAGTATATAAAAACCATCGGGTTATATAACACCAAAGCTGAAAATGTGATTAAAACCTGTCGGCTTTTACTGGAAAAACATCAAGGTGAAGTGCCGGAAGATCGTACAGCACTGGAAGCCCTGCCGGGTGTTGGCCGTAAAACAGCCAACGTTGTGTTAAACACCGCTTTTGGTTGGCCAACGATTGCGGTCGATACGCATATTTTCCGCGTCAGTAACCGGACACAATTTGCACCGGGAAAAAACGTTGACGAGGTTGAAAAGAAACTGTTGAAAGTCGTACCGGCTGAATTCAAGGTTGATTGCCACCATTGGCTGATCCTGCACGGACGTTATACCTGTATTGCCCGTAAACCGCGTTGTGGATCTTGTATTATTGAGGATCTGTGTGAATTTGAGGATAAAACCGAATAGTCATTCCACAAGGGCTGTAAGTCAGGGGTAAAATTTGAACCCATGTATTAGGATGTTGCAGATCCTCGCCTGATCACTACATTCTTAACGTGGCGGCGGCAAACTCCATCAGGTGAACGGAATTTGATTAAAGCGAAATTCCGGATAAAAAACAGCACATTGTCAGTCAATAACCACCCGCAATGCGGGTGGTTAAGGGGATTAAGAACACCGTTGTTTAGCAGATTGAACGGACATTAAAAAACCGGGAGAATAGATCTCCCAGTATAATATTACTCATAGACTCTTGCAGCCATTAAGATATCAGCAATGAATGTCCAATTAATATTTTCTGGAACGGATAACTTCTGATTTACATAATACCCATCCATGTCCTCTATCCAAGAGGACATCGCTTCAAGATATGAAGGCAGATCTTTATTTTCCCACTCATTCAAATTATTTCTAGCATTTGAAGAAAGAGTCTCAAGAAATTCAATAAAATCTTCTCTAGTCTTTATTTCTTTAGTATTCATAAAATATTAACTCACTGTCTCATATGTTCTCACTTTCACACCGTTAACCATAGTGTAAATCTTAAGAACGATTGATTTACCGTCTACTACTGTTGTCATTTTCCTAGACATCTCCCCAGCTATCTCATCAGGCGTCGCCCATCTAAAAGGAACGCTCTCAAGTTCCGCTTTTCTGAATGCAATTAATCTACGATGATCTAGAGTCCATATTTTATCTCCATCTTTAACTAGTCTCATTAACGGTAAATCAGAAGGCCTCAAAGTTTGATTCCTCAAAGCCTCTGCATTCTCTAAAACCGTATAATTTTCACCTTGATTTAATTTACCTCCACTTGAAGCAGACTTTTGCATAAATCGAACCTCTTTTGGGTCAATCTCCCCGTCAATATTCCCGCATGTTAATCCTAATGGATCTATCCAGCTTAATGGATTTGGTACGTACTGATAGAGATTCAGCCCCCCAGCCAGCCCTATCGAGTCGGGTGTCAAATACTGCGACGTACCACAATCATAATACCGAAACCGATTATAGTATAACCCGCTTTCCTCGTCTTCATACTGTCCGGCAAACCGCAGGTTGCAGCTCACATGGTAATCTTCATCATTTGCCGCCAATAGCGGCATCCGTTCAGCTTTGCCCCACGTTGTCAACCGGCTTGCCCAGACCAGCTTACCGGATTCGCTCAGTATTTCCCGTGGCGTGCCCTGATGGTCACTGACAATATAGTGCAGTCTGCCTTTTTCATAACGCGCTGACGGAACTAATGCGCCCGGCTGATACAGCCAGCAAATACTGCAATCATAGGCCGGGGTGCCATCTGCATAGAGCGGGGTTTCTTCCACCAGCTGGTTACCGCTCCACAGGTAGTCATACCCCATAATGGCATCAGGTTTTGCGGTTAAATCCGGTTTACCCTCCAGCCAGCGTTGCCGATTAGCCGCGGCCAGTTTGCCATCGTGCACTTTCAGCTTGCGGATACGCCGGCCAAAGGCATCATAGCGATAGTGCCAGCGGGAACCATCCGGTGTTTCACAGTGGGTTAACTGATTTTGCGTATCCCAACGATAACGCCATACCTGTGGACGAAAACCGTCACGGTGTTCGGTTTTTTCCACCTGCCGGCCATTGTCATCATAGCGGTAAGTGACATTGCCACGTTTAATAACCCGCCCGGCCTGCTGATGCTGTTCAATCTGCTCAATCGCCCCTTTTGCATCCACCAGCACATGTTGGCTCAAATTACCATTGGGGTCATAACGAAACTGCTCTTCATAGGGCAACCGGCCATTGAATTCAGCGTTAACAATCTGGTCATTCTGGTTATAGCGGTAACGGGTCTGTCCCCAGATGCCGTCATCGATCATTCTGACGCTGTATGCGCGGTCATACTGCCAGCTACGGTTAACCGCCGTGGCTTGCGGTGGAAAATGGGGATCGTTCTGCGCCAACGTTTCACGGAACAACGCGGTCGTCCGCCCGGCGGACTGGTGTGCCAATAACCCGGCAGCAGTATACCGGCTGGCAAGAATAAACCCTGCCGCGCTTTCCCTGACCGTTTCCCGCCCTAACGCATCATGGCTCAGAGTCAGTGGCGTATGCTGGTTAAACTGAAAATGGTTCACAGCCCCCATGATGTTATAACCCCAGTTCAGGGTATGCTCACCGCGGGTTTCCGCCGTTAACTGCCCGGTCAGGCTGTTCCACTCACGGGTGATTTCACGCCCATTAATGCGTTCACACACAGGTAAACCCACCGCATCATATTCGTATTCCACTACGGCATCGTCATTGGTTGCCCTGATAAGCTGGCGGCGCACGTTATATTCGTAAGTGGTGGTGGATTTCAGTTCGTACTGGTCTTCCTGCTGATGCCCGCTTTCCTGTCGGGTCAATAACCCTGCCGACGAGTAATGCCAACGCAAGACGTGATTATCCGGATAACGGGCCTGAATGCGACGCCCCAGCGCATCATACTGATAGTCGATGGTACGGCCGGTAAAGTCGATTTCACGGATAACCTGACCCGCGGCATCCCGTTCATAGCGATACGTTTCCCCTGTCGAGGCGGTGACGGAACAAAAACGCGTGAGACGGTCATAACCAAAGTGTAATGTCGTGCCATCCGGGCGGGTCATGTGGGTCAGCAGATCAAACGCCCCATAGCGGTAACGCGTCGTGCGGCCTTCCCCGTCAGTCACCGCGACCACACGCCGTTCGCTGTCATATTCAAGCTGTTGAGTCACCCCATCCGGTAATTCAATTTCGGTCAGGCTGCCATTATCGAGGCTGGCATGAACAGCACTGTAGCGATAGCGGGTTTCCTGCTTAAGCGCATCGGTAGTACGGCGCAGACGCCCCAGTTCATCCAGTTCCAGACCGGTTGTCTGACCATCGGGTGTCATCATAGCGGCCAACCGCTGATGCTCATCATAGGCGTAGTGCCACTGCCGGCCATCCGGCAAAAGCCGTTGCTGCAATTCGCCATGAATACCGTACTGATATGCTTCTGTATGTCCTTGTGGGTTGGTGACCGCCGTCAGATTGCCTTGCTCATCATGCTGGAAGCGCCAGATATCCCCCGTGGGTAAAATCGCTTCGGTAAGCTGACCGTGTTCATCATAGTCATAATAAAAAGCGTCCCCCGTGGGCAGTACAACTTCGGTTAATGCCCCGTCATGGTTGTAGTCAAAAGTGGTGTAACCGCCCAGCGGATCAATTTCCCACACCTTCTGGTTATAACGCCACTGCGTCCGGGTTTCACGCCCTAATGGGTCAACCTCACGGATCACCTGATGATTTTGATTGTAATAGGATCGGGTTTTTCCGCCTTCGGCATCCAGATAAGTGGTCACACGGGCATCATCGTCATAAATAAAACGGTCAGACCAATAACTTTCGGAGGAATGTGTGGAAACGACCCGGCCACGTTCATCGTAGTGAATATAAAAATCGGTCTTATCCGTATCGTGCCAGCGGGTCATATAGCCTTGCGCAGTGTATTCATGCCAGAGATGGTTTTGCTGAAAAGCATCACATTCGGCCAGATAGCCGTATTGGTCATAATGGCAGGTGAGCAACCGTTGCTGGATCTGCTGAAAATGGTAATCCACTGCCCGGAGCTGATTATCCTGATAGTGAAGGGTTAAGCGGAAACCATCATTGCGCACCACTTCAATCAACTGATGCTGATCATTATAGATAAACTGAATATTGTTCTGATGGCGATCTGTGATGGCAGACAGCCGACGCCGGTTACCCTCAATCTGGTTAAAATGGAGAGTTTGCTGGTTTTGTTTGTTGATGATACATAATTCACCCTCCCGCTCCCCTGTCAGCAGACAGTGGAGAAGATGGTAATTACGCGCCAGCACCTGATTTTCTGGTGTCGAAAAATCATAAACTTGCCCGTCAGCATCGGTAAAATGAACTTTTTCACCGTCGAGCACTAACTGACGTGACCAGTCATCGGCCCATTTTCGCCCTAATAATCCATTCAGGCAGGCGGTAGAGCGATAGGTTCGGTTTAAGGTAATCGGCAACAGACCGGGAATGGCAATCACTGAGAATGTTTGTAGGTAATCGCCAGAGGTGATATCGACAGGTTCGCCGTTTAGACAGGGACTACCTTTACACTCAGAAGGCTTTTCTTGATCAGCGTTCTTGGCAGGATCTTTTTTCTTTGGTCTCTTGGGGTTAGCGGGGTTACTGCTATCCCCTTTTCTTTTAACTTGAACCCCTGCTTTAGCTGTTTTAGCTGCAGCTTTGGCTTCAGTTGCAGCTTCGGCTACTTTAGTTGCAGCTTTGGCTTCAATTTTAGGTATTATAGTCTCTGCTGCCTTAGAGAAGGCTTTTGTTACTCCTTTTAGTTCTCCTGGCCCGAAAACCAAACTTGCAAAATCACCCACTTTCTCTGCGGGAGTATTTAGTTCAAAACGATAGGACTGGAAAAAATGTGCGACCTTTGTCATCCATTGACCAAAGGTTGACATTCCCCCCCAACCAATTTTGTCTCCCAACCAATTGAATTCTGCTCCCATAATCGAAGGACCAAAACTCAATACATCAGGTACCGTATTAGCTAATCCTTTCCCAAAACCTTTTCCTACATCAATAAGAGTTTGTATATAGTGAACACCGGCTATCTCGCCAGGGGAGCTAAGTTTATCACCATGAAAAAACTTAACAATTCCATTAAAGGCATCTTCAGGATGTTGTGATATTGTATAGATATCGCTTATATTTCCACTGACTACCTCTTTAAATGCTGCGGCTCTATCCTTAACCGTTTCCCAAGCGTCATTAGCGATTTCTTTAGTTTTTCCCCAAAGCTGCTCCAACCAGCCTTCTTCTTTTTTAGTTTCCAGCTTAACAGGCGGATTCGCCTCTGACGGACTTCTTTTTGACCGCTTCGGCTGGCCAACAATAGTCCCCACCGTATTCCCTGTTCCCGTCGGGCTATCGTTCTTTGCTCCTTTTGCCATATATCCTCCCTTATGCCCCATTCATCCAGAATTTATCTGTATGGCGCAATGTCAATTTGCCACCAGCCCTCACGGTTTGCGTATGTTCTTTCGGGTGACACTTTCCTCCCACCGTGCCACTTTTCACCCCTGTAGCCGTCCCCGCTTCATCCCCCAATGTCTGCGGGACAAAACTTTGCCCGAATACCACCACTGGTTGCCCGTTTGCCCGCACCGATGAGACCGGTGCAGAGGAATCCTCCAGCTTTGCTATTACGGGATAAGGAATCGGAGGCGTGGCCGGTCCCATCGGGGTTTTGCAGACATCGGGAACCAGACTGATAATCAACCATTGAGTATCTTTACGGGCAACATAGTTATCCGCCATGATCCTGCTCCTGTTCAGGTGCAAATGTAATTAAAGGGGCTTTGGGGTTTATTTCAAACCGGGCTTCCGCCACTCGGATAGGGAAGTCAATGCTGAAATGCAGACGAAACGTCAGCGCCAATGTCATTGCATCGGTATCAATAATCAGGGTATCGAGGTTCATCAGAACGGGGAAAAGAGCACCATCCTCCATGCGGAACAGGATAAAAGGACGATGCCCCGGCAGTTCGGTTTGTAAGGAGCCATCCGATGTCAGGTTGGTGAGTTGCAGTGAAATATCGGTAGATGGCCAGTCAATCTGCTGATCCTGCGGGGTGCCATTCCAGTAACCGAAATCAAAATCCTGTGGCAGATAGGGATGGCGCTGTTCCAGCCATGTTTGATCATAGGTTCCGGCCAGTGTTCGCCGTGGTAACCATGCCCGCCCAATAACGCCCATACCCTGCGGTTGACAGGCTGGCTCGGTGGCTGAGAAATGGCCTGCCAGCATATCAGTAAAATGGTGTGCGGTTATCGGTGCATTCGGATGAGTAATGCGCGGTGCCGGATAACGAGGCAGATCTTTCGCCTTCGCATACCACGGCAAAACAAACCCCGTACCGATGGGATTGTATTCATAAACCGCATGAGCTATGGGAGCCTTTTCACCATCGGGGTGTTGGCTGCGTTGTTCAGTAGAGAGCTTGTCTTCCTCTGTTAGTGCCTTCGCCGCTTTATCATCCTCGGCTTCAATCCGGCATCCCCCGCCAAAGGCATAACGATAATCAAGCGGTAAACGGTTAAATGGTTTAGGATCAGAAAGCTGCCATTGCCCGTTATCGGGGCGGAAAAATTCCCGTTCTCCTGTGATATGCAGCGTTTTATCAAGCAATGTGTCGCCATTGGCATCCATGACTGACAAACGAACAGGAAAGGATGAACAGGGCTCACCTTCCGGCGCATAGGCAGTGCCATTGACAATCACGTCACACTTGGGCTTAAACGGCGCCAGATCACTTTCCTGCAATACCTGTGAGACGTTCAATGCGCCCCGATATTGATCCTGTACACATAAGGACATAACCGGCAGCAGTTCAGCCAGATATTCACCCTTCCCTGCGGGCAATAGCTGATAACCCACTTTCATGGCAATCACATCGTATTCCTGATCTTCTGTATCCAGCATCCGGTAGTTCATCACCGAAAAAGGGGTGAGATTCCTGAATTCCATCGCCCTGTCTCCTTAATTCAAATCAATGTCTTTGCCGTGGATTTGCACAGGGCCGCTGGCTTCGAACAAGAACTGTTTCCCTTTGATGGTAATTTTGCCGTCTTTGTCCATACGCAAAGTGCTGTTACCGCATTTCAGTTCAATTACCTTACCTGCCGAAATAGACAGGGTTTGCCCCACGGACACTGTCTTCTGCATTTTGACCGATTCAGTTTGACTCATGGAAACCGTGGTATTCATACTGGCGCCAACGGTAATGGTATAAGCCTGTCCCACTGTCAGGGTCTTAGCCTGCCCGACCACTTCGGTGCTGGTCTGTTGCACAACTTCCTGTTTATTTTTTTTCACAATAACGGCCTGATTACCGTCAATCGTTTCAGTATGATTACCCAGCACCTGCGTGGTACGGTTATTCAACACTTTGGTATTCATATCCTTCTGGGCATGAATAAAGACTTCTTCACTGCCTTTGGCATCTTCAAACCGCAGTTCGTTGAATCCGTCACCTTTATGGGTGTGAGTTTTGAACGTGGTACGGGTTTTCTCGGCAGGTAAATTAAGAGGCGGTCGGTTACGACCGTTATAAGTACAGCCCGTCACGATGGGACGATCAATATCGCCATTAAGATAAGAAACAATTACCTCCTGACCAATGCGGGGTATCGCCATAAAACCAAAACCATTACCGTTCCAGCCCTGTGCCACACGTACCCAGCATGATGAGCCATCTCCCGCTGGATCATGACGATTCCAATGGAAATGCACTTTAATAGCGCCATGTTCATTGACAAAAATTTCTTCACCGGGTGGTCCAACGACTGTCGCCAGTTCATCACCATCAGCCAGCGGCTTATAACGGTACGGCGGGCGCCAATCATCTTTCCCCGGAATAAAAGTGACATTATTGGTCAGCGTGGTGCCTTCACCGGCAATGCCTGCGGCTTGTGGCTGGGAACCATAATGATTAATGGTAATGACCTGCCAACGATCATTCATGGCAGCAATCGGATGTGATTTCAGGATAAAGATTTTACCGGGACGCAACTGAATACAGTTAGTTTGAGCTGAACCCAGCTTACTTTCGCTGTTCAGTTGGTTAAGTCGCACCTCGCCCAGCGGTTTACCTTCTTTGCTCCACGGGAAACGTCCATAACTTTCAAATATTGAATGACGACCACCTTGAGGTAGCTTGGCCTGAGTCTGCAAGGGCTGAGAAGACCGCAGGTAGTTGTAGTCCTTGTGGATATACTCATCCGGACAGAGGTATTCCCCATATTGCCACTGCCAAGCGGCAGTATCTTTATCATCGGTATTGGGTTGGACGTTGTAAGTCAGATTAAGATCCGCCGTCATCCCCAAATGGGAGTCACTGAAAAACAGTTGCTCTTCTTCAAACCAAAACGCAATTCCCTCTTCCGCCGCCAGCCGACACCAGAAGTCATAGGCAGATTCACGTTTCTGGGTGGTATATTCTCTTACAGGATGGTGATCGCCGTCTTCATAGAACTTGTTGTCCGACTTGACACGATGTTCTTTCAACAATTGTTTAAGAATATCCGGTACGGACTGACGCTGAAAAAGACGACTGTCCTGATGAAGGGTCATTCGCCACATTTCTGGTTTGATAGTAAAAGTATAATAGGTTTGTCGTCCGTCAGTGTTACCCTGTGAGGCACCCGCCACAATACCTTTGATCGTCCGTTCAACCCTGCTATTGCGAGTGATGGCCAGTGATGCATATGTCCCTAATTGGTCATTAAGTACCACGCTGTTAAGGGGACTGACCACGGTTAGGGACAAGTAATAAAGCTGAGACAACCCTTCCTGTAAACTGAAATTCACCACCTGAAAGGTGGTACTCGGCAAGGCACCTATCTGGCAAGTAAATACTAATCCATCCATTTCTACATCTCCTTACATGATCGGGCGATACCCTTGAAGTGGACAAGGTGATAAAAGCCAGCGGGTATTGGAAACATTTCCGATGACAGTCATGCGCATACGCATATCTTCGGTAAGGCAAAACGGTAAAAACTGATACAAAATATTGGCAAACCGGAACAGTTCGCCTCGGCTGGTATAAACGGCTTCATCCAGTGTTAGTTCAACATGCACACAACGGTAAGGTACGCCCCGGATCAACCAATCACCGGGAGTGGATTGAACCGCTAAAATGCCCGCTGTCATCCGCTGGATATCGCGGTGAGTATGCCGATCGAGATCAGCATAAAAATCGTAGTCCAGCAGGAGCTGTTTAAGAGCTGATACCGAATTCAGCCAGAAACCGTTGGCAGCATGGTGTGAAAGTAATCCCCAATATCGTGAATAGTCTGTTACTGGTGGATAACTGAGCGCGGTGGGTGTAAGGTTTTTAACTTGCAGGCCATCGGGAATATCCTCACCTGTATGGCAAATATCTCCCACCACCAATACAGGCAAACCAACATCAAATGTCACAAAGTGACAAGTCAACTCCTGTTCTGGAGGCTGTTCCATTGGTCGGCCGTGATTGTCATAAAACATCAACTCATATTCCAACCGCCCCAACGCATCACGGTTAATCCCTAACTCATAAAACCAAATTTCTTCGTCGGCATGACGGAAAAAATGCGTAAATTGGCTCATAGGATGAAACTGGCACCGCTTGCCACGTTCTACACTGGGCTCGTCTTTTAACTGAAGGTCAGTCATGGACAGAATCCCTTGTCCGGTTAATAAAGGCAGAGAATAGCGAGAGGTATCTGGTGCAAAAGAGAGTGTCACCTGCGACTCACGTTCAATATTCACCACGGGCACACAATGAAGATGGAAAGCATCAGCCAGTTGAGTCTCAGACAGGGGCAAAACTTCATTGAGTTTCAACGTAACACTAAACTGCCGAGTTTCTGTCATGGATAACCGATCGCACATCACGGTCGGCAGAGCCAATGTCATAAAGTGGTGAACATGGGGTAAATAGAGCGACTCCATCAGCATCTGCGGAGCCCAATTTCCTGCAACTGAAACTGGCGGTGATAAGATCAATCGGGAAGAGCCTGACAAGGGTTCAAACCTGAGAGGCTCGGCCGGATAAGTCAATCCGTTGTGATGCAGTTCTGCACCTTGCAAGGTGCGGCACAGAGCAAACATCAACATATCTGCCAACACTTCATCAGGGCTAAGAAACAGGCTAATAGGACGAATAGGCCAATAATCTTCCATACCTGTGTATTGGAAAGTCAGCGTAATACGAGTTGTTTCTGCCTGATACGTGATATCTCGTGAAATCAATATCAGCGGTTCAATATCACATGCTCTACTCGTGGAAAATGTTGTTCCCATACCAGAAGAAACTTCCGTCCCCCTCGGTAAGGTGCAGAAAAAGTCAACACCTTCTCCTACATCGAACTGGACTACACTCGTGGCAGGAACTCCCTTAATAGACAGAGACTTTAATCGTTGCAGCAGAGGTAAAGTAATTTCGGGAAAAGCATCATCCACTTTTTGATGTAAACGAGCCATTAAAACCGCAAAACCTTCATTTAGCCTTTCGATATCGGGATCAATACCATTAAAAATCTTCGCCAAATGAGATTTTTCTTCACCAGCCAGTTTTTCAAGTTGTCTCAGATAATCCAATTCCCATTGGAAATAAAAGTGAAAAGAATCCATATCAGCTCCATTAAAAAACGATACCAAATGTAATATAATCTCTCGGTTAAAATATTTTTATTAAAAGATCACATCAAAAAACAATCCTTAGAAAGCCAAAATAACAATCACCACTCCCTTAAATAATTAATAAATTAATAAATTAATAAATTAATAAATTGAAAATACAAACATCAGATAAAAATATTAAGAAATATTACACTTTATAAAAAACACTAATTACACAATAAAAGAGTAAAATTATAGAATTTTATGAAATTATTATTCGTAATATTGCATGACAACATCACTAGGTAAAACAATTTTAATTAACATAAATGTTACAAATTTTAACATAAAGAACGCAATCTAACTTGATGATATATAATAAAAAATATTAAATTTACCATTAACTTACAATGAAACATTCACTATCCTGGCAATTTATGGATAAGTTGACTTACTTTAATTTACATTACAATCAAAGGTACTATTTTAAGTCTTACTTTTTTGTCTGCTTATAGCAAATGGGGTTATGTAGGAAGTAAAGATAAAATAAGAGATAAACATTTTACTAGCGGAATTTTAGACTCAACCAATACTCACGATTCTGGTTTTCCTTATAAAAAATCACGATGCGACTGCTCATGACTTATTAAGAGAAGAAAAGAAAAAATATAAATTTTAAAAAAAACCACGAATTATCACTCTGTATCTTCCTGATGAAGCACCTTTTGATTGTGTTAACACTTGTGATGTTAATTCATCGTCTCACAAATGAAGACAACATTAGAATCCTCAAACGGGGTTATGTATTAAATAGTTA
>NZ_JACOII010000065.1 GCF_016306625.1 Xenorhabdus lircayensis | reverse complement strand
TACACCTCCAGGAGTGCGCCCGTGCCGGGCGCACAAAAAAATGGCCCTGCATTTGGGCCATTGAGAATTAATTAATGGGATTTTTCATCACTCACTGAGTGATGCGGGCTTTGCGTTTTTTCACCACTTGGAACCCGATCACTAAAATAATGAACCAAACTGGTGTGGCTATTAATGCCTGACGGGTATCCGGTTGCAAGGTAAGCAATACCAAGACAAAAGCAAAGAAAGCCAAACATACCCAAGACATCACAATGCCAAACGGCATTTTATACACCGAAGCCTGATGCAAAGCTGGACGACGTTTTCTGTAAACCAGATAAGAGCATAAGATCATACTCCAAATAAACATAAATAGGATCGCAGAAATGGTTGTCACCAAGGTAAAAACCCGCATCACATCAGGAATAAAGTAGATCAGAATGACACCAAAAGAGAGGCATAGGCAAGTGAAAATCAATCCCGATGCAGGAACCGAACGGCGGGAAAGACGACTAAACTGCGTTGGTGCATCCCCTTCTTTCGCCAGACCAAACAACATCCGGCTAGTAGAGAAAACCCCACTGTTTGCCGACGATGCCGCAGAAGTCAGAACCACAAAGTTAACAATGCTGGCAGCGGCAGGTAACCCAATCAGGACAAACAATTCCACAAAAGGACTTTTATCCGCAATGATGGCCCGCCACGGTGTGACCGACATAATCACAATCAGAGCCAAAACATAAAACGTGATAATGCGAATTGGAATGGCATTAATCGCTTTTGGCAAAGATTTCATCGGATTTTTAGTTTCCGCGGCGGCGGTTCCCACCAATTCAATACCGACAAAAGCAAATATCGCTATCTGGAACCCGGCAAAAAAGCCACTCAACCCCATAGGGAACATACCACCATCATTCCAGACATTGGAAAGTGCAGCAATATGCCCTGCTGGAGATTGAAAGTGAATGCCAATCAAGATGCCTCCCGTGACAATCAGAGCCACAATGGCAATAATTTTGATCATAGCAAACCAGAACTCCAGTTCCCCGAACAGTTTTACCGTTGCGAGATTCAGAGTCAGCAATACCAAAACACACAGGAGCGAAGTCCCCCACTCTGGAAAGTTTGGCACCCAATACCCAACATAGGCAGTGATGGCGACAATATCCGCGACGCCGGTAATAACCCAGCAGAACCAATAAGTCCAGCCCACAAAAAAACCGGCCCATGGCCCCAGTAAATCGGCTGCGAAATCACTGAACGACTTATAGTGCAAATTGGAAAGCAATAACTCTCCCATTGCACGCATAACAAAAAACAGCATAAATCCGATGATCATATAAACAAAAATGATCGACGGCCCCGCAAGATTGATAGTTTTGCCTGATCCCATAAACAGGCCAGTACCGATAGCGCCGCCGATCGCAATTAGCTGTATATGTCGGTTAGTGAGACTTCGCTGTAGATGCGAACCCTCAGTTTCAGGAGCGTGAGTGGGTTGTATTTTTTCTTCCATAGTTGTATCCAATTTATTCTCACAGCATGGATTTAATACCCTCAAGCTGTGCTTAAGGGAATATTGTGACATAGACCACAGCGGTATTAACAGAAGGATTTCACATGAAAAATGGGCCGATTACAATTCGACCTATCAACAGATAGCACATTGTGCATATTTTATTCATTTAATAAAAAAGTAGGTATAGTCCATTCAACAATCTGGCGCAAGGTCGGGTGCTGAAAAGAGCACGGCCACAGGCTGACAACTCCAGCATGATATTGGCATCAACCAGATGCACTTCATCGTCGGAAAGGGAAAGGCGGTTAACCCCGTAAAGGTCAAGATAGGCCGATATGCAATGATGATGATGGAATGTTGATTTCTCAGGTCGTCGATTCCGTCATGTGCATTGACCAGAAAGCCTACGGTATTTTACTGAGTTACTAGCCTCGAAACTGTCAATCGCATCTTACTATCACCGAGTCGCAAATCCACGCAAAATGATGACTCGATCTGGGGACGGTTGAAGAAACCATCTCACAGAACTTGTCGCCGTGAAGTGGATGATATTTTGAATGCAAGTGTCTATCTGTTGTATCAACCTCTGCAAAATGCGTTTAAAAGACGTAAACGTGTAGAAAAAATTAAAAAAATCGCTTAGAACGTGTTGATATTAATGACCAAATGGAAAACAATTATAGAGTAAGATTGCCGTAAGTGTTTCTTAGGTGGTCTAACCAGAATCTAAGGCCTCGCACTCGCGGGGTTTTTTCGTATCTGTCAGTAGTCAACTATGAGTTGACAACTCCATCAGGGTCGATCAACATCATATAATATTTATAAATCAAAACATTAATGCTGTTTTCTGACTATTTGATCAACACCTTGATCGCCATAAACAAGCCTATGCTCCCCATTCTCAGACAATAGTTACCCTCTGGTTAATGGCTGGCATGGCATGTATTTAATTATTTGATGCGACAAAAGATTGCGTTATTAGACAAAATAGCGCATATTATAAGTGCGCTTCCGCAGGCGTATGCGTTTAGTACCGCATGTAGTACAACACCGCCGAGAGGGTTAAACAATGGCTATTAGTATCCGTTTAGATGATGACTTCGTGAGTGACGTAAAAGTCCACGCAGAAGCGTCAAGCAGGAGTGTGCCAAAGCAGATCGAGCATTGGGCGAAAATAGGTCGCATTGCCGAAGATAACCCTGATTTGCCGTACTCCTTTATCCTTGATTCGTTACTAGCGAAAAGCGAAGTCGACAATGGTAAGGTGTCGCGTTATGTCAGAAGGACAAAAAAGTCCCAAGATTGATGTTTATGAAACAAGGCGTTTCTCTAAAGCGTTGTCTAAATTACCTGAAAATCTTCTTGCAGTAGTAGAAGATGAGATAGAAAAAATTATCGACAACCCTGAAATTGGAGAACAGAAGAAAGGAGATTTAAGTTTTCTTCGTGTTCACAAGTTTCAACTAAATAACCAGCTAACATTGTTGGGATATCATTGGGTTGAAGAAAAGATAGAGCTATACCTGTTAAATTTTGGTTCTCATGAAAATTTCTATCAGGAACAAAAGCGACACAGGAAAGACGATTTAAAGTTTATTAAATAACACATAAGGCTGCGCTCCGGCGTAATATCTGCTTTTTTTAAAGCCAGCTCAAGAACACTGACGCCATCAGCATCGGGCTTTTTCCACTTAGCGAAATAGGAATAGACCGTTTCCCATTTCGGGTAGTCGCTGGGCAGTGCGCGCCACTGACAGCCCGTCTTAAGTGCATAAAGTACGCCACAAAACACATCATACAGCTCAACTGTGCATGGCTTGGTAATCTTACGTACGTTTTCCAAAAGAAATTGGACGGCGGCAAATTGTTCGTGAGTGATATCGCTGGGGTATATTTTTCTCATGCCTTGTATTATCAGCCAGTTTCTAGAGATCGTAAACAGGTTCTCAGACAATAACGGATCTTTCTCTGATTCTTTCACCGGAATATTAAACGGGAAAATCCCCCGCCGTCTTGCTATACCGCCATTACGTTCTGTAAAGCTCATCGGTTCATCATTGGTCGCTAATACCACGACTTTAATGATCGTCGAAAACTGTTTTTCGTATTTCCCGTCAACTTCAATCAGGTCACCGCCTGTAATAGCTTTGATACCTGCGCCCTTACCGACATATTTAACCTGATCGGGCAAGGTAATCAGGCTCTTCCCGACACATTGATAACGCCCTCTCGTTTCATCGAATGCTTTCATATTGCCACTGGCGGATTGTGTTCACCCTCTAATAAAGTCACGAAATAATTTTTCCTTTATTATCATTGTATTGTGATTTTTATCGTGATCCTACTTTGATCCAAAAACTGAAATAATTTTTTGATCCAAAACGTGCAGGCAGGTGCAGTGCAGTACGTTTTACGACTGGTTTACTTTTATTTCGTGGGCTTACTATGCTCTATGAACTTGCTAGTGATGTGTTTTGTTTTTTGTTTTTTGTTTTTTGAAATGGATCTGTGTGGCAAAAAAGAATAACCGCGCTCAATTAACAGGGGAACATATTCTTCCCAAGTACATTGAAGTAACAAACGGGCATGTTGCTGTTCACATGGAGCACAGTTCCAGTTCTGGGGGGATTCCAGAGGATGGGCTATTACTCTCTACCGATCTCCTGTAGAAGCTACTCTTAAAAATGCTGGTAATCCTCATGATTGGACATATTGGTATTAATCTAGTTATTTATTATGAAATTAAAAGCCCCTGAATAATCAGAGGCTTTTATTACCGTTAACTTATTTGGTTTTATAATGCGCTTCCGCTTCAGCAAAACGCTGTTGTGTCACTTGGCTTGGTACTTTCCCTAACAGGCTCACCACCACAATAGCGATAGTCGCGAAAATAAAGCCCGGAATGATTTCATACAAAGAGAACCAATGGAATTCCATCCATACCAGTACGGTGATAGCTCCCACCAACATACCTGCCAACGCGCCATTACGGGTCATGCGTTTCCAAAGTACGGATATCAGAACCACTGGGCCAAACGCTGCTCCAAATCCTGCCCAAGCATTACTGACTAGTGACAATACTTTATTGTTCGGGTTAGTTGCGATCACAATCGCAATGATTGCCACCAGTAAGACCATCATACGACCAACCCATACCAATTCTTTCTGGGTGGCTTTAGTGCGTATAAATGCTTTATAGAAATCTTCGGTCAGCGCACTAGAACAAACCAACAACTGGCAGCTCAACGTACTCATAACCGCAGCTAGCACCGCAGACAACAATATCCCCGTGATCCACGGATTGAACAAGAGCACGCCCAACTCCATGAAAATACGTTCACGGTTTTGTAATACTGGCCCTGCCTGATCTGGATATATTTCAAAATATGCAATACCAAAGAAACCAACAGCCACCGTGCCCACAAGGCACAAGAGCATCCATATCATGCTGATACGACGAGCTTTATGAATAGTCTGGTGAGAATCTGCCGCCATAAAACGAGCCAGAATGTGTGGCTGACCAAAATAGCCTAAACCCCATCCCAGCAAAGAAACGACGGCGATGATATTCAGATTCTTAAACATATCTAGATATGCGTAGTTTTTTGCCTCAATAATATTGACGGCGGTATCAACTCCCCCCACTTTGAACAGGATCAATACGGGCACCAGAATCAAAGCGAAAATCATCAGAGTTGCCTGAACGGTATCCGTCCAGCTTACAGCAAGAAAACCACCGAGGAAGGTATAAGCAATCGTTGCCAATGCTCCCAACCAGATCGCTTTTTCATAGCTGATACCAAAAGTATTCTCAAATAGCAGGCCACCTGCCACAACACCCGATGCACAGTAAATGGTAAAGAAAATCAGGATAACCAGTGCGGAAATAATACGCAAGATTTTGCTTCTGTCTTCAAAGCGGTTAGTGAAATAATCGGGTAACGTCAGTGCGTTATTATTCACTTCAGTATGTACACGTAATCGACCAGCAACCCATCGCCAATTCAGATACGCGCCTAGCAGTAGGCCTAACGCGATCCAGCTTTCCGATATGCCTGAGAAAAAAATCGCCCCTGGCAATCCCATTAATAACCAGCCACTCATATCAGAAGCGCCAGCAGATAATGCTGTTACCACACTACCCAATCGCCGACCACCCAATATGTAGTCATCAAAATTCTTGGTGGAGCGATAAGCCATGAAACCTATCAGCAACATCCCTGCGATATAGATAGTGAAGGTAATGAGCATTGGTGAATTTACTGTCATGCAGGTTCTTCTCCATAGTGTTTTTATAAATCATGTATCTGCAAATGTGTTATTTGCGTAAATAATGTTATCTGTACTTTCTGTACCTTAAAGTACACTTCTTCAGTACCTAACCTTTCCTGTCAGGCTGTGAAAAGGTGTACCTAAAGATGAAATTAGTTTCTATTGCGTATTGTTTATATTTGCAATTATTTTAAAATTACATTCTATCCTAGTTTAGTTAAAACATTTCTAACAACTAATTAACCAAGATTTTTATGAAAAACGCTTGCTAAATCACATTTATCATTCTAGAAGTTGCACTCTTCATTAAATGTTCGGTTATACCTCATATTCAGAGGGATAAAATAAAAATCATATATATCAATTAGATAATAAATTTCCGTCCATAACTTTCACCAAAGGGATAATAAAAACAAGATTAATTTCACAAATTCAGAACGACCGCCCTTAACAAAGTTGCACAAAGTTACAACATGGAAGATATTGTTATGCAACTTGGTTAAGTCTTACCTATTAAGGAGTGAGAATGGGTAGTACCACTATGGGCGTGAAGCTCGATGAAGCAACCCGTAATCGTATTAAAGCTGCTGCACAACAAATTGAACGCACACCACACTGGTTGATTAAGCAAGCCATCTTTAATTATCTTGAACGTCTGGAAAATGAGGAAAAGATCCCAGAAATATCAGCGGTTCAGGATAACAAAGAAGAAAAGATTTCCGAAGAAGAATCACCGCTTGAGGCGCCTTATCAGCCATTTCTGGATTTTGCCGAGCATATTTTGCCCCAATCGGTGAAACGTTCCGCAATTACCTCCGCCTATCGTCTGCCTGAAACACAAGCGGTTCCTATGCTGTTGCAACGCGCACAGCTTTCAGAAGAACAAGACAAGGCAACTCACAAGCTCGCTTATTCCATTGCCGAAAAGCTGCGCCAGCAAAAACAGGGCGTCGGTCGCGCTGGATTAGTGCAGGGATTGTTGCAGGAGTTTTCGCTTTCTTCACAGGAAGGTGTGGCGCTGATGTGTCTTGCCGAAGCCTTGCTACGCATTCCCGACAAAGCAACCCGTGATGCCCTGATCCGCGATAAGATCAGCAACGGCAATTGGCACTCCCATTTGGGTCAAAGCCCCTCCATGTTTATCAATGCTGCAACGTGGGGATTGCTGTTCACCGGCAAGCTGGTATCTACCCACAATGAAGCCAAGTTATCCAAATCACTGAACCGCATCATCAGCAAGAGTGGTGAGCCATTGGTGCGCAAGGGTGTGGATATGGCAATGCGCCTGATGGGAGAGCAATTTGTTACGGGAGAAACCATCGCTCAAGCCCTTGCCAACGCCCGCAAGCTAGAAGAGAAAGGCTTCCGCTACTCTTATGACATGCTGGGTGAAGCTGCGCTGGCCGAAGAAGATGCACAAGCCTACATGGTTTCCTATCAGCAGGCGATCCACGCCATTGGCAAGGCATCAAACGGTCGCGGTATTTATGAAGGGCCAGGTATTTCCATCAAACTTTCTGCCCTGCATCCACGTTATAGTCGTGCTCAATATGAGCGTGTTATGGATGAACTCTATCCACGTCTGCTCTCCCTGACTTTACAGGCGCGTCAATATGACATCGGTATCAATATTGATGCGGAAGAAGCCGATCGTCTGGAAATTTCCCTCGATTTGCTGGAAAAACTATGCTTCGAGCCAAAATTAGAAGGCTGGAGCGGTATTGGTTTTGTGATTCAGGCTTACCAGAAGCGCTGTCCTTTCGTAATTGACAGCATTATTGATTTGGCACAGCGCAGTCGCCACAGGTTAATGATTCGTCTGGTGAAAGGCGCTTATTGGGATAGTGAAATCAAACGCGCCCAAATCGATGGTCTGGAAGGCTATCCGGTGTATACCCGCAAGGTTTATACCGATGTGTCTTACCTCGCCTGCGCCCGCAAGCTGCTTTCCGTGCCAAATTTGATCTACCCACAATTTGCCACCCACAACGCCCATACTTTGTCTGCGATTTATCATCTGGCCGGACAGAACTATTATCCGGGGCAATATGAGTTCCAATGCCTGCATGGTATGGGTGAACCGCTTTATGATCAAGTGGTCGGCAAGATCTCAGACGGCAAGCTCAATCGCCCATGTCGTATTTATGCGCCAGTGGGAACGCACGAAACGCTATTGGCTTATCTGGTACGACGTCTGCTGGAAAATGGCGCCAATACATCATTCGTCAATCGCATTGCAGATACTTCCCTACCGATTGATGAGCTGGTCGCAGATCCGGTGAAAGTTGTACAGGAATTGGCGCAAACCGAAGGACAAATCGGCCTGCCGCATCCCAAAATTCCTCTGCCTTACGATTTATATGGCAAAAATCGCGTCAATTCATCAGGGCTGGATCTCTCCAATGAACACCGTTTGGCTTCCCTTTCCAGTGCCCTACTCAGCACATCAATGGAAACATGGAGCAGCGAACCACTGCTGGGCAGTGATTATCAGCATACGGGAGAATTGCCTGCGGCCAAGCCTGTAAGTAATCCAGCCAAACCTTCTGACCGAGTGGGTTATGTTCGTGAATCCACTGAACAAGAAGTCCATCATGCGCTGGATGCAGCCACCGATGCGGGGGCAATTTGGTTTGCAACCCCACCATCAGAGCGTGCGGCGATTTTAGTGCGTGCGGCGGAGTTGATGGAAAATAACCTGCAATCTCTGCTCGGTATTTTAGTCCGTGAAGCAGGTAAGACTTTCAATAACGCAATTTCCGAAGTACGCGAAGCGGTGGATTTTCTCCATTATTACGCCAGTCAAGTGCGTCAAGATTTTGCCAATGATACCCATCGCCCTCTGGGGCCTGTGGTTTGTATCAGCCCATGGAACTTCCCTCTAGCAATTTTCACCGGCCAAATCGCCGCCGCATTGGCAGCAGGCAATAGTGTCTTGGCAAAACCCGCAGAACAAACTCCATTAATTGCCGCCGTTGCAGTGAAAATGCTGCATCAGGCAGGCATTCCCCGTGATGTGCTGCAATTACTGCCCGGACAAGGGGAAGCGGTAGGGGCATTGCTGGTCGGTGATGAGCGTGTACGTGGCGTGATGTTTACTGGTTCTACCGAAGTTGCCAGCTTGTTGCAGCGCAATATTGCCGGTCGCCTTGACGCACAGGGTCGCCCAACACCGTTGATCGCAGAAACCGGTGGCTTGAATGCCATGATCGTCGATTCCTCCGCGTTGACTGAACAAGTCGTCACCGATGTAGTTGCTTCCGCCTTTGACAGTGCCGGTCAACGTTGTTCTGCCCTGCGTATCCTGTGTATTCAGGAAGATATTGCCGAAAGAACGCTCTCCATGCTGAAAGGAGCAATGGCCGAATGCCGGATGGGTAATCCTGAACGCTTATCTACGGATATTGGCCCAGTGATTGATGCTGAAGCGAAAGCAGGCATTGAGCGTCATATCCAGACCATGCGTACCAAAGGCCGGACGGTTTATCAGGCAGCACATGAAAATACCACAGACAGTCAGGAATGGTCACAGGGCACTTTCGTCAAACCGACTCTGATCGAGCTGGAAAGTTTTGACGAGATGAAGAAAGAAATTTTCGGCCCTGTTCTGCATGTCGTGCGTTTCAAGCGCAATGAGTTGGATAAGCTGCTGGATCAGATCAATGCTTCCGGTTATGGCTTAACGTTGGGTGTTCACACGCGTATCGATGAAACCATCGCGCAAGTCACTGGCAAAGCTAAAGTCGGCAACTTATATGTCAACCGCAATATGGTTGGTGCAGTTGTCGGCGTGCAGCCATTTGGTGGCGAAGGTCTATCAGGTACAGGGCCGAAAGCTGGTGGGCCACTGTATTTGTATCGCTTATTATCACAGCGCCCTGTCAATGCGGCGAGCCAAACTCTGGAACGTCAGGATGAAGAATATGAGCTTAATGCCAAAGCGCGCATCGCGCTACACGCTCCTCTCTACAAACTGACTGATTGGTCAACCGCGCAGAATAATGAAGCATTGAGCCAAGTCATTCAGGAATACAGCTTGTTGGCACAAGGGGGAACGATCCGCTTACTACCAGGGCCAACCGGAGAACGCAATACTTATACTCTGCTGCCACGCGGTCATGTCCTGTGCCTTGCCGATAACGAGCAAGATGCGCTGGTGCAATTAGCAGCGGTACTTTCCGTCGGCTGTCAGGCTATCTGGGAAAAAGACGAATTGCATCAAGGATTGCAACGCCAATTACCGGATGAGGTTCGTCATCATATTCATTGGGTCAACGATTGGCAGAACGAAGAAACTGCAATGGAAGCGGTTATTTATCACGGCGATTGCGATCAATTGCGCCACGTTTGTGGTGTGATTGCGCAGCGTAAAGGGCCAATTATCTCCGTACAGGGATTTGCCCGTGGTGAAACCAATCTGCTGCTGGAACGCTTACTGCACGAACGTTCATTAAGTGTTAATACGGCGGCGGCAGGCGGTAATGCTAGCTTGATGACTATTGGTTAAAGTACGTGGGTTAAGGCATGTGAGTTAAAGTACGTGGGTTAAAATACGCTAGCTAAAATAAATAGTTTAAAGTGAATTAGTTAAAAAGAGCTAATTAAGATTAATTTCTTATAAATATATAACCATTTTAAATATAGCAGTAAAAATAATATGGAAGTATAGAGGGGAATGCGTGACAATCGCATTCCCCTCTAGAATCTTTTCAATCCAACTAACGTTATATATCGGCGTAATTAATCAATGACCGCGCTGTTGCCAGCTCAGATATTGTTCATATTTACGCAGAGCGATATTGTAATTGCTGAAAGCAGACTGAGACAATTTCTCGCTGAGTTTTTCCTGGATTTTTTCTGGCGTAAACTCATTAGTCGGGTAATTACTTGAAGTCAGTAATTCATCCAAACGCCTTAAACGAACCACATACTCACGCACAGTACTATGACTCATCTCCGTTTGTTCAAACAGATACTGTTTAAATGACATAATGTCAAAATAATCAGTTTGGCTATTGCAATAAATTTCACTACAAAAGCGGCACAACGCCACAAATTTACCCTGTAGCTCATTCCAAGTTTTATCATCCACCAATTCAGTCATCTCAGAAATAGCTTCTTTATTGATGACCTGACCGTTAAATACAAGCGAAATACGGTCAAGTGTTTTATGACAATGCAAGCAATGAGTCTGACTATGTTTATAGTCTTTGATATAACGGCTGAGAGGCCGCTTCTTTTGTGTTGTAACAGACATAAGAGATAAAGCCCTGTGTATAGTCTTAACAAAAAAACAAATAAGCAAAAAGTTACTTCTTTGGATTCAAACGCGCTCTCAGCCTTTTTATCGCCTGGCTGTGAAGCTGACTTACGCGGGATTCCCCCACGTTAAGCACTGCGCCGATCTCTTTAAGATTCAGTTCTTCCTGATAGTACAGCGTAAGAACCATCTTTTCCCGTTCAGGCAACGACTCAATGACATTGATTACCCGCTGACGAAGATCGCCTTCCAGTAATTGTTGGAGAGGATTTGTCTCATGCTCTTCCTCAATAACTGGCTCACAGCTTTCACCGTAAATTTCGTGCCATTCGTCATAAGAAAACAGTTGACTGTTATTTGTGTCTAACAGTATTTGCCGATATTCTATCAGATTAATCTTTAATTCTTTAGCAACTTCCTGCTCACTGGCTGGACGGCCTAACTCTTGCTCAAGTTTACGGATGGTCTGCGTAACTTCACGTGCGTTACGCCGCACACTACGCGGAGCCCAATCACGGCTCCTCAACTCATCCAACATTGCACCTCTGATGCGCTGTACCGCATAGGTGGTAAACGCGGTTCCCTGCATGGAATCAAAACGCTCCACCGCATTAAGTAAGCCTATGCCACCGGCCTGAAGCAAGTCATCGAGTTCTACGCTGGCAGGTAATCTTACCTGTAGCCTCAATGCTTCATGGCGAACTAGTGGTACATAGCGCTTCCAGAGGCTATTTTTGTCCATCACGCCTTCGGCGGTATACAAATCGCTCACAACAACAGACACCTTTGGATAAGAGACTGGATACCATTATCCAATCCCCTAACAGGTACAATCGTTTGAACAATGAAGTAAAAGCACTTCTTTTTCACCTATGCGAAATTTTTGATGTCCGCCCAAATGCATAGCAAGTTTCAGGCTGTCCCTGACGATGACCAAAAAATAAGGATCGGCGAACCGATCCTTATTTTATAAGCGTTGTTTATGCAGGTTGTCCTGCATAAATTCCCAACTGGAAAATAAAAATTAACGCAGCAGAGACAGAACGGATTGTGGAACTTGGTTCGCCTGAGCCAGAACAGAAGTACCTGCTTGTTGCAGGATCTGACCACGGCTCATGTTGGAAACTTCAGTTGCGTAGTCAGCGTCTTCGATACGGCTCTTCGCTGCACTCAGGTTGTTAACAGTGTTGTTCAGGTTGTTAACAGTGGATTCCAGACGGTTTTGTACTGCACCCAGAGAGCTGCGCAGGCTGTCGACTTGTGACAGGGCGCTGTCCAGAGCATCCAGAGGGCGATCATTGACATCTAATTTATGTGCATCACCGATAGTCACTTTACCATCGTCAGCAATTTTTGCTTCGGCGTATTTGACTTCGCCTGCGTTATCTTTATAAGACATCAAGTATTTGTTATCTATAGCGACACCATCTTTCATTTGCTGGAAAACTTTGACGTCAGAGACATCTGTAAGAGCAGTGGCGTCAACTTTCACATCTCCGTCAATTTTTTCACCAGCTTTAGCAGGATTATCTACTTTACCTTTAACAATAGTTTTTTCCTCACCAAAAGCAGAACCTTTAGTTGCATCGAATTTATCCAGTTTCAAAACAGAACTGTCGATTTTTTTCAGATCGATAGCGATAGTTTCGTTGTCGTTTGCACCAACCTGAACAGTCATTTTGCTATCTTTGCTCAGTACTTTCACACCATTGAACTGAGTTTGTTCAGAGATACGGTCAATTTCGTTCAGACGTTGTTTAACTTCGTCCTGAATAGAGGTGATATCGCTCTTAGAGTTGCTACCGTTTTGTGACTGAACAGTCAGTTCACGGATACGTTGCAGGTTGTTATTGATTTCGTTCAGAGCACCTTCAGTAGTCTGAGCAATGGAGATACCGTCGTTTGCGTTACGAGAAGCCTGAGTCAGACCTTTAACGTTAGCAGTGAAACGGTTAGCGATCGCTTGACCAGCAGCATCATCCTTCGCGCTGTTAATACGTAAACCAGAGGACAGGCGCTCAATAGCAGTACTTAAAGTGCCTTGAGATTTGGTCAGGTTGTTCTGAGCCAACAGAGATGAATAGTTAGTATTGATGACTGATGCCATAGTAGAGTTCCTTTTAAAATCAAGTCGATATAATTAGTTTGAGCTTTTTGCTCACGGTGTTCATCACCGCCAACAGTTTTATCGGCTCCTTAAAAAGAACCTTTAATATTTCTTGAAAAAACTTTTTTATTTTTTTCTCTATTTTCCCCGATAACCCAAACAGCGCCTATTCTCATCAATTATTCTGTCCATCAAAAAAATCATTTTGTCAGTAAACTTTTCGCAAATTAGTCCGATAACATGTCCAGTGATGCTTTACTAATAAAGGAGTCAACATGGCTAGCATTTCCTCATTAGGAGCCGGGTCCGGGATGGATATGGGTTCTATACTGGATAAACTTCAGGCAGTAGAAAGAAAACGTTTAGAACCACTAACACAGCAGCAAACCGGTTATAAAGCAAAGCTGACCGGTTTTGGTTCATTAAAAGGTAGTTTGGAAAAACTAAAGAGTGCATCCGAAGAACTAAAAAAATTCGATAAACTCAATACCACCAAAACAAGTGAAGATCATAAAACATTTACACCAAGCACGGATTCCAAAGCCAGCCCGGGTAACTACGTTATTGAGGTCCAACAGCTTGCAAGGTCTCAGTCTCTGCAATCTAAGGAAGTTTCTGATGTAAAAACTCAACTAGGAGAACCAGGTAAAGGTACCCGTACCATTATCATCAAGCAACCAGGTGAAAAAGAGCCAATGCGCATTTCCCTGAAAGATGATGAAACTTCTCTGGTTGAAATTCGTGATGCTATCAATAAAAAAGAAGGCAACGTTAACGCCAGCATCATCAAAGCAACTGATGATAAAAACTATCTGATCCTGACCTCGAAAAAAGCCGGCACAAAATCCGTCATGACCATCGAAGTTCAAGGTGATAATGAGCTGGGTAATTTGCTGAACTATACATCTGACGACAAAGGTGGCGGCTCTGGTGCAATGACACAAACAGTGGGAGCTACCAACGCGAAATTAACAGTTAACGGTATCCCCATTGAACGTCAGGCCAATGAAATAAAAGATGCACCGGAAGGCGTTACTCTGAATCTGAAAAAGGTTTCAGAAAAAGAAGAAGTCGAAGGCGAAGACAAAAACAAAGTCGAAAAAAAGATAAAACCAGAAACACTGGTGGTTTCCCGCGATATCGAGCCAATGAAAGAGGCGATTAAAAAGTGGGTTGATGCTTATAATGAATTACAGACCACTTTCGGCTCACTGACCAAATTCAAACCTGTTGGAAAAGGTGAAGCCGCTTCAAAAGACAATGGGGCCCTACTCGGTGACAGTACATTAAAAAGTATTCAAAATCAGCTAAGGCACCAAATCTTTGCTGCACAAGATGTTGCTGATATTGTCACCTTGAACAAATTGGGCATTAAACAGAAATTAGATGGCACACTCGAAATCAGTAATGAAAAATTAGAAAAAAACCTGAAAGAAAAACCAGCTAACGTTAAGGCTTTCTTTATGGGTGATGGTGAAAAAACCGGTTTTGCTACCCAAACTTTTAATATATTGAAGAAAACGCTGGATAGTCACGAAGGGACTATCGCCACGGCAACCGAAGGCATCAACAAGCGTCTGAAAACCATTGAAAAACAAGTGGAACAGACAAATAAAAACATTGATGCCACGATGGAACGCTATAAGCGTCAATTTACACAACTGGATAAGCTTGTTAACTCACTGAATAACACAGGTTCATCTCTATTCCAGCTTTTAAGATAATAAAAGGACATTATGTATCAACGTTCGGCAAGCCAATTATACGCTCAAGTAGATCTTGAGAGCGAAATCATGAATGCCTCTCCCTACCAGTTGATTCAGATATTGTTCAATGGGGCGCTAAGCGCCCTACGTCGTGCAATCATTCTGATGCAACAGGGTAATATCCCAGAAAAAGGTTTAGCTATTTCAAAGGCGATCAATATCATTGATAATGGTCTCAAAGAGGGATTAGATTTCGAGAAAGGCGGCGAGATTGCTCAGAATCTTTTTGCTTTATATGATTATATGAGTCGCCGTTTACTCCATGCCAATTTACGCAATGATGAGAAGGCTATTACCGAAGTGATTGATTTACTTACCGAGATTTCAGATTCTTGGCGGCAAATAGGTCCTCATTACAACGCCAGTCAGGATATTGTTTAATGAAAAATGATATGGATCTTTTGTCAGCTTACCAGCGGATCCTTAGTTTAAGTGAGCAAATGATTGATTTAGCTAAAAATGAAAAGTGGGATGAGCTTGTTGATATGGAAATCACTTATCTGAAGGCAGTAGAAGTGGTTACTTTAATATCAGAAAACTCAAACGCACCAATTTCATTGCAGCAGCAATTGACCAAAATTTTGCAAACTGTCTTGGATAATGAAAAAGAAACTAAGAGATTGTTGCAAAAACGGTTAAATGAACTCAGCGACCTGATAAAACAGGAAAGCTGTAAACAACTCTTACATGATACTTACGGACAGTTCCCTGTCAGCGACTATGAAATGGAGTTGACTACGACGGAACCCAAATAAATATAACAGCGACCCCAGTGATTTTTTTATAATAACACTGATTAATGGTGTCATTCATTTGTTTTCATTTCAGGTGGTGTCAATTCGTCACCATCGTTTTTTGGGTAATCTAATTCGGCATTTTATTTTATTCATAATTTTCAAGCAATCAAGAGAACTTATATATTTTTTAACAAAAAATTAACCAATAAATGATAATAGAGACTTTTTCAGGCAATTAACAGGAGGTATAATCATTACGTATTATTTTTAACCAAAGAATACATTATGTTAATAAAAAATATAAATAAAATCGTTATTATTACGATATTATCAATACCTAAAATCGGATTTTCTTCAGTAAATGAGAATCTGAATTATTGTGCTACAACGGAATCATGGGTGGCACAAAAAGTCATACAACATGCTGTTGAAAAAAATAAACAACTTGATTCGTATAACGCGGTATCAACATTCATCGCCAGACATCCACTGGCAAAAGACAAGTTACCGATAACACTTTTAGATTGGGGACAGTTATATACCCAAACGATAGAGATATTGATTCCTTTTATCGATAAACCAAAACCTCCTGTGACTTTTATTGCCACTTCAATTATCTTAGCGAAAGAGTGTTCATTAACCGAACCCTCTTATATTAATATTACGCCTGAAAGTTGGGTTACCCTCGTTCCCTTAATTGATGATTGAATACATAAACTAAATTTTGTGAAGCCCCCCTCAAACTCAGCGGGATTATTGATAAGCAAGTTGCAGTAATAAAATGATGAATGTTTAATCATTAAAAAACCTAAATGAGGTGGTTATGACAAACGATATTCTGCAAGCTCTCACTTTACTGAAATCAAAAAAATGGGTTGATCTGACACACAGTTTTGACAAAGATTCTCCTCATTTTTTTATGTTTAAGCCTGCTGAATTCGAAATACTTTTTGACTATAAGGATGGATTTTTTACGCAACAATTTACTTTCCCTGGTCAATACGGCACCCATATTGATGCCCCCAGCCATTTCGTTCCTGATGCCCGTACCCTTGATGAACTGGAATTAAAAGAATTGGTGTTACCCTTAATCGTTATTGATCAGTCAGAAAGAGCCAAACAAGATCCTAACTTCTCATTGTCTAAAAATGATATTCTGAGATTTGAAGCCGAACATGGCACCATTGAAGCTGGTACTTTCGTTGCCTTAAGAACAGACTGGAGTAAACGTTGGCCATCTCAGGAAAAGATGAATAATAAAGATCAACAGGGAAATAACCAAATCCCCGGATGGGGAACAAATGTCTTGAAGTTTTTATTTGAAGAGCGGGAAATCAAAGCAATCGGGCATGAAACCTTTGATACTGATTCAGCTAAAGAATTTAGGCGAAATAATGCCTTATTTAGTGAATATTATGTATTGGCACAAGACACCTACCAAATAGAACTTTTGGCTAATCTGGATCAAGTGCCTACGCATGGAGCGGTGATATTCAATATCCCTGCTAAACCTAAAAACGCAACGGGTTTTCCGGTACGTTCATTTGCGATATTGCCGTGATTGATATCATAGCCTTGACTTCGAAAAATTCGTTGAATAAATCCATTAATTAATATTTCGTTTATGTAATTTATATAATTAACATATATGTTATTAGTAACAAATCCCTCTTCATAGAAAAGAGCATTGATTTCGCCCCAGAGGGGCGTACTAAAAAATCCTTAAAGACCTCCCGTATTCAGTCTGATTTGTCATCGCAATAATCAAAAAATACAGGCAGAGCCAAAACCAAATTGATGACCATGTCCTGCGAGAATGGTTGCAAGTTGAGAATGAAAAAATTACTTTTTATTTAGGTAAAGACTGTGTCCATTTAAACTATTTTAAACAATGCAATAAAATTTTCGCGAAATAAAATTACGTTAGGAACAAATAGTATACTTCATCCAAATTCACAAAATAATGGGCTATTTTTAAATTCAAAAGAAAATTTTTCAGAAAGAAGAATGTTATTACAACTCTCACGAGATGCATTAAATTTTGCTTCACCACAAAACAATTACTCCCAACTTTTGGGTCAAGAAAATAATGTAGTTATTGGAAATTGTCATAAATATGCACTTATAACTTTAGCTTATTTAATGGAAAATAGTTATGCAGATATTATAAGAGTTCTATATTCATCTTGTTTTATAGAATATATTGCATGTTTAGCCCCATACGATCACTCTTTTATCCTAATTGAGCCTGTTGAGAGTGTCTTAGATAATGTATACTGTTCTATAGGACAGACGATTATTTTAGACCAAATCTCGCCTGATTCATGGGTATGTGACTCGTGGTCAAATATAGCTTGCCCAGTTAGATCTTACCATCTTGAGTGGAGACCAAAAATGCAAAAATGGCATAGCGAAGGGAAAAAGGTTAGAACACGAACAGGCCAGTATGTAGAACCGACTAATAATTATTCATACTTCTGTATCGAAAATAGTGTGAAAGAAGTTATTTTATTAGCACCGCTTAAATTAACAAAATTGCCTAAAGATCCTGAAATTAGTATAATCGGTTTGTTGTCATCTCTTGCCAAAGAGGGATTATGGTCATAACTAAATTTAAATTCTTTAACATGAACTGTGCAAAAAAGCCAAAAGGTACACATAGTTCAATTAGTTACAGATGATTAGCATAACTAATCATCTGTAACAGACCGTATTTTTCATCTTTCAAGTTGTAACCACAATTAATTATCAACTTGGGATTCCTTTAAATTCAGTGCATTATACTCAAAAGCTAATTCTAAATCCCACAGTTGCATTTATAAGTGACCAGAGTAATTATTATCAAAGATGGTTTGGTTAATTGTTACTTCATTACTTTTGATAAGTTCACGAGTAATAGCTAATTTGGCGTATGGCATTATTTTATGGGTTTTATAATGCCGATTTATTTATCGAAAGACTTTAATCAGTGTCAGATATGATATTCATTGATTAAAAGATCTGGTGTGAAAGACGAAAAGCATCTCAAATAAGGCATATCTGCACTTGCTAGATGCTTCCGGCTAATGATGAGTTGGCAATTAATGCCTATCTATACCCCACGCAATCAATGAAAGGCATTGATATTATGAACTATTCATTAGTTAGTTAATCAAACCTGCATATTCATTATCTCGTGATACGCACTAACCAGTTTATTCCTCACCTGAATCCCCATTTGCAGCGAGATACCCGATTTCTGCATATTAACCATCACATCATTTAGCTCCACGCCCGGTACTCCCAGTGTGAAATCTTTCGTCAGCTTGTCCGCGCCCAAGCGGGTCTGGTTTATTTTTTCTACTGCTGCGGTAAGCTGGCTGGCAAAACCACCCTGCACTGGCATGGGCTTGGCAATGTTTGCTGCCTGTAATGCCTGAGTCTGCATCTGTTGCAATACACCTTCAATTGCCTGAATTGACATAAAAACCTCGCGTTAAATCACCCTATTGATTACGTGATTAAGTGCCATATTAGCCGTGGGCTGGTTGGCAGTTTTCCACACTGTCACCGTAACATAGCCCTTTCAAACTAAAGCGGGTAATTGAAGTAAAAATTCAAAGCTTATTGTGCCATTAAAAGAGGTGTGAACAGCGAATAATGATGGAATTAATAATAGGAAGAGTCTTTTCGCTTGCGTATGGGGAGTCTGTTTTGTTACGCCACGCTTTTAGTATTCATGTTGACCAGCAAGGCAAGGATCGTCTATGAGTGCAGCAACAACCGACGTTGAAAACCAGAATAAAGGTTTCAGCGCTATCATCAGCAGGATAAAAGCTGATCCAAAAGTTCCTTTATTAGTTGCTGGCTCCGCCGCCATCGCTATCATCGTCGCCCTGTTTCTCTGGTTGCGCAGCCCCGATTATCGGGTGCTTTACAGTAATCTGAGTGATAAGGATGGCGGCGAAATCGTTACGCAATTAACGCAAATGAATGTCCCTTACCGTTTTGCCGAAAATGGTGTTGCGCTCATGATCCCTGCCGACAAAGTGCATGAGACTCGCCTGAAACTGGCGCAGCAAGGACTGCCCAAAGGGGGAGCGGCGGGTTTTGAACTATTGGATAAAGAAAAATTCGGCATCAGCCAGTTCAGCGAGCAGGTAAATTACCAGCGCGCACTGGAAGGTGAGTTGGCTCGTACCGTTGAATCACTCGGCCCAGTCCAGAGCGCCCGCGTCCATTTGGCTCTGCCAAAACCTTCCTTGTTCGTTCGTGAACAGAAATCGCCGTCAGCTTCCGTGACAGTCGGATTGCTGCAAGGCCGTGTTCTGGATGAAGGACAAATCAATGCCATCGTGCATATGGTTTCAAGCAGTGTTGCCGGTCTGCCAGCAGGAAATGTCACGATTGTAGATCAATCAGGACGTCTGCTAACACAAGCCGATGCCACTGGCCGTGATTTGAATACCACTCAGTTGAAATATACGCAGGAAGTAGAGAATCGTTTCCAGCACCGCATTGAAACCATTCTGGCCCCCGTGGTCGGTCGTGGCAATGTACACGCACAGGTAACGGCACAAATTGATTTCTCTCGCCGCGAAGAAACGGCGGAAGAATATAAACCGAATCAGCCACCGAATCAGTCTGCTGTTCGCTCCAAGCAGAGCAGTTCCAGCGAGCAAAGCGGCGGGTCATTGGTGGGCGGTGTACCGGGTGCATTGTCTAATCAGCCAAGTGCAGCGCCAAACGCACCGATTGAAAAACCAAACGCAAATGCCAAAGGCAACGGTGACGAAAAATCTGATCAGCAGCGCAGTAATACGAATAGTAATAACCGAAATAATAGCTATGAGCGCATGGTGGGCAACAACCGTAATAACCGTCATGACGAAACCACCAATTATGAAGTGGATCGCACCATTCGCCATACTCAATTACAAGCTGGCGCAGTAGAACGTCTTTCTGTTGCTGTTGTAATCAACTATGCCACTGTTCAGGGAGAAAACGGCCCTGAAACAAAAGCGCTGACACCAGAGCAATTATCGCAGATCGAATCGCTGACCCGTGAAGCAATGGGATTCACGACTGACCGTGGCGATAGCCTGAACGTGGTCAACACGCCGTTCAATGACACAGCCGAAATGATAGAAACCCTGCCATTCTGGCAGCACCCTGCCCTGTTGGAAAAATTATTGGATGCTGGTCGTTGGTTGCTGTTAGTACTGGTTGCATGGCTGCTGTGGCGCAAGATGATCATGCCGCAAATCGCCAAAAAACGAGCTTCAGAAAAAGCTGCACTGGAAGCGCAGAAAAATCAGCAAAAACAGCAAACAGAAACGAATGCTGAAATGGATGAAAAAACGCGCCGTAAGCTGTCTCGCCAACGTGTCAATGCTGAACTTCAAAGCCAGCGTATCCGTGAACTTGCAGAAAAAGATCCTCGCGTCGTCGCGCTGGTGATCCGTCAATGGATGAGTAACGAACAATGAGCCTGACCGGAACAGAAAGAAGTGCCGTCATGTTAATGACCCTGGGAGAAGATCAGGCGGCCGAGGTGTTCAAGCACCTGAATTCCCGGGAAGTACAACAACTGAGTATTGCGATGGCGGGGATGAGACAAGTCTCCAACCAACAACTGGTTGAAGTGCTGGCGGAGTTTGAAGAAGATGCGGGGCAGTATGCTGCCCTCAGCATCAACGCCAACGACTACCTTCGCAGCGTTCTGATAAAGGCACTGGGCGAAGAACGGGCTTCCAGCCTGCTTGAGGATATCCTTGAATCCCGCGATACCACAACGGGCATCGAAACCCTCAACTTTATGGAACCACAGATGGCAGCCGATATGATCCGCGATGAACATCCGCAGATCATTGCCACCATTCTGGTTCACCTAAGCCGTGGTCAAGCCGCCGATATCCTTGCCTTGTTTGAGGATCGCCTACGCAACGACGTGATGCTGCGTATCGCCACCTTTGGCGGTGTACAGCCATCTGCACTGGCAGAATTGACTGAAGTGCTGAATAACCTGCTAGATGGTCAAAATCTGAAACGCAGTAAAATGGGTGGTGTTCGTACTGCAGCAGAAATCATCAACTTGATGAAGAGCCAGCAAGAAGAAAGCGTCATTGATGCAGTTCGTACCTATGATGGCGAACTGGCACAGAAAATTATTGATGAAATGTTCCTGTTCGAAAATCTTATCAGCGTGGACGATCGCAGTATCCAGCGCCTGTTGCAGGAAATTTCGACCGATTCCCTGCTTGTGGCATTAAAAGGTTGCGATCAAGCATTGCGCGATCACTTCCTCAACAATATGTCGCAACGTGCTGCTGAAATCATGCGTGATGATTTGGCAAGTCGTGGCCCAGTTCGTATGTCCCAAGTGGAAGCCGAACAGAAATCCATCCTGCTGGTGGTTCGTCGTCTGGCAGAAAGCGGCGAAATGCTCCTGAATGGTGGTGACGATACCTATGTCTGATAAGTCGAATAATGGAAACTGGCAGCCGTGGCAACCGGGTGAATTGAATCTGTGGGAAACTCTGCGGGCAAAACTGGAACCAATGAATAAGGTACAGGAGCCCAGCGAACAAGACCGACTACTGGAACAGGTAAAAATACTGGACGAGCTGAAAGAACAGGCTCGTCAGGCTGGCCATGCGCAAGGCTTTGCTGAAGGTCAGGTTCAAGGCTATGAACAAGGAATGCAGGAAGGCCGACAAGCGGGACTGGAACAAGGCTTGCAGGAAGCCAAACAGCAACAGCAAGTTGTTATTGAGCAATGGAAAACCCTGCTGACGGATTTTAACCATTCACTGGATGGGCTGGATACCGTTATTGCTTCGCGTTTGATGCAGCTTTCACTGACGGCTGCTCGCCATATTCTGGGACAGCCCGCTGTTTGTGACGGCACTGCCCTGCTGAATCAGATCCGTGAATTTATCCAACAAGAACCCATACTCAGCGGAAAACCACAATTGCGAGTCCATCCACAAAACATTCCTCTGGTTGAGCAACAACTGGGGGAAGTCTTGGCACTGCATGGCTGGCGTTTGATCGCAGACAATAAACTGCATCCAGGCGGCTGTAAAATCAGTGCAAGTGAAGGAGATATGGACGCCAGTTTGGCAACACGCTGGCACGAAATGTGCCGTCTGGCGGCACCGGGAGAATTGTGATGACGGCAAGACTTGGGCGCTGGCTGGCAACATTGGATTCATTGGAAAAGCGCCTGGAAAAAACGCCAAAAGTGCGCCGTTACGGGCGCCTAACCCGCGCCACTGGCTTGGTGCTGGAAGCCACTGGCTTACACATGCCCCTCGGCACTACCTGTCTGATCGAACGTCAGAATGGCAACACCATTGAAGAAGTCGAAAGCGAAGTCGTTGGCTTCAATGGCGAAAAACTATTATTGATGCCACTGGAAGAACTGGAAGGTATTGTGCCGGGCGCCCGCGTCTATGCCCGTTCTTATGGAGAAGATGCGGGAGGTGGACGCCGCCTGCCTCTGGGGATTGAATTACTTGGCAGGGTTCTGGATGGTGCAGGCCGTCCCCTTGATGGTTTACCTGCCCCTGATACAGGCTATCGCGCCCCCCTAACGACAACTCCACTCAACCCCCTGCAACGAACTCCCATCAACAATGTACTGGATGTTGGTGTTCGTGCCATCAACTCCCTACTGACAGTGGGTCGTGGACAACGTATGGGGCTATTTGCTGGCTCGGGGGTCGGTAAAAGTGTGCTGCTCGGCATGATGGCGCGCTATACCCAAGCTGATGTGATCGTCGTGGGGTTGATTGGTGAACGTGGGCGAGAAGTCAAAGATTTTATTGAAAACATCTTAGGTGTGGAAGGATTGTCACGCTCAGTTGTCGTCGCCGCTCCCGCTGACATTTCTCCATTGCTGCGGATGCAAGGCGCCTCTTATGCGACCCGCATCGCCGAAGATTTCCGCGATCGCGGTCAACATGTCCTGCTGATCATGGATTCCCTGACCCGTTACAGCATGGCACAGCGCGAAATTGCATTGGCTATCGGTGAACCACCGGCGACCAAGGGTTATCCCCCTTCCGTATTTGCTAAATTGCCAGCGCTGGTGGAAAGGGCTGGCAATGGCGTCAGTGACGGTGGCTCAATTACCGCATTTTATACCGTACTGACAGAAGGCGATGACCAGCAAGACCCGATTGCCGATGCTGCCCGTGCCATCTTGGATGGTCATATCGTACTATCACGCTCATTGGCAGAGTCTGGTCACTATCCTGCTATTGATATTGAAGCCTCCATCAGCCGTGCCATGACCGCACTGATCGACAATACCCATTATCGTCGGGTGCAGCATTTCAAACAGTTACTTTCCAGTTACCAACGCAACCGAGATTTAATCAACGTTGGTGCCTATGCTGCGGGTAGTGATCCCTTACTGGATAGAGCGATTGAGCTTTATCCCCACATGTCTCAATTCTTACAACAAGAAATTGATGAACGCAGTGAATACGATGTGGCCTGTACTCAGCTTCAACAATTATTGCCGATATAACGTTTTGCCTATAGGAAGTTCGCCGAGGTATATTTTGCCAGCGGGTATAACGTTTGCCGATAAGGTGCCGATATAACTTTGCTATTGATGTAATTCAGTAACGCTTATGTCTGTTTGGTGATTAAAACGAGGAAATACATGCAACAACACTCCCCTCTCGTGACTTTGCGTGAACTTGCCCAAGATGCTGCGGAAAAAGCGGCATCGCAACTTGCACAGATTCGGCAAAGTCACCAGCAAATGGAGCAACAACTCACGGCGTTAATGAATTATCAGGATGAATATCGTACTCGTTTAAATGACACTCTCAGCAGCGGCATGTCGTGCTCAACTTGGCAAAATTATCAGCAATTCATGAAAACGCTGGAAATGGCAATTGAACAGCACAGATTACAGCTCAATCAATGGAAAAAACGACTTGAGCAAGCCATGTCACAATGGCAGGAAAAACAGCAGCGTCTGAACGCCTTCAACACACTGCAACAGCGGGCAGAGCATAATTTGAAGTTACACCAAAATCGCATGGAGCAAAAACAAATGGACGAGTACGCACAACGTGGTGCACAACGGAGAATGAAACAATGAATCTCACTCTTTTGCCTACTGATTTAAAACTCACGGACAAAGACACGGAAAAAAGTCAATCGACTTTGAATGATCCCGTGATCGGTAACCATTCTTCTCAATTTGGGCAACTTCTCAATGCAGAAACAGCCGCTATGCGGAAGCCCACTGCTCAGGCGGATAAAAATAGCCTGAAAGAGGAAAAGTCTGCCGCTGACAAAACAGCAGAAGGCCAATGGTCGCAGTTACAGGCTGTGTCAGACAAAATCGTGGCCGGAGATAAATTGCAGGTGGAAGTTGCCCTGCAAAAAAACAGTGCCGAATTTGCTGTATTGAAAGATGAAGATCTTTTGTCAGCTGAAGCGTTAAGTGCAGTGATTCCGATCCAGATTGCCGGGTTGGTCAGCTCTCCCGCAAGCTCTGGGGCTTTTACTGAAAACGCAGATGGATTAGTGGAAAATGAATTGCTGGATAGCGAAAACAGCATTGCTAATGTGTTACTGGGTAAAAGTGCCAAAGATGCCAGACTTACCCACACAGATCTCGCTGAACAACCTAAAGAGGGTGATCGAGACGAAGGCACCCAGCTTTCTGTTGCACAGGATACTGCGTTGAATAATAAAATAGAGGATTCCGCCAACACTCGCCCGGCATTGGCTCCAATCGCCGGGCAAGTAAAACTTGCCACTAATAATAAGGCAGAGTATGGCAATACCCTTCAAAGTAATGCCATCCCAAAAAATGGAGCCTTAAACAATAGTAAAGATTTAAATCTGCTCCAAGCGGCCATTCAGGGTTCCCCTGCCTTGACAGCCGCTACGGTAGAAACAGCTTCCATCGACTCACCTGCGGTATTGGCGGCATCTCCCCTACTTTCAGCCGGACAGCAGCAACCAGCAGGTCAATTTCAGTTGGGCAGTACAACTGCACCTTTACTGAACGCTCATCTTGGCAGCGAAGAGTGGCAGCAACAGCTCAATCAACACGTGTTGTTTTTTAACCGTAATGGACTGAAACAGGCTGAACTGCGCTTACACCCTCAGGAATTAGGCGCACTGCATATCCGCATGAGTGTTGAAGACAATCAAGCACAATTGCATTTTATCTCTGCGCATCAGAATGTTCGTGCTGCTCTGGAAGCGGCATTGCCAGGGCTTCGTCATACATTGGCTGAAAGTGGTATTCAACTGGCCCAAAGCAGTGTAAACAGTGATGCCCAGGGGAACTGGCAGCAAGGGCACCATGCCAATAATAACCAAACCAATAACCATTCCAACTCCCATGCCGATACTCAAGATCATGGTTCAGCGGCTGCAACAGAAGTCACGACCTCCCATGCATCAGCTATCAGGATGACACCTCAACAACTCGCCTCGACTCGAGGAGGTGTTGATACTTTTGCCTAATTATCCACCTGATTATTCGCCTAATTTCATGATGCACTGTAATAAAACGAAAAAGGGCCGATAACAAACGTGTGAGTTAATGGTTTTTTCCCCGTTTGTTCCCGCTATTGCCGGAACAAAGACGCGGGATAATTGATATCGATTTTGATGGGTAAGGAGATCCGCCACGGAATGCGCGGAGACTTATCCGCAACGAAAAACAGGAATTTGTCTGTCCATGTCTGATTATAGCTACGAGCATAAACGCACAAATCCAATTTGGATAATACTGTTAGTACTGACTGCTGTTCTTGGTGCCGCCATCGGAGGGTATAGCTGGTGGACAATGAACCAGTCAGCCAATAATAGTACAGCGAAAGCCAAAGTCATCGAGACACCTGTATTTATGAGTTTGGAACCTTTTACCGTCAATTTGATCGACAACGAAGACCACTTCGATCGGGTACTATATGTTGGCGTCACATTGCGTCTGTCTGACGAAAAAACCCGTCAGCGCTTCCATGATTATCTGCCAGAAATTCGTAGCCGTATGTTGCTGTTATTATCCCGCCAGAAAGCCACTGATCTGGCAAAAGATGACGGTAAGATGCATTTGGTGGCAGATATCAAAAAGATATTACACCCGACACTGATACCCGGTGAACCTGATCAGGAAATCACCGATGTGTTGTTTACCACGTTTATTCTGCGATAATCACGATGAGTGACAATATTCTTTCACAGGCAGAGATTGATGCTCTGCTCAATGGTGACAGTGCCTCTGCTGATGACGTAGAACAAACTGCGTCTGGCGAAAATGAGGTTCGTCCTTACGATCCCAATACGCAACGCCGTGTTGTACGCGAACGTTTGCAGTCACTGGAAATCATCAATGAACGTTTTGCCCGCCAGTTTAGGATGGGGCTGTTTAACATGCTGCGCCGCAGTCCGGATATTACGGTCGGCGCCATAAAAATCCAGCCTTATCATGAATTTGCCCGCAATTTAGCCGTGCCAACCAACCTCAACTTGGTTCATCTGAAACCATTGAGGGGAACCGCACTATTCGCTTTTGAACCCAGCTTGGTTTATATCGCCGTTGATAACTTGTTTGGGGGTGATGGCCGTTTTCCAACCAAAGTGGAAGGCCGTGAATTCACCCATACCGAACAGCGGATCATCAACCGGATGCTGAAACTGGCGCTGGATGCCTACCGTGACGCGTGGGATTCCATCTTTAAAATTGATGTGGAATACGTGCGTTCCGAGATGCAGGTGAAATTCACCAATATCACCACCTCACCGAACGACATCGTGGTTACCACACCGTTCCAAGTGGAGATCGGTGCATTGACCGGCGAATTCAACATTTGTATTCCATTCGCCATGATCGAGCCCCTGCGTGAACGCCTGACCAATCCACCTGTGGAAAATGCGCGTCAGGAAGATAGCCAGTGGCGTGAAAGTCTGGTGAAACAAGTTCAGCTCTCAGAATTAGAATTGGTGGCGAACTTTGTTGATATCCCCCTGCGGCTGTCAAAGATCCTCGAACTGAAAAGCGGCGACGTTTTGCCGATTGAAAAACCTGAACGCCTAATCGTTCACGTTGATGGTGTGCCTGTGCTCACCAGCCAATATGGAACACTGAATGGGCAATATGCCCTGCGTGTTGAACACCTGATTAATCCTGTTTTAACTGCTCTGGATGAGGAAAAGCCCAATGAGTGATGCTAAACAACCCACAGATACCAGATTGACTGAAGATATGTGGGCAGAAGCGCTGGAACAACAGGCCGCACAGCAAACCTCTGACGGCGGCGCGTCAATATTTGAGAACTTGGAGCCGCAGGATGCATTGGCCCAACTCTCCGATATTGATCTGATCATGGATATTCCCGTTAAACTTTCTGTCGAGTTGGGTCGCACTAAAATGACCATCAAACAACTGCTGAGGCTGTCACAAGGCTCAGTGGTTCCTCTTGATGGTTTGGCGGGCGAACCATTGGATATTCTAATCAATGGCTATTTGATCGCACAGGGAGAGGTGGTGGTTGTATCTGATAAATACGGTATCCGCATCACGGATATCATCACTCCTTCTGAACGCATGCGTCGCTTGAGTCGTTAACCATGATGGCGAACCAGCCTTCCCTTTATGCTTCTTCTCAACGTGGTGCGGCATCAGATGCCGCACCCGTTAACGCAACAGCCAGCAATGCTTCTGCGAATGTTATTTCAACCAATACAATCTCAACCAATACAATCAAACAGACAGACAATAATCCCCCCCTCCCTGCCAGCCAAACGTTGATGCAAATCAGCAGTGCTCTGGGCGGTGTTTTATTGTTGATATTCTTCTTGACATGGCTAGTTCGCCGTCTGGGTCTTGCTCCCGCCAAAAACAAAAATCATCGATTGCTGAATGTTAAGGCAAGTTGCTCCCTCGGGCCTAAAGAGCGGGTCGTTGTGGTAGAAATCGAAGACAACTGGCTGGTATTAGGTGTCACTTCCCAACAGATCAATATGTTGTATCAGATACCTGCGCCGCCTGATAACGCGGAAAAGGATGCCGTGCTCAAATCGCTGCCATTCGGCCAGATGTTGAAAAATACGCTCCAGCGAAAAAGCAAGAACGACAAGGACGATGATGAAAAGTAGAGTTTTCTTTATGACAGGCAACCGAATAACAGGCAAAAAACTTGTCTCACGGCTTTATCAAATGCGCTTAGGTTCAATACGTTGGAGTTCAATACGTTGGAGTTCAATACGTTGGAGTTCAATACGTTTGGCAACCCTGCTTATGGCACTCTTGCTGCCGCTGTTCCCAATGAACGTCGCTGCCGAATTGCCTGGCATCATCAGCCAACCTTTACCCAATGGCGGACAAAGTTGGTCATTGCCAGTTCAAACCCTGATATTCATCACCGCACTGGGGTTTATCCCTGTGGCCTTGCTGATGATGACCAGCTTTACCCGCATTATCATCGTACTCGGCCTGCTGCGCAACGCATTGGGAACCCCTTCAGCTCCCCCTAACCAAGTTATGTTAGGTTTGGCGCTGTTCATGACGTTTTTCATCATGGCACCAGTATTCGATAAAGTTTACCAAGATGCTTATTTGCCTTACAGTGAGGATAAAATCACGCTGGAAGCCGCACTGGACAAAGGTTCCAAGCCCTTGCGCCAATTCATGTTGCGTCAGACACGGGAAAATGATCTGGCACTGTTTGCCCGCCTTGCAGACCAAGAAGCATTTGAAACCGCGGATTCCGTCCCAATTCGCGTACTCATTCCCGCATTTATTACCAGCGAATTGAAAACCGCGTTCCAGATTGGCTTTACACTCTTCATTCCGTTCTTGATCATCGATCTGGTGGTAGCCAGTGTCCTGATGGCCTTGGGGATGATGATGGTTCCACCTGCCACCATATCACTACCGTTCAAACTTATGCTGTTTGTCTTGGTGGATGGCTGGCAATTGTTGCTTGGCTCACTGGCGCAAAGTTTTTATGTCTAGTAAACAGTCGCATGTCTAGCATGAAATCTTATTGGAAAAAGATCAAAAAAGCGGTTTGAGAAAATTATGACTCCAGAATCGGTAATGGCCCTCGGTGTTGAGGCAATGAAAGTGGCGCTGGCATTAGCCGCCCCACTCCTTTTATCTGCCTTGATCTGTGGCTTGATCATCAGCTTATTGCAAGCGGCAACTCAGGTAAACGAGATGACCTTATCGTTTATTCCGAAAATTTTGGCCGTTTTCGTTACTATCGTCGTCGCTGGACCGTGGATGCTGAACTTGCTGCTGGATTACATGCGCACGTTATTTAGCAGCATTCCTGCTATTATCGGTTAATCATGATCCCGTTTGATAGCGAAACACTCTCACACCTCGTCAGTGATTTTTTCTGGCCACTGGTGCGCCTATTGGCATTATTTAGCATAGCACCGATTTTCAGTGAAAAGCAGATGCCGATAAAAGTCAGAATTGGCTTGGCATTAGTGATCACAGCCTTATTGGTTCCGAGCATCCCTTCTCCACAAATTCCGATCTTTTCCGCTGCTGGAATTTGGGTCTTGATACAACAAATATTAATCGGAATGGCATTGGGATTGACCATGCAAATCGCCTTTGCTGTAGTACGTCATGCTGGTGAAGTACTCGGCTTACAGATGGGGCTTTCATTCGCCACATTTTTTGATCCTACCGGTGGCCCGAATATGCCCATTTTATCCCGTATTCTGAATATGTTGATGATGTTGCTATTTCTGGCTTTTGATGGGCATTTATGGTTGATATCCATTCTGGCAGATACGTTTTATTCCATTCCCATTCAATCGACTCAATTGAATTCGAAAGGCTTTCTATTATTAGCCCAAAGTGCCAGCCTGATTTTTGTCAACGGCATGATGCTGGCCATGCCAATGATTACCCTACTGCTGGTTTTGAACTTTGCCTTGGGAATGCTCAACCGTATGACCCCACAACTTTCTGTGTTCGTAGTCGGTTTCCCCCTGACCCTGACCGTGGGAATCTTCACGCTTTCTCTGCTGATCCCAATGATGGTGCCATTCACAGAGCGGTTATTTGGGGAAATGTTCGACCGATTGGCGGTGATTATTAATGAAATGGTGCTGTAAACAGCATTCTCTCGCGAGCCGTAAAATAGCCGCATTTAGCTGATTTCTGCCAAAATTTACTCCCGCCTTATATTGAGACGGGAGTCTGCCTTCAATTGTATATCTTTAATTCCTATATCCTTAATTTCTCTTTCATTAATTCCTAAATTCCTAGCCAATTAATTAAAATTAGGTTGACCATTGGATGCGGTTACTCCGCCATCTATCGGCAAGTTCACACCATTAATGAAACTGGCATCTTCACTCGCCAAAAATGCAATGGCTGCTGCAACTTCGGAGGGTTTACCCGCTCTTTTTAACGAAATTCGGCTATCGAAATGTTTCAGGGTTTCATCGTCAAAACGAGCGACCATTGGAGTCAGCACTAAACTTGGGCAAACAGAGTTGACGCGAATACCCTGTGAGCCATAATCCAATGCCATAGCGCGTGTCAAATTAACCACTGCGCCTTTTGATGCACAGTAGTGAGCACCACCCCAATCAGCTCCCAGCCCTGATACAGAGGCGTTATTGACAATACACCCTTTGCTTTTCAGCAAATGCGGCAAAGCAAAATAGCTACAGTTGAGCACACTATTAAGATTCGTAGCCAATACTGCATTACCCTCTTCTGGTGAGATACTCAATAAATCACCCACTGCATACAAACCCGCATTATTCACCAGAATATCTATCCGGCTAAAATGCCTGACCGTTTCATCAACCATATTCTTGACCGATTCCCGATCAACAACATCTGTCTGGATCACCAACGCCTTATTCGAAGACAACTCACTGAATACACGATTAAGTTTATCAGTATCCCGCCCTGCCAATACAACAATGGCCCCCTCTTGTGAAAAACGCTTTGCTGTAGCCTCCCCAATACCGCTTCCTGCGCCGGTAATAATGACGACTTTATTTTCAAATCTCATCATACTGATACCCTCATTCATATAAGAACCCATAACCATTACAATAGATCATGGTACGAAACATTTATTTTAACAAGATAATAAAATCCAATAATTTATTAATTTTTATTATAGTTTCTTATTTTAATATTGCTTAACAAACACGAAAAGCTAAATCTCCGTTCCCCCACTTAATTTAACATTATAAAAACTAATATATCCTCTGGATAATGCCATATAACTATTGCAACATAACTTATGGTTGTTAAATATGAATCAACCCGTTAATTACAAGAAAAAATATTACTTGTTTAATATAAAAAAATAGCGTATTAATTTACATGATTTACTATTAAAATTAACCACTAATACTCTTGGATACTTTTTTATATCTTGAATGTTAAATAAAATTAGTAAATTAACTAAGGATATCAATATGACAATTGAAGAAATTTTGCATGATACTATGCAAACAGCACAATCGATATTTCAAGGGAAATCACATAATATCAAATATTATGATGTAAATATCTTGCCAGAAGAAAAAAAATCATTTTACACAGATGAAGGATTGGAACATAGATACAATGTTTTCGAAGAGTTACGTGACAAGTTATTAAACATAAGATCACCCAGCAATAAAATATACAACCATTTGATATCAAAACAAAATTCATTTTTAGTCGGAAACTGTATGCTCTTGGCTATTTTTGTTTTACAACATTTGGAAAAAAGACATAAGAAAACACTTTGTCAGTTATTCTATCATCCAGAAATTAATTATCCAGAACTAACATCACTATTAAGCCTGCAATTAATTGTTACTATCAGACCCTATAACCATGCTTTTGCACTTATTTGCCCTCCAAGTTATACCGAACCAAAGCACAAAGTCGGAAAAATATATATGCCAAATCAATTTCCAGATAGCTCTTGGGTTTGTGATCCTTGGTCTAATATTGTCTGTCCTGCCAGAGGTTATAATGATAAATGGAAACTTAAAATGAAAGAATGGAATTTTAAAGGAAAGGCTCTTTATCTAGAACGTTCTGGTGTTCAGCAAGACAATGATTTAAATCAATCTCCATTAGGAAAATATTCTTATACGATGGTGCAAATGAGCTATACTTCTATTAATGAATTAATCACCATATATCCCAATGGAGATAGTAAAATAAAAACCAGTCATTCATTCAGAAGATGTACCTTACTTTAACACCCCAAAGAATGGATGTGAGTAAATCATACTTAAATAGCAAACCACGTTATGATGCTCTTATTATGTGAATGCAAGTAAAATTTAATATTTTCACATATAATCAGAAACACAAGGACTATTTTGGCTCCTGTTTTAAATTCATAAAAATAAACTAGATTGATTAACCATGTATATTTTATCTTATATAAATAATTTTCCCGCAAGGAGTGCGATGTCCAGTAATTAACCTATTTTAAGGAGAGACTGATGACATACAAACCGCCTCATTCTCCCGAAATAAAACATCCGCCATGGGAGGCCAACGATGCCCCACTATTTATCGTTCTTGGGCAATCCAACAGCTATGGCCACAGAACACAATTGCCGCCGGATGAAAGGATCATCCAAGGTTTAAACAACGTATTTACCCTGTCCCTGCCAGAAGTCTACAGCATTAACTTTCCTACCATTAACTGGACAGGGTTAACCAGCCTTGGCAATGCCAATATTGGTACTCCCGTCGGTTTGCCACGGGGTAATCAAGATCATCCTTACAACGCCGCCAATCGTTTCGCTCAATTCTGGCAAGAGCATATCAATCGGGGTAACGCACTGCATTTACCAGACCTTTACGTGATTCTAATAGGCTGGGGCGGACAGGGAATGTATCTGGATAATCCTCCCGATAACCGTTGGGCGCCAGAACGTGATCCCAAAGATGTCGAATCCCTCTATCCCCGTGCAATTAGAACCTTGCGCATGGCAGTTCAATCACTGTGTAAGATGGGCAAAAATCCGCGCATTTTGGCTGTTCATTGGAACCAATGGGAAGCAGAAACTGAAAGTTTAGCTGCTGCCAAGGCATCCGAGATGAATTTTACCCGCATTACTACGGATATTAGTGAAGCTATAGGTTCCCATAAGATTCCGTGGCGATTATATTACCCGCTTTCGGTTGCCTTTGATCCCATCAATACCAGTTATGTGAATGAAGCAATTAACGATGTCATTGCCGCCGATCCCAAATATCGTACGCTGATTGATGCTAGGAATTCGCCAAATTACACGGGCATCGCGCCTGAGTACGGCGTCTTCCTGCCCGATGAAATGCATTACGATGGCGATACCCAAACCTGGTTCGCCCAACATGAATGGGAACAGATTTTATCCGGTTATCGAGGCGTTAAAGTATAGATCACGTTAAAGTATAGATCATATAGTGTGGCGGTTGATGCCGCCATCTATTTCCACGCCAAACCTCAGCTTAAGTACTCGCTTTCCTGATTCTGTTAATACCAATTCTCGGCTATCCAACTGCCTGAACGCCCACTTTTTCTTTAAAAAAGTATCAAGTAACGATGCCCCTAAAAATCCGCCAAGATGAAAATGTCGTTCACTCCAATCAAGACAGGAACAGGCAAATTTTCGCCGTGAGGAAGATTCCGTATCACAACATATATCAAGAAAAAGTAGAAAATCTTTGCCGGTTGACGTTAACTCATAATTATCAGTCATCCAATGATTCACCAGCAAACTATCATGAATTTTTACCGCAACTTCTCCTGCCATATGGTCATAACACGTTCGGAAAAAACGCAGCGATTTGGGCGTGGAAATTTTGGCGATATCCTTATTACTACCATTAGCAAAGTGCATCATATTTTCCAGTAATTGAGCCAATTCTGCGTTATGGATCTTAAAATAACGATATCGCCCCTGTTTAATGCAGCTAACCAAGTTTTCTTCTATCAAGCGATTCAGATGAGCACTGGTTGTTGACGGAACAACATCGGAAGCAGCACTTAATTCTGTCGCTGTATAGGCGCGTCCATCCATCATCAAAAATAACATACGGGCACGAGTGCGATCCGCCAGTACCGCTGCAATAGCAGCGACTCTTTCTTCAAGATTAAATTCATTCATGTTTTGATAACCATCGAAGTGACAATGAATTCAGCAAGATATCTTAGGCTTTTCTATCCTTCAAGGGGACAACAATGTTAGCTGTCATATTTGAAGTCGAAATCGCAGAAAACCAAAGTAAACGTTATTTTGATACTGCTGCTGCAATCAGACCATTATTGAACACAATCCCAGGTTTTATTTCCGTGGAGCGTTTTCAAAGCCTCAATCATAACAATAAATACCTTTCACTCTCTTACTGGCGAGATGAAGAATCTATAAAACAATGGCGAAATACTTATCAACACCAGGAAGCACAAGCGTTAGGACGCAATGGCGTGTTTGCAGATTATCGTCTGAAAGTCGCTGCCGTTATCCGCGATTATGGAATGTATATACGGGAGGAAGTACCAACAGAAATGTAAACTGACAAAGCATTATTAATGACTTTTTCTGCATAATTATTGGGGATAATTGGTTTGAACATTATCTCCCAATAATTATCCTTCAAGTCCATGAAATTAATACGTAGCAAATGAACAATCTCTATATACGCCAAAAAACATCCAATATCAGTATCCTGCTGAAAAAATAGCAGTAAAAAGGTAAATAATGGAAATTGATTTATCTTTTTTAAAAGACTTAAAAGATTTCAAAAAAAATACCACAGGAAAATAAACAGGATACTCCATCTGTAACTTTCATATTTTTGATTCTATTCAGTATTTATAAGGTCAATGTGGCGGAAATGGGCACTCTACAAACCGACCAAAAAACATCCAATACCAGTACCCCAATGAAAGCACAACTGTCAACAAATAGGCAATCGATTGTAATCTATTTTCTGAAAATCCTTTCACTCCCTTCACCATAAAAAAAATTATAAAGGGCAACAAAAAGACAAAGCACAAGGGAGCTGTCAATTTTCTATCATCATTAATAACAAAATTATTCACCACATCGCAAACCGTGTTGATCCCTTCTTCTCCAATCATCCAGTCACGATCGATTGTTGAAAAACATCCAATCAATATCGCGCTGAACAAAATAAAGATAATACAAAAGAGTAAATTTATAGTTTTCATGTTTATTTATTCTTATCATCTATAGTAAGACAAGATTTAACCCTATCCCAAAAATATCAAAACCCACCCAATGCTTTATATCAAAAAATCTAATGTGATATTCCTCTTTCCTATCAAAGATAAGATCTTGATCACAAGATAAAATAATATAATAAATAGAAAAATCGGGATTTATCTGGGTAAGGACAGTTTTACTCCCTTATACCGTTTATCATCAATCTCATTTGAAACTATAGCCGATAACCCTATTTTTGCTCTATTTACTGCTACATTTTTCCCTGTATCATTCATGAAAACTATAACAAAAAGCCCAAACATTTCCTGTAACAACAATTTTTAAAATTTATCTCCTTTTAATTTCTAATTAATGACCATTTATTTTTACGCCATTATTTATACAAAAATTGTTTAATAATTACTCTTTGATATTTTTAAAATTGTTAATTTTTTCATGAAGAAGACATATTTGAAATATGGAAAAATGGTTAAACCCGATGACAGCAAAGTCAGACAGACCCTTCGGTAATGTGATGATTCTTTAGTGATGGAGGAAAAACAGAAATGATTGCATAGCCAGTAAAACTGACATTAAAAGATGAAGGGGATCAATAAGCCCTTATCTACTATCCCGTTTGCTATCCCATTCCACAGGAAAAGAAAATAAGGGCCTGAAATGAAAAATGCCATACCAATCTTAATCAGCGATACATCTCAAACAGAGACATGCCTTTTAAGTCAGAGAAAGCTTTATAGGAAGCCTGCAATGCAGCCTGTTCCTGATAATAGCCGGAAATGGTGGAGAGCCAATCCACATCCACCAATTCACCCATACGAACTTTATTGGCAATGCTGCGTTCACTGGCTAGTGCATCCAGTTGCTCCATTTCTTGAAGCTGTAGCCCCAGCACGGCTTCTGCTGAAGACAAATTGTTCAAGCTATTACGTACACCTCGGTTAGCTCTGTTAATCAACTCCAGTGATTCCGCTTTTTCTTCTTCGCTGGCATTACTAAACGGTTTTCTAAGTGCATCGATCGCCAAATCAATGGAGGCAAAAATATCTGATTCACTTGGACTGACATCAGGTTCTTTAATCGGATTGGAAGTCGCCGATAAAAAAACTTTCTGCCCTGTATGGGCGATAATCATGGAACGATTGTCATCCACTCTTTGGGTTATGGCTTCATTTCCACCTTTGTAATGCACTTTTCCATTTCCATCAACTTCAAAAGGTGGAACATCCGTCTTATAACCAGCAAAAATATAACGGCCATTGCCATCGGTTTTATTTCCGAGGTTCAGCAATTGCTGTTTAAGCCCATCCAACTGCTGTGCATAAGATTCACGATCGTGCTCGCTCTGCTCATCAGCCGCCGCGACTAATGTTTCAAAAACATTATTTGTTACCGAAACAACACTGGAGATAGTGCTCAATTGGGTTGACATAGTGTTCTTGGCAAAGATACGAGCCATCACAAATTGCTGATTCTGCGACTCAGATTGAGCAACCAGAATACTCTGCGAAGCAGCCAACGGATCATCAGATGGATTGATGACACGTTTCCCACTGGATAACTGCTCACCATATTGCATCCATTTGGATTGAGCGCCCAAAACCCCATTCATTTTTTGACTGTATAAAAGATTCGTACTTACACGCACAATATTACTTCCTTTTTTCTTCAGCCATAAGTAATTAACGGATGTCCAAAATGGCATTGAACAGCGTCGACGCAGTCTGGATAACACGGGCATTTGCCAAATAGTATTGCTGCAAACGTTGCAGGTCTCCGTACTCTTCGTCCATATTAACCCCAGAAATAGATTCGCGAGCTTTATGAAGCGCATCTACATTGATCTTCTGGGCATCCATACTGCGTTGAGAACTATTGGCTTTACTACCCACAGTACTGACCAGCGAAGCATAAGCATCAGTAAAGGTATCTTTACCATTAATCAGCTTCCCTTTTTGCAGGGCAGTGAATTTCTTCGCATTGTTGTTATCACTTGGGCCTGAACCCTTGGCGCCAGCCATTGCCAGTTGGGAGGAATCTTTAATATTGACTTCCAGTGTTGCTACTACACTACTGACCGTTTTCAGTGTGTACTGATCATTGTCCTGTGGATTGGTCGCTGTGATTTCGACTTTCAACCCGTCGAATTCCAGCGTATCACCATTTTTAATCACAGAGATCATTTCCCTATCAGCAACACGTTGTACTTTCCAATCCCCATCTTTGTACTTGATGGTGTAGTCACTGGCTTTTACTTTAGTGGTATCTGCGTATTCCACTTTAATTTCAGCCGTACCTTTGTTGTCGCTGTTAGAAATGCTATCTGGCTTGGAAAAGTTAAAGAAATCAATGCCTGGTTTACCGTTCAGATCGAAGCCACCTTGCTGGACCTGATTGAATTGATCCGCCATCACCAATCCCAATTGGTTTAATTGATTGCGGGTTGGGTCTATCACTTCACTGCGCACACGCAATGCGCCACCCAACTTTCCTTGCGAGATAAAACGCTCATCAATTTCTTTCGTACCTACCGTTCCATTGTTATAGCCCAGCGTGATACGGCTGCTATCTGCACTGGATGGGATCGCTTCCAACCGATAGGATTTACTACCCGATACCAGTGACATTCCTCCACCAAACGAGACGTTGTAAACGCCACCGTCTTGCTGAGTCATTTCTACTTCAACAAATTGATTTAACTTATTAAGCGCATCATCACGTTTATCCAGTAAGGCGAGAGGTTCACCCGTCCCCGCGCCACGCATACGAGAAATTTCATCGTTCAGAAAGGCGATTTCTTCCGCGTACTTGTTGATTTCTTTTACATTTTGCTCAATTTGGGTATTGATACCACTGTCCAACTTACGGATAAATTGATCAGCTTCTTTAAATCGGTTAACCAGACCTTCAGCTTTGCCCCGTACCGTGGTTCTTGCCGCACTGTCTTCTGCATTATTTTCAAGCGTACTCAGACTAGTAAACAAATCTTCCATAGAACTGGAAAGACTGGTTGCCTTATCCGCCAGCAGATTGTCAACTCTAGAAAGCTGATTATTGTATATGTCTAATGAAGCATATTTAGCTTGTGCGGAGTTATGTTGCTCGCTGATAAACTCATTATATTGACGGTTAATGGTATTCACATTCACACCGTTGCCAATAAAACCAACCGGCGACATGCTGCCATTATTCTGCGACATTTCAGTTGTCTGTCGGTTATATCCTTCGACTTTAGAGTTGGCAATGTTATTACCCACTACACTCATTGCCACCTGCGCAGCATTAATACCACTCATGGCAGTATTCATAAGACTATTGGACATGTGTAGATCCTTTTACGTTTTCGTTATGCCTCCATCATGGGAGGTAATTCACTGCTACAGTTATCGGCAAGGTACCCTGATTCTTGAGTGAAAACGGCACTAAGACCGTTTTCTTTGGATGATTCCTTTAAAAAAAGCACCTGACATTGATTCCCTTAAAACAAGTTATCGAAATCATAGGCATAGGCTTTTGCCATTTGATTGCCGGTATTCTTTAATTGCTGGATCAGTGACACTAATTTTTTGGCATAGCCGGGATCGGTGGCATACCCCGCATCCTGCAAAGAATACGCCCCCTGCTCGGCCGTCGTTGATTCGGCCACCTTGGCGTAACGGGGGTTTTCCGTCAGCAGTTTGACGTAATCCGTTATTGCCTCCACGTAAGAGCCATACACACGGAAGCTGTCCTGCATTTTCTTCGGTTCACCACCAATGTATTCCGTGGTCATGATATTGGTGACAGGCCCTTTCCAATACTTGCCAGCTTTGATACCAAACAGGTTATGGCTCGATTTGCCTTCTGCCGTCAGAATTTCTCGTTGTCCCCAACCGGATTCCAGTGCCGCCTGTGCAATGATCAATAAATGAGGAATACCACTTTGCTGGCTTGCCAACTGTGCAGGCAAGGAAAGCATGGAAACAAAATTGGCGCTGTTCATGGGCAATAACTTCGATTGAACTGCACCATTGGAGGAGGCCGACGACGAGTTTTTAGACATATCGTTTTCAGACATAGAATCAGGCATAACTCGGCGCATAAACTGCTCCAATGCCTGTTTCGGTAATGTTTGCAGAATGTCATTACCCAACGGCATGGGTATGGTTCCAGCCAACTCACTAGGAACATGATTAGCGTTGGAGAGCTGTTTGACGATCATATCAGCAAAGCCCAACCCCTTTTGAGAAAGGTCTTGGGCAATTTGCTGATCGTACATCGAAGTATAAAAACGTGTCTGGTCACTGCTCAAAATGCCATCCTGCGGCAGTGAGGTACGCATACTTTTCAGCATCATCTGAACGAAGACACCTTCCAGTTGTTGGGCTACTTGCCGTAGCCCTTGTTGTGGTTCCTGTGACAGCTTGGCTTTCAATGAATGCAGTGAGTTAACATCGTAAGCAGCGTTGTTGGGCATCGTCAGAAAATCATTCATCAGATAATCTCCAATTTCGCACGCAGACAACCTGCGCTCTCCATCGCCTGTAAAATCGACATTAAATCCGTTGGCGTTGCACCCAGTACATTCAATGCACGCACAACTTGTGTCAGATTCGCACTGGCGTTGACTTGCTGCAAAGCGCCGCCTTGTTCCTGAATGCCAATACCTGTATTACGGGTCACAACGGTACTGCCTCCCGCCAATGGCGTATCAGGCTGATTGACCGCGGTCTGGCGTTCAACAGTCACTGACAGGCTACCGTGAGCAATTGCACAGCTATCCAGCGTGACATTGCGGTTCATGACTACCGATCCTGTACGGGAGTTGAAAATCACTTTGGCATCACCGGTATCCACGCGAATAGCCAAGTTCTGTACCTGAGCCAGAAACTTCACCTGTTCGCTGTTCTCAATCGGCAGACGCAACTGCACAGTACGGGAATCCAGTGGTGTCGCTGTTCCCGTACCTTTCAGTCGGTTAATCGCATCACTGATTTTCTGAGCCAGTCCAAAATCATCATCATTCAGTTGCAGGTTCAACGTGCCTTTCTGGCCGAATTGCGTTGGCAATTCTCGCTCAATCACCGCACCATTAGAGATACGTCCACCAGCGAGCTGATTGATTTTGATACTGTTACCACCGGCACTCGCACCTGCACCACCCACCAGGATATTCCCCTGAGCCAGCGCGTAGAGCTGATTATCTATTCCTTTCAACGGTGTCATCAGCAATGTACCACCACGCAAGCTCTTGGCATTACCCAGCGAAGACACCACAACGTCAATATTCTGCCCTGAACGCGCAAAAGGTGGCAGCTTTGCTGTCACCATTACAGCAGCTACGTTTTTAAGCTGCATATTCGTACCGGGCGGCACGGTGATCCCCAACTGCGACAGCATATTACTCAAACTTTGGGTGGTGAAAGGTGTTTGCATGGTTTGGTCGCCCGTGCCATCCAGCCCAACCACCAAACCATAACCAATCAGTGCGTTATCCCTGACGCCCTCAATGGTCGTCAAATCACGAATGCGTTCCGCAAAAGCGCTGGTAGACGCGAACGTATTGGACAATACCAGCAAAAGCGTAAAAAGGCTGGTGACTAATTTTTTCATCCTGACCATCCTCTTTAAAACGGTGAGATATTCATAAAGAAACGTTGCAACCAGCCCATATGCTGCGCTTCGTTGATATAACCATCGCCAACATACTCAATGCGGGCATCTGCAACTTGGTTGGAGCTCACCGTATTGTTGCCAGTGATAGTGCGCGGGTTCACAACACCAGAGAAACGAATGAACTCCGTTCCCTGATTGATGGCGATCTGTTTTTCCCCCACCACATGCAGGTTGCCGTTTGCCAGCAGTTTATCCACAGTCACGGTAATCGTACCCTTGAATGTATTGTTGGCATTCGCCCCACCTTTGCCTCCAAACTCGCTGTTGCCTTCCATGCCCAAATCGGTTTTATCGCTACCTATCAATCCCTGCAAGAAACGAGGGGTCAAGGCAGCCGCGAAACCCGTTTTTCCATTACGGCTGGCATTGGCTGAGGAGTTTTTGCTCGCACTGACGTTTTCTTGCAAGATAATGGTCAGCGTATCACCGATATTGCGGGGACGACGGTCTTCAAACAACGGTTGATAACCGTAATAGACCGGCTGGACAACTTGAAAAATAGAACCATTTGGCGTTGGAGCAGGTGCTTCGGCGGGTTTTGCGGTTGTCTGCCCTTTTACCAGCGGTTTGTGCGGCATGTAAGCACATCCCCCCAATGTCAGTGCCGACAATGTTAGTACCGCCACAGATATGCTGATACGCCACTTATTTCCCCGGTTTTTCCGTAAACCAGCAGAGTCATAAGCTACGTTGTTCTTGGCAACGGGCATTGTATCCATCTTCTATGCTCTTAAATTTATTGCAGAAATAGTGGAGGAATATGTTCCCCCCACTATTAATGATTAGGTTATAACTGAGTCAGTTTTTGCAGCATTTGATCAGACGTTGATACTGCTTTACTGTTGATTTCGTAGGCTCTCTGAACCTGAATCATATTGACCAACTCTTCCGCCACATTCACGTTAGAAGTTTCAACGTAGCCTTGATAGAGCAATCCAGCGCCATTGATGCCCGGTGCGTTTTCCACTGGAACCCCGGAACTGTTGGTTTCCAGATACAGGTTTTCACCGACGCTTTCCAAGCCGCTTTCGTTGATGAACGTGGTCAGTGTCAATTGTCCAACTTGCTGAGGCGCGTTTTGCCCCTGCACATTCACGCTGACGATCCCATCGCGGGCAATGCTGATTTTGGTGGCATTGTCAGGAATGATAATCGCTGGCACGACCTGAAAACCGCCGGCTGTCACCAACTGACCATTTTGATCCACTTGGAATGAACCATCACGGGTATAGCCCGTTGTACCATCAGGCATTTGGATCTGGAAGAAGCCCTGTCCCTTGACTGCCACATCCTTGCTGTTATTGGTCTGCGCCAAGTTACCTTGACTATGCAAACGTTCAGTCGCTACCGGACGCACACCTGTACCAATCTGTAAACCCGATGGCAGGTTAGTCTGTTCAGACGACATCGCGCCCGGCTGACGTTCAGTTTGATAGAGCAAATCTTCAAATACCGCACGTTGGCGTTTAAAACCGTTGGTGCTGACGTTTGCCAAGTTGTTAGCAATGACATCCATATTTGTTTGCTGAGCATCCAGCCCAGTCTTGGCAATCCATAAAGATCGGATCATGAATTTATCCCCTGTTCCCGATTCAGCTCATGGCGAGAATTTGGTTAGCCCGCTGTGCATTTTCATCGGAACTGTGTATGACTTTCATCTGCATCTCAAAACGACGCGCGTTGGCAATCATGTTCACCATGCTTTCCACTGGATTGACATTGCTGCCTTCCAGTACACCCGGCATGACTTTCACCTCAGTGCTGGCCGCCAGTTCATTGCCTTGCTGTTCCCGCGCCTGTGGCGTTAAGTGGAACAGACCATCATCGCCCCGCACCACTTGATTGGCTTCTGGTTTGACGATTTTCAATTTGCCAATCTGACCCAACAATGTTGGCGGATCGCTGGCAATCAAAGCAGAAATGGCACCATCGCCCGCAATGGTCAGTTCAGCCTGCGGCGGAACATCAATCGGTCCGTTTTCGCCCATCAACATGCGCCCCTGCACCATCAGTTGCCCTTCGGGTGAAATTTGGATGCCACCGTTGCGGGTATAGGCTTCTGTCCCATCTTCGAGCTGGACAGCCAAGTAGCCGCCTTGTCCGACAGCCACATCCAACGGACGGGAGGTATAATTCATTGGCCCCTGACGGCTATCCATGCCAGGGGTGGAAGCAACGACCAACGAACGGGTCGGCAAGGTTTCACCTTCAATCGGCACGGCACGCAGTGCAGCAAGCTGAGCCTTGAAGCCCGGTGTTGACGCATTGGCCAAGTTGTTGGCTGTGACAGCCTGATGCTCCAGTGTTTGTCGCGCTGCGCCCATCGCGGTATAAATGACGTGATCCATAAAACTATCCGCCTGAGCTTATTAACGCATGCTGACCAGAGTTTGCAGAATTTGATCCTGCGTCTTGATGGTCTGGGCGTTGGATTGATAGTTACGCTGGGCGACAATCATATTGACCAGCTCTTGGCTCATGTCCACGTTAGAGGCTTCCAATGAGCTGCTAATCAGCTTACCGAAATTACCTGAACCCGCAGTGCCAACTACCGGACTACCCGATGCACCTGTTTCTATCCAAACGTTATCGCCCTGTGAAGCCAAACCTACTGGGTTGGAAAAATTCGCCAGTACGACCTGACCCAGAACTTGTTTTTGCTCATTAGAATAAAGGCCGAAAATTTTGCCATCACTCTCAACTTGGTAGTTAGTGAAGCTGCCTGCTGCATAACCGTCTTGCTTCTGATTAGAAATGGCGTCTTCTTTCAATCTCTGCTGTTTGCTGCTGCTAAAATCAAAATTGACTTCTGCCGCAATAGAGCCATTCAACGCTGGCATATCGAAATTGAATGCGTTGTTATTTCCTATAATTCGACCATTGCCATCAAATTCCACGCTGCCCAATGACTTATGTTCTGAGCCGACAACAGAAGTATCTCGAGCATGAATATCCCACTTGTTATTTGCTGTTTTAACAAAGAACACATTGATATTGTGCTCATTGCCGAGACTATCATATATCGAGATACCGGAACTGTAGCTGAAAGTATCTTTCTTATCTGGATCAAATGGGTTGGCTGTTGTATCGACCTTGTCGTGCATAGAATTCAGGTTAGCCGTCATAGAGACTTTTTCCGTCGCCTTGGCAGGCAACATATCGGTTGGAATCGAAATCGGCCCTGGCGCTGCGCCCTGTTGGATTTCAGGCCCATTAGCCCCTTGTACTGCTGGATACCCCGTTAATTTCATCCCCTGCATGTTGATCACATTACGATCAGCATCCATTTTAAATTGGCCATTACGGGAATAGAAAACATTGCCGTTGGTATCCTGCATACGGAAAAAACCGCCCTGCGTGATCGCCATATTCAATTGTTCGTTGGTTTTAGTGACTGAACCATCCTTAAAGTTCTGGATCATACCAGAAACCTTAACGCCCAAACCTACATCTGAACCACTGAATACATCCGCAAAAGCAGCTGAACTGGATTTAAATCCATATGTCGCTGAGTTTGCGATATTATTACCAATAACGTCTAAGTTGCTCGCTGCAGCATTCAAGCCACTGACCGCTTGTGAAAAAGCCATATGTCCTCCGTTTAATTAAAGAATCTGACGAACTTTATCCATGGTTACCGTACCCGCCAGCCCTAAATCTAATTTAGTGCCATCCTCACCCCGTGTGACGCCGTTTACCTCGGCATACATCAGCGGATGTGCCACTACCGCTTGTTTTTGATAGCTTGCGGAAACAGTGAAATTATAAGCACCGTCTGCCACTTCCTTGCCATCTGCGTCTTTGCCATCCCACTTGAAACTATGGACACCCGCACTAAATCTACCGATATCCGCCTCCCGAACTACCGCACCATTTTTATCTTTGATAGTGACTTTGACGCTATCAACAGGTCGGGTCAGCTCAAAGCCAAGTGGCGTTACGCTAGTGTCTTTTTCTTTACTGGAACCGACTAAAATCTTATCGCCAGGTATCATGACGCCTCGATCAAGCAGCAATGTCGTTTGCATTGCCTGATTGTTGTCCATCTGTCCGACAACGGCTCCCAGTGTTTTATTGAGTTTTTCAATGCCTTCAACGGTACTGATCTGTGCAAACTGTGTAGCCAGTTCGTTGTTTTGCATTGGGTTGGTTGGATCTTGATTCTTGAGCTGTGTAATCAGCAAGTTCAAGAAGTTATCTTTGATTTCGCCGCTGCTTTGTGGCTTTGCCTTCGCTGCGGAAGCGAGCTCGCCTACGGTGGTGTTATCCAATGAATCATTGATTGAAGTGGTAATTCCCATAACGAAATTCCTGTTACTGGCCCAGCGTCAGCGTTTTCAACATGATGGATTTGGTGGTATTGAGCACTTCAATGTTTGCCTGATAACTGCGGGAAGCTGAGATGGTATTCACCATTTCCCCGACCACATCCACATTTGGCATACGCACATAACCTTTTTCATCGGCCAGTGGATGACCCGGCTGATATTCAAGGCGGAAAGGTGTGGGATCATCCACCACTTCGCTGACACGCACACCACCGATCTCCTGACCTGCTGGCGCGGCGACACGAAATACAACTTGTTTGGCGCGATAAGGCTCGCCATCCGGCCCTGCAACACTATCGGCATTCGCCATATTGCTAGCGCTGACATTCAGCCGCTGAGACTGAGCGGAAAGCGCAGAGCTGGCAATATCAAAAATACTGAGTAGAGACATTCCCATTATCCTTGTGACTGTAGAACTGACATCATGCTTTTGATCTGTGCATTCGTCATAGTAAGTTCGGCCTGATATTTCAAGCTGTTATCTGCGAAATTGCTGCGTTCTATATCCATGTCAACAGTATTTCCATCCATTGCCGTCTGGTATGGCACCCGATACAGCAGATCCATCTCCAGACGTTTTTGAGGTTGAACGGGAATATGTCGCTCGGAAGTCAGAGTTAGCCCAATTCCATTCCCCGTTACACGACCATGTGCCATCACCTTTTTCAGTTGAGCAGCAAAATCGATATCACGCGCCTGATAGCCAGGGGTATCCGCATTGGCAATGTTGGCAGACAAAATTTCCTGCCGCTGGTTGCGGAGTACCAGCGCTTCTTGTCGAAATTGAAAGGCGGCATCTAATTTATCGAGCATATTCCTCCCTCGGTTTTGTTCGTGAAATTTGCTGGGTATAAGCTCTAAGCAGCTAACAGAATAAACGTAGAAGAAAAAGGTGATTCGAAGAATAGAAACAAATTGGATTGCTATTTATCCCATTAACGAATAATCAATCGCGTTACACTATTAACATCCAACAGGTACTGAATATTTTTTGAAATCATGGTTCGCTAACGGAGTTAAGGTGGTGACATGCCTGCATTAAAATTTATCGGATCCCTTGCCTTTTTCTTTAATCTATTTTTTGGCACGTCCTTGGCTTGGGGGAGCAATTTACCGCAATCGATAAATGATTATTTCAGGCAGATTCATCATACTGCGGGTCACAAAGTCTCTGTGAAAATCAAAACACCTGAACAGCAATGGCCGGTCTGTGAATTTCCTGAGATACAGCCGTCAATTGGCAACAGAAACTGGGGCAATCTGTCCATCCCTGTGACTTGTGGTCAGCAACGCCGTTTTATTCAGGTCAACGTCAACGTCATCGGCCCATACTTGGTTTCTAAGCAAGCCATTAACCGCAATGCCGTACTGACAGAAAAAGATTTTCAAGTAAAAACGGGATCTTTAGATAAGCTGCCAAACAACATAATCCGTAACAGAAAGGCCATACAAAATGGTATTGCTATCCGCAACATACCTGCCGGACAATTCATCACACGCAATATGATCCGGCGTCCATGGGCAATTAAAGCTGGACAGAATGTGGTCGTCACCGTAGATGGACACCATTTTCAGGTGCGTTACGAAGGAAAAGCGATTAACAATGCCGCGAGTTTTGATAATATCCGTGTTCGTCTGGACTCCGGACAGGTTATTACTGGTGAAGCTCAAGAAAATGGCAGTGTAAAAATGATGTTATAAATGGCTAAAGTTTTATTTCTTCAAGCCGATATAACCAACAGACCATGATTTACAGGCATGCCAGCGGTATATCGCCTGCTACCTAAGACAAATAAATAATGCCTGATTAAAGGATTACGATTATGAGTATTGAACGCACTCAACCTCTACTGGCCATTGCTGCTTTACAGCAACGCAATGCCAATGAAGGTGCTCAGAGCACTCGCAGAACTGTGGCTGTCGCAGAAAAAAGCGCCGATACGCAAGTCAAACTGAGCGAAGCGCAGAAAAAGCTCGTTCAGCCAAGCAGCCAGGATATTAATATCCAAAAAGTACAACAATTGAAAGAAGCCATTGCAAAGGGAACACTGGCGATGGACAGCGGTAAAATTGCCGATGCCCTATTCAGAGAAGCCCTTGAAAACATGGAATATGATAAATAAACCATCAAGATCATAAAGAGCCATAAATGGAAGAACTTCAACTCTTGCTTGAACAGCAAAGCGCGCACTTAAATTCGCTTTCGCGAACTATAGCAGAAGAACAGCGTATATTGAGCGAAGGCTTTATTGAAGCGAATCATTTACATCGAGTGACGGAACAAAAAACATTTTTACTTTCGGCACTCGATCACGCAGAACGAAAGCGTCAGCAATTAAATGAAACGCTGAAAATAAAGGCACCTTATGCTGACCATGAAATACTGGCTGTATTATGGAACCAAATTAGCCAGACTGTTGAACGTATCCGTGATTTGAATGCGCATAATGGATTTTTGCTGGATCAGCATATTGAGTTAAACAGTCAAGCAATTACTTTTCTGAAAAATCACCATAGTCCTTCTCTCTATGGTTCTGATGGACAAGCTCGTCATAATTCAGCACTGTCAGGTCACAAGATTAGCGTTTGATTGTTCATACTGCGATAAGCAGTAATATCTACAGACCTCTTGGTTTATCAAAAATAATAAGAGGTCTGTTTCTGTATGCTCGTATTTTCTCTTCTCGCTCAAAAGAAAACAATTCTCATTACACTATTGAGCATTTTTGTTTGAGTGCTTTGTTAGGAATTATATTGTGATTATATTCACAAAATTATAGATAAAAATAAATGCTCGAATATAGTACATTTATACTGAGTTATAGAAAGACTTTATTGAGTATATATAATTATCTTGAAAACAAGTATGTATCTCTATTTGTAGATAGAATAAAAGTTTTTAATCACAAATTAAAAAACATATAAAATTAATTCACATAAAACCCTTGAAAGAATAAATATCTTTTAATGCATTATTAATTATATGCTTATTTTTATTTTCAAGATCAAAGCGTGGTTTAAATATAGATATAAGCCTAACTCTTTGAGGATTTTTTAATTGAACACTCAACAGATTAATATGCCCTTCGATGAAAAATGGCGTAAGTTTATCCATACTAAATTTAAATATCCCACCACCAATATTAGGATCAAAAATAAATAAACTAGAATCTCTCCAAACAATAAATCCCACATGATTAGGGCCAACATATCTATTAGTATTTATTGCATCCTGTTTATCGTTAAAACTTCTTAAAAATAAATGATTATACGGTAGACTTTTATTCGAAAAACATGAATAAACATAAGTCAAAGCAAAACCTGATCTATCACCTGCACTATCAAAAGAATAAATAAAATCACCAAAAGGGTATTTTTCGTATGATTGATATTTCATTTGAAGAGTTGAAATAATTTGCTCTAGATGACTAAAATTGCCCATTGCTGTCGGCCCTAAAGTCATTGGGTCTCTTGACATTTTAAGCATTTTCACATACATCTCTGTTAACTCAAATGCCTTTTCAGGTGACAAATTCTCTGATTCACATTCATATAAATTTGCTAAGATATATAAAGATATACCTATACATTTACCACATCCACAAGGAATTATTGGATTACATTCAGTCAGTCCGTGATGACTATGTCTGCAAAGAAATTGATCAAATCTAAAAATTTTCTGATTCATAGAAATCCTCCTGAGACAATTTATTAATCCACACCCTGCACCTTTAAAAAAGCTATGAATTCAATCCCACCTGACCTTTAAAAATTTATATACTCTATATTTATATAATTTTCAATACCAAATATAGAAAATGGAGAAAATATATTTTATATTAAGGAGCGAATAAATAAATTACATAGATTAATATAAGTCATTTACTTTCCAAATAAATTTCATGGAAATTAATCGACCCACAAAATAACCATTAATATACACAACATAATCAGAGCTGATATGCAAGTCATACAGTTTCTTAATCACCATAGTTGCTTTCCAATATTCTAGCAATTGCTATACCGGTCGGATTAGTAACGGACTTAATTGATCTTGAAGAATTTTACCTTTCAACAGTGAACAACGTAAATCACCCTCAGTGAAAATTCTGGCCGCTTTGCCATTCTAATCACATACGATAACCAGCCCCATGCCAGTACGGGTCAATTCTTCCATCGCATCCATAATCATCGCATTTGCTTCCACAACGTGCATTCGCTCGCCAATATGCATTCAGTCTCTTTTCCTCGATTAAGTTTTTTCGTCAATTTTTTCACAGAAAATTTGGCCTCAGTAAGACTTTGATCTGCTTCTACCGATTTTTTGTACCACTCCAGTGCGTTTTGTCTATCTTGTTTAACACCTAACCCATTACTATAAAAATAACCAATATTGTTTTGTGCTTTTATATGGTCTTGATTGGTAGCATTTAAAATAAAGCCTATCGATAAATCCTCACCATTAATATTAATGGCTATCTCAAATAATGAAAAATTAACATTGTAGTTTGAGTTTTTTAGAACCTATCAAAATGGTGCCCAGAAAAAAAATTACAGTATTTTGATCAAAGTTGTCTTCATTGTCGATGACTCAACGAGGTATCCACACAATATCAATCATGCGGGAGCACAACTGGAAGAATATATTTTATATTATTTATATTATTTATATTATTTATATTGATATTATATGCAGTCGCCACCCTGCTGGAACTTCTGGCTATAGGAGCAGAGAAGAGCGGGTATATCGGCTCTAATTTATTCAATGAAATATCCCGTTCAGGGTCCCACTGAATCACAACATCGCTGTTCTGTACTTTTTCTTTCCATGTCTCCATTGAATCGAAAAATTCAGGGTCAAAATGGTTGATCACACCTTTCTGGATAATTTATTTAAATCCTTTATGTGTCAGGTCAATTGCCAGAATTCGTTTTTGTCCCTCATCCTTCTTTGCCCAACCAGAGCGATACATCATCCATAAAAAGGAAGGTTTGATCCATGTCATGCGGGTTATACTGAAGGGAGGGGAAACAAAAATGCCATTTTTGATGGCGCTGTCAGCAATTGAATCAGAAAAAGCTTGATATACCCTGATATATTCATCAGTGTAATTTGCCCTGATTGGGTTATTTTTATGTGAAAACATATTATCCTTGTTTATTATACGTAATAAATAATATCCTATAGAAAGACTCAGTCCAATTCTGCAATCGGACCAACTACCCAAAATTGCTGAGTGGACTGAGGAATATTAATCATATCATTGATGTCCTATCATTAACGATTTTTGATAAAAAAATAACTCCAAAATCTACGATAACGTTACTACACAAGCAGATGAGATTGATAAAAATTAATCTATATTTTACAAGTAACAATAATCTACTTACGAAATAAATCATTATAACTAGATTTTAAATCAAAAGGGCTTTCGGAGGCATAATCAGGGCGATCCTTATTTTTTTCACGCACTTTCCCCCACTGTGCCTTGGCATCAATATTGTTAAACATAATCTCTCCTTCTTTCTCCATCCTCAGATGTTCAGAAGGGATATATTTATTTGACTCATTGACTACACGAGGCCTCTTCGCATCACTGGGACGATTTTTTTCTTGGTTAAACCAACCACAATAAAGTCCAGGCCCTGTCGTCCACAGCGTACCTAACTTGCGAAGTTGTGGTTCTGAACGCCAATTTTCCCATCCATTATTTTTTAATTTTGATGTTCCCTCATACATCACTTGCACCCTTCTATCTATTACTATCAAAAGTTCTGCTATTTTTCTTGATTGAATCGGTGCAGTAATGATAGCGTTACCAAACTTATTCACTGTCCATCCAGAACCTGTGACATCACCAAAAGCAATCCCCTGAGCAGCATTAATATTTTCAAATATTGCTTTTCTTTTCAGGAGTTGGTCTATCTTATGAAACGTATTATTTGATGAAAATTTTGGAACAGCATTAGCAAGCTCTATATCCACATCAAGATAAATTCCTCCTTCTACAAAGAGAATAACTAAACGTACAATATCACTGGCTGATGCGTAATTATGATAGAATCCGTTGATTTGTCGGTGATATATCGCATGCAAACGCCAAATGATTTTTTGATCTATAAAATATGGGCTTTGCTTTAAGGAAAGGAACGCGTCTTCAATATCTCTGGAGTCATGAAAGGAAAGTCCTGTTTCTAATTGTGGTTCAATATCTATACCCAGAGAATTTATGGTATTAAAAAATAAATGTTTTTTAGTCCCCCACAAATAAACTTTAAAATCGGGATTTTCGGCCTTAACATTAATAATACTTCTCAAACCATCTTTAGATATATTATTTCCTGCCCAAAAGTAGTGTATTTTTTTAGGGATATTCATATACCACCTCCAGATTTTATCTGATTTATGAATTTTTATCTCATAATAATTTCTTCTTGGCAAAGAATTTATGAATCTGTATTTATAATTCATTATTGCCATATGAAGAATAGATAGAATAAAAGAAAACTATCAAAAAGAAGTGTGATTATGAACGAGGATTTAATGGCATGTTAGATAAGACTGACAAACCTTACCAAAACGATGAGGTTTGTCACAATGCAGTTAAATTTTACCTTGTACCACCAATCGTTGCCGTCATTCTGATTTGACGGTTGTCGGTGATTTCAAGGTTGGACAGTACAACCAACCGAGGCAGTACGCGGCGCAAGAAGCGAGACAGTAGCGGACGCAGTGCGTGATTGACCAATAGCACGGGTGGCGCTCCCAGCATTTCCTGACGTTCCAATGCTTCTGCTGCCTGGCGCTCAAGGCTTTCAGCCAAACCGGGTTCCAATCCGCCGCCATTTTGCAGTGCTTGAAGCAACAATCTTTCCAGCCCCGCATCTAAACCAATAACTTTGATTTCATCCGCTCCTGGGAACCATTGTTGAGCGATTGCCCTACCAAGTGCGATTCGAATCATGGCAGTCAATTCATAAGGATCCGTCTGTGCCGCCGCATGTTCTGCCAATGTTTCAATTATGGTACGCATGTCGCGAATCGGTACTTGCTCCGCCAGCAGGTTTTGCAGAACCTTATGCAAAGTTGTCAGGCTGACTACATCAGGAATGAAATCTTCCGTCAGTTTCGGCATTTCCTGACTGACGCGCTCAAATAATTGCTGCGCTTCCTGTCTCCCAAACAGTTCACTGGAATACTGGGAGAGCAAATGGTTAAGATGAGTTGCGACAACAGTGCTGGCCGCCACAACGGTATAACCCTGCACCTGAGCCTGTTCTCTTAAGCTGTCATCAATCCAGACGGCAGCCAAACCAAAGGCCGGATCTGTCGTCAAGTCACCTTGCAGTTCACCCACAGCACCGCCCGGATTAATCGCCAGCCAGCGTCCCGGATGCGCTTCACCACGACCAATTTCTACGCCTTTCATCATGATGCGGTAACTGGCTGGCGCTAATTCAAGGTTGTCACAAATATGCACTACCGGTGGCAGGTATCCCACTTCTTGCGCGAATTTTTTGCGAATACCACTGATACGGCCAAGCAATTCGCCGTTTTGGCGAAAATCCACCATCGGGATCAGACGATAGCCAACTTCCATTCCCAGCGGATCTTCCAATTGCACATCAGACCATGATGCTTCTGCGGTTTGTTGTTGTTCCTCCACTGCTTTCATCTCTTCGTGTTGTGCCGTGAGTGGATTTTTATCCCTACGCAGCAGGAAATAGCCCCCACCTGCCAACGCTGCCGTAAACAACAAAAAGACAAAGTTAGGCATTCCCGGCACCAAACCAAGCAGACCGAGTACACCCGCACTCAACATCAACACCTTAGGATTGTTGAAAAGCTGGGTCACCATTTGCTGACCGACATCTTCATCAGTCGCTACACGGGTTACGATAACACCCGCCGCCGTAGAGATGATCAGTGCAGGCAATTGGGCAACCAATCCATCACCGATAGTCAGCAAGGTATAGGCTTCTGCTGCATCACCTAGAGTCAAACCATGTTGGGCAACACCGACAATCAAGCCGCCGATGATATTGATCACCAATATCATCAATCCGGCAATCGCATCGCCGCGTACGAATTTACTCGCACCATCCATTGAACCGTAAAAATCTGCTTCCTGTGTGACGTCAGAACGACGCTTTTTGGCTTCATCTTCACCAATCAATCCAGCGTTCAGGTCAGCATCAATCGCCATCTGTTTGCCGGGCATTCCGTCCAGTACAAAGCGCGCGCCCACTTCAGCGATACGCCCTGCACCTTTGGTAATGACCATAAAGTTAATCAGGATCAGGATAACGAAGACCACAATACCGATCGCAAAATTACCGCCAACAAGAAAGTGACCAAAGGCTTCTACTACCTGCCCTGCTGCCGCTGAACCGGTATGCCCTTCCATCAGGATAATTCGTGTGGAAGCTACGTTCAGCGACAAACGCAGTAAGGTTGAGAACAGCAAAATGGTCGGGAATGCGGCAAAATCCAGCGTCCGACGGGTAAACATCGCCACCAGCAAGACCATGATGGAAAGCGCGATATTGAAAGTAAATAGCAGATCGAGCAGGAATGGTGGTAACGGCAGTACCATCATCGACAAGATCATGAGGATCAGCACAGGCCCCGCAAGCATTTGCCACTGGGAGCCTTTCATATTCCCCGGTAAACGATTTCCCGTTAAACGTAGTAATGAGGCCAGATTAGCCATGACGATTATTTTCTCCAGCAAAATCCAGTGCTGGCGGCACTGGCAGATTTTCAGGTTTTTTCGGTTTCAAGCCACCTTCCTGTTTCCAACGTTTCAATTGGTAAACCCAGGCAAGCACTTCGGCGACAGCGGCATAGAGCGCCGCAGGAATAAAACCTCCCACTTCAGCATGGCGAAACAACGCCCTCGCTAAAGGTGGAGCTTCCAGTAACGGAATGCGATTTTCAGCACCAATTTCTTTGATGCGTAAGGCAATAAGCCCCGCCCCTTTTGCCAATACTTTGGGGGCACTCATTTTTTTGCTGTCATATTTCAAGGCAACAGCGTAATGAGTTGGGTTGGTGACAATAACATCGGCCTTTGGCACATCCGTCATCATGCGCTTTCGAGCAGCCGCCCGCTGTTGTTGACGGATTCTGGCCTTTACATGTGGATCCCCTTCTTGCTCCTTAAACTCATCCTTGATCTCTTGGCGGGTCATTCTCAATTTTTTCAGGTGGCTGCGGATTTGATAAAGCACGTCAAACGCCACCATCGGTATCAGCATAAATAAGATAATATAGCCGGCAAATATCAGCATCATCATGGCATCACTCAACGCCATCAGCGGAGGCTGGGTAGTCAGGTTGAGCATGGCAGGCCAGTTCAGCCAGATAAACAGTGCCGCACCACCTCCTACCAGTAACGCCTTCAAAATGGCTTTGAACAATTCCGCCAGCGCATTCATGGAGAAGATTTTCTTCAAACCAGAAATGGGATCCAGCTTAGTCAGGTCAAATTTGATGGATTTTGAGCTGAATATCAGCCCCCCCATCAAGGCTGGTGCACTGAGGGCAATCAATACCAATCCAACAAAAACCGGTAACAATGCCCAAACCGCCTGTTTCAGCAATCGACCGACTTGCTGTACCATCTGTTTGTCATTGCTGACCATGTTATGGTCGAAGTTGAATCCTTCAAACACCATCAGGGAAAGTTCATGGGTGATCGACTGTCCGCTCATCCAAAGCAGACTTACCCCTCCCGCCAACATCAGGATAGAAGTGAGTTCCTTGGAACGCGCGATTTGCCCATCTTTACGGGCTTTTTCCCGTTTATGGGGCGTGGGTTCTTCGGTTTTTTCGAGATCGCTATCTTCAGCCACGGCTTTCCTTGGTGAGCATTCATTATTGCATGCCGAAAATTTGCCTTTGGCAAAGGGCAAATAAAATTATGCTAAGCATGACAAAAGCCCAGAGATTCAATGGCGGGAACACTGCGAAATTTGCGAGGGTATTTGGGGCATTATGAGTGTGCCGGAGGTTGGGTGGCTCCGGCATGAGTTAGGCTGGTGTTACTTATAAGTGATGGTATAGCTTAAGTGATGGTATAGCTGATTTTACCATTGGCTTTTCCGGAGGTGACATGTTTTCCGGTTTTAATATGGTCATAATTCCGTTTTTGGAATCGATTATCTTATTGTTAAGTGTGGCGGATTCGACTAATAAGATAATTTTCAATTTATTACAGCTATCATTAATCCACTTTCATCACCGGTTTAATATCAATACTATCTGCATTCACATCACGGATATGGTCTTTCGTCAAGCGATAAACAACCGGGCTAAGCAACGCTATCGCTATCAGGTTAGGGATCGCCATCATGGCATTGAGGGTATCCGCCAGCAACCAGACAAACGTCAATGACTGAGTAGCCCCAATCGGCAATGCGATAATCCAGAGAATACGGAAAGGCACAACGGCTTTTGGCCCCAGTAAATATTGAATACATTTCTCACCGTAAAAGCTCCACCCCAAAATGGTTGTGAAGGCGAAAATAGCTAAGGCGATGGCAACGATATAGTTACCTCCCGGAATCACGGCTGAGAAAGAAGCTGCGGTCAATGTTGCGCCCGTTTGACCTGTCAGCCAGCCGCCGGTAATGACAATGGTTAACCCCGTCACGGAACAAACAATAATCGTGTCAATAAAGGTTCCCAGCATGGCAATCAAACCCTGACGAATCGGGTTTTGTGTTTTTGCCGCTGCGTGGGCGATAGGTGCGCTGCCCATGCCCGCTTCATTAGAAAATACACCACGGGCAATACCAAAACGGATCGCTGCCCAAACTGCTGCACCAGCAAATCCGCCCTGTGCCGCAACTGGCGTGAAAGCTGATTTGATGATTAAAGCAAACGCATCGGGAATGGCAGGAATGTTGAGTGCCAGAACAACTACGCCTGCACCAAAGTAACCCACGGTCATAACAGGCACTAATTTACCTGCAACATCAGAAATACGTTTGATGCCGCCAATCAGTACTGCACCAACCAAAACTACCAGAATTCCAGCGGTTATGGTTTTTTCAATGCCAAAGTTACTTTGCAGTACGTCAGCGACTGAGTTGGCTTGTACTGTATTACCAATACCAAAGCCCGCAATACTGCCGAAGAAGGCGAAAAGCGTTCCCAGCCAAATCCATTTTTTCCCCAAGCCATTTTTGATGTAATACATCGGGCCACCAACGTAATTACCATTTTTATCGGTTTCACGGAAGCGCACCGCCAATACCGCCTCTGAATATTTCGTGGCCATGCCCACCAATGCGGTCATCCACATCCAGAACAATGCACCCGGCCCCCCCATAACAATGGCTGTCGCTACACCCGCGATATTTCCTGTCCCTATTGTCGCTGATAGTGCGGTCATCAAGGCATTAAAAGGTGAAATTTGACCTTCACCTCGTTGTTCATTTTTTTGGAAGAGTAATTTGAACCCCGTGCCCAATTTACGGATCGGTAAAAAGGACAGACGAATTTGCATGAAAATACCGATGCCCAGAAGCCCAATTAACATAGGGGCTCCCCATACAATCCCGTTTATTGCACCTAACCACTGTGTAATCAGTTCCATATACACCCTCAGCACTCATTCGAGTAACAAGTTAGCAACAAAATTATTTCAATTAAATAAAGATCATTTTGGGAAAATAAGCGAGACTAATTGAGTATTATTGGTAAGAAAAAATTGATACTGTGAGTTAAGTCACTCGTTTTGGTAACGTTTTATCAATCCCATTGATAGCCATTCCTCTTTCATCACTTATTTTGATATGAACCGTATTTAACCCAACTTTTATCACGCCATTAAAGAAATTAAAGGTTTTTTATAGCAAATAAATAGGTATTATTTGCATGATAAATAATTTCTTAGGTAACTAAAGGATTATCAGTGACAAGAGTGGGTTACATCAGGGTGTCAACAAATGACCAAAATAGTGACTTACAAAGAAATGCGTTGGTCAGTATTAACTGTGAGTTGATTTTTGAAGACAAAATCAGTGGGAAAACGGCTAATCGTCCGGGACTGAAACGCGCATTAAAGCATCTTAAATCCGGTGATACGCTGGTGGTTTGGAAATTGGATCGCCTGGGTCGCAGTGTGAAGAATCTGGTAGCACTGATTTCAGAATTGCATGAACGTGGAATTCATTTTCAGAGTCTGACCGACAGTATTGATACCAGTACGGCAATGGGACGGTTTTTCTTTCATGTGATGAGTGCGCTGGCAGAAATGGAACGCGAGCTGATTGTGGAAAGAACCAATGCGGGTCTGGCCGCGGCTCGGGAACAGGGGCGAATTGGTGGGCGGCCAGTGATGTTTACCGAAGAAGATCGGCAACAAGCCGCCAGGTTGCTGAATAAGGGGCATTCCCGAAAACAGTTGTCGATTATTTACAATGTGTCGTTGTCAACGATTTATAAGTATTTGCCGGTGGGGAAAGTGATTACTTTTCCATTTCACGATTAGAAAGCAACGATGTTGAAAAAGTAAAATCTTTTATTAAATTGCTCCATTCTGCTGGCTTTTCAATTTGAACAGCATGACCACTATCAATTTCTTTGTATGTGCTATTTTTAATATTCTTATAAACCTCACGTACCAGATAAGACGGAATTAACGTATCTCTGCTTAAACCAATAACCAGTGTTTCCTTATCTATTTGATCTAGATAATCTTTTATGTTTGTGGTTAATCCCAAAGCAATGCGTTTATCTGTCTCTTTCTCTGTTGGTTTAGCGCAGATCCGCCGTATAGTTTTATGCCCTAGTGATGTGATAAATTCTGGGCTCAGGGCATGTGATAGGCCAAAGGCCATTGCTGATGCTTTATCATTAAGTTCCAGATGTAACCACGTCTTGAATATTAATTGATGGCGGGGATCATCATTTGTCGCCCACGGTGCGGTCAATATCAATTTATTGATGAAATTCGGATACTTTGCTGCCACAACAGCGGCAACTACCGCTCCCAGAGACACCCCTACTAAATCGACAGGAGCACTGCTGCTATCTTCTATTACAGCAACAATTTGCTCCGCAATGTGTTCAATAGTCAGTGTTTCGGGCGGTAATCCAGAATTTCCACACCCGGCATAATCAGGAATGATCACGGTTCGATCACCGTTAAAGGTTTTTTTTATTTCCCCAAAACTACTACTACCGCTGCTATTTGTACCATGCAGAAAGACCATTGCATTTTTGTTGTTTTCCTGATCTTCTTCAAATTCTTTACGGTAAGAAACAAATGAATTTTCCAACTTAATGATTTTATCGATCGACTTCACAACGTTTTCCTCTGCATGATCTGGATTGGCATGCTTTTATATACCAAATCAATCGGATAACACTGTGATCTAATCGTCTTTCTAATACATTGAAGATTGATGACGGGGGCAATGCTCTGAAAAAAATAGTATTGAGGCAGGCGTTTGGGCCAGTCACCAGACTCACCCAAACGTGATCAAAACATGAAAGTTTTGTCCTTGGAGGTTCTATTTGTCGAAATACTGTTCGTTAAAATACTCGCACTCGTTATCAAAAACCTAAACTATCCAACAAATCATCAACCTGTGCTTGGTTAGCAATAACGCCAGCGCCATTCTGGTTGACTTGAGGGCCGTTAAGAAGACTGTCGTTCTCTTTTTGCGCTTTAGTCATCTGGTCAGAGGGCATATTTTCCATTAATACCATGACCAACTGTTTTTCCAGTTCCTGAATGACTTCCATCATCCGCTTTATTACCTGCCCCGTGAGATCCTGAAAGTCTTGCGCCATCATGATCTCAAGCAATTGGGCATTGGTAAATGAGGCATGTTCCGGCACAAGATTAAGGTAGTTTCTCGTGTCCGTTACCAGTGAGCGGGCATCGGTCAGCTCCAGATTGTTTGGGTCAGCAAACCATTCATCCCAACGCTGGGTCAAGGATTTTGCCGACGCCTCTAATTCGTTCTGACAGGGCTGCGCTACTTCAACGCAATTCAGCACCCTTTCAGCCGCTTGTGCCGTCATTTGGACAACGTAATTCAATCGCTCCCTCGCATCTGGGATCGCCTCAGCCGCTTGAGCAATGGTTTGATCCAATCCCAGTTCACGCAGACTATCGCGCAGCATTCTCGTTAACTGCCCAATACGACTGATTATTTCACTGGTAGTAATCGCCTCATCTCTCGGCATGACTGGATTTTCACTCATTTTGTCTCCTTAGAGCCCCAATTTTTCAAATATTTTATCGAGTTTCTCTTCCAAAATAGCCGCAGTAAACGGTTTCACGACATAACCGCTGGCTCCGGCCTGTGCTGCTGCAATAATGTTTTCTTTTTTCGCCTCTGCTGTCACCATCAAGACAGGTAAGGCAGCCAGTTTTTCTTCACTGCGAATCGTTTTCAGCAATTCGAGGCCATCAATGTTTGGCATGTTCCAGTCAGAAATAACGAAATCAAATTCGGCAGTACGAAGCTTAGTCAACGCTTCTGCCCCATCCTGCGCTTCATCTACGTTGTTGAAGCCCAACTCTTTCAGTAGATTACGCACAATTCGGCGCATAGTTGAAAAGTCATCGACTACCAAAAATCTCAGATCCTTACTTGCCATAAAAACTCCTTGGAATTTCACTTATCATTACTAAATACGAATCGATTGACCCATGCTGATTTTAGCCAGCATAGCTTTACTGATTTTTTGAATGTCCATGACGTCATCCACTGCCCCTAACTGGATCGCGGCACGTGGCATGCCAAATACCACACAACTTGCCTCACTCTGCGCCAATGTATAAGCTCCTGCCTGTTTCATTTCCAGCAAACCCGCTGCACCATCACTACCCATGCCAGTCAGGATAACTCCCACGGCATTACGCCCTGCATATTTCGCAACGGAACGAAACAGGACATCAACAGAGGGACGATGGCGATTAACCGGCAAGGCACTGGTTATCATAATTTGGTAATTAGCACCACTGCGGCAGAGTTCCATATGGCGATCCCCTGGTGCAATGTAAGCATGCCCAGGTAGAACACGCTCCCCATCCTCGGCTTCTTTAACGGTGATCTGACTCAGTTTATTGAGCCTTTCCGCAAATGAGCGTGTGAAACCAGCGGGCATATGCTGTGTGATCAACAAGGCTGGGCTGGTGACTGGCAGGGGTTGCAGCAGGTTTTTGATTGCCTCTGTCCCCCCTGTCGAAGCGCCAACTGCGATCAGTTTTTCACTGGATAATAGTGGTTTGAAATTCAGCGGCACCGCATTCTCGGGGGCAGGTTCTATAGTACTGACTTTTGCCTGCGCTGCGGCACGAATTTTCTCAGCAATCAGCTCACTATAGGCCAACATACCTTCACGGATACCCAGCTGTGGTTTGGTCACAAAATCCACAGCCCCCAGTTCCAGCGCTTTTAGCGTAATTTCTGAACCTTTTGCTGTCAGAGAAGAAACCATCACGACAGGCATAGGACGTAAGCGCATTAATTTTTCTAAAAAATCAATGCCATCCATGCGTGGCATCTCAACATCCAACGTTAATACCTGCGGGTTGTGTTTTTTTATTAAATCACGGGCAACAAATGGATCCGGAGCGCAATCCACCACTTCCATATCAGGGTGGCTATTGATAATTTCCCGCATGATTTGGCGCATCAGCGCTGAATCATCTACACAAAGAACAGTTATTTTATTCATGACCCCTCCTTGCCCGACCTACACCGTAAACGGTCTGGCCTTGCAAGTAGAACTCTCGGCTGATTTGAGTGACGTTTTCGGAATGCCCCGCAAAGAGCAAACCATCCGGTTTTAAAAAATTGACGAAACGGCGCAAGATCCTCTCCTGCGTATTTTTATCAAAATAAATCATGACATTACGACAAAAAATTGCATCAAACTTACCTTCGAGAGCCCAATCAGAATCCAATAGATTCAAGTGCTGAAAACTTACCAGTTCAGCAAGTAAAGGGCGAACCCGAGCATATCCTTCAAAGAGACCAACACCTTTGAAAAAATATTTTTTCTTTAGGCTCTCATCCAGAGACTGCAATTCTTCCAGTCGATAAACGCCCTGCCGGGCTTTTTCCAGCACACTGGTATCAATGTCGCTGCCAATGATTTTTATCCGATTTGACCGATGCCCCAGTGCTTCACACAAGGTCATTGCAATAGAATACGGCTCCTCCCCCGTTGAAGCGGCTGCGCTCCAAACGCGGTATGTTCCTCCATTTTTCCTACTGGCGTGTGCAGTCAGTATGGGAAAATGATGGGATTCCCTGAAAAATGCCGTGAGATTAGTGGTCAACGCATTGATAAACAATTCCCATTCGTTGCTGTGGATATCTTGTTCCAGAATAGACAGGTATTGACCAAAATCATTGAATCCCAATACACGAAGCCGCCTGACTAAGCGGTTGTATACCATCTCACGTTTATTTTTTGCCAGTACAATGCCAGCCCGTTGATAGATAAACTGGCAGATACGCTCAAATTGCGCATCCGACAAAGCGTGCCGCTGAAGCATAAAGTTCAGCGGTGCAGTAGCATCAGTATCTGAAGCTATTAAATTGGATTTCATCTGACCTCAGCGTACTTGACTTACAACATACTCATCGGTCATGTTTGATGTGGAAGACTCCTGATAGTCGTACTCATTGCCCAAGCCTCTAGGCAGTTCAAATTGAGCAACAGTTTTCACCAATCTGTCCGCCTTATCTTCAAGAGCTGACGCAGCCGCCGCAGATTGTTCCACCAATGCCGCATTTTGCTGTGTGACCTGATCCATCTGACCGACTGCTTGGGCAACTTGATGAATGCCTCGGCTTTGTTCGTCAGAAGCGGCAGCAATTTCAGCCATCAAGTCAGTCACTCGATTAACAGATTTGACCAATTCATCCATGGTCTGCCCTGCATTATTTACCAGCTCTGAACCTTGGTTAACACGATGGACGGATTCATCGATTAGGGTTTTGATCTCTTTCGCTGCTTCAGCACTTCTTTGTGCCAAGTCACGTACTTCGCCAGCCACCACGGAGAATCCACGCCCTTGCTCACCAGCACGCGCTGCTTCAACGGCTGCATTCAGTGCCAAAATATTGGTCTGGAAAGCAATGCCATCGATAACACTGATAATGGCGCTGATTTTCTTCGAACTGTTGGCAATTTCATCCATAGTTGCCACAACACTTGTGGTCAGTTCGCCACCTTTTGAAGCGGTCTGGGATGCAGATACCGCCAGCTCACTGGCCTGACGCGCATTTTCTGCGTTCTGCTTAACGGTGACGGTCAGTTCTTCCATGCTGGCTGCTGTTTCTTCCAGTGATGCCGCCTGTTGTTCTGTACGTGATGATAAGTCAGTATTACCTTGTGTGATTTCCTGAATACCGGAATACATCTGGTTGGTATTCTCGCGCACGGAATCAATGGATTTGATTAATGATTTCTGCATATCACGCAGTTTTCTGAAAATATCGCCAATTTCATCATGGGTGGTAACGGCAATTTCTTTATCCAAACGACCTTCCGCCACATCCTGAAAGCAAGCTCTCATGTTCGAAAACGGTCTAAGCAGGTTACGTCTCAACCACCAATGAGCCGATGCTGAAACAACAAACACCATCAGGATAGCGCCAAAGAACATGGCAATGGATACTTTGTAGTAAAATTCGCCATCAGAAACCGCGGTGCTAATGTTTGCGCCGAGGTACTGCATATAGTTGTTATATGCAATCTCCATCTTACGCTGATAATCTTCTGTGGGTTGATCAAGGAAAGCCTGAAAATTTCCTTCATAGAGATAAGTTATTAGCTCTTTTAGGGCGTTGGTGTATTCTTGATAAGAATGTTCAACAGCAGTCAATAAGACGGCTCCATTGTCAGTTTGTTCCATCAGAGGTAATGAACTAAATCGAGCAAAATTCCTGTCTGCTTCGTTTAGTGAACTTTTAAGTAAAGCCTCCATTGCATCTATCTGTGTTTGTGGCTGCCCTACTTTCTGAGCAATTGCGATTTTGTTCAGAGTGTTACGCGTTTGCAATAATGCTGCCCAACTCAAGCCAAGGGTATCTCTCCGTTGAGTTCCCAAATCTATTCTTTCGATATATGACTGATCCGTATGAATTATTCCCAGAGACAAACCACTCGAAATAATTTGCATAACACAAAACATCATCAGTAATAGATACAAACTGGTTGATATGCGAAGCCTGCTTAACATGTAATCACCTCGTTTAACGGCTGCGTTATGCAGCCGTGGTTATCGCTATTATTTTTTTAGAATGTTTCCCAATTAGATGGGTCTTCCACATTACTGCCTTTCTTCAGTAAGGGAGAATTCGTTTTATTAGCTGGAGGAGTTGACGATTTGCCCGTCAATAAAACTTCATGTTTTCTTTTTTCAGGCTGCATCCTTTCTGCCTGCTCCGGTAACTGGAACAACGCGACAGCTTTGGTCAATATTTTGGCCTGCTCTTCCAATGCTGCGGCAGCAGCGGCAGACTGTTCAACCAGTGACGCGTTTTGTTGGGTGACCCTATCCATTTCAGAGATCGCCACACCAACTTGGGTAATTCCTCTGCTTTGTTCATCTGAAGCCGATGCAATTTCTCCCATGATGTCGGTCACGCGAGTCACAGAATCGACGATTTTATTCATGGTTTCGCCAGCGCTTTCCACCTGCAAGGAGCCTGTGTCAGTACGATTTACTGAGTCTTCAATCAGGGATTTGATCTCTTTGGCCGCTTCTGCACTGCGTTGCGCCAGATTACGTACTTCACCGGCAACTACGGCAAAACCACGTCCATGCTCACCGGCACGGGCAGCTTCTACGGCGGCGTTAAGTGCAAGAATGTTGGTTTGGAAAGCAATGGCATCAATCACGCCAGTGATATCAGAGATTTTGCGAGAACTGTCTGCGATTTCATGCATGGTCTGAACAACATTAGCCACCACTTTACCTCCCTGGCGGGCGATATCAGAGGCGTTGTCAGCCAAGTTACTGGCTTGACGGGCATTGTCAGCATTCTGTTTTACTGTTGCGGTCAACTGTTCCATGCTGGCAGCGGTTTCTTCCAGCGAAGCCACCTGCTGTTCAGTACGAGAAGAAAGATCGTTGTTACCTGCCGCAATTTCGCTGGTTCCGGTATAGATAGTTTCGGTGCTTTGATGGACGCTTCTGACCGTATTGATCAGTTCTTCCTGCATGTGTCTCAGGCCAATGGCTAACATGCCCATTTCGTTATTACCCGATACCGCTATTGTCTGGGTCAAGTCTCCTCTTGAGAAGGCCTTGATGTTATCCAGCAACTTGTGCAATGGATCGATCAATGCCTTACGCAAGCCAATCCAGCTTATGGTCATCACTGCAATCAGCAGCACAAATACGGTGATCAAACTGATAATAATATTGCGATAAGCGGCATCCGCTTCATGAGACACTTCTTGATACAGTTTGTCATTCTGGTTGAGATAAAATACATAATCCTCATTGAAAGCATTCTGCAAGTCAGTGGTTGGCTGCCCAAAAAAGGCTTTATAATCTTTTTTAGACAGCATCATATCCAAATCTTTCAATGCATTAAGGTAATCACGATGAGTTTTTACCAACGATTGAAAACGCTCTGTATCACGTGATAGCAGTCTTGGTAGCTTCTCAAACTGTTCGAAGCGGCGCTCCGCGCGGGCAAGGTTGACCTTAGATTCCGCCCAGATATCATCAACGGAGGACCCACTATCTATGTCACTCTCTTTCATCATCATAACCAAACCAATGCGGTTCAGGTTATTACGGGCTTGAAGCAGATTAATCCAGCTTTCATCCAATAATTTTTGCCGCTCACGCAATTGATCCGTCAGGTCAAACGCTTCTATATCGTTCTTCAAGCCATTGAAGAACAAGCCCCCGGAGATAAGTTGCAGAGCACCAAACAGTATGATGACTGAGATAAGCCCCGTCACTATTTTCATTCGGTTAAACATGACTTCCCTTTTGTAATGAATTGCTATGCCAGTGTTATCGGCACGCTTAAAGGGAACTTTATGTGTAATTCCAAAAATTGAGTTTTTACAGACTTTTTTTGATCTGGAGCAATAGGGCTGCTGTTTTTTATCACAACAGCCCCGTAACATCAGCCTTTGGCAACGGAATCTACCAATGCCATTTCTTCACTGTTGAGGAGTTTTTCGATATCGACCAGAATCAACATTCGCTCATCAATGGAGCCAAGCCCTGTCAGGTATTCTGTGGATAAGGTGACTGCAAATTCTGGGGCAGGACAGATTTGATTTTCTTTCAAAGAAAGTACGTCAGACACGCCATCAACTACAATCCCGACAACTCGGTTAAGCAGGTTCAGGACAATAACAACGGTGTTATCGTTATACGTGATATCTTCCTGTGAGAATTTGATCCTCAAGTCAATAATGGGAACAATCACTCCGCGCAGGTTGGTGATTCCCTTTATAAAGGTAGGCGTGTTCGCAATACGGGTAACGTGGTCATAACCACGAATTTCCTGCACTTTCAGTATCTCAATTCCATACTCTTCGTCACCCAAGGTGAAAACCAGATATTCCTTTCCGGTCGTTTCCCCCGATAATTTATTGAATTCTTCTATGGCTGACATGATGTTACCTTTTACTGTGAGATGACTATATCCTTCATCATTTCAAGCTGCCGCTTTGTTGGCTGAGCGGCAACTTGAAATCTATTGGATATATCTTATTTGTTATTCACCAGTTCCGCTTTGCGCTCGGCCAACTGTTCATGGTTGAGTTTCTGCAAAGCAGGGATATCAATAATGAGTGCAACACTACCATCCCCCATGATGGTGGCCGCCGAAATACCCGGCACTTTGCGGTAATTACTCTCAATATTTTTAACAACGACCTGATGCTGCCCTACTAGTTTATCCACCAGCAATGCATAACGGCGCCCGGCACTCTGCACAATGACGGCAATGCCTTTCGTTGGATCGTTTTCTCCATGAGGGATATCGAATATGCGATACAGCTCAAGCAGCGGTAAATATTCACCACGTACCTGTAATAACTTTTCATCACCCGCCAATGGATAAATATCTTCATCTTGTGGCTGCAATGAGCTGACCACTGCACCCAGTGGTAGAATGAAAACTTCATTATTCACTCTGACAGACATACCATCCAGTATTGCTAATGTCAGTGGCAGCAGAATGCGAATGACTGTCCCCTTCCCTTCCTGGAAGTTGATCTGAATCTGCCCACCCATATCCTGAATGTTGCGCTTAACCACATCCATGCCAACACCACGACCAGAAACATCCGTTACCACTTCTGCGGTAGAGAATCCAGGAGCAAAAATCAGCATGGCCACTTCTTCATTGCTCATGTTTTCACTGATGCTCAGTCCTTGAGACTGCGCTTTTGCCAAGATCTTCTCACGGTTTAGGCCTGCACCATCATCAATGACTTCAATACAGATGTTTCCGCCCTGATGTTCAGCTGCCAGAGTCAAATTCCCAGTTTCTGATTTACCGGCTGCGAGACGTTTTTCAGGGCTTTCGATACCATGGTCAAGACTATTACGTACCAAGTGTGTAAGAGGATCGATCATCCGCTCAATCAAACTCTTATCCAGTTCTGTTGAGCTACCAATCAGTGTCAGTTCCACTTTCTTATTGAGTTTTCCAGCCAAATCACGCACCAAACGCGGATAACGGCTGAAAACGTATTCCATTGGCATCATACGGATTGACATGACCGATTCTTGCAAATCACGGGAGTTTCGCTGCAATTGGGCCATACAACTCAGCAGTTCGCTATGTTTTGTGGGTTCTAGACCATTACAGTGCTGTGCTAGCATCGATTGGGTAATGACCAATTCACCCACTAAGTTGATAAGTTGATCGACCTTTTCAACCGCAACACGAATACTGGAGGATTCCGCACGTTGGCGTGGTGATCCCGCCGCTGGACGTGGCGCTGGACGCCCTACTTCATGTACATCTGTTTTTTTCGGAATATTATCCGGTTGTGGCTTATTTGTAGCGACCGTATTTGCCGCTGTAGTCTCTTGTTCTGTATTTTTTTCTTCTGTACTTTCTTTTGCACTATTGTCTACTGTGGTTTTTACAGTAGTTTTTACTACAGCATCTTGCGCTGTTTCAGTGTCCGTATTTTCCGACTGAGATTCATTCGTTGGCAAAAATGTTATCTGTTCAGGCTCAATCACAAAACACAACACTGCCGTAATATCATCTTCTGTCGCAGATGTGATCAATGATGCTTCAATGCTGTCTGAAGTCTGTTCTACATCATAAATGTCACCAAGATGCCCCAATTCATCCTTCATCAAAGCGACTTCACGTTCTTTCAGCCCGGATAAATGAACACGGATCTGCCCATGAGCGGATTTAGCTACGGGAGAAGGTTGGGATACGGCTCCCGTCTGTTTTTCCTCCGCTTCATTTACAATTTCTTCCGTGGTAAGTTCAGTCTGCGTTTCAGGTGTTGCAGCAACACATTCTTCTTTTTGCTTCTCTTCTTGCTTATCTTCCAGTAATTCTAATGCAAGCTGACGTAGTGTCTCGCAGATATAATTGAATGTATCTTCATCCGGCTCCTGAGAACTTTTATGGGCATCCAATTGTTGCTGCATAATATCTTTCGCTTCTAAAAACAGGTTGATAATGTCAATGGTCAGACGTATTTCGTCACGTCTAGCACTGTCGAGCAGATTCTCCAAAACATGCGTAGTTTGCTGTAGCTTGGCAAAACCAAAAGTCGCAGCGCCCCCCTTAATGGAGTGGGCGCTGCGAAATATTGCGTTTAACTGTTCATGATCAGGTTCATCGGCGTTGAGCAGCAATAAATGCTGTTCCATATCGGCCAATAACTCATCTGCTTCATCAAAGAAAGTCTGATAAAACGCGGTAATATCCATCGTTACTTACTCTGTCACCTTATTAGTATCACTGGGCGGTTCAGCCGATGGCTGCTCCGGTTTTGTGATTTCATGTTTTATGATCACATGGGATTGTTCGGTAGGTTGCTGAGAAGGCGTTCCCTCATTCGAATCCGTTCTGATGACTTCTTGCATATCCATACTATTGTTAGCTGTCATGGCGTTACCGCCACTGTTTTCCTGCTCAATCCGTTTTTCCGCATCTTTATTCAGTACAATAATGCTGATACGACGGTTAACCGACGCATTCGGATCAATACCCTTCTGCATGCTCACGGTGGATGCCATACCCACAACCCGCAGGATTTTGATTTCATCTAAACCACCAAGTAGCAATTCACGCCTTGACGCATTGGCACGATCAGAAGAAAGTTCCCAGTTACTGTAACCCCGCTGACCATTGACATACTGTAAATTATCAGTATGACCAGAAAGGCTGACTTTGTTTGGAATATCATTCAAGATCGGCGCAATTGCCCGCAAGATATCGCTCATGTAACTCTCAACCTTTGCACTGCCAATCATGAACATCGGACGGTTTTCCCTATCGACAATCTGAATCCGCAATCCTTCATCCATCATGTCTATCAATAAATGAGGACGCAGCTCTTTAAGACGAGGATCGGTAATAATCAGTTGATCAAGTTGCTGGCGCAATCGATTCAGGCGACGTGTTTCCTCACTGGTTTCAACCAATTGAGATTGGCGGAAAACTTCCCCATCCTGTTGGAAAACATCATCCCCTCCTCCGGGGATCGGATTTGTGCTGTCACTGCTTTGTTGCCCCTTATTGATTGCTACCTGCAAAGGGGTACGGAAATATTCTGCAATGCTGGTCAATTCTTGTGGACTGGCAATTGATATCAACCACATAACCAGAAAGAATGCCATCATTGCAGTCATAAAATCCGCATACGCAATCTTCCATGATCCGCCGAAATGATGAGAATTATGTTTTTTACGTTTCTTTATTCTGATGACAGAAACATTATTCGCTCTCATAATTATTCTTCAACTTCTTGTTGTACAGGGGCTTTAACCCGACGAACATGCTCTTCAAGTTCGGTAAATGAAGGACGATCTGTGAGGAATAATGTTTTCCGACCGAATTCAACCGCGATTTGTGGTGCATAACCATTCAAACTAGAAAGCAGTGTCACTTTGATGCATTGCATCATTTTGACTTGTTCGCTACTGCGCTGACGAAGTAGCGTCGCCAAAGGAGAAACAAAACCATAAGCCAATAAGATCCCCAGAAATGTTCCCACCATCGCATGCGCGATCAAAGCGCCCAGTTCTCCTGCCGGACGATCCGCAGATCCCAGTGCGTGAACTACCCCCATTACGGCAGCAACAATCCCGAATGCAGGCAGTGAATCCCCTACCATTGCCAAACTGGTAGCCGGTACTTCACTCTCCTGTTCGTAAGTCTCGATTTCTTCATCCATCAAGGCTTCGATTTCATGAGGATTCATGTTACCGCTGATGATCAGGCGCATGTAGTCAGTGATGAAATCCATCAAATGCTGATCTTTTAACAAACGAGGATACTGTGTGAAAATGTCGCTTTGATGTGGATTCTCAATATCCCGTTCCAAAGCCAGAAGCCCATTCTGGCGGGATTTGGATAGTAGGCGGAACTGCAACGCCATGAGATCCATATACATTGCTTTGTTGTATTTTGATCTGCGCAATACTTTTGGTAAAACACGCAGTGTTGCCTTTATCGCCTTGCCATTATTGCCCACGATAAAAGCGCCAATTCCCGCACCGGCAATAATCAAAAATTCCGCTGGCTGATAAAGTGCGCCCATGTGGCCACCGACAAGCAGATAGCCACCAATTACCGCACCAAAAACCACGATATATCCTAAAAGTACTAACACGCGATATCCTTTAGCTAAGTTGGTGAGCAGATGGGATTTGAACAGGGCGAATTAATAAATGAAGAAGGGTGTAATGGCAGGTTACAGATTTTATGTTCAAACCTGTAACCTGAATTTTAATTTCCCATTTAAATTCACATAGCTTGCTGAGCAAATCCATCCAGCAGTTGTGAATTAGTATCGGCAGGTTGAGTGGAAAGTTTACGTTTTTTTACTGCCCGTGAAGGTGGTTGGCAAAGACTGCAAACAAAGCTATTTACCGGTTGGTGAGCATGTGTGATGAAAGTTCCACCACAGCAGCGACACCCTGTTGGCTGTAACATACCACTGCCAACAAAACGAACCAGTGTCCAAGCTCTGGTTAATGCCAAAACAGGCCCTTCATCACTACTTGGGGGACATTGCTCAAGGTACAGCCGATAAGCTTTGACAACAACCTCTACACCTTCACAATGTCCACTTTTCAACAGAAAACGGTAAGCATTGTAGAACATTGACGAATGAATATTCTGTTCCCAAGTCATAAACCAATCCGTCGAAAAGGGGAGCATCCCTTTAGGCGGAGGGCTTCCCCGCAACTCTTTATACAATCTGATCAATCGGCCCCTGCTTAATTGCGTTTCACTTTCAAGCATCTGCAATCGCGCGCCCAAAGTGATCAGTTCCATTGCCAGTTGAATATCTTTCGCTTCCTGAACAATACTTTTTTCAACCATCTTTACGCTCTTTTCTTGATTGAAGTGTCATCCTGAGCGGATAACTGCTGAAAAAGATGAGTAGACAGCAAGATACCTGTATGAATTTGTTGCAGATCGTCCACCCGCGATTCTTTCGTTAACTGCTGCACGGTTTCGTGGTCTTCAAACCTAAAATGGCAAATCAGTTGGTTAGTTTCAGCTAATTTTACTAACTGAGGCAATGTCAGCTCGGCCAACGTATCAGCCAGCGATTCACTAATACCTAAACGGAACATCGCAGATGCTTTCTCATGGTTAATTAGCCGTTGTGCTAAAAGCAAATACGATAAATTTATGTCATAAATATGTTTGAGCAATTCAACCGTACTCATTTCTATATATCCCGTCCGATTACATGAAAAAATTAAATTAAGTGATCAAAGAATCACTCACGACAAAATTACCAGTAGCATGAGATTCAATAATCTCCGACATAACTGAAATATACATCTTTAGCCAGAGCAGTAACTGTCCTTTGTATTACTCTTGGGATCGCCCAATTTCTAAAATATTTCGGTAATGGGTTGTGAAAGTATTATTGCGTCATCTGAGTAATGCACTTGCCACAATTGATTAAGAATATTCTTAATGCTAATTAACTTTACTCCTGAATCATCAACTTATACAACGGAGAACATATGTCATTTTAAATACTATGTGATCATGATCACAAAACTAACACTTTTTATTATGATTCTAGCTCATTAACTATTCAAGCAACAGAAAACAAGAAATAGTCCACAATTAATAAGTTAAATTATTTAAATAAAAATATTAGGGACTGTTTTTTGTTTTATGCGATCTATTAAACTTATAAATCCAAAATAACGATAAAAAATCTTCCCTTTAGTAAAATTACCAATATCTTAGTAAAATTTGTCTCTTGATAATGTAGGTAGGTACTCATCTTCCACTATAACTTGACTTAGATCATAGTTATGCCAAATTTATTAATTATATGTGAATACTAGTTATTAAAAAGCTACCAGTCTGATCATTTTTAATTTACGATCGTACTATTTTCACACAGAAGAAAGGGGGGTACTCCACCCACTTTGAACACAAATATCACACAGATCACAAAAATAAGATAAAATACAGTATGATATTGAAATAAAAAAACATCTGTATCCTTTTCCCCCAGTAAACACAACCAGCAAGGCTTTGCTAATTCAACAAAATTCACGCCTCTTAAGAGCTATCAAAGCTACTCCTAACCATGATAATTAATTAGTTTATTTAAACTAAATAAACGTATATACAGCCTGTCTGTGACATGAATTTAACTAAACGCCCTTTGATGATTATTTCCTCTCATTGGCTAGCTTATACACATAAATCATAAGAAAAAATGATCAATTAAATTTCCAGACATCTCATAAATGATAAGAATAATCAATGTTTTATAGGCTATTCTAAAACACACCGATAACAACCAGATTCAAAAGTAAAATATCCTAGTACCCAAAAATTAATTTACTTAAATAACATAAAATATAGATATAAAATCATTCCCAAATGCAAATTTGGCAACAATTTATTACTACATAAAACCCAATTAAAAGATGAATAGATATTCTGAATGAAAAGAAATGAACACAGATGGAAAGATAAATATGAAAAAGAAATTTATTCTACTTAACTTTAAATACAAGTAGCAAAGGACGATTTAAATTGGCGTTTCAAATAAAAAAAATAACATATAAATATAACTCTATTACTTCCTTAAATTCATTTATATTGTGATAGAAGGTTCATATTCAAAGAATAACATCAAGACCTATTCTAAATATCCACAAAAATTTTGTTATGTTGAGAGTTTTAATACCATACTTTTTGTATGGATTACTCACTTAGTCCATACAGAATAACAAATTAATTAATGAGAATTATTTACAACTATCCACCAAATCGATGAATGTAAAATCGCTTCATCATCTGGGCAACGATGCAGTAGCTTATTAGAGTCCCAATTAATAATGGAAAATATTCCCACGGTAGTGGCTGTAACCCAATTAGGGTACCAAAAGGGGAAAACGAAATGTAAATACCCAGTACCATTATGATTAGTGTCATTAATAAAACAAGTAATGCAGCCGTACTTTGCACAAACGGAATTTTTTGTGTACGCAACATATGAACAACTAATGTCTGTAACAGTAACCCTTCCACAAACCATCCCAATTGAAATAAGGCTTGATGTTCTAAACTGTTAGCTGCAAATACAGACCACATAACAGCGTATGTCGTGATGTCGAAGATAGAGGATGTGGAGCCAATCCAAATCATAAAATGTTCGATATTCTTTGTATCCCACTTGTGCGGCTTTTTCAGAAACTCATTGTCCATTTTGTCTCGCGACAAAGACAGTTGTGAAATATCGTACATTAGGTTTTGTACAAGCAGATGAATGGCTAACATCAGCAAAAATGGAATAAATGCACTGGCAACCAGTACAGAAAATACGTTCCCAAAATTTGAACTGACCGTCATATTTAAATACTTGGTGATATTCCCAAACGTTGCTCTTCCCTTAATGCCCCCTCCTCTAATACCATCAGATTTTTCTCAAGCAGAATGATATCTGCTGACTCTTTTGCGATATCCGTCCTTGTATCAACGAAAATTCCGATATCAGCATCCCGGAATGCCAGTGCGTCATTTATTCCATTACCAAGAAAACCAACCGTATGGCCATTATTTTGCAATAATTTTAAAATACGTGATTTTTGCAGAGAGGTTAACTTACAAAAGACCGACCTTAATTCCACTTCTTTTGAAAGGTCTTCATCGCTCATTAGTTCAATATCAGGGCCAACAAGAATGAATATTTCCAGAATCTAAATCCACATCGTGACAAACTTTAGCCGTAATGACAGGATTATCTCCGGTAAGCACCTTAACCGAAACGCCATTTCCCCTTAATACCGCAATTACCATTGCAGCACTCTCTTTTAACGGATCTAAAAATGTTAATAAACCTTGTAGTACCATCTCCTTTTCATCAGTAACAGAAAGCGGATGCTTCACTTCATCAGGACTTAACTCCCGTGTTGCTAAGATTAACACCCTGAAACCTTGTTCGTTATAGCTACTAACTAGTTCCATTTAATTGTTGCAATTTTCTTCAGTGAGAGGAATAATTTGCTCCTTTATTCTTATATAGGAGCAAACTGATAGCATTTCCTCAGCGGCGCCCTTACAGACTAATTGATGATTTTTACACAAATCCTGTATAGAAATTGATAAACTGCGTCTAACAAAATCAAAAGACAACTCATCAATTTTTCTGTAGCTGCGAAGAAAATTGATGCCTTAATTTCCGCTCCCATACCTGACAATCGCTTGATCCATTAGGTTTCTAGTCCCGCTTTGATGAGAGCTGTTTAGCCAAGCCCAATGAAGTACAGAGGCATCTTTCCTGCCCTCTGTATCTAAATAATGCCGGAGAATAATTTTGTCTTGGATCAATGTTCCTTTTATCGGTACATAACACGTCCATTGCACCAAAGTTCTGTATTGCATTGAGTCGTTTTACAATGACTTTTTTCTTTGACATGGCAATGGCACCCTTCGCCAAATTGGAGCTGACAATCCTTGGCAACATTTCAGACGTTAATCCAACAGCAACAGCTAGTGCAAACAACGCAGCATCGAACCAATCTCCTTTTGTTAATCCATGGATTAACAATACGGTCGGCACCAAATACTTAATTGGAATTTTTTTTCTGTAGTTTGGTGTCATGGGAAGAACGTCTCAGCACGGTTGCTGTTGTATTAACCATCGATTTCAAAGTTTCAGAAGCCTTATTTGTACGATATTCTTGCCAAAATCGCAGCAATCCGCTCAATGTGATCATCAGTAAGATAATCATGACGTCCGTAAGACTCATTTCATCCCCATTGGATGATGGCAATAAGTAATCAGTACAAAAACTGATTGCAGCCAGTAGTAGCAATACATAGATGAACGGGTTGTGGAAAGCGGTAATAAGCTGAATCAAGGCATGGAGATTTTTCTCATGTGCAACTTCATTGATACCGTACTGCCCTAAACGTTCTACGGCATCATCGTCAGTTAGTCCCAATACATGACCATTAAGATCACTGAGGATATGATCAAGACTCTGGTTAGCCCGTTTCGCGATGACAAATTTTTTTCCTTGAACAAATTGGCTGATTTATTAATTTATTTCTCAGTCATAACGCATTTTCTATATTTAATGTGCGATAACCATCCCCCTTTCTGCAAGGGACAATTCTCATATAAATCTTTTTTGCGTTGCCTATCTGAGAAACGAAGTTACTCCATAGGCAACACCTCATTCAACATGGGGAATAGGGGAACATCGTCCATATTTACTCCTTATAAATAAAAATTATTGAATTAAATATAAGAAATTATTCTAAGCAGGCAGTTCAGCAGCAATTTCCCAATTAACTGAAGTGACGCTTTTTTCCAAACTTACTCGACAAACAATTGACTCAATTTCTTTTTGTTCAGCAGGCGTCGCCAATATTTCCGCACAGACTTCAATCCTGCCAGTCTGAATGGCATCCGCACTGCTCATTGACTGCAATCTAACGCCTAATCCATTGAGTGCCTGTAGAATCAAAGTCCTTACTAAAATTTCGTCATTTATGTCGCAGATAACATGGATTTTATAGCGCTGTTCTAAATTCAAGGCTTGTTGATGAGGCTGGCTATTAATTCTCTGTGCGGCTTCTCTCAGTAAAATGTTCGCGCAAAGGATAATGACTGTTGCAATGCTAGCTGCCCAATATTGACCCAGCCCGCATAACACGCCGATTCCCGCCGAACACCATAATGTGGCCGCTGTATTTAAACCACGAATGTTCATTCCCTGACGCATAATCACACCAGCACCAAGAAAACCAACTCCAGAGACAATTTGTGCAGCAATACGCCCCGGGCTATCCACAGAAGCAGCCATTGAGCTAATAATAAAAACTGCGGCGCCAGTTGATACCAGAGCGTTGGTTCTCAATCCTGCCATGCGTTGGCGCCATTGACGTTCAGCCCCAATCAAAGCCCCAAAACATAGTGCAGAAAGTAAATGAATCGCAATAGATGTTAACAACATGATATTCTCCATAACGTCAAATGGATAAATAACCCCTTAATTCCTCAATTTATTAATCGATTGCACGTAACTTGAGATTTTTTAGGTATAGAGAATCATGTACATTAGTAGCTTGCTCAGTTAACTTTATTTACTGAGCACCTATTGGTTGGATTTTTCAGACTGTTTGCTACACAGCAACTAAACATTTTTCTATTGGTTGTATATGAGAAATTCAGTCACTAAAATCCATTCGTTATTAAACTAACACGCAATAGATAGCCTAAAGAGATAATCTCTTCATCGTACATGGAATATTGTGATGACGAATATTTAATTCGATTTGATTATTTATATTTTCCCGGAGGGAATAAGGAGTGAGTATATAACCACATCATGCGTGCCCCGATATACTTTCAATTGATACTTTATTAAGAACCCAGTTCAGTAGATCCCCAACAATATCAAATAATCTTTCTTCGGGTGGGTACAGCCCATGGAAATTGAAGTAGTACCGCCCACCATTTCAGGTAAGCAGCAAATCGGAAGGAAATGAACAGCTTACCGGATTATTGTTTATCTAACCTAAAACTTTGACTGTCCAATTATTCATTCTCCAATAGAATTTTCGAGCGAGTATAAACAGATAAAATGAATAAGTAAAGATTTTAAACGAGAACCTGCTTTACAAAAAATATGCGATCTTTGTTTCATTAAAAAGCAACAGTGCTATAAATATTTCATCAATCAATTGCGACTTATTTTAACTTATGATTAATAACCTATATTTTCACTCAGTTATTTTTATAATCTAAATAAATTAGCTTAGAAATTTTTAGAATGAAACTCATGAGATAAAATTCATGGGACAGTATTCATCGCACAATAATATTCGTGGTGCAGAAAAACAAAAAGCCCGCCACGGCATTTTGTCCTGGCGAGCTTAAGTAAGGCATAAAGGCGAAGATTAGATAGCAGTTACGTTTGCTGCTGCTGGGCCTTTGGCACCATTTTCAATGGTGAATTCTACATTCTGGCCTTCTGCCAGAGTTTTGAAGCCGTTACCTTGAATGGCAGAGAAGTGTACGAATACGTCTTTGCTACCATCAGCTGGAGTGATGAAACCAAAGCCTTTAGACTCGTTGAACCACTTCACTTGACCTTTCATTTTGTCAGACATTTGACTTTCCTATATATCAAAAAAAACTTGCCACCTCGGGCATGTGTTGGCCAGTATTAGCTATTACTTATGGAGGCACTAAGAAGGAAACGGTCAACAAAGGCTACCGAAGATAGCACTTACACATAACTCATTAACTCAAGATGTCGTACATAAAGTAGGTCTGTTAATCAGGCCAGATGCATTAACGCATGACCGAACGCGAATAGCAACCTTTTTATGTATTATCGTTTTAAAAAATCCGTATGCGCTCAATATTAGAACAGAATAACATAATAAAGCGGTGCATTTATAATTTTATTTGATTTATTCAACTTTTATCTTAGCAAGAATACTGGTCTTTCTCGTCAGCAATAACAATTTTCTAAATAATTTAAAGCAACTGCTATACAGATGTGTGTTCCTGGCATGCTAACCTTGAAAATGGCATAACTTTCAATTCGATCACACTTTTTTACAACACTTCTCTACAAATAAGTGGGTTAGTATTATGAACATCATCAAACAGATATTGATTAAGGATCTTGAGCGAATCAATCTTAAAGAGCATCGTGATGGTAAAGTTCACTTCAACAGCTTGTTTATTCACCATCATCCATACTTGTGCCTGGCGATGGTTATCGCTTATGCATTGCTTGCTATGCTCATGTGGTATGCACCCTATTTTGGCACTTGGTCGCTTGTTGCATTTACCATAGTTTTTATCGCCATGTCTGCCATTCTGTTATTTGATATCAAACCAATCTATCATTTCGAAGACATTGACGTACTCGATTTACGTGTATGTTATAACGGTGAATGGTTCGTCAATGAGCAAGTTTCCAAAAACGCCATTAATAAAATACTCACTCATCCTCAAGTACCGAATGAAATCAAACGTGACATCAAACACATTATGAAGAAGAAACACGGTATTTGTTTTTATGATGTGTTTATGATCGCCTGTTCAGAGCAGTCACCCTATTCTCAACCTATTAATATGGTGAATAAAAGTGCGTAAATTCAATAAAATAGTACAATGAAGACACAATACGCTTACATGGTAAGCAAACAATAAGAAAAAAGAATTTTTGCGTTGACACCATTCCAGTTCATCGCTAATATTCGCTCCGTTCTCAGGAACGAAGCAATTCCTCCATAGTTCAGTCGGTAGAACGGCGGACTGTTAATCCGTATGTCGCTGGTTCGAGTCCAGCTGGAGGAGCCAAATTCAAAGCATCACGCCCAGCTAGTTACGCGTGATGTTAAGATTAGACTGAATCAATTAGCCTAAATCGTCTGTAACGGCTTCCCGATTAGGAAGCCGTTTTTTGCCTCTCATTTTTGCATCTCTTTATTCTTTGAGTTAAATCGGTTCCTATGATTGTTGCTGTTATTCTTGTTGCCAACATTCATCGAATAACCAATCAATGCCTACATTTGCAAGATCCTGCATTCATTCTTTGATCAGAAAAAGTTTGCTGAATTAGTTATAATTTCATCAAAAAATAGCAAAAAATCATCACATTGCATGTAACTTAATCACTTAAACTTATTTTTCTTTTTTCACTTTACAACTCAAGAGTAATCCCTGTATTATCCGCTCCGTTCTCAGGAACAATTCAATTCCTCCATAGTTCAGTCGGTAGAACGGCGGACTGTTAATCCGTATGTCGCTGGTTCGAGTCCAGCTGGAGGAGCCAAATTCTGAAAAAACCGATTAGCGCTGCTGGTCGGTTTTTTTGTTTCCACCTGACCCTCAATGTTTATCTCCTTAATCTTTCACGTTGCTACTGTGTTGGCATTGCTTGCACTACAACTTGAGATCTTTAGGTATATTTGTTGTTCTTGAAATGGCTCCTTCGATGTGATGATTCATCTTCAAAACACAAAGAAGACCAAAAACCCTTCAATGAGTACATATTGCCAGCAATCAAACAGTTATTATTATTTTCTTCTTTGACAAACGTAAAAAGTACCGCTAATATGCCCCCGTCTTAAAGGAGTTCCTCCATAGTTCAGTCGGTAGAACGGCGGACTGTTAATCCGTATGTCACTGGTTCGAGTCCAGTTGGAGGAGCCAGATATTATGAAGAACCTGATTAGTTTTGCTAATCAGGTTTTTTGCTTTCTACCCTTCTATTTTTCATTTTTTTCTCTTTTTGGCATTTCGATTTTTTAAGGCATTCCTTTAGTCTTCCCGCTTTCCAGCTCCTATTTCCTAGTCCTTATTTCCTAACTGACATTGATCTTTTTTTGCTCACGCATGACGCCTCCTTTCCTGATTTTCCCTCAAACAGGCAAACAAAAGTCCAAAAAAAACGCACTTGGTACACATTACCACCAAACAAACAGTTATTATCATTTTCTACTTTGACAAACGTAAAAAGTGCCGTTAATATGCACCCCGTCTTGAAGGAGTTCCTCCATAGTTCAGTCGGTAGAACGGCGGACTGTTAATCCGTATGTCGCTGGTTCGAGTCCAGCTGGAGGAGCCAAATTCAATTCACCCTCATGTTGTTATTTTTCTTTTTTTGATATGATAATTCCCTCTGAATACCCTAATATACATAAAATTAAAATTTTATTTTTTCAAAATTCACAGGATATTATCATTCATTAATAGCTATTTAGCTATTTTCGTTTTATCATCCTCCTCCGGCTTAAGGAATGCTGAATCAGCATCCATCCTCTTTTCACCTATATTCTGGAGCCGGTTCCATGACCACTGAATCATATACAATTAAAATCCGCCGCCCTGACGACTGGCATGTTCACTTCCGCGATGGTGATATGTTGAAAACCATTGTGCCCCATACCAGCCGCTTCTTTGGCCGAGCTATCATTATGCCCAACCTTGTCCCTCCAGTGACAGATGTTGCCAGTGCCAAAGCCTACAAGAATCGGATAATCGCAGCTATTCCGTCAGATCACCATTTCCAACCTCTTATGACCTGTTATCTGACAGATTCAACATCCAGCGACCAAATTGAAACTGGCTATAAAGAAGGCATTTTCACCGCCTGTAAACTTTATCCAGCCAATGCAACAACTAATTCCAGTCACGGCGTTTCTGATATCAAAAAAACCTATCCGTTATTGGAAACCATGGAAAAAATAGGAATGCCACTTCTGATCCATGGTGAAGTCACCGCCTCCCATATTGATATTTTTGACCGTGAAGCACGATTTATCGAACAAGTAATGGAACCGTTGCGTCAACAATTTCCTGAACTGAAAGTTGTTTTTGAACATATTACAACTAAGGAAGCCGCAGAATACATTCTGGAAGGCAACGATAAATTAGGCGCAACACTGACACCACAACACTTGATGTTCAACCGTAACCATATGCTGGTTGGCGGTATTCGTCCCCATCTTTACTGCTTGCCCGTGCTAAAGCGCAACATTCATCAGGAAGCACTACGGGCAGCAATCGCCAGTGGCTGTAACCGTTTCTTCTTGGGAACAGATTCAGCCCCTCATGTCCTACACCGCAAAGAATCGTCTTGTGGCTGTGCGGGGGTTTTTAACGCTCCTACAGCTCTGGCTGCCTACGCCACTGTTTTTGAAGAAATGGGGGCAATGGAACATTTTGAATCTTTCTGTTCCCTAAATGGCCCAGCGTTTTACGGCCTACCAATTAATGATGGCTTTATCGAGCTCACACGCAAACCTACACCAGTAGTTGAATATGTCGAATGCGGTAATGAAAAACTAATTCCATTCCTTGCCGGGGAAGATGCTGGGTGGGATGTCAAAGTATGTGAGTAATTTTTCACTGATAAACCGTGCGGAAATTATTGTTTATTTCCGCGCACGTTCCTGCTTTTTATAAGGCAGGAATAGCTTACAATAATTCCTATCAGTGATAGGAAAAAAAATCCTGCTCTTTTCACTTCTTAGATTGCCAAAAAGGTTTATACTACTATTTGACTTATCCTAGATGAGATCTTTTGCTCTTAGTCAATTATATCAATAATGATGCTGTAGTCTGATTAGGAGGTTATATGGAAAAAAAAGGTGAAATAATTCAAACTCATCCTGTTGTAGGCTGGGATATCAGTACTGTTGATGCCTATGACGCTATGATGATACGTCTTCATTACTCATCCTCCCAAGATCAAACCCCAGAGAATGTCAGTGTTGACAAAACATTATGGTTAACAACAGGAGTGGCGAAACAACTAATCCTCATTTTACAGGCTGGGATTGAAAAGATAGAAGCATCAGAATACAGTCAACGTGATCATATTAAACATTAACAATAGATTTAGACACATCCAAAGCATTTGGACACTCAATACATTGAGTGTCCAAAATGGATATATGGATAAGAATTAACCAATAAAATTATCCATATGGTTTATTATTCTTCATAATACTGTATTATACGGTCGTATTCATCCGCCTAATGCTTAATTGTTAAGCTAATTATTTAAAGATAACCATAGTCGAACAAGGATGTTCAAGTAATGAAACTATTAGTCATTGATGAGTGCCATTATACACGTTTAGGAATTATTGAATTCCTAAAAGAAAATACAGATATTCTCTCTATAGATGCTGTATCAATTCGTGGGGCCATAAATAGCCTGCCTGTATTTCACCCAGATGTCATTTTAGTGAATTTAACAAATTATGGCCACTATAGTGAATATAGTGAATATAGTGAATATAGTGAACAACTGAAATTATTAATCTCATCAGTTAATGGGGCTCGTATTTATATTTATATCGACAAACCATACCCCTTCAATAATACATCTATCCAATTGACTAATAAAGATTTTATTTTATCAAAGAAAAATCTGACAACGTTACTTGATCGCCTAAAAGAAATGGCGTCATATGATATTAAATGTTATTTCTCTAATTTCAATACACATAGCTCTATTTTTAGCCATCAGGAAAATCGTGTCATCTATTATTGGATGCTAGAAACAGACACCCATAAAATCGCCAAAATATTAAAAATCAGCAATAGCACAGTTTATTCTCATAAAAGACATATTATAGAAAAAACAGGAGTTTCTAACAAAATAGAGTTACTTTTTATTTACAATATTTTTAAATATTTCTGTTAAACCTTTTGAAAAAACTATTTTAGCTTAAATAACCCAAATACTGTTTACGATAGTTCTTTGATGTTGCTTGGGTTGTCACTTCAAGAATATTTATTTCCTATAGGCTTCAAGTTGCAGCCGACAAGACCGCAACTTGAAAAATAAATGCTATATTACTTAGTGGATTGCGGTGATGTAATATTTAAACCATCATTTAACCGATAGCGAGACTTATTAAAAATCTTAGCCCCATTTTCTCTCCCTGCCCGACGAAAACGCTGTTCATCTTCAGGCAGCTTCATTTCTTCGCCGCAAACATCGCTGCAACAGCCTTCGAAACGCTCTGCACAAGATGGGCATTGGATAAACAACAAATGACAGCCATCATTTTTACAGTTGGTATGGCTATCACACGCCGTACCACACTGATGACAATGTGCAATGATTTTTTCAGAAATACGTTCACCCATACGCTCATCAAAAACAAAGTTCTTACCAATAAACCGAACTGGCAACCCTTGTTCTTTCGCCTTGCGGACATATTCAATAATGCCGCCTTCTACGTGGTAAACTTTGTTAAAACCATTATGCAACATATAAGCACTGGCTTTTTCACAACGAATTCCACCAGTACAGTACATAACGATATTTTTATCTTTATTATCCTTCAGCATGTCTACTGCCATTGGCAACTGTTCACGAAACGTATCCGAAGGAATTTCAATCGCGTTTTCAAAATGTCCTACTTCATATTCGTAATGGTTACGCATATCGACGAAGACGGTATCAGAATCATCCAGCATTTGGTTAATCTGTTCCGCTTTAAGATATGCGCCTGTTTTTGATGGATTAAAAGTTTCATCTTCAATGCCATCAGCAACAATGAGTTCACGTACTTTCATACGCAATACCCAGAATGACTTACCGTCATCTTCTAAAGCAATATTCAGGCGTAGATTGCGTAACGCTGGATCAGCTTCATCCAATAATGCTTTCAAAGCATCGACATTTTTGGAAGGCACACTGATTTGCGCATTGATACCTTCTTTGGCGATGTAAACCCGTCCAAAGACAGACAATTCGGTAAATTTTTGATATAGACTATCGCGAAAAGCCTGTGGTTCGGAAATGGTAAAATATTTATAAAAAGAGATAGTCGTGCGCGGCTCAGTTTCAGCCAACATGCGCTCTTTCAGCTCTTTATTAGAAATACGGTTATGTAACACTGGCATGGTGTACTTTCCTGAATTTCGATTACAAAAAAATAAAAACTTCAATGGCTGTCCCATTGATGGCCGGATATCATAGCGAAAATGGCCTTTAGCGGATAGTGATTTATACTTCTCCGTTCAGCTAATATCAAGCAAACATTTGAATATCGTGCGTAGGAATATCATAATCATGCCAATATTACTCTTAGAGTCTATCCAATAGGCGTCTGACAAATAACATACTGAAAACATATGATACAAGCACCTACTTTTCGTCGTTCACTTTTACATCCCCGTTACTGGCTGACTTGGCTAGGCATCGGCATACTTTATTTATTGGTTTTACTCCCATATCCAGCGATTTACTGGATGGGAACTCGGCTTGGCCGGCTTTCACAACGTTTCTTGAAAAAACGAGCTAAAATCGCTGAGCGCAATCTGACACTCTGTTTCCCTGATATGCCTCCAGAAAAACGGCATGAGTGGCTGGTCAGAAATTTTGAATCTGTTGGTATGGGCTTGTTTGAAACCGGAATGGCTTGGTTTTGGCCTGACTGGAGAATTAAACGCTGGTTCAAAGTCACCGGTCGGGAAAATCTCCAAAAAGTGAAATCCACGGGTCAAGGGATCATCGTTATTGGTATCCATTTTCTAACACTGGAATTAGGGGCTCGTATCTTGGGTATGTTGAACCCAGGAATTGGAGTTTATCGCCCCAATGACAATCCAGTCATGGATTGGCTACAGACATGGGGACGGCTCCGTTCCAATAAATACATGCTGGACAGAAAAGATGTTAAGGGCATGATCCGCTGTTTGAAAAACGGTGAAATGGTTTGGTATGCGCCTGATCATGATTACGGCCCACGTAAAAGCGCATTCGTTCCATTATTCGCTGTTGAGCATGCAGCAACCACGACTGGAACCTCTATTCTTGTCCGCCTGTCCAATCCAGCACTAATCCCTTTTACTCCTCGCAGATTGCCTAATGGAAAAGGTTATGAGTTGATTATTCAAACCACTGTAGAAAATTTCCCTCTGAAAGATGAGGTGGAAGCAGCAGCATTCATGAATAAGGTGATCGAGAAAGAGATTATGCAGGCACCTGATCAATACATGTGGTTGCACCGTCGGTTCAAAACACGCCCTGAAGGTATGCCATCCCTGTATGGTGATAACGATAATATTCACCGATAAAAATCATCAGGCTGCTATTTAGAAATAGCAGCCAATATCTAACGATGGAGTAAGATGTTCCAGTATTTCTTCTGAAAAATGTTACATAATTATTAATATATTTATTTTTGACTGCTATTTTCAACCTGTAATCAGTGTTCTTTTTCATCGCTTACTTGGCATTTTCAAACCTTATTTATTCTTATATTTATTAGCATCCTTACAATCACCCTAACCCAAACAAAGAGAAATCTACTGTTTTTATGTAATCTCCACCTGTTTCACATTCACATCGTAACACGTGAAAATATCACAATATGGATTAATTAAAAAATAATTCATTGTTTTGTAAGTAATTTACTTAAAGATATTATAGAAAATAAAAAAATATCCAAGTCAATACTTCCCATCACAAGCCTGCTATTAAATTCTAAAATTGAGATTCTTATCGACTTTCGTTCGATCGTATTTAGCGTTCTATTTCTGACTCTATCAGTGTTTGGCATAGCTCGATCAAACCGAGTGTAAATCCACGCTTAGCTCAGTCTTAACCAACCGTTTGATGCCCTTTGTGCTCATTTCGCGTTCCTGATGACGAACGTCCCAGATCTCAACGGCATGTTGAATATTCAACCAAAATTCAGCCGTATTTCCTAATGCAACCCCCAATTTAATTGCCATTGGTGCAGTCAAGGTTCCCTTATCATGGACCAAACGACTCAGTGAATTACGATGTACGCCCATTGCATCAGCCAATGTGTTAATTTCTATCCCCAGTGGCTCAAGAAATTCACTCACAAGTATTTCACCCACAGTTGCTGGGCGACGTTTGGTATTTCTCATTATCTTTTCCCTCTACAGGCAACCGTCTACTGAATACTGTGATTCGCATTAGTACTTATGAGGATCCAAGTAAGTATCAACCGCTGTTTTATCCACCCACTGGAAAATGAGGCGATACTTCCTGTTTACCCTTATTGAACAGTATTCCTGTAAATTCCCTTTTAAATGCTCAAAGCCATTCCCGGTAGGTGCTTTTAAATCATTATATTCCGTTGCAGCATCCAGCATTTGCAATTTTCGGTACAACACACCACTTAATGCCGAAGGAATGCACTTATGGGGAACATCATCCTCATAAAACCGCTCTAACCATCGTTCCTTGAATTCAACTGCCATAACGTTCCATCGCGCTCCATTTTATGCATAATAACGTTGTGCATCAAGTCATAATATTCTGAAAATTAAAATCGCTTTATTGATAGATGGGTCTGCATGCCGATGATGAATGCCATACATCGACATGAAACAATAAATGCATAGGCAGAGAGTCACAATAATTCGAGGCTTATTAACGACAGTTAGTGCTAAATTTGCGAATCCTTTCGCTATTCTCCAGCATCCTTGTACACACATTACATCGTTCTCTGTATACAGCTTCAGAAACCCGTTTAAACCTGCTCTAATGGCTAATTAATAAGTAGATCAATTAATAAAAACCACAGGTATCTGCAATATCAGAATAGGAATAACCATTCCCTTGCTCTTTCTCCAATTTCTGTCTTGTTTCTCTATAGCACTGACGTTTAGTCTGCTCTTTTAAAAATGGCATTGAGTGTGTCTGTTTCATATGGGGAGAAAGCCTCAACTGCCGCTCGTCCCAATCATAAGATAATGCCAAGCTATCTTTCTGGTCGAAGCTGTTTTTCTGTTCGAATCTATTATTATACTCCTTAATCTCATTCTCCCGTTTCTCGGCCAAGGCATTATCCTCAGTCAATTTCTTCGTGCCCCAATTTCCGTGATTCAACTCGTTTCTCTTTTTCAGATACTCTTCTGACGGTTTGTTATCAGCAGGTATATCGCTTTTGTAACTCAAATCCAATGCCAGAGCCGGAGAAAAACACACTGACAAAATAAAAAATAGGCAATAAGATCCTTTAATTTTCATACCTTCCCTTAGTGGAACTATAACAATGAATTATTATTTAATAATCATTACTACCTCAGGTCAACACTACAATTTTGTGTGTTTTGAAACCAAATCAGATAACTTTTTAAAAATTAACGTAATTTAAACATTCCGCGTTCAATTTTCTCTGCTAAAAACAAGCGGGTTTCTGATGCATTCATACCCTATTTACCAGCTAGTTTGTCGGCTTCATATGAGGAGAAAGCTTCAACTGTTGAATGTACCCAACATTAGAAAATCCCAGCCTATTTTGCTGCGCGAATCTATCATTATAATCCAGACTATTTTGCTGCACGAATCTATTATTATATTTACTAATCTCATCCCCCCATTTCTCGGCCAAGGCATTATCCTCAGTCAATTTCTTCGTGCCCCAATTTCCGTGATTCAACTCGTTTCTCTTTTTCAGATACTCTTCTGACGGTTTGTTATCAGCAGGTATATCGCTTTTGTAGCTCAAATCCAATGCCAGAGCCGGAGAAAAACACACTGACAAAATAAAAAATAGGCAATAAGATCCTTTGGTTTTCATATCTTCCCTTAGTGGAACTATAACAATGAATTATTATTTAATAATCATTACCACCTCAGGTCAACACTACAATTTTGTGTGTTTTGAAACCAAATCAGATAACTCTTTACAAATTAATGTAATTTCAACATCCTGTGTTCGGTTTTTCATGATAAAAACAAGTGAGCTTATGATGCACTCATACCCTATTTACCATGTTGATGCTTTTGCGGAAAAATCTTTTTCTGGCAATCCCGCTGCTGTTGTTTTGCTGAATGAGTGGCCGGCAGAGAAAATTCTTGTTGCCATTGCCGCTGAAATTGGCCTACCAGAAACGGCTTTTCTGGTAGGAAACCACCTACGCTGGTTTACACCTAAAGTCGAAGTGGATTTATGTGGACATGCAACGTTAGCGACTGCGTTTGTCCTCATAGAACATCGCAACAGCCAAGATAACCCGCTCACGTTCAAGAGCCTTTCCGGTGAACTCAAGGTCTCTCATCAAGATGGCGTTTTTACACTGGATTTCCCCGCCGCTAATTACCATGAAGAAAAAACGCTTATTCCTATTATGCAAGATGCTCTGGGACAAAATGTTTCCGAAGTGCTAGCCTCCCATAATCGCTACGTTTGTGTTTTGAATTCCGTAGAGCAAATCATCAATACCCAACCTGATTTTGATAAGATCGCCGCCCTTCCCTTACCAGGGCTTGCCATTACCTCCCTCGGTGATTCATCCGTTGATTTTGTCTCACGTTATTTTGCCCCCGCAAAAGGTGTCAATGAAGATCCCGTTACAGGTTCCAGCCATTGTGTTCTCGCGCCCTTCTGGGGAAAACGACTCAATAAAACCGAACTCCACGCTCGCCAATTATCTGAGCGAGGTGGTGAACTATTATGCAGAATAGATGGCGATCGTGTTTATCTAACTGGTAAAGCGAAACTCTTTTCACATGGGCAAATATTGTTCTAAAACGCATGATGATTATTTTTTATATAAAAAATAAAATAGATGAAAATTATTAAGTAGGAAAAAATGCTTCAGTTATATCTGTTTTATCTTGGTGGAAATGCTGGAAAATCCAATATCGAAGTTCATGATGTCCAATTTGTTGCAGTGGAACAGATTGAAGAAGCATACCCTGTATTACGCGAAGTTTGGTTTGGTGATAAAGACAAACTTCATCTGGATGGTTATATGCCCTTAAAATGGGCTGATGGTTATGACATCACAATTAGTCATAATGAATATGATGGAGAAAAACATCTCTATTTTGTGAACCTTGGAGGTTATCGAAAAGATTCACTGGCAGAAGCCCATGAATTCGGATTCTTTGTAGCTCGCTCGGCAGAAGAAGCTAAACAGAAAGCCAAAGAGAATTTACTTTCGGGTTATGGTCAACTGCATAAAGATAATCTGAAAGATGTTGATGACTGCCTGCTCCTTGGGCAAGTCAGTGGCTATCATATCCACTTGACTGAAAATCCTCATGGTCAGCCAGACAAACCTGAATGGCAGGGATATCGCCCGATTGGGATCTAGAGGACTAATAAAATACGCGGTCAGCAGGGTAAACTCTGCTGACCCACAATAGCAGAATCCACCATTAACCGTGATTACATACCAACAAATCTGAATTAATCTCTGAGATTGATTTCGCCCCTGTTAAAGTCATCGCCACTCTCATCTCTTTATCAATCAGATCCAGCAGATTAGAAACCCCGGCTTCACCCGCCGCCGCCAGCGCGTAAACGAAAGCACGCCCCAGCAGAACACTATCTGCTCCCTGAGCAATCATTCTCACCACATCCAATCCAGTTCGGATACCGGAATCAGTAAGAATGGTAATGTCATTTTTGACCGCATCTGCAATCGCAGGTAAAGCACGTGCCGTTGACAGAACACCATCAAGCTGACGCCCACCGTGATTAGAAACCACAATGCCATCTGCACCAAAACGCACGGCATCTTTGGCATCTTCTGGATCGAGGATGCCTTTGATAATCATTGGCCCTTTCCAGAAATCACGGATCCATTCCAAATCTCGCCATGAAATGGATGGATCAAAATTACTTCCCAACCACCCCATATAATCTTCCAATTTGGTCGGTTTGCCGCGATATACGGAAATATTACCAAGATCATGTGGCTTACCCCACAGACCAACATCCCATGCCCATTGGGGGTGAGTCATCGCCTGCAAGACACGACGCATAGCGGCATTCGGGCCGCTCATACCAGAGCGTGCATCACGATAACGCGCTCCAGGAACTGGCATATCAACAGTAAATACCAAATTTTTAACTCCCGCAGCCTGCGCCCTTTCCAACACATTACGCATAAAACCACGATCTTTTAGCACATAAAGCTGAAACCATATCGGACGATCAATCGCGGGAGCCACTTCTTCAATCGGACACACTGAAACAGTCGATAAAGTAAATGGAATTCCCTTTTTGGCCGCAGCACGTGCAGCCTGCACTTCTCCACGACGCGCATACATACCCGTTAATCCCACGGGCGCAAGTGCCACTGGCATTGACATTTTTTCTCCGAATAAGCTGGTTTCCAGACTCAATTCAGACATGTCTTTCAATACACGCTGGCGTAATTCAATATCAGATAAATCTGCGGTATTACGTTTAAGGGTATGCTCTGCATAGGCTCCGCCATCAATATAGTGGAACAGAAAAGGCGGTAACTTAGCCTGTGCTGCAGCCCGATAATCAGTTGAAGCGGAAATAATCATAGTATGTACCTTAGTGTTAAAGAGTTATTCGCACATTTTTTAAGTTGCCAGAATCAAAGCCATTACAGCCGCAATTCCCCCGTAGACCAACATTGGTAAAATCGTCTTTTTTATAATCTGGCCTTCTGCATTGGCGATCCCCAAAATAGAGCAAACAGCAATAATGTTGTTTAAACAAACCATGTTGCCCATAGCACCACCAACAGATTGCAACGCCAACATCAAATTGATATTCATTCCACTACTCAATGCGATGGAATGCTGGATCCCCCCAAATGTCAGATTGGAAACAGTATTAGAGCCTGAGAAAAATGAGCCTAATGCCCCTAGAAATGAAGAGAACAAAAGCCAACTTTCTCCAGTCATTGTGGCCAATGCGTTACCAATAATAATAACAGGTGCATTTTCGCCTCCTAACATCATCATGTTGACCATCACTAACGCACCAAACAACGCAATAAATGGCTTGAAAATACGTGAGCCTGTTTCACAGAACATTTGCTTAACCTGATGGCGGCTCAGTTGAAACAATGGAATGCACACCAGCACCACCAATAGAAACGGAATAATTGCCGGTACATATAACGTTTTGTAGCTGGCGGAAGCAGATGTTCCCAACACTTGTTGCAAACTTATAATTAAAGATTTACTGACACTCAGATCACCCAACCACCCTAAATTCAATTGCCAATTGAGCTCAGCATTATTCAGAAACTCCTTGATACCTAATTGATGAATACGGGTAATAATCAGGATCATAATTAATAACAAGGTAGACACCATGGCTTTAATAACCTTGTTGAAAGGAATGGCTCGCACAGGCTCTCTTCTTTCATAACGTGTTATGCCAATACCCATGTGAGCAAGTAGTACCGATAGAGCCAACCCAATCGCCCCCCCCACCAACGCGGGGAATTCATAATTGACCTGAGCCAATAACAGATAAGGAACAGTACAACTTAAGATACTCAAGAAGATAAACAGGATATTTTGGCGAATGTCCTGCCACGACACAATAAACCGCAATGCCAGCAACGGAATAACAAAACCGGCAACGAAGTGGATCAATGCACTCAAGCGACCGATTTCCAGTAAATTATCATCAAGTAGCCCAAGATTGGCAAAACCGAACCAAGTCGGCGTTCCTACTGCTCCGAAAGAAACGGGAACAGAGTTCATTACCAAAGCCAACAAAGCAACCCGCAATGGATTAAATCCCAATCCCACCAATATGGGAGCTGCAATCGCAGCTGGTGTGCCAAAACCGCTGGCTCCTTCAATCATAAACGCAAAAGCCCAGCCAATAATCATCAATTGAGCCACGGGATTAGAGCTGATATTTTCCAGCCAATTGCGCACAACACCTTCAGCTCCACTGATTTGCATCAATTTATTCAGTAATATTGCGCCTAAGATAATTGTGATAGGAGTAAAAACGGAAACCAAAGCCGTAATAATATTGGCATGTAATAATATAGGTTGAGTTTCAAACCAAAATAATTGTATGAGGTAAACAATTAACGCTGTCAGCGGCAGAGCAATATAGGATGGAATACCATTACGTTTGGTCATCATCCAAATCAGCAGGACAATAGGTGCGATGCTGAAAAACAAAGGCATAGGATCCTCATGGTGACTATTTTTATAGGATAAGAAATGTAGCTGAAAAGTTAATTCCTCATAAGAGCGCCATTATAATCACAACTTTTCCCAAGCTCCTATGCTGTGATTTTTTAACAATTGGAAATAATATAAATTAGCAATAACTCACTTACATTAAATACGTAAGTTCAAATCAATAAAAATCAATCAGATAGACTAAGCATTGAGATAAAAGCCGTGTATACCTCACATTAATTAGGTATAAATTTTCAATAGACCATATCCAAAAATGACATAATCTCTGCTGGTTATTCCCCCCAGCAGAGAAGAATATTAAAAATAATGGCCGATATTTTTGTAAGAAATCATGATGTGCTCAATCAACATACGGATTTTTAGGGGTAAATTTCGGGTATAAGGATAAACAGCATAAATACCTAATACTTTTCCACTATATCCCTTAAGTATTTCCACCAATTTTTCTGCCTGCAAATCTTCATACACCATGACACGTGGCACCATCGCAATGCCAAATCCTCCTAATACCGCTTTACGAATCGCAAGCGCATTATTTGAGGAAAAGTTTCCATTGACCTGTAACTCATAGATATCACGGCTATTAGGTTGTTTCATCAGCCAGTTGGCAGTACCGCTTTCTTGATGGGTATAAGTCAGACAATTATGATTAAGCAGATCTTCCGCAGACTGTGGTTGCTGGTGTTTTTCCAGATAGCCGGGAGAACAGACAATCACCCAGCGTGAATTCAATATGGGCCTGGCAATCAAACTGGAATCCAGCATCGTGCCAGTACGAATTGCCAAATCGATGCCTTCGTTGACCAAATCAACAAAATGATTTTCTAACCGTATTTCTACTTTCAATTTAGGATGCAAACTACAGAACTCAGCAACTTTTTCACTCAAGAGTAATTCGCCAGACACAGTCGGCACTGACATCCGGATCACACCCGTTAATTCATCACTCTTCTCACTCACGACATGCAGTGCGTCTTGGATCCGCGTGCTAATTTCTTTGGCATGTTGATAAAGCTCCCGTCCATTTTCAGTTAAGGTGAGACAGCGCGTGGTACGATATAAAAGACGCGCACCGAGGGATTTCTCCAAACGCCCAATACGCTTACTAATGACTGAACTGGTGATACCTGCGCTCTCTGCCGCCTTACTAAAAGACCCACAGTCAACAATTAAAGCAAACAAGATTAGATCGTTTGCATATTCATGGGTAGATAACATAACTTTATATACTTTAATGTGCGTTCAAGGCGAGCAGTGTAAACGTTGCAAGTGATAAATCAACTTTTCACCATCTCGTAAAAATATCAAATAGCTCACATACTCTGGCATGTGAGCCATAAAATATACGCTTATTTTTACGCATTATTAGAATATACAGCTTATTTTTAATCTTTAGTATTTATTGAATTATTGGATAATATCAGTTTTTTCAACGCTAACAATAAAATGATCAAAATAAGCATATTGTTCCACTGGCGGAGCCCAATCCAATGTAGAACCGCCGAAAAATGAGCTCCATTTTATCGCATCTATAAAAACATCATTCTCATTTCGAAGTTTGATATCATTTAATCTTAATACTTCTGTATTATCGATATATTGTATATAGATACCATCGCGTTTACCGATACTATTCAGCTTCACATATTGTGTCAGAGTATACCAAATATCTTTCTTTAAAGAGGTATTTAATTTAACGTAATCGCCACACCGAGCTTCTTTTTCCGGGTAATAGAGATAACCAAACAATTCGCCTTCTTTTCTCCACATCAAGCGGCTACTGAAACCATCAAAACTATCATTATCAACACATCCTGATGGACGATCACCACCAGCCAGACCCGGCAATTTACCGCCTTTTCCACATAAAATCTTTACTGAACATCACCTTATATTGCAACCATAACGCCTTATATTTACCATTAATTAGGGCATTAAATGAAGTTCGGCTTTAGAACCAACAGTATTGGCAAGATAAGTGAGTTCCAGCACTTTATTTTGATCATCTTGCAGATCAATAACAATATTTAATCGGCCTTGATTAAGACCAGACGATGAAGTAGGTGAAATACCCCAATCAGATTTGAAATCTTTAGCGGCATATTTTCCTACTTTATATTCGAAATCCACGTTAACTAAATCACCATAATTTTGATTGGAAACAAGGGTTGAATGAATTGGCGCCATAATTTATTCCTTATATAATATAATCTTTACATAAATACTCAGAACAACACAAATTAAATTCAATAATAAATTATTTCACTGAAAACATATTTTTATATTGTCCTCGTTTCTAACGATAGTCAAACCTTATAATTGCTCATCTATTTTTAAAATACCTCATTGGTCTTTTATATTTAATATACTCAAATGCACCATTCCCCAGATTAAGCCTAATAAACTGGGGAATTGGGAAAATATCATCTTTCTATTTTTATTCTGATACCACGGTTTTCAGGGCATCATAGACAGGTAACAGACGAGTAAAACCTTCTCTATCAAGAAAATGCCCACCATTATCAACATTAGTAATCTCAGTTTGCAATGAGTGAGCCAGAGCTTGGGAGGATTGGGAAGAAACAATTCCATCATTAGAAGAAATGATCGAAATACGGAGTCCTGTTACCCCACGTAAGAAAGCATAATCCAACGGTTCGGCAGTAAAAGAATCCAATTCTGGTAAAGCGATTTGAGGAGAATCAAATCCCGAAACCAAAATATACCCACCAATATGGGGAGACGTAGAGCGTATCGCCTCCAAATGCCGTAGTACAGCGATACAACCGAGACTATGACCAATAAAAATCGTATCTTTGCCTGCCCTTGGCACGATATCCATCAACATATTAGCCCATGCTTCAGGTTTGGGGGCCAATGATTCAGGCATCCCGGGTACAATAACATCCGCCCCTTGCTCAATAAGCGTCTCTTTTAACCAAGGAAACCAATTTGATGAAGATGAAGCAGTATATCCGTGAACAATAATTATTTTTTTGCCAGAAAACAGGCCGTGACCACTTATTGTTTCTAATGTCATTAACTTTATCCTACTCAATAATTCATTCACTTAATGGGGGTAAAACAGATTACTATTAAGAACCTGAGACTAATATAAGTCAACAATAGTGTGGATGGCCGCTGGCTATTAAACACTCTGAATAAAATTCTTTATTTTCTCACCATAAGCAACATACACAGGTAATATTATCTTTGCTAAAACGTTTGCACTTATCTCAATAAACTAAAGTAAAAATCCAGCCACATCATTTTGAAAAAAATCATTAAAAACCAATAACTTATCTCAGTATTCGTTTATTATTGCAGGCAGTTTGGATACGGACTGCGCGCAAGAAACTGGGCTAGCTGTAACTAAAGTCATATAATTAAATGATAATTAAGAAATAAATAAATTTATTTTTTTAAAATATACAAATTTCTATACCACTTACATTGCGCTAAGAAACCTCACCAATCTCATTATGCTGTTGATATGCTTTCATTCCGTGATCTAATTCCTTCGTATCAATAAAGTGAAGTCAGTACGCTAAACATCCTGACCTATAGAGGGTTACGACGCATTTCGTCGGAAGTTATTGAGAGATTAAAGTAGCAGTAACTGATGCCCCGCCAATAAGAAGATTTTCCTATGCCTGTAGTCATGCCATTTTGTTAACTTTATACAAGTAGTGTCTTTCTCTGTTCATAAAGTCAATGAGGCTATGTGCTTATTAACTGAGTGAATATCTTTCACTTGGTTGGTTACGAAATGCCCTTAAATCCTCACCTTTAATCGTATGAACATGCATACTTTCAATCTTGCTTTGTTTCCATATTGGCTTTATGCGATACAAAAAGATGATATGGAATTTCAATCATTATTAAATTCAAAAGGTTACCCATTAAACCAATAGATTCACAAACATATTATTCGTGATATATGAGTGATGCTTGAGCAAATGTATGACATTAAAAAAATGCTTCAAATCTGAGTAATAATAAAAATCAATAAGTTAAAATTATAACTACTTTCCAGTGACTGACTGACGACGAAATGCATATTCTGTCAGTAAGTCACATAAGGGAAAATCCCGCATGTACGAAAGTAAAAGGTATAGAAGAAATTCACCCACCTTAAAGATGGCTCAAATTTGGATCATGTTGTTTTACTACACTATGAGGGCTTGATTTCAAGCCGTCCTCCGTGGGGATTTCCGCAACAGTTGTTGCCATAATTGTAAAAATACCGGGCATTATTTGATGGTCAAGGTTTTGACTATCATAAAAATCAACAGGTTAAAAAGCACAAAGACAGCATTTAATAAAACGGTCATTACTTTGTTTCGTGCATAGACTGCTACAATTTGCCTGAACGGTTTCAGAACCGGCGGATAAAAGACATCGTGGACAGCGAGAAGGCCTACTATGCTGATGGTGAAGCCTGTAACATTCCCGAAGGATGCCGCTTGGACGTTCGTGTCCAGATGCCGGAAGATTCGGTGTGGAATTTGAGGGAGAAGGAGATGAATGAGGCTTATGGTAGGCACAAAAATTCAGGGGAAACTATTGGTGATTATTAATTCTGGCTATGATTTGCTTTATTATTGAGTCAGGTGACCGCCTAGGCAGCCACCTTTAACAAATGGGATTGTATCAAATCTCTTATTGGTTTATTACAGGCCTTGAGTCGTAATACCCCCTAAGGGTAATTCTGGCCTCTCCTCCTTTAAGCAAATTCATGGAAGATATATGCCCCGCTAATTTCACCGTAGTAGCATCTGGAATTTGATACTCGTAAACTTTTGTTTCCCCACCATCTAAGTCATCCCAAATAGGTAATTTCAAGTCATCGCAAATAGGCATTTTGCTTGAGCTGACTGAGTTGCCTGAGCTAATGGGACTTATTGGTTCTCCATTAACATACAAGGCAGTGGACACAGCAGTATGCCTTCCTTCCATGCCCTCAATAACAACTTTTACAAGAAAGTAACGGTGATTGTTGGGAAGCATAATACCGTGATGACCGTGACCATCGTCAATGTTGGAACTAATAAATGTTTCATCATGCCAAGGAGGGCATTCTTCTTTTAGCGCGTGTTTTTCTCTTTCTGCAAGCTCAAGTATTTCTTTCATTCGTTTTAAACAATTATTATCTGACATCGGTTAACTCCTCTTTTTCATTGGGAAGCCTCCGACTGCTTGATATTTAATATGTAAATTATAAAGAATAACCCACATATATTTTCTCATAGTTATGAACATAAACTTAATACAGCAGCCAGATTAATTGGTATTATGGAAAATGTTAACTAAATAAAAATTGATTGCTTTCACTCTGTATTTATTAAAAATACTTTCTTTACTTTTAAAATAAAATGGATCTTGTATGGCAAAATTAATTATCGCTAATTATCAGACTAAAATAAATCATATTTTTCGTTATTGCATGAATATTAAATATGATTATTTTGACGGCTTTTGATTTTTAACATATTATCATTATAAAACACCTTGAAATTTACGCGATTTACTATATTTTAATTCTGACTATTAATTGGAACTAAAGATGAGGTCATGATTCCAATTTATTGATAGTGATGAATGTTCAGATAATATCCTATAATTCTGTCATGCATTTCTATGGATTTTGAAAAAGACAACGTTTTGCGAGTCAGTCTTGCCAAATGCTGACGAAGATTCAGGTTATGCCTCTCTATGCGTTGGGTATAACGCTTGTTGACCACATGCCGTTTCCCCGCCAACGCTTTTTCATCGCTTCTCCAACCATCTGTCATATAGACGACAATGTTGAAAGGAGCCAGCAACGCCATCAGACGCATCAATGTCTTTTTTATCCTTGGACCAAAAACATGGGCGATCACTTTTCGTCTTATCCTGTCGCAGGCATAAAAGAGCCAACGGGGCTTATTCTTTGACTTCACGTACGACCACTGCTCATCCCTCTCACAGCAGACAATCACTTTGGTGCCGGGAGCAATGGCTTCCGTTACCGATTTGGGTCTGAGCTTTTTAAATGGCGAAGAACGGTATTTAGGCCAATCCCCATCACCCGTGCTGTCGCCCGACATCCCATTCCATTTCTGACCATATCGACGATTTGCTTATGTGTGCCGGGACGACAAGCGACATAAGTGAATTCAAGTTGCCAAGAGTGACGGCAGGATTGGCAAAGATAACGTTGATGACCAGAACGTGAGCGCCCATTACGGTGGATCCCTTTAACTGCACAACAAGAGAGGCAGGTCACATCAATCTTTGCCATTTGAATGTTCTCCAAATAGGCATACTATACATGATTCAATAAATTGATAGCGGCCAGTTTTCTCGCTTCGTCACGTTTAGCTCTGGCCTCAGTGAGTGTTACTACTGGATAGACACCGAATGAAATCATTTTGGTCTTACCAGCAAATTGATAACGATACCGCCAACCTTTCGATCCATTAGTATCAATTAACAAAGATAGGCCGTTACCATCCGCTAATGTATAGGCTTTTTCCTTTGGTTTGGCTCATTTAATTGCCAAGTCTGTTAGCTTCATAAACCACCCAATATTGTATAGAAAAAATGTATAGGAAATTTCTATACAGAAAACCATACAACAAACTGTATAGATTTTGAACGACGACAGTAGACTTTGTGATAATAAGGTATTGCATTTTTATTTGATATTATTAATAAGATAGACGTAATGAGACGTTAATGGATGTGTGTAATAAGGAGGGGCACACCGTAATACGTGAGGATTGATTCGCTGTGCTCTCCCTTCCGGGCCACACTAAAGGGCGTTCAAAAGCTACCGCTTTTGTCTGAGCACAGCCCAGGTTCAAAATGACAAATCTAGGTATTTCCTGCAAACCCCCGAGCTTGTTTTTCGAGCCAAGGGATCACGGCATCATTTGTGAATAAATAAAAATGTCCTCCTGTGAAAATCTGTTGTTCTACTGGTGCGGGCAACACATGCCACCATTCTGCTAATCGTGGGACAGGAACTCTTCTATCATCGCTTCCCCCTATTACATGAGTTTGAACATTTAGCTTCGGCTTCGGTAATCGGGACAGAGAATCCAATAAAACCAGATCATTTTTCATTGTTCCAATCACATATTTACTCAATTCAGGGTTAACGAGAACATCTGGAGGCGTTCCCTCACATTGTTCAAGGATGTTTAAAACATGAGCATCAGAATATTCCTCACCTGGCCCACTTTTCAAACCCTTTGGTTCGGAAAAACCACGGGCAGAGATAATGAGGGCAACTTTCTTTTCAGGCGCTTCACACTCAAGCCTATGAGCAACCTGATAGGCAAGCTCTGCTCCCATGCTATGCCCAAACAATAATAAAGGTTTATCCTCTCCTAGCCTTAAACGCTTTATCGAGGCCAGGATATCGGAAAGCACCTTCTCGGCATCCGTCTGAAAAGGCTCTGAAGCGCGTGTTCCCCTGCCAGCAAGTTCCATACAATAGACTTCAATAAACCCTGATAATTTGTGGGCCAATTCCATATAGGAAAAACAAGAGCCTCCAGCATGGTGTAGAAATACTAACTGTACTCCAGCAGTCGGCCTTTTAATCGCAGAAAATAAAACTGAATCAGGCAAGATTAAATTCCTTGGGTTGTGTGAATGGGAAATGTTGTGTTAACAGAAAATGGATTATGTTGATCAATAGTCATAGCGACTTCCTGATAGTATTTTTTCCCAAAAAGAAGATAAAACAAGAGCTATACCCTTTATCTTTCAAACTGTTGCTTTGTTAACTGAGTTGCGATTTGAAATTTATTGAGTATAAATAACTCTGAAAGATATTCATTAAATACAGAGTAATAACTATTGATCTATTTTTCTATAACAGAAAAGATTAATTAGATTACAATTATTAATTCGCTACGGTTATCAGCCTAATGGGAACGCGAGCAAGACACTATTCCCTTCAAGCCAATCAGTTGCAAGCAGATACACAACAGATTTTAAATCCAAATACAACACAAATTTATCAATTATAACAAAATTGCAACTTAAAAGATAAAGAGTATAGAGCCTATCCAATTAGGCTCTATACTTTAGCTTATGCTTTTAATTTTTCACGCACAGCCATCAATGCAAATCCTAATAAATTCAGACCATCCCACGTTAAAGGATTCTGGATATTGGGGAAGTCTTCTGCCAGCCCGATTCCCCAGATACGGTCAACAGGGCTAGCTTCAACCAATATTTTTCCCTCTGTATTCAATAAAAACTCTGCCAAAGGTTTATTTTGAGAAAATTTTGCCAGATTACCTTCAATCACTATCTTCAATCGATGATCATCCCAAATCGATCGGTTAAATCCACGTATCTCTCGGCCATATGCTTTCGCTGCGCCTGGGTTTTTAGCGTTGATAATTTTTTCCAGTGCTTCGAGATCATTAAACAAACGCGCCTTCCCTGCCATCATATAGTGTTCCGCACTGGAATATTTTACATCATCAATAGTAAATTGAACTGGATACCACTGACTTAGACAAGATTTGGTTATGTAGTTGGCATGATTAGTTTTATGACCCCAGAAAAAAAGATATTTCAGTTTTTTTCCAGATTGGTAAATTTCACATAAGGTTTTAATATCCATATTAACTCTCTATAATACGCTAATTTATTTTTAATACATAAACACACTCCTATCATACAATTTTTTTTATATTTGTCGATGATCATCATATCAGCTTCATTGATATAGAATAAGAACCACCGCACTAAATCTAAATAAAAGTAACAGATATAAAAAATAGCAAATAAAAATAGTCACATATTTTCTAAATAACTTACCATATTATTTTAAAATCACTTAATATGTGTTCTACGCCCGATAACAAACACGGCAACTAATCCCACCAAATCAACAGTGATTAAAGTACCAGCAAACAACATTTCCCCTCTCAACGCAAAAACCGTTGCAATGATTAAGATAAACATAGAGATGGAAAAGCCCATCCATTGCCCTCTTCTATCTCTATTTATCAGACCATCAAGTGCTTTTTTCTGTTTTTCATGCTGAAAAACCTGCTCTTTTTCTCTGAGAGAAAATATCCTTTCTGCACAACCTGGTAGAATTGATTCATAGTTTTTTAATGCATCAGGAGATGGAAATGAGTCCAAGTAATGAGAACCCACCTGATTTTCGAGTAAATCTCCACTTGCTGAATCAATATCTAAAGTATCACGGTAATCGTTTGTAGGCATGATATCCAGAATACTCCCCATCGCTCTGAAATAATGACGAATGTTAGAATTCATGTTCTCTCCCAAGCAATATACACAAAAAACATCTTAATAAAATCAGTGAGATAATTAAGTTCAATCTATAATAGAGATGAATTAATCATACCTCTGATATTTTCTTTTCCCGCAATTCTGTCGGTTTTTGGCTAGGAAATGGGCGACATTCTTCAGCTTTATAGGTTCCATCTTCCTGACGAATCAAAAATATCTGACGATCCGATCGCAATGCTTTACTTATCGCAGTTTGATGAACACCAACTAAACGTGCTGTTTTGGCTTGGCCATTTAGCTTTACATATTCTGATAATGAAATTTTTTCCATATGTTTCCTCCTGATTACTCCAAAATAATATCTAAAGTACTAAATATTTCAATACTATTAGTATTTTTAATTTTAATAGCGTTGGTATTAAAATGAGTCCATGAAAAAGAAACTCACAGCAGAACAGCTTAAAGATGCCACACGCTTAAAAGACCTATTTGAGTCTAAGAAAAAACAGCTCGGCATCTCTCAGGAAACACTTGCAGAAGAAATTGGCAAGACTCAAAGTGCGATTTCACATTATCTCAATGGCATAAATGCCCTTAATTTGGAGATGGCAGCCTATTTTGCCCAAAAATTAGGAGTCCAGATTGCAGATTTCAGTCCGTCACTGGATAAACAAGTCAGGAAACTTGTAACCGTTCTCTATGGTGATAATGCTACGTTTGCTGAACAGACACATATTCAAAAACAATACCCACTACTCGACTGGACAAAGGCTGGTCATTGGTGCGAAGACCCCACACCGGAATACCACATAAATCGCATTGAGAAAGGATATAAAACTTCTGTCGAATGCTCACAACGTGCTTTTTGGCTGGAAGTAAAAGGAGATTCAATGGTATCGCCGAATGGATTAAGCATACCACAAGGTATGATCATTTTAGTTGACCCAGAAATGAAGCCTACAACCAACAACTTGGTCGTAGCAAAACTTGATGGCGAAAAAGAACTGACTTTCAAGCAGTTGATCACTGAAGGATATGATACGTTTTTAAAACCATTGAACACCCAATATAATATGATACCTCTCAATGGTCATGTGCATATTGTTGGGGTTGTTGTGGAAGCGAAGATTGGGAGATTACCTTAAACGCTTATATATTTTGTTTTTCAAATTGCTACCTTGTTGGCTGAGCTCATATCCCCCAGCCACATAGTCAGGCTATGCATCTGAGGAGCCATGCATTTGTCGCCACGATGCTGACTGAAATCTATCGGTTATAAATCAAAAACTTGGATTCACATATTAAGCGCAACACCGTAATGAACGAAGTAAATGAGTGGGTATTCCTTTAAATAACTCATTCGGTGTTTTGTAATTTCGTGTTTTACGAGGACGATTATTTAATCGGTTTGCCACAAGGTTAACCTCTAGCTCGGATACCTGATTAAAATCGGTTCCTTTTGGGAAGTAATCTCGGATTAATCCATTCGTGTTCTCATTTATTCCTCTTTCCCAGGGGGAATACGGGTGAGCAAAATAAATTTTTGTCTCTAAATTTTTACTGATGAGTTCGTGTTCGGCAAATTCGAGGCCGTCATCAAAGGTCATTGTTTTAACTTTATGTTTTATCAGTGATAAGTGTCTTGTTGTCGCTTTTGCGACACCTTCTGCTGTTTTATCTTCAAGTTTAATTATGATGGTGAATAGTGACTTGCGTTCAACCAATGTCAATAATGCACTTTTATGATGTTTCCCAACAATGGTATCACCTTCCCAATCACCAATACGTTGCTTTTTATCCACAATTTTCGGGCGATTATCAATACTGACTCTGTTTTTGATTTTTCCTCTGCGCTCATAACGTCCATAGCGTTTACGATAGGTTTTTTTCGCAATCCTGAGATGCTGCCATAAATCACCGCCATTCTTTTTATCTTTATGAATCAACCGATAAATCGTCTCATGATGTAAAGATATTTTCGCTTCCCGCCTGAGATAACCCACAACTTGTTCAGGACTTAAATCTTGCCAAATTAACTGTTTGATCCACATTTCTATCTCTGGGTTCACTTTTACTGCTTTTATAGCAAAATGTCGGCGCGCTACGGCCTTAAGCTGAGCCTGTTCAGGAGCATATTTCTTTGCTTCCCGATTTCGTCTCTATTCCCGGCTAATCGTTGATGGGTTTCGATTGAGTGACTTTGAAATCGCCCGTTGTGAAAAACCGGCTTCTTTCAGGCTGAAAATCTGATATCTTTCTGTTTCGGTCAGGTGTTTATCGGTCATAGTGCATGTTCCTTTGGCGAGAAAGAGGCCTACTATAGCAACTGACCGCCTTTCTTCGAAATTGCACTTGTATCATAGTAATTATGGTGGTTAGCTACCATCATAAGAAACAAGGTGAGCCTCAAATTGCACATTTAAGCGAGACTTTGTTAATAAGCTAAGGCCCCTTGTTGAGAGCATAAAAATCTGTGGGGTATTTCTTTAATCAATGAGTATGATTGTTCGCTTTATCATCATAGTGAAAGGACAATTATGCCCGTATATACGGTAAAAGCTGCCATTCGAGATATCAGCCCTATGATCTGGCGCCGTTTTCGCATTCAGAGTGATATGTCATTAGGGGCTTTTCATTTTCTGCTGCAATTTGCTTTTGGCTGGGATAATGACTATCTCCATACCTTTCATATCCACGGTAAAGATTACGGTATCTGCTATGAAGGGGGTCTCAGTTTTTATGATGATCCCTGGATTGTTTCACTTGCGTCTTTTCATTTCGAAAACCGTGATAAATTCACTTATGAGTATAATTTCTTTCGGCATTGGTTGCTGGATATCCGTATTGAATCAGTTAAAACTCACTCAAATAAAAGTACGCCTTTCTGCCTTAGTGGGCAAGGTATGCCTGATGCCGCCCAATATGATGAAACCGAAGCAACATTGAAGCTCTTAGAAGCCATTGTTGAAAGTGATGACAATACCACGTTTGGTGACATCCAAGAATTCATCGACGAGTTCAATCGCGTCAAGTTTAACCGCCATCGACTCAACCGGTTATTAAAAGACTATGATTTTTACACGCCTAACTATTCGCAAGGCTTAGACTGGACTCTATAAAGGTATACCTTTTCAGTTCGTATTTAAAATAAGTCAATTGCGCTCTATAAACATCGGAAAAGTGGACTTTATAGATTATTCTATAATTCTTTATTATGTTTAGAGACTTTTGAGGCTGATATGCACTATGACTACATCCGGGTGAGTTCTGTTGATCAGCATGTTGAACGCCAGAAAGAGGCGCTGTCTGCATCCGGGATTGAAATTAACAAAATTTATCTCGAACAGGCCAGTGCTAAAGACACCAACCGGCCACAACTTCAGGAAATGCTTAAACAGGTCAGAACAGGCGACACCATTATTGTTCACTCCATTGACCGGCTATGCCGCAATATGATGGATATGTGTGCCTTGACCCTGCGTTTACGTCAGCAATTACACTGATCTTTCTAAAAGAACGGCTCACGTTTAGTGCTGGCGAGGGAACTCCCATGCAGGAGCTGCAACTGCATATGATGTCTGCATTCAGCCAGTTTAAGTGGGCATTAATTCGGGAAAGACAGGCCGAAGGGATCTCGGCTAAAAAACAGCGCGGAGAACGCACTGGTCGACCACCTGCGGATATCAATAAACTCCCCCAGATTGATGCGCTGAGAGCGAAAGGCATTAAGTTAAAGCTGGCCTGTGATAATGTGGGATTGGGTGTTTCCACCTATTATAAATTGCGTCACCAGCTAAAAAACGAGGGAATACCACAGCGATAGCCCCGGGAGGACAGCATCATGCAACTCACGATCCAAATAACGATGGTGGATAAATCAGGCCACCGTCATACGGAGAGATTACTCACGATAGAAAAACAGACTGATTCTCCCAATGATATTGGACTTTCCCTGTCTGAATCTAAACTGATTTTGAACACGATCCAACAATCGGTGATCCAGAAACAGGCGACTGAATTCCTGGATGAACATCGTGTTTGCCCTTGTTGTCAGCGAGATCGCCGGATAAAAGGCAAACAGAAAATCCAGTATCGAACCTTATTTGGCATTATCCCTGTAAAGGGATTTCGGGTTTATCGATGTGCCTGTGAGAAAAATTCATCCCAAACGGTTAGCTTACTCAATAACTGGTGTGATACACATACCCATCCCGAACTCAGGTATATAGAAACCAAATGGGCCTCACTGATGGCCTATGGACTGACCGCCAGTCTGCTCAAAGATATTCTGCCGGTGGGGGAGCACTGTAATGCTGCCACCATCCGAAACCATCTTTGCCAGACCGCCAAAAAGCAAGAAGCAGAGTTAGACGGGTTGCCTGATTTTCTCCCCGGCTCTCCCCGAGAATGGGAAAAATTACCCAAACCGGGAAAACCAATGACGGTTGGCATTGATGGGGGCTATGTCAGAAATCGGGACGATAGAAAACATCATTTCGAGGTTATCGCCGGGAAATCATTCGCTACTAATGTCCCAACCAAACGCTTTGGTTTTGTGCAATGTCTGGAAAATCATCCCAGAAGAAAACTCATGGCCCAGTTATCTTCACAGGGAATGCAGGCTAATCAACAAATGACTTTCTTATCGGATGGTGCTGATAATTTAAAGGATCTACAATTTAACCTGTACCCCGAATCCCAACACGTACTTGATTGGTTTCATATCACGATGCGTCTGACAGTACTAAAACAATATGCCAAAGGGGTATCTAAAAACGATCCTGAACTCGGTACGGAATTATTAAACTCTTTAACCAGTACAAAATGGTATATCTGGCATGGAAATGTTGATAAGGCATTGGAATATCTGGATTATTGTGCCGAGATATGTGATGACGATACAGTGCATTATGAAAACAATAAAGCGCTATTAAAACATCTCGACGAGATGTATAGCTATATTAGGAATAACAGCATGATGATCCCAAATTACGGTGAAATGTACCGATATGGTGAACTGATTTCCTCTTCATTTGTTGAATCGACGATCAATGAAGTCATCGCTAAACGCATGGTGAAGAAACAGCAAATGCAATGGAGTCAACAGGGTGCACACTATTTACTCCAGACACGAACAGCGGTACTCAATAATGATTTAAAAACTCAATTTGAGCATTGGTATCCGGGGATAAAATTAAGCGAAGAAACAGATCACTATTTGGCAGAGACTATTGCTGCATGAGTGCCCCAAGGATTTTTATGCTTTCTAATTTGTTTCATACAAAGAATGTATTATGTCTTACAGTTTACAAAAATAACTCTTTATGATTAATATAAAACCATAAATAGTTATGTATTAACATGAAATGATTATTTTCAGATAATTCAATCAAGCATGTTTCTTAAATTTGCCATGCACTACATTTCCGCCTTGTTCGAGTACGTCCATGTAGTCGGCATACCATTGAAGCATTTCCCTGCAACCATCCAAATATTGGGCGTGATTGTAAGTCCCTCGAATGCTGTTATTATCAACATGAGCAAGCTGTATTTCAATCCAAGCCGTATTATAGCCTTGCTCATTTAATATAGTGCTCATTGTATGGCGGAATCCGTGACCTGTCGCCCTGCCGCCATATCCCATGCGCTTCATCATGACATTCATCGCCATTTCACTAATTGGTTTTTTATAGTTTGTTCGGCTGGGGAATACATATTGATAATCACCACTAATTGGAGTGAGCTGTTGAAATAAAGTCACGGCCTGATCGGATAAAGGCACACAATGCGGTCTGCTCATTTTCATTCTTTCGGCAGAAATTTCTAGCGTTCTTTTTTCCAAATTGACTTCACCCCATTCAAGATTCCTTAATTCTCCCGGACGCAATCCAGTTAGGATTAGAATCCGCAAAACATGCCTAACTACTTGGCTGCCCATATGCTTATCAATAGATTTTAGAAATTCAGGCAATTCATTAACATTAAGGTGAGGGTAATGCTCTCTTTTGTGGGGAATAAACGCGCTGGCAAGATCGGGGGCAGGGTTATATTCTGCCCTGCCTGTAATGATAGCGTATCGCCAGACTTCACCACAGCGTTGACGGACTTTCTTTAATTTCTCCGTTGCGCCCCGCTTTTCCATTCTGGACAGAACTTCCATCAGTTCCAGCGGTTTGATTTCCGTTATCGGTCGATGACCAATATAAGGAAAGACATCATTTTCAAAAGCGCTCATCATGTCAGAACGATAGCCTACTGACCACCTGTCCTTGCGCTGTTCGTACCATTCACGCGCAATGCTTTCAAAGGTGTTATTGATTTCTCCCTGAGCCGCAAGTTTCTTTTGTTTTTTATCTTGGTTGGGATCAATACCCTCGGCTATCAACTTTTTCGCTTCATCACGTTTCTTTCTGGCTTCTGCCAAAGTAACAAGCGGAAAAGTGCCAATAGCAAGCAGTTTTTCTTTTCCTGCAATGCGGTATTTTAATCTCCAATATTTAGAACCATTTGTCTTTATCAACAGATATAAACCGCCGCCATCCGATAGCTTAAAATCTTTATCTTGGGGTTTTACTGTTTCAACTTGCCGAGCTGTTAGTTTCATGTTGCTAGCATCCTCGTCCCCTCACAGTAATGGGGGTATTTTTTTAGGGGGTACAAAAATATACCCCTATATATACCCCCTGATTGGGGTACATTGCAATAGAATCCAGTAGACGTCAGTAGAGCGTAATGTTTTGGTTTTCTTTGATTTTACTGAGAAAAGGAGACTTAAGGAGATATTAGTAGAAGCGTAGATGCGGATAAAAGAAGATTCAAACTTAATAGTTAATTAACTGATTTTAATCAGTAAAATAAATTATAAAAATAAACCTACACACATTGCTATACACATAAAAATTTCATGAGTAAAAATGGACGGTTAAGCGAAATCTATTAATTTTGTTAGACTCCTTCTTTCTACTGCGAACTCAGGATTCGAACACAGATACACTGTGCAAAATATGAAGTGAAATTCACTATAGGGCAGAAATCTGCCCTTTAACATACGGGTAATCCATATCTACCTATGCGATGATCTCCGACTTCCTCAAATTGATGTTTCCAATAATATCAATTGGTTATTCAACTATGGTGGAAATCACCACAGAAGGACAGCTTGAAATCAAGCCCTCTCAGCAGAGTGCAAGATAATCCAGACTTGGGCCATTTTTTGTGTTCCCCCGTTTTAGGGTGCTCAAAGTATGACCGGTTGCAAATTTGCAGCGTGCTTATGTTCCAGCCAGTGAAGCAACCTATTGATTCTTTCGAGGTCCTCACTTTGGACACCTCGACTAAATGGGTGGATTCATCAGCTAAATTTTCAGCCGATGTGTAACCTCCATAAAATTTTGGAGATTGGAACTGAGCGAAAAATTTCGCTGATAGCCACCCCGAAATTATCGGGGAGCCTGAACTGAGGACTTCGGTAATACGACTCCTTAAACTCAAGGAATCCCTATAGTTAATTTTTACGAGGGTTAAATGGGTGCGCCTGAACCTGCACCATGCAGGAGATAAGGGATATCAAGGGGTTAAAGAGGAAAATCATCCCATTTAACGTAACCTATTGATTTTACGTAATTCTGTCACTGTGCAGGAATTGAATAAAATCAAGGAGTTAAAAGGTGAGAAATCCCACCTTTAGATAATTGGCTGATTTTACGTAATTACCGCTCAGGGCGGGGATTCTGGTTTTCTGACGGAAATGGGGGATATTGGGATTAACAAGTAGAACATTTTATTTAAAATTCTAGAGAGGCATCTGTATTGTAACTTTGCTTATAAAATCGACCGTTTAAAAATACCACACAATGGTAATGAGTGCCGGTGGTATTCTTGTGTAATCCAAACGATTCAGTCAGCATATCTTCAGTAGCTTGAAGCCCTTTTTTTATATAATAGCCCCAGGTGTATTCGCTCACGCAATCTACAGTGACACTCCCCATATATGCCCTTACAAAAATATTTGGTAAAAAAAGAGATAATTGTGAACCGAAAGCAGTTGACCAAGACCAATCTTTAAAAAAAACCGAAGCTCTTAACAAGCCGCCTTTGTCGCGATCAAGAGTCGCTGTGCCACAAGAAACAAGTCGAATATTATATAACTCATTAATCTTAGTCAGCCTTTTAATGTATTGTGAAAATTGTGCTGCATTATAGAGCTTACCTTCAAGCCTGACATGTGGTACCCCAACCCGATGATCGCTCCCATGACACACAATAGTGAGTCGGTTTTTCCCCAGTACTTTCCGGTGTGGCTCTTCAAATACATAGTAGTCCGAAGATACCCAGATTAGTCTCATACTTGGATCCCCTCCCTTTCAGGAACACAATAAATCTACTCCCCCTGCGTTACTATGTAAACTTTATCCTAACCTGAATCTTGAGTTGCTTGCCTCACATTCAACACCGAATCTTCTGGTTCTGAAAGCGTATCAGAAAGGGGCGCGCAGCCCCTGACGATTATTTTGTTTCAGCTAATTTTTTCTGTTGCTGATTCCACACCGAATCTG
>NZ_JACOII010000064.1 GCF_016306625.1 Xenorhabdus lircayensis | reverse complement strand
TGTAGGCGCAATATAGTAATGTCACTTTTCTCCAATATAGAAATGTCCCTTTTTACGGCATAAAGGATGAAATCTTTTATGTCGCAGGGACTTCCGGATGTTAGTGACAATGTCAGAAAAAGAACTCAATCGTCTCAATGTGATCCGGTCCGTTTGCGATAAGCGCCTCCGTCGTAGAGATGCCGCTCATCAGCTTGATATATCCGAACGTCAAGTTCAGCGTTTAATGAACCGCTATCGTCAATCGGGTGCAGCAGGCATAACAAGCTCAAAGCGAGGCCAGCCCAGCAATCACAGGCTACCTGAATCGTTTAGGATAAGTGCACTTCTGTTATTACATGAAAAATATCGGGATTTTGGCCCTACATTAGCCGCCGAAAAATTGCTGGAAAAACATGGGCTGTCCGTCTCAGTTGAAACACTCCGCAACTGGATGATCGCCGATGGCCTTTGGGTTCCTCATGCCCAGCGAAAACCCCGTGTTTATCAACCTCGATATCGCCGAGATTGTCTGGGAGAACTGATTCAAATCGATGGTTCTCACCACGACTGGTTTGAAGGTAGAGCACCAAAATGTTGCCTTCTTGTTTACATCGATGATGCCACAGGCCAACTCATGCATCTGAGGTTTGGCGAAACAGAATCAGCCTTTGATTATATGGTGGCCACTCGCGAATACATTGATAAATATGGTAAACCCGTTGCATTTTACAGTGATAAGCATTCTATATTTCGAGTCAGCCAACAAGAAAAGCGCAATACAGCCGTGACTCAGTATGGTCGTGCCCTGCATGACCTCGGTATAGAGCTATTTTGTGCAAACAGCCCTCAGGCCAAAGGGCGTGTCGAGCGGGCCAATAAAACACTTCAGGACCGACTCATCAAAGAGATGAGGCTTGAGGGTATCAGCACCATTGAGGACGCTAATGCGTGGCTGGAGTGCTTTATAGCCGACTTTAACCGCCGCTTTGCCCGCCCTGCTAAGTTCCCCAAGGACTTACACCGTCCCGTAACTGAAACGCGAGAGGAGCTTAAAGATATTTTTGCCTGGCAAAGTGTGAGAACGCTATCGAAATCACTGACGTTTCAATACGATAAAAATCTTTATCTTGTTGCCCCTACAGAAGAAAACTCACGAATTGCTGGCGAAAAAATCATGTCGTACGACTATCCAGATGGGACGATATCCTTCAAGTATGGCCACCGTAGCCTGACCTACCAATCCTTTGACAAACTAGCCTGCGTTGACCAGGGGCGTATAGTTGATAACAAAAGACTGGGCGCGGTACTCCAGTTAGCTCAACTCAAACAGGAAGAGCTGAGTCAGGCGGGTAAACGAGGTCGCAGCCAGCACATGCCTAAACGTAGAGCGCAGCTTAGGGCACTGGAACAACTCAAAGCGATCAATCCGGTGCTGGTCAATCCAGAAGAATTCAGAGCCAGTTTAAAACGATAATCGCAAACTCAAAGGTGACATTTCTACTTTGGAGGATTGGGTGACATTTTAACTTTGGATAGACA
>NZ_JACOII010000063.1 GCF_016306625.1 Xenorhabdus lircayensis | reverse complement strand
TAACCATTTAATACATGACCCTCAAACGGAACCCCATACATTGTGGTGATTTTTTAACATACGAACTACAGCATTAGAGCATTAATGTAATGATTCGCAGTAACTTTCCTGATTCCGTGATGATTTCACTAATAGCACCTCTTTTAATGGGCATACTGTATACAATTATTGGGCTTACTCCACAGTTTTTCCTGTTTCGATAAGATGTTACTTGCTCCATACCCTCGATTCGCGTAAAACTGTTGTCCAAAATTATTGATAATAACTCCATACTCCCCAAGATATTATGTTTCAAAATAATCCGCTGCTTGCGCAGCTAAAACAGCAACTTTACTCTCAAACCCTGCGAGTAGAAGGTCTAGTCAAAGGCACTGAAAAAGGCTTTGGCTTCTTAGAAGTCGATGGACAGAAAAGCTATTTCATTCCACCGCCCCACATGAAGAAAGTAATGCACGGTGACCGGATCACCGCTGCTATCCACACAGATAAAGAGAAAGAAATTGCTGAACCAGAAGCTTTGATTGAGCCATTTCTGACCCGTTTTGTAGGAAGGATCCAGAAGAAAGAAAACGACAACCGATTATGGATTATTCCTGACCACCCATTATTAAAAGATACCATCCCTTGCCGCCCGGCAAACCATGTTACCCATACTTTCGAAAATGGCGATTGGGCTGTAGCTGAAATGCGCCGGCATCCACTGAAAGGCGATCGTGGGTTTCAGGCTGAAGTTACCGGCTATATTACTCAAGGTGACGACCACTACGCCCCTTGGTGGGTAACATTAACTCGCCATAGTCAGGAACGTGAAGCACCAGTAATGACAGATTGCCAGCTGGATGATGGTTCTATCGAACGCCTCGATCTTACCGCGCTCGATTTTGTCACTATCGACAGTGCAACGACCGAAGATATGGATGATGCCCTGCACATCGCCAAAAATGATGATGGCAGCCTGAAACTTTCTATTGCTATTGCCGATCCGACCGCTTATATCAAAGCTGACAGTGAATTGGACAAAATTGCTTACCAGCGTAGCTTCACCAACTACCTGCCAGGCTTCAATATCCCAATGCTCCCTCGCGAACTGTCAGATGATTTATGCTCTTTGCGTCCCAATGTTCGTCGCCCTGCTCTGGTTTGTCAGGTTTCTATTCTGGAAGATGGTCAATTGGGTGATGACATCCAATTCTTCGCTGCATGGGTTGAATCTAAATTCAAGTTGGTTTATGACGAAATCTCAGACTGGTTAGAAGGCCAAGAAGGTTGGAAACCGGAATCAGAAGCAGTCACTACGCAAATCACACTTTTAAAAGAGATGTGCGAACGCCGCAATAACTGGCGTCATCAATACGCGTTAGTCTTCAAGGAGCGCCCAGATTATCGGTTTATTCTTGATGAAGGTGGGCATGTTGTTGATATCGTTATTGAACAACGCCGCACCGCCAACCGCATTGTTGAAGAAGCCATGATCACAGCGAACCTGTGTGCAGCTAAGGTTCTGCGTGATAAGTTAGGTTTCGGGGTTTATAACGTCCATACTGGCTTCGAGTCTACTCAGATAGAGCAAGTCGTTGAAGTCCTGAAGGAACATGGCATCGACGTTAATGCCGAAGCATTGTTGGGATTAGAAGGGTTCTGTGAATTGCGTCGTGAATTGGATGAACAACCGACACAATTCTTGGATAGTCGTATCCGTCGTTTCCAAACTTTTGCGGAAATCAAAACAGAACCAGGCCCACACTTTGGGCTGGGCTTTGATGCTTACGCCACTTGGACATCCCCTATCCGCAAATACAGCGATATTATCAACCACCGTTTGTTGAAAGCGATTATTCAACAAACTGAAGCGGAAAAACCTACTGAGGAAGTTTGCCTGCAATTGACAGATCGCCGCCGGGCAAACCGCATGGCAGAGCGCGATGTCGGCGACTGGCTCTATGCTCGTTTCCTCCATCCACATGCAGGTACAGACAATACATTCCCAGCAGAAATTATCGATATTACCCGTGGTGGTCTACGCGTTCGTCTGGTTGATAATGGTGCCATTGCTTTCGTTCCTGGGCCATTCCTGCATGCGGTTCGTGATGAACTGCAATGCAGTCAGGAAACTGGCTCAGTATTGATTAAAGGCGAAGCCGTTCACCGCTTGAATGACATTATCAGTGTTCGCATTGAAGAGGTCAGAATGGAGACTCGCAATATCGTGGCACGCCCTATAGGTTAATGTTAACTTTGTAGGTAATTCCATATAAAACAAATCTGCCGCCATTTATGGGTGGCAGATTTTTTATTACAACAAGATAATAAATTACTATATGCGACCTTCTATACTCAAACTAACAAGCATAACACCCCTACTTTTTCCGCTACTTGGAGCGTTGACTGCGTTTCCAGTCTGTGCGACTAATCATCAAAATGAAATTCTCCACCCAAGTGATACGCTCAAGAAAAATCAGATCACCCATCAGCTTTCAACACTAGAAAAAAACGCCAATGGTCGTCTCGGTGTTGCATTGATAGATACGACCGATCATTCCACTATCACTTATCATGCAAATGAGCGTTTTCCTCTATGCAGTACCAGCAAACTAATGGCAGCATCAGCTATGCTGAAACAGAGTGAAACAAATGGCTATTTATTGAACCAGCGAATTCACTATCAACAATCAGACCTTGTTGAATACAGCCCAATTACGGAAAAGCATCTCCAAAATGGCATGACATTGAGTGAGTTAAGCGCAGCCACATTACAATACAGCGATAATACAGCGATGAATTTGCTCCTTAACCAGTTAGGTGGCCCGCATGAAGTCACCAAATTTGCCCGCACTATCGGTGACAATCACTTTCGCCTCGATCGCAAAGAACCCGAATTAAATACTGCCGTACCGGGTGATGAACGTGATACCTCTACACCACAAGCCATGGCGAACAGTTTATATACTTTGGCATTAGGAAATGCGCTGGCCACAACACAACGTGAACAATTAATTGAGTGGTTAAAAGGAAATACAACTGGTGATGCTAGCATTCGTGCCGGAGTGCCAAAAAATTGGATTGTGGGAGATAAAACAGGTCGCTGCAATTATGGTACAACAAATGATATCGCGGTAATCTGGCCAAAAAACAATCGTGCACCATTAATTTTAGTTACTTACTTTACACAGCCGGATAACCCAGTGGCCGACGCTCGTCCTGATGTATTAGCTTCAGCTGCACGTATCATGACTCAAAACTGAGGAATGGAGTGAATAAAACAAGACTCGTTATTATTCATTAAACATATTCAATGAACAAAGCTATGCAGTTCATTCTCTGCATAGCTTGTAAGATAAGAAACTGAACTTAACCTCCCGCCAGTTTCACCTTCATGCCTTTCGCTTCCAGCAATTGCTTCAGCAAGTCACGTTTATCGCCCTGAATCTCGATGTCACCGTCTTTGACAGAACCCCCGCAACCACATTTTTTCTTCAATTCTGCCGCCAGATTAGCGAGGGTTTGGTCATCAGTATCAATGCCCGTAATCACACAAACACCTTTCCCTTTACGCCCACTGGTTTGGCGCTGGATACGTACGATACCATCACCTTTCGGACGAACGGGTTTGGCTTTTTCCTCTTGGATGCAACCACTATCCGTCGAATAAACCAAGCGAGAATTATTATCCATGAACGATCCCAATAGATTGATTAATCTGCTGTAGTGCCAACGCTGGATTTTCTGCACGGGTAATTGGACGCCCGATCACCATATAATCCACCCCAGCCTGAACCGCTTGAGAGGGTGTCATAATACGACGCTGATCGTCCGCTTCCCCCCCTTCTGGGCGAATACCCGGAGTAACAAGCTGAAACGCCTGTCCACATACCGTTTTCAACTGCTGTGCTTCATGGGCAGAACAGACCACCCCATCCAGACCACACTGTTTTGTCAATAATGCCAAACGTTCAGCCTGCTGTGCTGGAGTCACATCAATACCAGTGCCCAACAGATCAGATTGTTCCATGCTGGTCAATACCGTGACAGCGATCAACAACGGAGCATCCTTACCATAGGACAACAACGCTTCTTTCGCGGCCGTCATCATTCTCGCACCACCACTCGCGTGAACATTAACCATCCAAACACCCAATTCAGCTGCAGCCGCTATCGCTTTTGCCGTTGTATTAGGAATATCGTGAAATTTGAGATCTAAAAATACGTCAAAGTCACGCTGATGTAACGCCTGAACAAATTGCGGACCATACAGCGTAAACATCTCTTTTCCCACTTTCAGGCGACAGGATTGTGGATCAATCTTGTCGACAAATGTCAGTGCTGCGTCCTGATTGTCATAATCCAATGCAACGACAACAGGCGAGTCAATTTGTTTATCTAAAGTTTGAGCTGTCTGGGAGGTCATTTTTAGGCCCTTTGATTTACCAATGAACTTGAATTACTAATGAAGAGGAACATGTCTGTAGCCAAACATGTTTTTAAAACAATTCGTTTATTTATAACAATGGGTTTATTTAAAATAGTACGTTTAATGAAAATAGTACGTTTAATGAAAATAGTGCATTGCCAATACATGACGCCAATAATAGTGACAGTGTCACTGCCCATCCAAACCTCGAATCGGTTTAATAGAGTCCCATGAGCGACATGATGGACAATGCCAATATAACGAGCGGGAAGTGAAGCCACATTTATGGCATCGATAATCAGGCTTCGTGAGAATTTGTTCACCTACCATATTGCGTAAAAGGATCAAGCTTTCTTTAGCACGCCCTTCTTCTGCGTCCGCCAAGTGGTAATCCATCAGGCGATAAAACAGCCTCATTGTTGGATGGCGTTCCAACTGACGGTTAATGTAATTTTGGGCAATATCACGCCCTTCTTTCTTCTCAATAATGTCAGCCATATGAAGCTCTGCAATTGCACCACACTTTTCTTCTACACAGCGCTGTACAAAAGCCTTCCACTCATCCGGTTGGGATAGGTGTTGGTAACATTCTTGCAACATTGGCAAAGATTCACTGATCAGTTGCTTATCTTGTTCGAGAATACATTTCAACGCATCCGTCGCTTTAGAATATTCATTCTGAGCCATATAAATACGGCCTAGCATGATTGAAACACGAGCACAATTTTTGTCTGCCTGAGCAGCCTTATTCAAATGCCCGATTGCATCAGTAAAATCATCACTGCCCATACATTGCAGTGCCAACTCACAGTAAAAATGGGCGATTTCTTCCCGAAAATGGTGTTTACCCAGTTTTACCAGTTTTTCAGCGATCTCAATGGCCTTATTCCAATCACTGGTTGACTGATAGATGGTTAGTAAAGAATTGAAGGCGTTCTCACGGAAGTCAGTTTCATCAACCAACTGCATGAACATGTTTTCGGCTCGATCATAAACTCCAGCAGCCATATAGTCCCGCCCAAGTTGCTGAATCGCAAGCAAACGCTGCTCAAATGTCAGGGAAGCACTTTCCAGCAGGGACTGGTGAATACGGATTGCTCTTTCAACTTCACCACGGGAACGGAATAGATTGCCCAATGTTAGATGGGCTTCAAATGCAGAACTATCCTCTTTCAGCATATCAAGAAATAAATCTACCGCCTTATCTTGCTGATTAGAGAGTAAGAAATTAACACCATCGACATATTCACGTGAGAGACGGTCAGCCGATTGTTGTTTATCTTGTTGAGCACTTCTGCGCCCCATGTACCAACCATAGGCGGCAGCAATGGGAAGCAACAGAAACAACAGCTCTAACATGGAGAATTATTCCTTGCTTAATGCTACGGTCGATGCAGCTTTTGCGGATGACTCAGATGGCTGTTCCAGCTGTGTTTCCAGGCGCTTGATTTTACGTTTCGCACGTCGCAGAGAAACACAGGCACGCAGATAAAATGCCCCACAGATCCCCCAACCGAGGATAAAACCGACAGTAAATAACACAGCCAGCAATGTGGATATAGAGTACTCACCTTTAGCAATCAAATAATTAAATGTTACTATCTGATCATTATTTGCTCCCAGTGTCACTGAGATAACAAAAACAACCAGTGCTAGTAATAAGATCAGAAAATATTTCACATTTCTTCCTGTTATCTATTGTTGCTGATTGGTTATGCCAAATAACAGACATAATGGCGTGTTAAATTAGCATTTCTCGTCTAGGCAAAGGAAGCAATTTATTGCAACGAACGCGGTTTTCCTTCTTTTTGTGATATTATTCTATTTGTCTGCACTAACCCTACCTTTTCCCCCAAACAAGCTCACACGACTTATCTGCAAAAATCAGCTTATAGTTTAGCATGTTAATATACTCATCATTAAAGAGACTGATGCTTTTATTCATACGTATTAATAAATTCTGTTATAATGCGCGGACGTACGTGTGTTGTAATCAGAGAAAATTTTTTTCACAGTTTTAGCTGCTTTATTAACCGATATTATTCTGAATATCGCAATATTTATAACGAGAAAAATCAACATATGAATACTAAAATGCAGCTAAAACGAGTAGCTGAAGCGAAGTTACCTACGCCATGGGGCGAATTTTTAATGATTGGATTTGAAGAAATCGAAACAGGCCGTGACCATGTCGCTCTTGTTTTCGGTGATATTTCTGGTGATGAACCCGTATTATCACGAATCCACTCAGAATGCCTTACGGGAGATGCTTTATTCAGTCTAAGATGCGACTGTGGTTTTCAATTAGAAGCTGCGCTGTCGCAAATTAGCAAGGAAGGCCGCGGTGTCCTGCTGTATCACCGTCAGGAAGGCCGTAATATTGGTTTGCTGAATAAAATCCGCGCCTATGCTTTACAGGATCAGGGCGTTGATACCGTTGAAGCCAACCATCAGCTAGGTTTCGCTGCCGATGAGAGAGATTTCACCCTTTGCTCAGACATGTATAAGCTGTTAGATGTTCATGCAATCCGCCTTCTGACCAACAACCCTAAAAAAGTTGAGATCATGATAGAAGCTGGCATTAATATCATCGAACGTGTATCGCTGATTGTAGGTCGTAATCCCAAAAACGCTTTCTATCTGGATACCAAAGCCAGCCGAATGGGGCACTTGCTGTTTAAATCAAACTGAGTGTTCTCTATTTATCTTCTGCCAGATCTACAAACAATAAAAACTGCGTCGGTGTGGGCGCAGTTTTTATTTCTGAATATGATTTACTTGATTACTACCATTTTGTCTTGTTTCATCTTGCCATTATTTCAGCATATTACGAATCACATAATGCAAAATGCCATCGTTATAGAAGTAAGCCAGTTCTGTACCAGTATCAATACGACAACGAGCATCAATCACAATATTCTGTCCATTGGCATAAGTAATTTTCACCGCAATTGTCTGTCCGGGCTTAATGTTTTCCAATCCAGCAACATCAATTCTTTCATCACCTGTCAGATTTAATGTCTTGCGGCTAATACCTTGAGGAAATTCCAGCGGCAATACCCCCATACCAATTAGGTTAGAGCGATGAATACGCTCGAAAGATTCCGCAATCACAACTCTGACTCCCAATAGCCTTGCTCCTTTCGCAGCCCAGTCACGACTTGAACCAGAGCCATACTCTTTACCCGCAATAATAGCTAACGGTATCTTTTCTTCTTGATAACGCATGGCTGCGTCATAAATGGCAAGCTGAGTCTGTGATGGGATATGGCGTGTGTATCCACCTTCAATACCAGAAACCATTTCATTGCGAATACGAATATTGGCGAATGTTCCCCGCATCATAACTTCATGGTTACCGCGCCTTGAACCATAAGAATTAAAATCTTTTGGCACAACTCCGTGTTCTTGCAAGTAATGTCCGGCTGGGCTGTCGGCCTTGATATTTCCTGCTGGCGAAATGTGATCGGTAGTAACTGAATCTCCCAAGATCGCCAATATGTGAGCCTGATGAATATCCGTCACTGGTTCAGGTTCAACCGTCATCCCACTGAAAAAAGGCGGATGGCGAATATAGGTTGAATCCGGCTGCCAAGAATAGGTCGCTGAACTTTCGACATCCAGAGATTGCCAGCTTTCGTCACCATCAAACACGGCATTGTACTCTTTATGGAACATTTCAGTTCTGACTTTCCCAACTGCTTCCGCGACTTCCCAGCTATTAGGCCAAATATCTTTCAAGTAAACATCATTACCCTGTTGGTCTTTCCCAATAGGCGCTTGAGTCAGATCTTTTTTCATACTGCCAGAAAGTGCATAGGCCACCACCAGCGGCGGTGACGCCAGCCAGTTTGTTTTCACCAATGGATGAATACGACCTTCGAAATTTCGGTTACCGGAAAGCACTGCACCTACAGTCAGATCGGATTGCTTAATCGCAGTTTCAATCGGATCTGGCAGTGGCCCAGAGTTACCGATACAGGTAGTACAGCCATATCCCACCAAGTTAAAACCGAGTTTTTCCAGATATGGCATGAAACCTGCTAACTCCAGATAATCTGTTACTACTTTAGAACCCGGTGCCAGTGAGGTTTTAACCCACGGTTGACGCTGTAAGCCTTTCTCAACCGCCTTCTTTGCAAGTAAACCTGCGGTCATCAGTACACTGGGGTTAGAGGTATTTGTACAGGAGGTAATGGCAGCAATAACCACTGCACCATCTTGCAGTGAAAAAGTTTGGTTATCTAAGGTGACGGATACCGCCGATGAGTGCTCTTGGTTTTTATGAATATCCAGTTCCATGGCTGATTGGAAAGCTTGTGGTACATTTCCCAGCGCGACTCTATCCTGAGGACGCTTCGGCCCTGCCAAACTTGCCTCAACCGTTAACATATCCAACTCAAGACTGCTGGTGAATATAGGTTCGTCCCCCGCATTACGCCATAGCCCCTGTTCCTTGCAATAGGCTTCAACCAAGGCAATTTCCTCTTCATGACGTCCTGTTAAACGCATATAGCCTAATGTAATGTCATCAACAGGAAAGAAACCGCAAGTTGCTCCATATTCAGGCGACATATTGGCAATAGTTGCTCTGTCTGCCAACGGCAAATCGGACAATCCATCACCGTAGAATTCGACAAACTTGCCTACAACACCATGCTTACGCAACATCTGCGTCACAGTCAGTACAAGGTCAGTTGCAGTGATCCCTTCCCGCAATTTTCCAGTCAATTTAAAACCAACAACGTCAGGGATTAGCATGGAAACTGGCTGCCCCAACATGGCGGCTTCGGCTTCAATTCCCCCAACTCCCCATCCCAGCACTCCCAAGCCATTAATCATGGTTGTGTGGGAATCCGTTCCTACTAACGTATCAGGATAGGCAAAATCCTTACCATCCTGATTCTCATACCAAACCGCCTTACCCAAATACTCAAGGTTAACCTGATGGCAGATCCCCGTTCCGGGCGGTACAACGCGGAAACGATTAAAAGCCTTCTGCCCCCAACGCAAGAACAGATAACGTTCATAGTTGCGTTCCATTTCAATCTGAACGTTTTCTGCAAACGCCTGCTCTGTACCAAATTTATCTACCATCACTGAGTGGTCAATAATTAAATCAACAGGAGACAGCGGGTTAACTTGTTCTACATTTCCACCGAGCCGCAACACAGCTTCTCGCATAGCAGCAAGATCCACCACAGCCGGAACGCCGGTAAAATCCTGCATTAGCACACGGGCGGGACGATAGGCAATCTCTCTGTCCGCATGCCCGTTTTTCTGCCATTCCACCATCGCTTTCAAATCATCTTCCACAACAGATTCACCATCAATATTGCGTAGGAGATTTTCAAGCAGAACTTTCAGTGATTTTGGCAGGCGGGACATTTCGCCCAATTGCTCGGATAACAGAGGTAAGCTGTAATAGTGGTAGGTTTTACTGCCAATGGATTTACTATCAATCGATTTACTACTGATCGAGAGCGTTGAAGCACAGTCCGTTTTCAATTTAAACGACATAACTCCTCCTTTATTATTATGGTCAGCTACACCATTAAACATAACATATAAGCGAACATTTGTTATTCAGCGACCACACATTTTGCTAACTCGCTGTAGAACCTCACTTATTGATAAATTTTAGTGATGACATCCCAAAAGTAGATATGTTTTATTCATGGCATAAGAGATTGATGAAATCGAATTTCGGGTTCTAAAGTACTTTTAGCGATAGGTTTCAAATTACAGCTCGAAAGATGAAGGGTATATTCAATGGGTTCATTAAAGATTGGAGCATGAATTATGGATGCAAAAACAGATAAAAAACACCAAAATTATTTAAGCCATATACAACAGGCTAATCAATTTTTTTCTACTGGCATTAGTAATAAATTTTCCTTGTCAGATTATCGGTTTAACGATACAGATGGCCTTGTCCAATTTGTTATTACTTCACAATTTGCTGATAAAGCCAGTGTCATGCAACGATTGAATGAAATCAAAAAAACACAGATAGCCCTTTCCTCAATAGTCACCGACTATATCACCAAATACTCCGATACCCACGGCAAGAAATATAAAACAGATATTCAATTTTGGGGAGACATCATGGCAAAACTGCCATTGATGAGCGTTAGAAATATCGAAAGTCAAACCTATCGCCATGAGATGAAAGGTTTTTCCATTGCAACAAATTTACTCCAGCTCATCATGGATATTATTTTAAAGTCATCCTCTCCCAGCTTGGAAAATTTTTCTAATTTCCTGCAAAAACAAGGTGATGCTATAAGGCTGGGTTTAAAGAGGAATGGTGATCATTATTCTACTCTCACATTGGCTAGTGTCATTGAAGCAATGGGAATTGGCGATCAAGTCATGTACGTACCCAAACTAAAACTCTATAAAATAGATTTTGACAGAACCAACTCAGAAATAGCGTCAAATTGTGCTTCCAATGAAAATGTTAATATCGAATTTACTTATTCTACCTGTGTTTCATTATTTGATTATCAAGCATTAGAAGATCCCGAAATAAAGACGGCTTTTGATCACTTTGTTCTTAAAAACAAAAAATCTTCAATAGAGGATTCTGATAGTTTTTTCAGTGGTGAATTCAAGCCCTGATCAAGAAACCACAATAAAATAATTGCAATGCTAACATATTGAAGAACGGTGATTAAATTCGCACCAGCAATCTTAAACTCAATTTATATGGAGCTACAAAGCTATGTATATACCTCATAAGATGAAAATGACAGACAAAGACAATATCACCGAATTTATTTCCACTTATAGCTTTGGGTTGCTGGTTTCTTCCTCTTTGACAGGCACACATATTCCGTTTGTATTTAACCCTGATGAGGGAGATAGAGGGATTTTATATGGCCACGTTGCCAAAGCCAACCCACATTGGAAAGAGTTGGAAGAACAAAGAGTCTTAGTGGTCTTTACTGGCCCACATACCTATATATCTCCCACTTGGTATGAATCTGCCCACGCCGTGCCAACGTGGAATTACACAGCCGTCCATTGTTACGGTGTCACAAAGATTTTAAGTGACGACGAAACTAAACTGGCCTTGGAAGCATTAGTTAACAAATATGAAATTGGCTTGGTTAAAAATACTGAACTGATGCCAGAGGAGTTTCTCAATAAACAACGACAAGCCATTGTCGGGTTTAAAATCATTATTGATGAAATACAAGCCAAGGAAAAACTAGGGCAACATAAAAGCCGAGGCGATCAAAATGGTGTTTTCACGGCATTGAGTGAAAGTAAAAGCATTGACGATAAAGAGTTAGCAAACTATATGAAAATACGCAATATCGGCACAGGTGAGTAAACCAATATAGTCAGGCATAATAAAATAGACTGGTAATTGTTAAGAATTTTTCGCTTGTTGTTTGATGAAAATAGAGAAAAGAACTTCCCAGCCACTTCCAAAACTTACCACCCCCAACAGTTCATCTAATCTACATTCATTGAGCTGGTATCAGAAGCTCTGCAAGGCCACCTCATTCTCAAAAAGGGGAAGAAGATAAAGATCAACCACCTCCCTACTTCTAGGAAGGTGGTCAAATCTTATTAATACCATCTTCTTTATACTATCGGTAATTCAATATCTTTAAACATTTCTTCAATTTCGTCATTGGCTCGCAATGCAATGGCTTTATCCACAACATCACGCGTCAAATGCGGAGCAAAACGCCAAATAAAATCATACATATAACTGCGTAAAAAACTACTACGCCGGAAGCCAATCTTCGTTGTGCTATAACTGAATTTATCGCGCATATCAATACGCACCAGATCACTGTCCTGAACAGGCTCAACAGCCATACTGGCAATCACACCGACTCCCAGCCCTAACCGCACATAAGTCTTAATCACATCAGCATCTGTCGCTGTGAATACAATTTTAGGTTTCAGGCCTGCCCGGTCAAAAGCAACATCCAGTTCAGAACGCCCGGTAAAGCCAAAGGTGTAGGTTACAATCGGGTATTCTGCCAATTCTTCAATCGTCACATTCTGTCTATTGGCAAGAGGATGATCATTCTTCACCACAACAGAACGATTCCAATGATAACAAGGCAGCATGATCAGATCGCTATAAAGATGAAGCGCTTCTGTTGCTATCGCAAAGTCACTATTTCCTTTGCATACCTCTTCCGCAATCTGCGTTGGTGAGCCTTGATGCATGTGCAGCGATACGTTGGGGTAACGCTCAATAAAGCCTTTAATAACGGGAGGCAGAGCATATCTTGCCTGTGTATGGGTAGTAGCGATATATAAAGAGCCGCGATCGGGGTAGGTGTGTTCACTGGCAACAGAACGAATTGAATCGATTTTTGACAGAACCTCACGTGAAATACGGACAATTTCTTCACCAGCCGGAGTCACATGCGTCAGATGTTTGCCACTACGGGCAAATATTTGAATCCCCAACTCATCTTCAAGCATTCTGACTTGTTTGCTGATCCCTGGTTGAGAGGTATACAATCCTTCTGCTGTAGAAGATACATTCAGATTGTGATTAACCACCTCTACAATGTAACGCAATTGCTGTAGTTTCATTTCAGCACTGTCCCTAATAATCAAATGTACGAATGTTTTGTAGTTTAATTAACGTCTATATTGCTAATGGTTATTCACTTATAACCATATAGAATATCTATCTGTAAGTATATAACCACTATAACACCTGCTATATATTTATATAACAAATAATTAGGTTGAGTAACTATTATCAAACGTTTGTTGCAGATATATTATGTTTTGATTTTGTTGAAATACAAAAAAAAGTCAGCCCTATGGACTGACTTTTTAGAAATAAAAGTTACATTTTTAGCAAAAAAAGAAATATCTATCTGAATATATTTCAATAAATTATAGCCAATAAATGACGGTATAATGCACTAATTAATCATCGAAACTATTATTTCTCTTTCACTACCCAAGCACCCTCAACAAAAAATGCTGTCCACCCAGTAGCCTTGCCATCTTTTTCCGAAGAAACGTATTGCTGCTTGGTCTTACGGCTAAAACGCACAACTGTTTTATGCCCCTCAGGATCAACAACAGGCGCTTTAGCCAAGTAACACAATTTCTCCGGTAAGCGGTCTTTAAACCGAACAAGTTCTTCAACCAATGGTGCACGCGTTTCACGTGATTTAGGAAAGGTGTTGGCTGCTAAAAATACGCCGGCTGCACCATCACGCAGGACAAAGTAGGCATCCGATTTTTCACATTCCAGTTCAGGTAATGGAACCGGATCTTCTTTCGGTGGTGCAACTTCCCCACTACGCAAAATCTTACGGGTGTTTTTGCACACCTCATTTGTACAGCCCATATACTTACCGAAACGCCCCATTTTCAGGTGCATTTCTGAACCACATTTATCACACTCAACGATAGGGCCATCATAACCCTTGATGCGAAATTCACCCTCTTCGACTTCATAACCATCACACGCTGGATTATTACCACATACATGTAATTTACGCTGGTTATCAATCAAATAGCTGTCCATCGCTGTACCACATTTTTTACAACGACGACGAGCACGCAACGCATTGGTTTCTGCATCATCCCCTTCCAGAATATTCAAAATTTCATTTTCTGGGATTAGGTTAATCGTCTGCTTGCATCGCTCTTTAGGTGATAAAGCATAACCAGAACAGCCAAGAAAAACACCCGTTGTCGCGGTACGAATTCCCATTGGACGGCTACAAGTCGGACACTCAATCGAGGTGATCACCATCGGATTTGGGCGCATTCCGCCTTCATCGGGATCTTTGCTGGCAACATCAAGCTGATCACTGAAGTTGGAGAAAAATTCGTCCAACACCCCTTTCCAATTCACTTCATTATTGGCAACGTGATCAAGCTGGTCTTCCATTCTTGCAGTAAAGTCATAACTCATCAATTCGTTGAAATTTTCTTCCAAACGATCATTGACAATTTCACCCATTTTTTCCGCATAGAATCGACGGTTCTCAACCCGAACATAACCCCGATCCTGAATGGTTGAAATAATCGATGCATAAGTCGATGGGCGACCAATTCCGCGCTTTTCCAGCTCCTTGACCAGTGATGCTTCACTGAAACGCGCAGGTGGTTTTGTAAAGTGCTGGCTTGGAAGCAACTGCTGCAAATCAAGTTCTGTATCCACTTCAACCACTGGCAAGGTGTTATCTTCGTCCCCTTTGCGCAATGCTGGCATCACTTTCGTCCAACCATCAAAACGCAGAATACGGCCTTTAGCACGCAGCGCAAAATCGCCTGCTTGGACGGTCAGCGTCGTAGAATCATATTTTGCAGGCATCATCTGGCAAGCAATGAACTGACGCCAGATAAGCTGATACAATCTTTGTGCATCAGCTTCCATATCTTTCAGTTCTTCAGCCATGACATCGACATTAGAAGGTCGAATCGCTTCATGGGCTTCCTGAGAATTGTCCTTACTACTGTAGACATTGGCACTTTTCGGTAAGTAATTGTCACCAAAATGGTTACTGATATAACCACGAACCATATCCAGAGCATCCTGACTCAGATTAGTCGAATCAGTACGCATATAAGTAATGTGGCCCGCCTCATATAGACGTTGCGCCATCATCATGGTTTTCTTGACCCCAAACCCAAGCCGGGTACTCGCTGCCTGTTGCAATGTTGAGGTAATGAACGGAGCACCCGGTTTACTGGACGTTGGACGATCTTCACGATCAATCACTTTGTATCTTGCTTTCTCAAGCAGAGATACTGCTGCCTGCGTTTGTTGGGCATTTACTGGCTTGAATGGTTTTCCCTTTTCATGAGTCACTTCCATATGGAGAGCAATGTCTCCCTTAGCCACTAAATCCGCGTGCAGTTGCCAATACTCTTCCGGCACAAATGCCTTGATTTCACGCTCTCGCTCGACCACAAGACGAACCGCAACGGATTGAACCCGCCCAGCGGACAATCCTCTGGCCACTTTTTTCCACAACAGCGGTGAAACCATATAGCCCACAACGCGATCCATAAAACGGCGCGCTTGCTGGGCATTAACACGGTCAATATTCAATTCACCCGGTTTATCAAAAGCCTGAGTGATTGCATTCTTGGTAATTTCGTTGAACACGACCCGACTGAAACGCGTATCATCCCCACCAATCATTTCCCGCAAGTGCCATGCAATGGCTTCCCCTTCGCGGTCAAGGTCCGTTGCGAGGTAGATATGTTCAGCTTTTTCAGCCAACGATTTCAACTCTGCGACAACTTTTTCCTTGCCCGGCAAAATTTGGTAGTTCGCCTCCCAATCATGATAGGGATCGACACCCATGCGACTTATCAGCGCTGTTTTCTCATCCTTTTTTACTTTCTTTTTATTCTTATCGGTAGATGAGTTTGAACTCTTTTGACTCGCTGCTCCACTCGTCGGCAAATCACGGATATGACCTACACTGGATTTCACAACGTAGTCATTCCCCAGATATTTATTGATTGTTTTGGCTTTTGCCGGGGACTCCACTATAACAAGAGCTTTAGCCATAGTTACCTTTACCTAATTATCTTCTTTTCAGATGGCGAAAATCACGGCGTTATGTTGCGATATATAAAATAAAATCTCTTTTTATATTGCGATAGATTTGCAAGATATCAACTAATTTTTATCTTGTACTTTTGCCTAAGCGCAAAACTCTTTGAAATATTTAAGGTATTTTATATACCAACACAGGCCATGCAATTGTATGATTTAACAGTTGTAAACAAAATCTTCCATCTGCATGACGAAAAGCCCACACTCTACCTGATAAAAAACGATGCGCAACAACTTATTTCTTGAAGGAGCACAATAGATGCAAACTAAAACAATGCCCATCAAGCGGGAACAGTTACTCAAAAAAGCAAATGAAATCATTAAGACCCACGGAGATTTTATACAAGGAATGTATGCAGAGAGTGTAGAACAAAAAGGTGAGGTATTCGTATTCAGAGGTGAATACTTTCTGGATGAGTGCGGATTACCTACCGCAAAAAGTACCGCTGTGTTTAATATGTTTAAACATTTAGCACATATATTGTCCGAAAAGTATCATTTAGTAGATTAACAATCAAATCAAGCCATTCCTGATAAGTTAACAATAATTATGCGGGTAATAAAGGAGATAACAAAACCTCTCTATATTACCCGCATTATGTCTGCAATGATTTTAACAACTCATTTCAACAACTGTTTTAAACGGGTCTAACGCAACATGGTCTTATCGCTTGTCGTCATGTGCAGGCCATCATAACTATTCACACTGTTATAGCTATTCAAACTGTTATAACAGTGGCTTCTCGCCCCTTTGCCACCAACGCATAAACAATTTATCAACATTTTCCATTGCACTGCCCATGAAACGCTCTACCACACGTTTACGACGGGAATAATTAACCCCAATGACTTCACAGTGTTCGATTTGTTCAATCAGAAAATCATCGCTGACACCTACTTCATCAATCAGCCCGTTCTCTTTTGCCTGTGTGCCATACCAATATTCACCTGTCGCCACTTCCTCCACATCCAAAGATGGGCGGTGCTGATGGATAAATGATTTAAATAATTTATGCGTCTCGTTCAGATCTTCCTGAAACTTCTGCCTTCCCTGTTCAGTATTTTCGCCGAGAACCGTCAAGGTACGCTTGTACTCACCAGCAGTATGAAGTTCTACATCAATATCATTTTTCTTTAACAATCGGTGGATATTTGGCAATTGAGCCACAACTCCGATCGAACCAATGATGGCAAAAGGTGCAGCGATGATGCGATCAGCTACACAAGCCATCATGTAACCACCGCTTGCAGCCACTTTATCCACAGCAATCGTCAGGCGTATTCCTTTCTGTCGTAAACGAGCCAATTGAGATGCTGCCAGCCCATAGCCATGAACCACTCCCCCAGGGCTTTCCAGACGCAGTAAAACTTCATCTTTTTTATCTGCAACAGCCAGTACAGCACTGATCTCTTCGCGGAGGGAATCAACCTCATGGGCATCCATGCTACCTTTGAAATCCAAGACATAAAGACTCGGTTTCTGTAAACCTTTCTGCCCTGTTTTCGCTGCCGATTTTTTCTGCTTCGCATCACTTTTTTGCTGTTTTTTTAATGCCTTTTGCCAGATTTTTTGTTCTGCTTCACCCATTCGAGCCTGCTGCATCTGACGCTGTTTTTCCTTGTAAGACTCACCAAGATTAGTCAGCCTCAATTCCCCTTTGTGCATTGTTTTACGTACACCTAATCCGATACAAAATACCGCCAGAACAACGACTGCTAATACTACCGTAAGCACTTTAGCTAAGAACAATCCGTATAGAGACAAATATTCCACAGATCCACCTTTATCAATTTATGATGAACAATATGTTTCATTCTAACTAAAAACCAAAGGCCCTGCTCTAACAGTTTACTTAACCTTATTTCAATTAAAGCTCTACTCTTCGACTAATTGGGGTAAATTTGACGGCGGCCTCAAGTTTTGTTCTGATGATAACCCGCATGTGCCATCCTGAAATGGCAAATAACAGATTTACCCGAAACACAGGAAGATTGTCTGATGTTCGATTACCAACCCAATAATGATCTGCTGCAACAAAAAATTGTTTTAGTCACTGGTGCTGGCGATGGCATTGGGCGCGAAGCCGCGCTGACTTATGCCCGCCATGGTGCGCAGGTTATTTTGCTGGGACGCACTACTGCAAAACTGGAAGCAGTCAAACAGCAAATTGAAAACGATGGCGGATTACCAGCTGACATTTATACAATGGATCTTCTGACCGTAACTGCCGAAGAATGCCAAACTTTTGCCAAGGAACTGGCACAGCGTTATTCCCATCTGGATGGCGTTTTACACAACGCAGGGCTTCTTGGCGTTGTCGCGCCTATCATCGAGCAACCTACCCAGATTTGGCATAAAGTCATGCAAGTGAATGTCAATGCCACTTTTATGCTGACTCAAGCGTTGATTCCTCTGCTATTGAAATCCACCAGCGGTTCTTTGGTCTTTACCAGTTCTAGTGTCGGCCGTGAAGGCAGAAGTGGCTGGGGAGCATATTCTGTTTCCAAATTTGCCACAGAAGGTTTTATGCAGGTTTTGACTCAGGAATATCAGGATACTTCTCTGCGCATTAACTGTATTAATCCTGGCGGCACTCGTACCAGTATGCGAGCCAGTGCATGTCCTGATGAAAATTCAGCTAACTTAAAGACACCGACAGATATTATGCCTGCCTATCTTTATGTGATGGGCAATGACAGCCGAAATGATTCCGGCATCAGTTTTGATGCTCAACCCGGTCGAAAAGCGGGGCCTGCCGAATAATGACCAGAGATAACAGCCAGTACCAAAAAAGGCAACAACGCCTGAAAGAAAAAGTCGATGCCCGTATTGAAGCAGCACAGCAAGAACGGGGGATCGTCATCGTATTCACCGGAAACGGAAAAGGAAAAACCACCGCTGCATTTGGTACTGTCACCCGTGCGATCGGGCATGGTCAGCGTACTGGCGTTATCCAATTCATCAAAGGAACATGGGAAAGTGGTGAAAGAGACCTGCTGACACAGCATGGTGTCGAATTTCATGTGATGGCAACAGGTTTCACATGGGAGACACAAAACCGTGAATCAGACACCACAGCTTGCCAATCGGCGTGGAACCATGCTTTGACGATGTTATCTGATCCTTCATTGCATCTTGTGGTGCTGGATGAATTAACCTATATGGTCAGCTACGGCTATCTGGATCTTACCGATGTACTTACCGCACTCAAGCAGCGTCCTTCACACCAAAGTGTGATTATCACTGGGCGGGGATGCCACCGAGAATTGCTGGAATATGCAGATACAATTACGGAAATGCGTCCGGTAAAACATGCTTTTGATGCCGGAATCAAAGCACAGAAAGGCATTGATTGGTAAACCAAATCCGCTGTTTCAATATAGGCATAAATGCTGATATAAACTGAAACAGCGGCTTGAGAACGTTAACGGCCTTTAGGCGTCGTTTTTTTCCCTGCATTCTGACGAGAGCTGCTTGCAGGGCGTTTCCCCGATGGGCGGGATGCAACCTGAGCATGTCGTTTTACTGCACGGCGGATCTGGTTAGCTTTAATGCGACGTTGATCACGCTCAACAGCCACTTTGGTGACAACTTCTTCACTCAAACCAACCAGCTCGCGTAAATAGTTAGTCTGTTCCAGTCCCAACTCAGTCCAACCACCACGCGGCAAACCTTTCGGCAAATTAATATCACCATAACGTACACGGATCAGACGGCTGACCTGTACACCAACAGATTCCCACAACCGTCTAACTTCACGGTTACGACCTTCCGTCAATGTGACGTTGTACCATTGGTTAATACCTTCCCCACCTTTAAAAGCAATGGTTTTGAATGAAGCGGAACCATCTTCCAATTGGACGCCTTGCGTCAATTGACGGAGTTTCGCATTATCCACTTCACCGAAAACACGAACAGCATATTCACGTTCTACTTCTCTGCTTGGATGCATCAGACGGTTTGCCAACTCGCCATCCGTTGTAAACAGTAGTAACCCGCAGGTATTGATATCTAGACGCCCTACCGCAACCCAGCGTGCGCCCTGCATTTTTGGCAGACGATCAAACACAGTCGGACGGCCTTCTGGATCGTGACGGGTACACAATTCGCCTTCAGGCTTATAATACGCCAGAACACGGCAAACTGTTTTCTGTGGCTCTTTGATATTTAAGATTCGTCCATCCAGACGGACTTTTATTGAGAGCTTAACTTCAATTCGATCACCCAACGTTGCAGTCTTGCCATCAATACTAATGCGCCCTTGTTGGATATACCCCTCAATTTCGCGACGGGAACCATGACCAGAACGCGCGAGAACTTTTTGTAACTTTTCTGTTTTATCGCTCATTGAGCAACCTCTGTTGTCGCCTTCACAGGCGTCGTATCATTAAATAAAAAATTGAATCGGACACCTTATAAAAAAGGTGTTACATCACCTTCACCTTCGCGAAGAATTACTGGTGAATCCCCAGTTAAATCCACTACCGTTGTCGGTTGCTGCCCAAGATAACCACCGTGAATAATTAAATCAACTTGTTTACCCAAAGTATCCTTAATCTCTTCTGGATCGGACTCGGCAAAATCATTTTCGGGTAAAATCAAACTACATGACATCAGTGGTTCACGCATTTTTTCCAGTAACGCCAACGCGATAGGATTGGAAGGAACACGCAGACCAATAGTTTTACGTTTTTCGTTCATCAAGCGGCGGGGTACTTCTTTTGTCGCCTGTAAAATAAAGGTGTAGTTGCCCGGCGTATTATTTTTGATCAACCTGAATGCCTGATTATCCACATGAGCATAAGTCGAGATCTCGGAAAGGTCACGACACATCAGCGTAAAGTTGTGGCGCCCTTCCAATTGACGAATACGGCATATGCGGGTCATAGCATCCTTATTTTCAAGACAACAACCAATAGCGTACCCTGAATCAGTAGGATAAATGACAACCCCACCCTTTTTCAGCATTTCCACACTTTGGTCAATAAGACGAGTTTGTGGATTGTCAGGATGGATATAAAAAAACTGGCTCATAACGATAACCTCTACTTCTATGCAGTCCCTAGCGTGACCAGTCGTGCCATATCGGTACAACATCACCGGGTAACCACAAATTGCGCCCAAGTTCTATCCATGAACAAGGTTGGTGAAAATCCGATCCTAATGATACTTTCAACCCATGCTCTCTTGCTAGTTGACCTAGCTGTTGCCTTTCATTAGGTGCTTGCTGGCACTGTGCAACTTCCATTGCATCACCGCCATGTTGTTTAAACCAGGCTATTAACCGTTTTAGCCATTTCATTGACAAATCATACCTGCCCGGATGGGCAATCACAGCCTGTCCACCTGCTCGGTGAATGGTTTCAACAGCCTGCTCAATTGTACACCATTGAGCAGGAACATAACCGATTTTCCCTTTCGCCAGATATTTTTTGAACACTTTTGGGATCGTCGGTTCGACACCTGCCTCTATCAGATAACGGGCAAAATGCCCGCGAGTAACCTGCCCACCATTGGCAAGCCGGGATGCACCTTCCCAAGCATCGGGAATGCCGGCTTTAGCTAATCGCTGCCCAATTTCAATACCACGCTGATTTCTTAAATCAACCTGATTAGACAGAAACTTTCTTAATGGAATAGAATTGATATCAATATGTAAGCCAACAATGTGGATTTCAAAACTTTCCCATAACGTTGAAATCTCAGCGCCAGGCACTAACGTTAATGGCAGATTATTCTGCTGGATATGGTTTAAGGCTGGTGGAATACCATCCGTCGTATCATGATCGGTGATTGCCAGTACATCAATGCCCATGGAAATGGCTCTATCCACGAGTTGTTCCGGTGATAAAACCCCATCTGAAGCAGTTGTATGGCTATGCAGGTCATAGCGCTTTGTCATTTCACTGGTAGCTTCAGTCATTGTTTTGTACCTGTTTTGTTGGATGTGAAACAAGAAAACTATCTATCAAGTGCTGCTATCAAGCACAAAGTGGCAATAATAACATAGGAGATGGGATTGAAGGAGGGTGATTATTAGTTGACTCTATTCTTTAGAAAAACGTAATGCGGCTGTCATTTCAGCCGCACATTAAACGTTAACAATACATTAATTTTTTCATCTATAAATAAAAAATGAAATACTCACTTCATATAGTGTCTATAATAAAAAAACAGGGTGCATAATTTTATTTTTCCTATACCCACAATGATAACCCTCAATTAAAAAATTGATATTATCATGAAAATCAAAATGACAATTTAAGTCACACTAAGTGCATTAAAATATTAAAACAGATTTTTAATTGGTTTGTTATTATAAAAAAATAACTTCAATTGATATAATCATATGACATGAAAAATAAAAATTTAAAAAATGCGCCAACATATCCAAAATAAAGTCTTGGTTTTTTATAAAAAAATTAACTCATTAGCATTATTTTTGAATGGGTTTGACTATACTACGGCGATAGATGTATTACCCAATAGGTTTCAGGTAGCCGTTTTCCCAATTTATCCCCTCACCTTATCTCATTTCTAAAGACATCAAAAAAAGCATTGACAAGTGAACATCGATCCAGTTTACTAGTACGAAGGTTAGGTGGAATTCTTTACCAAAATGCCATTCAGCAAATGAGGCACTCAAAGATGATCGTATTTATGCAAACTATGCAAGTAAGACGTTGGTGGCACAATTTCCCATTCAGGGCGGTTGGCTTACGTACATAAGTACAGATACGCAAGTGCCAAAACCCGCCCTAAAAAGCGGGTTTTTTTATAACTGTTTTTTACACCGAAAATTTTTGTGGATGAAAATAGTAATGGGGTATGAACATGACTGGGAAAGAATTTAATATCTCTATAAATCATATGGATACTGTTTACAAAACAGATCCAACACTGCTTTTCCATCAACTTTGTAGTAATCGTCCAGCAACGTTATTGCTGGAGTCTGCTGAAATTAACAGTAAAAAGAATCTCAAAAGTACCTTAATCATTGATAGTGCCTTGCGTATTACGGCCAATGAACGGCAAGTCACTTTTGAGGCACTCACTGAAAATGGCCAAAATCTGCTTCCCATACTTGCTAATTTGCTCTCAGAAAAAGCCTTGTTGAGTGTGGAATCACAGGTTATTCGAGCGCAATTTCCTGCGGCTGGACACAATTTGGATGAAGATAGCCGGCTAAAAGCTGATTCAGTTTTCGACGCATTACGGGCTCTGGTAGCATTGGCATTCTTCTCAGAATCACCCGATGCCATTTTCGTTGGTGGATTGTTTGCTTACGATTTAGTAGCCGGATTTGAACTACTGCCCACAGTAAAAAACCATCAGCAATGCCCTGATTTCTGTTTTTATCTCGCCGAAACATTATTGGTGTTGGATCATCAAAATGAGCATTCATTTCTGCAAACTTCACTGTTTGGCGAATCCGACTCAGAAAGACAGCGCCTTAAAGAACGTTTAGTAACATTATCTTCAGCCATTTCAGAACCGCTTCAGCCACTCCTGCCTGTCGTATTGCCTGACATCACTATTGACTGCAACCAAAGTGATGAGCAATACGCTAATATTGTGCGGAGATTACAGCAATCTGTCCGCCAAGGGGATGTCTTTCAGGTGGTTCCATCACGACGTTTTACTTTGCCATGCCCTTCTCCACTGAACGCTTACCATGTATTGAAAAAACAAAATCCAAGCCCTTATATGTTTTTTATGCAAGATCAAGATTTTTGCCTGTTCGGAGCCTCACCGGAAAGCGCACTTAAATATGATGCCAGCAATCGCCAGATAGAAATCTATCCTATAGCCGGTACGCGTCCACGCGGACGTAATGCCAACGGAGAACTGGACGCCGATCTCGATAGCCGAATTGAGCTGGAAATGCGCACCGATGCTAAGGAAATGTCTGAGCATGTGATGCTGGTTGATCTGGCTCGCAATGATTTGGCTCGTATTTGTGAGGCGGGCAGTCGATATGTGGCCGATTTAACTAAAGTTGATCGCTATTCGTTTGTTATGCACCTCGTTTCCCGCGTTGTCGGCACACTCCACCATGATTTGGATATCTTCCATGCCTATCAAGCCTGTATGAATATGGGCACATTGACGGGAGCACCTAAAGTTCGGGCCATGCAACTCATCGCTGAACATGAAGGTGAACAACGTGGCAGTTATGGCGGAGCTGTAGGTTATTTCACTGGCAAGGGAGATTTTGATACCTGCATTGTGATTCGTTCCGCCTATGTAGAAAGCGGCCAAGCCGCAGTTCAAGTCGGAGCTGGTGTTGTGTTGGACTCGATTCCCCAATCAGAAGTGGATGAAACTCACAGTAAAGCCAGGGCCGTTATTCGCGCTATTGCCCAAGCGCACCATGTGGAGGTAACATTTTGATGGCTGAAATTCTTCTGCTCGATAATGTTGATTCCTTCGCATATAACCTCGTGGATCAACTGCGTACCCATGGTCATCATGTCGTTATTTATCGCAATACGGTGTCAGTAGCCATCATCATTGCCAAACTCGACGAAATGGAATCACCACTTTTGATGTTATCACCCGGCCCCGGGAAACCATCAGATGCCGGCTGTATGCCTGAATTACTCAAGCAGGTGATAGGACAGATTCCGGTGATCGGCATTTGTCTTGGGCATCAAGCAATTATTGAAGCCTATGGAGGAAAAGTCTCTGCGGCTCAAGAAATTCTGCATGGCAAAGCGACTCCAGCTACTCATGATGGGCAAGGTATGTTCTCCGGCCTGCCAAATCCCTTGCCTGTTGCTCGTTATCATTCTCTTGCGGGTGTAGGCGTTCCTGCAACGTTAACTGTTTCTGCCTCATGTGGTGATACCGTGATGGCCGTGCGCCATGATGAACACAAAGTCTGTGGGTTCCAGTTCCATCCTGAATCTATTCTGACCACGCAGGGAGCTAAGTTACTTGAGCAAACGCTGGAATGGGCTTTGAATTAATAACATTAAATTAAAGACATTGCATTAAGGGTATTGAATTTAACCGTATTGAATTTAAAGGCGCTAAATTGGAAGGAATGAGAAAATGCAGTTAATTTTTGAAAAATTATTCAGTGCCCAAACACTGACCCAGCAAGAAAGCCAGCAACTATTCACTGCCGTGATTCATGGTGAATTGAGCAATGCACAATTAGCTGCTGTATTGATTAGCCTGAAACTGCGGGGCGAACAGCCACAAGAAATTGCAGGTGCAGCCCAAGCGTTCTTGGCTAACTCATCTCCCTTCCCTCGTCCTGATTACACGTTTTGTGATATTGTCGGCACAGGTGGAGATGGCACAAATAGCATCAATATTTCGACAGCCAGCGCCTTTATTGCCGCCGCCTGTGGCCTTAAAGTGGCAAAGCACGGAAACCGCAGTATTTCCAGTCGTTCAGGCTCATCTGATTTATTGGCCGCATTTGGCATTGCATTGGATACCTGTGCCGAAGATTCACGCAATGCTCTGGATGATATTGGTGTTTGTTTCCTCTTCGCCCCCCAATATCACTGTGGATTCCGCCATGCCGTGCAGGTTCGCCAACAATTAAAAACCCGGACATTATTCAATGTACTTGGCCCATTGATCAATCCAGCCCGCCCACCTCTGTCACTCATAGGGGTTTACAGCCCTGAGTTAGTAGAACCAATAGCTTGTACCTTGCAAGTATTGGGTTATCAACGTGCTGCCGTTGTACACAGTGGAGGAATGGATGAAGTTGCTTTACATGCTCCAACCTATGTTGCAGAGCTCAATCATGGTGAAATTAGACAATACCAGTTAACAGCAACTGATTTTGGCTTACCGAGTCATCCGATATCTTCGCTACGAGGCGGAACACCAGAAGAGAATCGCGATATGTTAGCCATGTTATTGCTTGGTCGCGGGCAAAAAGCCCATACCGATACCGTAGCGGCAAATGTGGCGCTCTTGATGAAAATTCACGGACAAGAAGATCTACGGGAAAATACTCAATTAGCACTCAATACCATTTACAGCGGTCAGGCTTATGAGAAAGTGACAGCATTGGCGGCAAGGATTTAATCATGAAAACCAGCGTATTACAGAAAATTATTGATGATAAAGCGGCATATCTGATCACTCGTAAGGCAGAACAACCGCTGGAAAGTTTTATTGATGCTATCGTACCGAGTCATCGGCGTTTTTATCAGGCATTGACCCATAAGCAAACCATTTTTATTTTGGAATGCAAAAAAGCGTCCCCGTCAAAAGGGTTAATTCGCGAAGATTTCGATCCTGTTCGCATTGCTAAAACTTATCAGCCTTATGCTGCTGCAATCTCTGTCTTGACCGATGAAAAATACTTTCAGGGCAGTTATGATTTTCTCGAAATGGCCAGCTCTGCCGTACACCAACCTGTTTTATGTAAAGATTTTATCATCGATACCTATCAGGTTTACCTTGCCCGTTACTATCAAGCCGATGCTATTTTACTCATGCTTTCTGTGCTTGATGATGATACGTATCGGGCACTGTCATCACTGGCACACAGTCTTGATATGGGCGTACTGACCGAAGTCAGTAATGAAGATGAGCGGCGACGGGCAATTGCATTGGGGGCAAAAGTGATCGGCATCAACAATCGCGACCTGCGTGACCTGTCCATCGATTTAGATCGTACGCGCAAACTGGCTGCTGGTTTACCCGAAGACACTATCGTCATCAGCGAATCCGGCATCCATCAGCATCGTCAAGTGCGCGAGTTAAGCCAATTTGCCCATGGTTTTCTCATTGGCAGTGCTTTAATGGCACAGCAAAATTTAGATCTCGCTTTACGTCGTCTGATTTTGGGTGACAACAAAATTTGTGGGTTGACCCGCCCACAAGATGCCAAAATTGCTTTGCAGGTAGGCGCTGTCTATGGCGGTTTGATTTTTGCCGAAAAATCACCGCGTAAAATCAGCCTGCAAAAAGCCCAACAGATCATTAATGAAGCCTCTCTGCAATATGTTGGTGTATTTCAAAACCAACCCCTGGATTTTGTCAGTAATACCGCCCGAACGCTTTCACTCACTGCTGTTCAACTGCATGGACATGAAGATCAAAGCTACATCAATACATTGCGTTCGGTATTACCTGAACATTGTGAGATTTGGAAAGCCGTCAATATGTCTAAGGCTGCAGATTTTTCCGAAATGCCTAATGTCGATCATTTATTGCTAGATAATGGGTCAGGAGGGACAGGAAAACCGTTTGACTGGCAGTTAATCGACCCGCGTTTTCAGCATAACAGCATTTTGGCTGGTGGGCTGGATGCTGAAAACTGCCAACAAGCAGCAACATTCGGCTGTTATGGACTGGATTTTAACTCAGGGGTCGAAGTTTCTCCGGGTATCAAAAGCAGTCAAAAAATCAAACAGGTATTTCAACAATTACGTTGTTATCACTAATTTTTCATACAGAAAATGGATGAGTAGAATAATGAGTAAATTGAATCCTTATTTTGGCGATTTTGGTGGACAATTTGTTCCTCAAATCTTGATCCCTGTGCTTAATCAATTAGAAGATGCCTTTATTGATGCCCAGAACGATCATGAATTTCAGCGTACATTTCAGGACTTACTGAAAAACTACGCTGGCCGACCTACTGCCTTAACTCTGTGCCAAAACCTGACCAAAGGTACGAAAACACGCCTGTACCTGAAACGCGAAGATTTGCTCCACGGCGGTGCTCACAAAACCAATCAAGTATTGGGGCAAGCATTGCTGGCAAAACGCATGGGGAAAAACGAAATCATTGCCGAAACGGGTGCAGGTCAGCATGGTGTGGCAACTGCTTTGGCTTGTGCGCTGTTGGGGCTGAAATGCCGTATTTATATGGGGGCAAAAGATATTGAACGCCAATCCCCCAATGTCTTTCGTATGCGCCTGATGGGAGCTGAAGTTATCCCCGTTCACAGTGGTTCAGCGACTTTGAAAGATGCCTGTAACGAAGCGATGCGTGACTGGTCTGGGTGCTATGAAAAAGCTCACTACCTATTGGGAACCGCAGCGGGTCCTCACCCATATCCAACAATGGTACGAGAATTTCAGCGCATGATTGGTGAAGAAGCCAAGGCTCAAATTCTGGAAAAAGAAGGACGTCTGCCCGATGCAGTGATTGCCTGTATTGGTGGTGGATCAAATGCCATTGGTCTGTTTGCTGAGTTTATTCCAGAGAGCGAGGTTCGCCTGATCGGTGTTGAACCTGCTGGACATGGTATCGAAACCGGAGAGCATGGCGCGCCATTGAAACACGGTAAATTGGGGATTTACTTCGGCATGAAGGCCCCAATTATGCAGACGGAAGATGGGCAGATTGAAGAATCCTACTCCATCTCGGCTGGATTGGATTTTCCTTCTGTTGGCCCTCAACATGCCTATTTAAATAGCATTGGTAGAGCTGATTATGTCTCAATCACTGACGATGAAGCACTTGAAGCGTTCCAAGTGCTATCACGCAATGAAGGTATTATTCCTGCGTTGGAATCGTCTCATGCGCTGGCTTATGCCTTGAAAATGATCCATCAGGCCCCGGATAAAGAGCAGTTATTGATTGTCAATTTATCTGGCCGTGGCGACAAAGACATCTTTACCGTTCACGATATTTTAAAATCCAGGGAGGAAATCTGATGGAACGTTATAAACAACTTTTTAAGAAGCTGCAAAACCAAAATCAGGGCGCTTTTGTTCCTTTTATCACTCTAGGTGATCCTAATCCTGAACTGTCGTTGGAAATTATTGACACATTAATTTCAGGTGGGGCCGATGCGCTCGAATTAGGTATTCCATTTTCAGATCCCCTTGCCGATGGCCCAACCATCCAGAATGCCAATTTACGGGCGTTATCATCCAAAGTCACTCCTACATTGTGTTTTGCTCTGCTGGCAAAAATCCGGGTCAAATATCCTGATATTCCGATTGGCCTGCTAATCTATGCCAATCTGGTCTTTCACGATGGGATTGATGAGTTTTATCGTCGCTGCAAAGGTGCTGGTGTTGATTCTGTTCTGGTGGCGGATGTGCCGTTATCCGAATCGTCTCCTTTCCGTTCAGCCGCCATGAAATATGACATTGCCCCGATCTTTATTTGCCCCCCTAATGCAGATAACGATTTACTGCGCGAAATCGCTTCATTTGGACGTGGATATACTTATCTGCTGTCAAGAGCGGGAGTGACGGGCAGTGAAAATCGCGCTATACAACCGTTGACTCATCTTGTTGATAAACTTGAAGAGTATCATGCCGCCCCTATCCTACAAGGTTTTGGAATTTCAGAACCTGCACAAGTCACGACAGCACTCAATAGCGGTGCTAAGGGTGCGATTTCAGGTTCTGCCATCGTAAAAATTATTGAAGATAACCTGCATCAACCCAAAATCATGCAGGAAAAATTAATGGCATTTATTCATGTCATGAAGAAAGCCACACAATTATGATTTCGCTATTGTGCTCTCTCTATGATTCCACAATTCCCCCATAAAATACTTATGGGGGAATGAATAAATTAAAGAAGCAACAGCAGAAGGTACAGGGGGCAAGAGAAATTAAAGGGATTAATGCGGTATTAACTCAATCAAACTTCGGTAATACGTTAGCGGTATATGCAAAAATGGGGCTGATTATGCCCCATTGGTTCTCTCTTATGTCAAACACACTCGTAGCTTACTTCTTATCATCATTCAAACAGTTAGAAACTATAACCAACACCAAACATAAAGACCCACGGATCAAGGCGGGTTTTATATTTTTGGTCTACATCACCTGCTTTGAATCTCACGTCAGTTTCGATGTTCATCCACCAAAGCGAGGTATTCAGCATCCAGTTTTTATCCAGTTTATAATCCAAACCAACCTGCCCGGTCATGTATTAAATGGTT
>NZ_JACOII010000062.1 GCF_016306625.1 Xenorhabdus lircayensis | reverse complement strand
ATGATCGTATCGGTAAAGTTGACAAACTGGCGGAAACTGCCAATAGCAACGCCACCTCTGCCATGCAAAATGCTGACAACAAAGTCCCGTTAACCCGCAAGATCAATGGCAAGGAACTGACAACCGACATTGAACTGATTGCATCTGATGTCCATGCCTATAACAAGAAGGAAACGGATGACCTTATCAGCGGTGTCAAGACACAAGTCGATAATGTCCAACAACTGGCAGAAACTGCCAATCAGCAGGCGAATACTGCCTTTCAACATGCTGACAACAAAGTCCCATTAACCCGCAAGGTCAATGGCAAAGAGCTGGCAGCAGATATTCAACTGACTGCGGCTGACATTGGTGCCTACAACAAAGAGGAAACTGACGCCCATATCAAGGATGTTAAAGCTCTGGCGGATACGGCCAATCAGCATGCGAATACTGCCTTTCAACATGCTGACAACAAAGTCCCACTTACCCGCAAGGTTAATGGTAAAGAGCTGTTATCTGACATTGAGCTGACTGCGGCTGATGTCGGTACTTATAACAAAGTGGAAATCGATGATCGTATCAGCAATGTTGACAAACTGGCTGATACCGCCAATAAAACAGCTAATTCTGCTATTCAAAATGCTGACGGTAGAGTGCCATCGACACGCAAAGTGAACGGCAAAGAACTATCAATAGATATCCAACTGACAGCGGCAGATGTTGGTACCTACAACAAGGAAGAAATTGGTGATCATATCGGCAAGGTTGAAAAACTCGCTGATACCGCCAATAAAACAGCTAATTCTGCTATTCAAAATGCTGACGGCAGAGTGCCATCGACACGCAAAGTGAACGGCAAAGAACTGTCAACAGATATTGAACTGACAGCGGCCAGTGTAGATGCCTATAACAAGGCAGAGACCAACATCCTTATCGATGAAGTTAAAGAACTGGCAAACAATGCCAATAACAATGCAGATAATAAAGTCCCATTGACTCGTACTGTGAATGGCAAGGCCCTGTTATCCGATATTAAGCTGACTGCATCTGATATGAATGCCTATACCAAAGGAGAGGTAGACAGCCGCGTTGAAGAAATTAAGGATCAGGCAAATGCAGCCAATAACAATGCGGATGGCCGAGTACCACTCACGCGTACTGTAAATGGCAAGGCCCTGTTATCCGATATTAAACTTACCGCCTCTGATGTAGGAGCTTATAGCAAAGCAGAGGTCGATACTCGCATTAGCAAAGTTGACGCATTAGCGAATAATGCCAATACCAATGCGATAGCAGCCAAGACTGACGCTGAGAGCCGACTGGAGAAAAGTAAGAACGGGGAGGATATCCCGGACAAACAGGCCTTTGTGAGGAATTTAGGCTTAGGTGATTTGGTTGGATTAGGTATTGAGTCACGTCGAATCGGGGATAATCACACCGTTATCAAGCTGGGTGATATATTCATGATAAACGGACTTGCGGCCGGTACTGAGCCTATTGGTGAGTTCAACTCATCCGTGGTAGGCGGGGTGACTTACTATACTCACTTCTACAGAATTAAGCTGCCCACAACCTTGCCTAATGGCATCATCTCATGCCATGCAATTATTGTTGGAGATAATTTTGATAACCAACGTCCCGGTTATCTGGCTGATGTCAGAACACAGCGAGATAATTCAAACGGAGTAGGATTGTCGAAAGACACAGTGACAATATCCGTTACCACTCCGCAGCTAGGCTGGGTGCCGAATTTTGATTATCAGATTGTAGGGTATTAGTAGAGTATTAGCAAAATAGGCATTAAATCAGGTGATCGCCTTGGCGATCACCTATTCAAACTTATTCAGTCAGCAATGTAGGTTTTCCTTTTGCCCCTACAAATAAATCGGCACCAGAAACTCAGTCGCAATAATCATAACCAACAGCCCAATCAATACCGGAACCGAAGTACGTTTACCACTTCCAATGGTGAGATTTTTGCCATCCCAGCCACCGCAACGACCACACCGGAAACCGGCGATAAAGTACAGCCAGGGTTGACAGCCTGTAACATTGGGATCACCAGATATGCCGGATTAACCTTATTTTTTATTCAGCAAATCCTCTAATTTCTTACGATCTTCACTACTGCTATTATTTTCAAGCCAATCTTTGATAGATTTTTTGGCTTTCTGCTGTAATTCATCACGCAATAAAGATTCTACATTCAGTGTATATTGCAGATTATTCCAGTCACCGTAAACCCTCAGTGGGATTTTTAATTGCGCCAACTGGTGTACAAATTCGTTCTGCTTGCCCCATCCATTGGTCAATTGCACCCACAATGAAACATCAGTGTTTTGTTTCAGTAAATTCGCCTTGCCCTGACCTTGAATATTTAGCATGCCTGAGGTTGCCATAAGCTCGTTAATCTTAACTTTACCGCGATCCAATTGCGCTTTTACCGACATGCTTTTTGCTTCAGTAAAATCATCTGTATTCGCAGGCTGACTAACTTGATCTGTTACTCGTGAAAAAGATTGTTGGATAAGCTGAGGAATATTCAACCCTTGCAGGCGCGCATTTTTTAAATCGATATTCAAATCGCCTTGCCAATAATGGGAAATGGCGTATTCGTCATAACCTTCCCCCACAAGCTCCCCATCGACATTAAGCTGACCACTAAATACCGACGGTAATGCCAATGTGGTTAATAAAGGTTGCAGTTCCATCTTCTGCAAGAGTGGTTTTGTGTGTAATTTTGCAGGAGCTACCGTCGCATCAATCGTGGTTGGAAGCGCAAAATGTCCCCCAAACACATTGCCACTTAATGTCGTGATTTCCGTCATGCCACCATCATTCACGGCTTTCAGATCAAAATTATCAATATTCATGCCTTGATAAATAAACTTATCTGCTATGAGCGAGATATCCGCATCAAATCCTTGCAAAAATGCAAGATCATAATTGAATAGTGGCGATACCGACGTCGCAATCACTGGTTTTAATGAGTTATTTTCAATCCGATAATCATGTTTTGCTTGTGGATTATTTTTCGGTAAGACATCCCATCCCAATAGATTATCCAGATTCAACGTTGACGAGGTTAGGTTGATGGAATATTGCGGCTTATCTTTCAACGTGACAGCAATATCACCTTTCAGCTCGCTCTCATCATTCATCGTCAACGCCATTTTTTGCACTGAAATTGATTCAGGTGAAGCCTGATACTTCACTATGGCATTGCCTGACCCTTTGATACCCGTAGATGGCAACCCGACGCCCTGTAACTGGTATTCAAGGGAATTAATGTCAGCCGATATTCGTTGCGGATAATCAGCAGTATCCACAGACGCATTGAGTTCAAATGCTAATTCTTGCTGGTTTTTATTGATTTTACTGCGAAGTTCAAGGTTGGCGTGATCCTTATCACTGCGTTCCAGCAGTAAATTAATATCACGGACATTTAATTGCGAGTGATCATCGGTTTGCCAGATCAGTAAGCTATCCGCTACTCTGATTCTGGCAATATCCAGTTTCCAAGCCTGACTACCCAGCACCATTGGATAGTGCACATCACTTTCCGGTGCAATCGGGGCTACTGTCCGCTTCTGCGGTTTGCTATCCGGAGTGAATCGCAAAACAGCTTCTTTCAGCATCACTTCTTTAACTGAAAGTTGATGAGACAACAGCGGTAACAATTCCACATCCATACGCATATTTTCTGCTACAATAGCAGGCTTTTTGGCATTCTGAGCAGTCAGTGATACCTGCCCAGTCAGAATGCTCAATTTTGGCCAAACATGCCAGCGCAGGTCATCCTGCAACACGAGCTGGTAACCACTCTTCTTTTGTACCTGCTTGACTATATAATCGCGAAAATCATTCGGATTAACCAGCATGACCAGCGAAGTTAAGCCAGCAACAATAACTACCAACAAAATAACGAGTGTCGTCAACAATCTTTTCATGACTTCCCCAGTCTCATGTCCACAAGATGACCATTTTTTACCAGAAAATGTCACCAGAAAGCTTCACCAGAAAAGATTAATCCTCACTGATTCTGCTACCTACAGCTCCTTGCTGATTTTTATATTTAGCATCCTGACGTCGGTTATAAGGGCGATCTGCTGATCCCGAAAGAGGTTCAAAGCTCAATGCGCCTATAACCATACCAGGGCGTAAGGCCAAAGGCAGTTTGCCTGAATTATAGAATTCCAGAACGATTTGCCCCTGCCAACCCGGATCGATACGGTGTGCGGTAACATGCACCATCAAGCCAAGACGCGCCAGAGACGAGCGCCCATCCAACCAGCCAACTAAGTTATCAGGCAGTGTGACAGATTCCAGCGTCACCGCCAGAGCCAATTCACCGGGATGGAGGAAAAACACTTCTCCATCCGGCAAAGTGATTTCATCGCTCATGACACGATCAAGTGCCGCATTGACTTCAGCCTTAGGGCCGCTCAAATCAATATAGGCAGCAGTATGACCACGAAAAACGCGAAACTGGTTCCCAAGGCGCACATCAGCAGTTGCCCCATTAATACGTTCGATAGGGGGCCGTGGAGTAATTACCAGCTTACCTTCATCTAGCCATTTAATAATGTCACGGTCACAGAGTCGCATTATTTCCTCTCAAATACGATAATACTTATGGATGCCTGAACAGCATATTATTCGTAGAATTGGCCAATCTTGGCTTTTAAGATATCAATGGCCACGCGGTTTTTCCCACCACGGGGAACAATAATATCGGCATATTGTTTTGATGGCTCGATAAATTGCAGGAACATTGGGCGCACGGTTTTCTTATACTGTTCCATGACAGAATCCAACGAACGTCCGCGTTCATTCACATCGCGCTTAATGCGGCGCATCAGGCAGATATCCAGTGGCGTGTCGACAAAAATGGAGAAATCCATTTCTTGGCGTAAGCGCTTGTCCGTTAATAGTAGGATACCTTCAAGGATAATGACTCTTTTCGGTTCAAAATGGATGGATTCGGGTTTGCGGGTGTGTTCGACGTAGTCATATTGCGGCAATTCAATGGATTTTCCGGCTTTCAGTGCCTGAAGATGTTCGAACAGTAAACTGTGATCCATTGAGCTTGGATGATCGTAATTAACTTTATAACGCTCTTCCATCGGAGTATTGGTTTGGTCTTTATAATAACAATCTTCTGGAATAACGCCGATATTGTGATCACCAACCTGAGCCCGTAATTCTCTATAAAGTGTGCTGGCAATAAGGCTTTTGCCTGAGGCGGAGGCACCTGAAATACCTACGATTGTACACTTATGTGCTTCATCAGCCATAGTAGAAATAACCTGGTTAAAAAAGAAAAAATAAAGTGGGAACATAGTATTCGATAACACCATGTTTGGCGGATTATAGGGAGTTAATGACTTCTATTCCAGAGTAAACAAGATAAGTCTCGTTTTTTTCGGTACGCTTCGCATAAAAATCCCGCAATTTTATGCCTCACATGGAGAATAATCCCTCAAGGTATGCAAATGAAGATCAGGTGATAATGTAAGGTATTACGGTAGATAAAAATAGAAATTGCCGAGCATCAACAATAGCTCTGTTGATACAGAGCCATTGACCAGCATTTTCTTACAAAATCGTAGTTGTTAAAGACGGTTAAATTCCTCAATCAGTCTATTATATGCTTTTAGCAATTTACTTGGAGAACCGTCTACCATCCATTCCCCTATTCCGCCCAGATTCATTTTTTCACCACTCGTATAAGGAACTTTATCCCTAACTCTGCGGATACGCTCTTTTGCAGCCTTGGCATACTCGTCAGTTTGTCTCAGCAAAGATTTATATCTCATATAAGATAAATCGCCGGCTTTTTTGAGTTCTTCAATTAAAGGAAGAGCGCTTGCAGCTTTATTTTGTAACTTAGCAACCATAGCAAGTGCTTGAGCAGCATTAAAAGCATCCCTGTCAACCATCTGTCTGATTTTTTTAGCCTCAAAGATGATTGCCAAACTGTAATAATCAAGTGTCAGATCGCCCTCTTTTTCCATCTGCTGTAAAACAAGCGATTGACGTTCATCATTCATTTTTTCAATGGCTTCAGAATATTCCTCAGATATTGGATCAAATTCATTATAGGCTGCAATCAGTTGAGGATGTTTTTCCTTGCCTTTAGCAAAAGCGTCATCTTTGTAGTCTTCTTGCTCATAATAACGCTTTAGTGGATTAATTTCTGATACGATTTTTGCTGATTTATCAATGTAGCTAACTGCAATATCATCTATCGGTTTCAGCGCTGGTGTCATCGCAGCGACTTTTTTAATTCTCTCCTGACAGTCAGCTACGCTATCCTGTCTTACTGAGTAGAGGCCATATACAACGCTTTCTTTTCCTGTTGGGCCTTTTTCCCAGTCATTGAGCCAACTCGCATAACGGCTCATGCTACCATGAATAGAGCCATCCAATGAGTTATAGCACTCAACATACGCATTCATTTTTACTGAAATAACTTCTTCTGGATCTTGAACAGTTTCGTCTTTCGCTTTATTCGCCAGTTGTTCAATCTTCCCTGCAACTGAACTATCTTGCGCGGTTTCAGCTGATGACGCAGAAGCTACAGGCTGTACTGATTCTTCTTTTTTGTTATCACATGCTGACAACGCCAGCGCAATGCAAAGCGCCATAATCCCTTTTTTCCATATTGGGTTGCTATTGTTGAAATCCATTGCTATTCCTTACATAATTTTTTTTAATGTGGACAAAATACCTTTTGAAACGGTGAATTTCAAGGCGATGCTGCAATAATAAAGAAGTTAATTTAATGAATTAAAATCTTGATTCGTGAATGAATAAACGCTTAATTTTTTATCAATTCATTATTTTAAAGGAAATAAAAATAATAATACGAGTTTTATATTCAACTTATCAATCAAGACAAAATAAAATACCGGAGGGATAATGAATTAAAGTTACTAATGGTATATATGACTCTAAGAAAACGCCGCTTCATAAAATACATTATCTAAAACGGCGCTTGATGGTATATTATTTGCGCAATTACTTAAATCAAACTGCGCGGAAGGAAATTTCAGTCGGGATTCTTTCCCCTTGCCAATACATCTGTGCAGAAATATTGGCAGCAATTTCACGATAAATATCCGCAAATTCGCTATCAGGCTGGCTGCTCACCGTCGGTTCGCCACGATCAAGATCTTCACGCAATGAGATATGCAGTGGGATCTGCCCCAATAATTGACAATGGTATTTTTCTGCCAGTTTTTCTGCCCCACCCGTCCCGAAAATCGGCTCATGATGACCGCAGTTACTGCAAATATGAGTGCTCATATTCTCAATGATACCCAAAACTGGCACATTCACTTTCTGGAACATGACGATGCCTTTCATCGCATCGATCAGGGCAATATCCTGTGGTGTTGTGATAACCAGCGCACCTGTTACTGGAATATTCTGGGACAGCGTTAACTGAATATCCCCCGTTCCCGGAGGCATATCAATCACCAGATAATCCAGATCCGGCCACAAAGTATCTTGTAGCATCTGCATCAAAGCCTTGCTTGCCATCGGGCCACGCCATACCATTGCGTTATCATCGGTGACAAGGTAGCCGATGGAGTTGGTCGCCATCCTGTGTACCATAATCGGTGCCATATGCTGACCATCAGGGGACGTCGGGCGCTCTTTGGCTGTGCCAAGCATATTCGGAATGGATGGGCCATAAATATCCGCATCCAGAATACCCACCTTTGCCCCTTCCTGTGCCAGTGCCAACGCCAAATTCACTGCCGTGCTGGATTTCCCCACACCACCTTTTCCTGAACTGATGGCGACAATATTGCGCACGCCATTTACGCCCGGCAAATTATTGGCTCGGCTCAATGTGCTGATATCATGAGTTAATCGCCATTCAACGGATCTTGCTCCCGTCGCGGCTTGCAAAGATTGGGTTGTTTCTTTCTTTAATACTTCAAAGGCGCGTTTCCAGACGAACGGCATGATTAATTCAATATGCAGTATCCCATCCAGCATGGCGCAGTGATGCAATGCTTTCAGGGCAAGCAAATCTCGCTCTAATGTCGGATGTTTGAATGTTGCCAATATCTTAGCAACATGTTCTTTCAGCAGGTCAGGATTGGTCTGCTCGGGGGATTGTGAATTCATCCCGGCTCCTTTTGATTTCTCTTTTTTCAACCTAAAACTGTTTAGTCATCATAACAGAAGCTAACGACTTGGGATAAGGCAACAAGTAAAAGTGGCGAAGATCTCGTGTTACCCTAGCGACAACGCTCTTGATCAGGTAACATCAAAAACCCTTTTCACTTTACGGAAGTCAGATCCTAACTATGTCTCAAGTCGCGAACAAATTATTGGTGACCTGTGCGTTACCTTATGCTAACGGCCCAATCCATCTCGGTCATATTCTGGAACACATTCAGGCTGATATTTGGGTTCGTTATCATCGAATGCGCGGCAAAGAGGTTCACTTTGTCTGTGCTGACGATGCCCACGGTACGCCAATCATGCTGAAAGCCCAGCAGAGTGGGATCTCACCAGAAGAGATGATTGACAAGGTGAGCCTAGAGCATCAGCAGGATTTTGCCGGCTTCGCTATTAGCTATGATAACTACCATTCTACACATAGCGAAGAGAACAGAGCGTTTGCGTCCAAAATTTACCTGGATCTGAAAAAGAACGGTTACATCAAGAACCGGACGATTTCCCAACTGTACGATCCAGAAAAAGGGATGTTCCTGCCAGACCGTTTCGTCAAAGGTTCCTGCCCAAAATGTAAGGCGGAAGATCAGTATGGCGATAACTGTGAAGTCTGTGGAACGACCTATGCCCCAACAGAATTGATCAACCCGCGTTCCGTTGTCTCTGGGGCAACACCAGAAATGCGTGATACAGAGCATTTCTTTTTCGATCTGCCTGCGTTCAGCGATATGCTGCAAAAATGGACTCGCTCCGGGACTTTGCAGGAGCAAGTGGCAAACAAAATGCAGGAATGGTTCGACTCTGGTCTACAACAATGGGATATCACCCGTGATGCCCCTTATTTCGGCTTTGAAATCCCTGATCAGCCGGGTAAATATTTCTATGTCTGGCTGGATGCGCCAATTGGCTATATGGGCTCATTCCAGAATTTGTGTAATAAACGTGATGACCTGAATTTCGATGAGTTCTGGGCGAAAGATTCCAAGACTGATCTCTACCACTTCATCGGTAAAGATATCGTTTACTTCCACAGCCTGTTCTGGCCAGCGATGTTGGAAGGCAGCGACTACCGTAAGCCAACTAATCTGTTCGTTCACGGTTATATCACCGTTAACGGCACCAAGATGTCCAAGTCCCGCGGAACCTTCATCAAGGCCGAGACTTATCTGAAGCATCTTGATGCAGATTGCCTACGTTATTACTATGCCGCAAAACTCTCTTCCCGCATTGATGATATCGATCTGAACTTGGAAGACTTTGTTCAGCGTGTAAACAGCGATATCGTTAACAAAGTGGTTAACCTTGCTTCACGTAATGCTGGTTTCATCAATAAACGCTTTGCTGGCAAACTGGCAGATCAGCTCGCTGATCCTGCGCTATACCAGAAATTTGTTGATGCTGCACAAGTTATTGCGGAAGACTTCACCAACCGCGAATTTGGCAAAGCGATCCGTGAAATCATGGCGCTGGCTGACCTTGCCAATCGTTATGTTGATGAACAAGCACCGTGGGTCGTGGCGAAACAAGAAGGCCGTGACGCCGATCTGCAAGCAATCTGCTCAATGGGCATTAACCTGTTCCGCGTGTTGATGACTTACCTGAAACCCGTTCTTCCGGGTTTGACTACGCGTGTAGAAGCGTTCCTGAATACCGAACTGACTTGGGATAGTATCCAGCAACCTTTGCTGAACCATGACCTTTCACCATTCAAGGCGCTGTTTAATCGTATTGAGATGGCTAAAATTGAAGCGATGGTCGCGGATTCGAAAGATAACATCGAACCACAAAAAACCGTAACGGGCCCATTGGCGGATGATCCAATTCAGGACACTATCGCATTTGATGATTTTGCCAAGGTTGACCTGAGAATCGCACTGATCAAACAGGCAGATTTTGTCGAAGGTTCAGACAAGTTACTGAAATTGACCCTTGATCTCGGTGGCGAAACTCGTCAAGTCTTCTCTGGTATTCGTGCTGCTTATCCTGATCCAAAAGCGCTGGAAAATCGTCTGACTGTGATGGTCGCCAACCTTGCACCACGCAAGATGCGCTTTGGTATTTCAGAAGGTATGGTGATGGCTGCTGGCCCTGGCGGAAAAGAAATCTTCCTGTTAAGCCCCGACAGTGGTGCACAACCGGGCATGCAAGTTAAATAACAATTACATATCTTAAAAAGATATTGATAATTATTAATTAGATAGTAAAGCGGGCTTTTTTTGAGCCCGCTTTTTCATGTGACATATGGCGCATTTACAGCGTTAATCTTATAATAAACCTTCGTTATATTGAGGAATTATCTATTATGTCTTTCCAAAATGTGCTGATGATAGGCTGGCAATACCTGCGCGCATTCGCGCTGCTCTATTTGTGCCTGATCGCGGGGAATATCATTTCAGCACTACTTCCCTTCTCTCTCCCCGGCAGTATTATTGGTTTACTTCTCCTGTTTTGTTTACTCGCATTCCAGATTATTCCCCCACATTGGGTGAAACCGGGCTGTAGCCTGTTGATGAAGAACATGACATTACTCTTTTTACCCATTGGAGTGGGAGTCATGGATTACTACCCACAACTTAGTCAGCAGATATTCCCAATTGTTCTTTCCTGTATCGTCAGTACAGTGATTGTCATGATCGTCGTTGCTTACAGTTCCCACTATGTTCACCGCGAACGCATTATTATTGGCGCTAAACAAAAACCGGAAGAGAAAGAAAAATGTTAAACCATATTTGGTGGTCACTACCATTAACACTGCTCGTATTTTATTTTGCCAAAAAGCTGTCAGTGCGACTCAAACTGCCTATATTTAATCCCTTGCTCATATCAATGATCATTATTATTTCCTTGCTACTTATGGCACATACGCCTTACGAGCACTATTTTGCGGGTAGCCGAATATTGAACGATTTGCTGCAACCGGCTGTGGTCGCCTTGGCCTTCCCTCTCTATGAACAGCTCCACCAAATCCGTGCTCAATGGAAATCGATTATTACCATCTGTTTTATAGGCAGTGTTGTTGCAATGGTAACTGGTACAGCCATCGCTCTATGGGCAGGTGCAACCCCTGAAATAGCAGCCTCTGTTCTGTCTAAATCCGTGACAACCCCGATTGCCATGGCGGTGACCAGCTCCATTGGCGGTATTCCTGCCATCAGTGCAGCTTGTGTAGTCGCGGTAGGAATTTTGGGGTCGATCTTTGGTCATAATCTGTTTAACGTTTTAAAAATAAAAACGCAGGCCTCCCGGGGACTGGCAATGGGTACAGCAGCTCATGCGGTGGGAACGGCTCGTTGTGCTGAAATAAATCATGTTGAAGGGGCATATAGTTCTCTGGCCTTAATGACCTGCGGCATTATTACCTCACTGCTTGCACCTTTTCTATTTCCGATATTGCTTCATCTGTTTAGTTAGTCATTATGCGAATGACCATTATTTAAATGGTTATTAAATTGTAATTAAAATGTGAAGAAATTCATAAAAATAGTAAAAATTTGATATAAGTTACTAAAATAATATCTTTATTACACAAATTTCATTAATTATATGGCTTTTATCACATTACAAACCTGAACAGACACCCTAGAATGGCCTTCAATTAATTTGGAGATCATTCTATGCAAGCTCGTTTTCACGCTATTTGGTCAGAAATCCCCCCTAAACTGCAAGAAGTCCTGTTGCCTTATATTGGCAATGACGATTTTCCAGCTATGCTGACAGCAGAGCAGGTTGAATCAGTCAAGCAGATCAGTGGGTTTGATGATCATGCGCTGGCACTTGCCTTATTGCCACTTGCGGCGGTCTGCTCCATTGCACCTATTTCTCATTTTTATGTCGGTGCAATTGCACGAGGAAAAAGTGGTAATCTCTATTTCGGTGCCAATATGGAGTTCGCGGGTGTTCCCTTACAGCAAACCGTCCATGCCGAGCAATCAGCTATCACTCATGCTTGGTTGCGGGGTGAAAAGAAGTTGGTTTCCATCACTATCAATTATTCACCTTGTGGTCACTGTCGCCAATTTATGAATGAATTGAATAGTGGAACACAATTAGCAGTTTACCTGCCCAACCGTCCACGATTGACTCTGGCTGACTATCTGCCAGAAGCCTTTGGCCCACGCGATTTAATAGACACACCATTGCTGCTGGATACCGTTAATCACGGCCATCAATTGGCTACCAGTGACGCATTGGTACAAGCAGCACTAGATGCGGCAAACCTCAGCCACGCACCTTATAGTCAGTCCCACGCAGGGATCGCACTACAAGATGAACAAGGGAAAGTTTATACTGGCCGTTACGCGGAAAATGCGGCCTTCAACCCAAGTTTGCCTCCGTTGCAAGCGGCTCTCATATTCATGAATATGTCGGGCGGCAATTGTCAGTCCATCAAACGGGCAGTGCTGGTAGAAGGTGAAAATAGCCATTTATCACAATGGAACGCGACAAAAACCACATTAACTGCACTCGGCTGTACAAAAGTGGAACGGCACATATTTTAAAATGAACTAAAGGTAACTTAACAAAATGGCAATTCCACCCCTCTATATTGCTCAAGGGGGGTAAAATGGGAAATCAAATAACATTTAATTAGCCAATTCTGTATGTTATCTCTCATTTTTGCTCATGATAAACATATTTAAGTAACATTTACTGTACTTATTTTTTTTATCTTCTTAGGATCTGTAGCCAATTTTGTTATTGATTAGTCCAAAGAGTAAGCATCATGGAACTGGAACACGAAAGTAAACGTCCTCTCTATATTCCCTACGCTGGCCCCATCTTGTTGGAATTTCCTCTACTGAATAAAGGCAGTGCCTTTACGGAAGAAGAGCGCAGCAATTTCAACTTACATGGCTTACTGCCTCAGGCCGTTGAAACAATAGAAGAGCAGGCCGAACGCGCCTACCGTCAATATTGCGATTTTAAGAATGACGCTGATAAACACATTTATTTAAGGAATATTCAGGACACCAACGAAACGCTGTTCTACCGGCTCCTTGACGCTCACCTCAGCGACATGATGCCTATCATCTACACGCCAACCGTTGGCGAAGCATGTGAACATTTTTCTGACATTTATCGCCGTGCCCGTGGCCTGTTTATCTCCTATCCGAACAGAGCTTACATTGATGACATGCTGCAAAATGCTACGAAGCAGAATGTTAAAGTTATCGTTGTGACCGATGGTGAACGTATTCTTGGTCTGGGTGATCAGGGTATCGGGGGCATGGGCATTCCTATCGGTAAATTATCACTGTATACCTCCTGTGGCGGGATCAGCCCAGCTTATACCCTGCCAGTTGTGCTGGATGTAGGTACGAATAACCCACAACGCCTGAATGATCCTCTGTACATGGGTTGGCGTCATCCACGCATTACGGGTAAAGAATACGACGAATTTGTAGATGAATTCATTCAGGCCGTAAAACGTCGCTGGCCTAACGTGTTACTGCAATTTGAAGACTTTGCCCAGAACAACGCTATGCCACTGTTGACCCGCTATCGTGATGAGCTGTGTTGCTTCAATGATGATATCCAAGGCACTGCAGCCGTTGCACTTGGTAGCTTGATTGCCGCCAGCCATGCCGCAGGCCGTCAGTTGAAAGATCAAACCGTGGCATTCCTTGGTGCGGGTTCCGCTGGCTGTGGTATTGCAGAGCAGATCATTGCCCAGATGAAATCCGAAGGATCGAGTGAAGAGCAGGCTCGCGCCCGTGTGTTCATGGTTGACCGCTTTGGTCTGCTGACGGATAAACAGCCAAACTTGCTCGACTTCCAGAATGCATTGGTACAAAAGAACTCGGCCTTGCAATCGTGGGATGTCAGCAATGATTCCCTCTCACTGATGGATGTGGTGCGCAACGCGAAACCTACCGTCTTGATTGGTGTTTCCGGTCAATCTGGTTTGTTCACTGAAGAAATCATCCGTGAAATGCACAAACATTGCGAACGCCCAATCGTGATGCCGCTGTCCAACCCAACATCACGCGTGGAAGCTCGCCCTGAAGACATCATCAACTGGACAGATGGCAAGGCGCTGGTCGCTACTGGCAGCCCATTTGCTCCGGTAAAATATGACGGGCAGGAATACCCAATCGCACAGTGCAACAACTCCTATATCTTCCCCGGGATCGGCTTAGGCGTTATCGCTTCCGGTGCCAAACGCGTTACGGATGATATGCTGATGGTAGCCAGTCGCACATTGGCGGATTTTTCACCGCTGGCACAAACAGGTTCTGGCCCATTATTACCGCCGATTGATGATATCCAAGATGTTTCCCGCAAAATAGCCAAAGAAGTGGCGAAAAAAGCCCAAATTCAAGGCGTAGCGATCGTCACATCAGAAGATGCATTAGATGAAGCGATTGAGCGGAATTTCTGGAAACCGGAATATCGCGTCTATAAACGTACTTCATTCTAATGATCTCCTTAACAAGCCTGCCAGCAATATGGCAGGCTTTTCTCACCAAAACTCCATGATTTTTTATTGGAAATTCATCATAAACTTTTCCAATCAGGTAATTTATTACTTTTTCTTCTATACAAATGAAATAACGTAAACATTAAACCAAATGCTATTCCAGCAACTATTCCTTTAAGGAGAAAATCTGTGGAAAAAATCCCAGAGGAACTCATATTAATAGATTTCATCTACGATCAGATAATACCACCAAATAAAGCATAAATAACAACATTAAACCAAAACATAGCAAATATTATTGGTGGTATTCCCCCCCCCAAGCTTCCATAATAAAACGGTAAGATAAGGCAGTGAGTTACTTTCCCAAAGTCCTTTATTTTCCATGAGTTCTATCGCTTTAGATAGTGGAAGGGTAACAAAGTTTGTACGTATCTAATATCAAATTTATAGTATGCTGATAACATACTCAAATACCTTCACATTCACTATCCCAAGTAATTTATATTAAATAACCTGAGCTCGGGATAAGCAGAATAAAAA
>NZ_JACOII010000061.1 GCF_016306625.1 Xenorhabdus lircayensis | reverse complement strand
ACACCTGTTGACGCGACATACGTTGACCAGCACGGGAGAGAAATAACCAGTCAGATTCTTCGTTGCCCGCTTGTTGTCCATCCAATAACACTGATTTCTTCGGTAAATACTTCGAACGTTCAGCCAACCAGTGACGTATTAATTGAATTTCACGAGATACCATCGGGTGAATGGTAGAAAAACCATTTTTCAATCGCTGCACCCGCAAACTTTTTCCTTCCAGGTCAACATCAGAAATTCGCAGACTCAATAATTCAGATACTCGAAATCCATGAATAAATCCCATAAACATCATGCAGATATTACGATCGGCATGTGCATGTTTATCTAATTCAGTCAGTAATATTTCGATCTCAGTCTGAGTCAAATACTTGCGCTTTAACATGGTTTTTATCTCCAGATAATTAGTTGAAAAGAAGTCATTAAAGATACTTAAATTATTTTTGCTTATTATTTGCAGACTGCAATATCAACCATAGAATAATTCGGTAATTTTGCTAAAAAACGCTCTAGCGAGGACAAGCAATAATTGTTATATCGCCCAATAGTTGTCACAACTGTATCGTGTCAGCCAACAAAGAAAAAAATATTTTTTATCGATTAGATACTGCCTTTTCTATTTTGCTGAGAAAAGCATCAGAAATATGAGGAAAAATTTGGATTAGAAATTGACAGAAACATGTTTATGAACGAGGACATGCTTCTGTCATAGAAAAGTTAAATGGATGTACATCCACCGTCCAGCAAAGCCTGCTCATTACAGCGACGACCATTCGCCAGTTGGCAAACAGGAATTTGGCGACCATTCAATTGATTGGTTAATACCGAAATTCCCCCTGCATCGGAGCAACTTTCACGGGCATCTTTACTCAAATCAATTCCCAAATCAGAGTATTGATAATGTTTGTATCGACTTGGTGAAGCATCTGTTTGATGCCCACTGCAACCTACCAATAACCATCCCACCATCAATAGGTTGACCAAGAGAATTCCCCGCCTCAAAAACATGTTTTCTCCCGTTGAATCACCCATTCAATCTATTTGAAATCTATTGGGTATAAATCAGTGCACTGCGCTTTTGGAAAACAAATTTATCACCAGAACCCCTGCAACAATCAGAAGAATACCGATGATTGCGGGTAAATCCAGTTTTTGCTGATATAAAAATATGCCTGCTATAGAAACTAAAACAATGCCAAGACAAGACCAGACAGCATAAGCAATCCCCAATGGCATAACTTTAACCACCTGTGATAACGCCCAGAAAGATAAGCAATATCCCAGCACAACAACAATAGAAGGCACCAGGCGAGTGAAGCCATCAGCAGTTTTTAACATTGTTGTTGCTACCACTTCAGACAAAATCGCGATAAACAAATAACCCCATACATTCATATTGCTCACCAATCTAAAAATATAAGATAAACCACATTCCAAAAAAAGCTGGCTAATCTACCATAATTTGAAATGTAATACCTTAACAAAAAAGGGGTTTATCTATCATTATGAGCGTAAAATCATGCAGTTATAAAAAAAAGACTTCTATTGATTTTATTTAATAATATCAGGTGAGTTTTATGTCGTTGTAAAAATAGCGTTTCGATATAATCCAAATTATCTTGATGAGATAAAATAATACCCATATATATTGGCATTAAAATGTATATCCAATAAATTTTTAGAGGGGGCTGTAAGGCCCTCCTCTAAATATCTTTTTAGATATTAGTGACATCAATAAACATAGAATTATCTATGTTAGTTGATGATACAGTTGCTTCCATAAAAGCGTACTCTTCTCTTTTTCCTTCACGATCTAACGGCAAATTAACAAAATCAAAAAGATCTTTATCCGCTAGTTGGCTTGGGCTAACAGTTTGCATTGACTTAAATACACTCTCTACCCGCCCAGAATTTTTCTTATCCCACTCCAACAACATGGTTTTGATAGCCTGCCGTTGAAGATTCTCTTGAGAACCACATAAATTACAAGGAATTATTGGAAATTCTTTATGTTCTGCATAATTGATAAGGTCTTTCTCACGGCAGTAAGCCAGCGGCCTAATGACAACATTACGACCATCGTCAGAGCGTAACTTTGGCGGCATAGCTTTCATTCGTGCGCCATGGAACATATTCAGGAATAATGTCTCAACGATGTCATCAAGATGATGCCCAAGTGCAATTTTTGTCGCCCCAATTTTTTCTGCAAAGGAATAAAGTGTGCCGCGACGTAGTCTTGAACACAATCCACATGTGGTTTTACCCTCAGGGATTTTCTCTTTAACCACTGAATATGTATTTTTATCTACGATGTAATAAGGAATATCCAGACTTTCAAAATACTCAGGTAAAATATGTTCAGGGAAACCTGGTTGCTTCTGATCAAGGTTCACGGCAATCACATCGAACTTGATTGGAGCAACTTTTTGAAGACTCAATAGGATATCTAACATCGCAAATGAATCTTTACCGCCACTCATGCATGCCATCACAACATCATTATCTTCAATCATGTTGTAATCGATAATTGCATTGCCAACATTTCTCCTCAAACGCTTCTGGAGTTTGTTGAACTCAAGAGACTCTTTTCTTGTATCTTTTTGATTCATAGCCACTTCTCACATTGTCGATGGGTATCGACCATAGATTTCCTGAATTGATACTTTTAAGGTGTGGATTATACGGATTTTTCTTTATGGTTGAAATGAGATGGTTGAATTCCTGAACGACAATAGAAAAAATAGCCGATGTTAAAACTAACATCGGCATAATCATGGTCAATTATTCTGTATAAAGCTCGATATGAGAAAAACTACAATTATGGAGCACAACGCTCATCGCTCAACGTTGTATTCACCTGCGGAAGTGATAGTGCCTTAATTGTAGGATCTGATTATTGATATATCTCAAACCTGATAGCACTATTAGTGCGATTAGGTGATAGTTGATGATTATTTACCCAATTTTCCTGCTATAGCCATTTGCTTCGCCTTAGCCACCAAGCGAAAATCACTATCAATATAGATAACAAAAGGCTGAATAAGCCGAATCCAAATCGATACGCATGGCCGGGTATTCCACCCAAATTGACGCCAAATAATCCCGTCAAAAAGGTAGTCGGCAAGAATATCATTGCCAACAGAGACATCATGTAAGTACGACGGTTCATGGCATCTGCCATCATGGAAGTAATTTCATCCGCAAGGACTGCGGTTCGGGCAATACAACCATCAAGTTCGTCCAATCCCCGTCCCAAGCGATCGGCAATTTCCTGCATTAAACCGCGCTCCTCATCGCTCATCCAAGGCAATCGCTCACTGGCCAAACGGATAAAAACATCACGTTGTGGTGCCATATACCGACGCAGGACGATCAATTGTTTACGCAGCAATACCAATTCCCCGCGGCCGGGAACTTTCTGCTCCAGAATATCGTCCTCAAGCTCAATCAGGCTATCATGTAGCTCTTCAATAAAATCATTCGCCTCATCAGTAATGGCTCCTGCTATTTCAACCAGCCATTGCCCGGTACTTTTTGCACCAACACCGTTGTGTAAATCATCCAAAACTTGGTCGATTGAATGAATCTTCCGATGGCGACTGGAGATAATTATTCTGTCATTAATATAGATGCGGAACGAAACTAAGTGATCGGGGCGCGCATTATCATTGCGATTCACCGACCTCAAGGTAATCAAGGTGCCTTCCCCCATGCGCAAAACCTTCGGGCGAATGCTTTCACTCAGTAACCCGTCCTTGATAGGAGATGGCAGCAAAGTGGTATTCATGAGCCATTGATGGCTATCCTGATTTTTATAATCAAGATGTTGCCAAAATGGCTGTTCTGCTGTTGCAAGTGAATCTTCCCCAAATGCCGTAATTCCCCCTTGTCCATTCAACTGGCAGGCGTAAATTGCATCTGAACCTTTAAATACCGAGCCATAGATTGTTTCCACATCTGCTCCTTTTTCATACCGGTGTTGCGTACTTATGTTTCGTACTTATGTTTCGTACTTATGTTTCATAATTAGTTTAGTGCTTGATGATATACATGGTATGACTATAGGCGACATCTTCAGGATTGGTGATCGGGTATCCTTTTAGCCACGGTTTGATCAATCGACCATTGGTATATTGATAAATCGGGGCAATTGGTGCTTGTTCGGCAATCATTTTTTCGGCCTGATTGTAATCACGGTTTCTGGCTACATCGTCAGTTTCATGACTGGCGGCTTTAAGCAGCGCATCATAGTCAGCATTGTGGAATTTCGCGATATTGCCACTGTGAGTGGATGTCAAAAGAGATAAAAAACTTGATGGTTCGTTATAGTCTCCAGTCCAAGAGGCTCTGACCACATCGAAATTACCGGTGTTACGATTATCGACGTAAGTTTTCCATTCTTGATTGACTAGTTTGACTTCCACCCCCAACTTTTTCTTCCATTCTGAACTAATCGCAATGGCTATCCGCCGGTTATTTTCCAACTTGTTATAAAGCAATGATATTTTCAATGGATTTCCCGGACCATACCCAGCCGCTTTCAATAAAGCCTTAGCCTGATCATCTAGCTCCTGTTGAGTCAATGTTTCCTGCCGGCTTTTCTCTGGCTGGAATCCTGCCGTAACATCAGGAGTGAAATGCCATGCCGGTTTTTCTCCCGTTCCCACTATTTTTCTCGCAATCAACCTCTTATCTATTGTCATGGAAAGCGCTTGTCTGACCCGAATATCACTCGTTGGTGCTCGTTGTGTATTGAAAGCATAGTAGTATGTCCCTAACTGATCTGGTGTGAAGACTTGCCCCGGAAGATCCTGCAGCAATTTCTGGTACATGTTTTTAGGGAAAGATTCCGTAATATCCAGATCTCCTGCCAGATAACGTTTGGTTGCATGAGACTCCTGATTAACGGGCATAAAGGTGACTTTTTTCAGTACCGTATTTTTGTTATCCCAGTAATATTGATTTGGCGTCAGGACAATTTTTTCATTCACCACTCGCCCCGTTAACACAAATGCTCCGTTACCAATCAAATTCCCCACGCGAGTCCAATCGTTGCCATATTTTTCGACACCCTGCTGGTTAACCGGGTAAAGGCTAAAGTTGGTAGTCATACTGGGAAAATAAGGGACAGGCCGATTCAGGGTAACCTTTAATGTATAAGGATCGCTGGCTTCTACACCCAACTTCTCTGGCGGTAACTGTCCGTCAATGATTTCCTGTGCATTCTGAATGCCTGATAAGGCAGCAAACCAAGAGAAAGAGGAAGCATTTTCAGGGTTAACCAACCTCTGCCAGCTATAAACGAAATCAGATGCTGTGACACTGTCACCATTAGACCAACGAACATTCTGGCGCAGTGTAAATATCCATGTTTTGTTATCTGTCGTCTTCCAGTTAATAGCAACTCCTGGAATGGTTTGACCATGGGCATCTTGATTCACTAAGCCTTCAAACAGATCACGCAGTACTTGTGCCTCTGTTAAACCGAAAGATTTTATCGGGTCTAGCGATGCAGGTTCATCTTTCAACTGACGAACCAATTCCTGACGGGGATCAAGTTGTACGCCAGCAGGCACATAAGCAGCAGAAACAGAAAAAGAAAGGGAAAGCCCAGCCATCAGCAACACCGAGGGAAATAACGTAAAATTATGCATAATTTTTTTGCCTTGTGAATTTAATAATTATCCTAAAAATAAATTATAAGACATTGTTAACTAACGGGAGGCAGAGTATTTCATGAATATTACCTCTATTTTTGTGGGCAAGATCGCACTATTCCTTTACACTGACGGCGCAGTTTACTTTATAGAGGGATAAAACCATGACACAAACAGTTAAGTTTCAAGGTAGTGATATCACCGTTAACGGAGATTTTCCACACGCTGGCCAGACAGCGAAAGACTTCACACTCGTTGCCAAGGATCTTGCTGATGTAGCATTGAGCCAGTACGCAGGTAAACGTAAAGTACTTAACATCTTCCCAAGCATTGATACTGGTGTTTGTGCCACATCTGTCCGTAAATTCAATCAACTCGCCAGCGAATTGAACAATACTGTTGTATTGTGCATTTCAGCGGACTTGCCTTTTGCCCAGTCTCGTTTCTGTGGTTCTGAAGGTTTGTCTAATGTTGTTACCCTTTCTACACTTCGTGGTGGGAAATTTCAGGAAGATTACGGCGTTGCAATAAACGAAGGCCCATTAGGTGGGTTGGCTGCACGTGCTGTCGTTGTTCTGGATGAAAGTAACCAAGTCATTTATAGCCAGTTGGTCGATGAGATCACCAATGAACCTGACTATGACAGCGCATTATCAGCATTAAAATAATTGTTTTATTATTGATAATAATATTGCTTTCGTTTTACAGCGCAACAAACTAATTGTTTTATAATAAATTTTTATTTTCTGCCGGTGATGAGTTCACATCAATGAATTTTTCGCCGGCGATTTATTTTATATCTCTCTTTAAAAACCGTCTCCGCAATTAAGAATAATTATTCAAATCCGCGTCAGAATTTACCGTTCATTCAATATAAAAAATATTGTTAAATCAAAAGATTCCATTTGGAATGGTGTATTTCATAACTTGCATACGATGACCCCCATAAACATATCATATTTCCATAAATACACTATTCCTCACAAAAAAGAAATTGCAGTTATAATTTTGTTGCAATATAGTTTTCTATATGAAATATTGTATATTGATTAGTAACATTTGATTACTAATTAAGTTAATAGCAATACCGACAAGACAATTAGTAATTATAAGATATTTTTATTCATTCTCTGATCCTTCGTCCAAAGGCTCATGCGGTAGCTTTGATTTCAAAAGGAGCTTTTAATGGAAAGAACCATTATTGCTCACTCTTCACTGGGTGATAACACTTTACTTTTTAAATCATTAAAAGGAGAGGAAAAACTATCATCTATTTATAGTTTTGAAGTTGAACTTTTTAGTGATAAAAAAGACCTCGATATCAAAGGATTACGAAACAAGCCGATATCAATTGAGATTAAGAATCCAGCAAACACATCAGGAAAACCACGCTATCTAAGCGGGATAATTCGTGAAGCTATCATTTGTGATTATTATGATGAATATCTCTATTTGTATAAGGTCATCATTCAGCCAGCTTTGTTCACACTCACCCTAAACAAAGACTTTAAGATTTGGCAAACAAAAACGGCTCCTGAAATTATTAAAGATATTCTAGATGAACATAAAGTAAAATTTAAGAATGAACTCAATTCAAAATATCAACCATTAGAATATTGCACTCAATACAAAGAAACTGATTTTGACTTTCTGAGTCGGTTAATGGAACGTGAAGGGATTTATTACTATTTTCAGCATAGTAAGGATGATCATACTCTTATATTAGCTGATTCACCTCAGTCCCATTCTGCCCTGTCAGAATCTTCTTCCATTGAATATTATCCGAGCCATTATCCACCAAGGCACAAAGACAAACACTATCTATATGATTGGACAGTAAGTTATTCAATTACACCAAAGCTCTATACGATGAGTGACTATAATTTTCTCAAGCCAAATGCACAGCTAAAAGAAACGCAACAAAATCCAGACTCTACTGTACCAAAAACAGAACTATTTGAATGGCCTGGAAATTATACCGAAAATACACAAGGGCAGTTCTATGTCCAAGTATTACAACAATCCTGTACTGCACAAAGTCAGTATATAAAAGCAAAAAGTATAGAATCAGGTATTGCTCCAGGTTATACCTTTGCACTATCAAAGGCGTTACGGGATAAAGATAATGGTGAATATCTTATTGTCAGTGCGTGTTATGAATTCCACGAAAATACGTACATGATGGGGATAAATCCCCCTAACACTGACAAACTGGGAAAAATACTCACTGAATTTACAGCCATTCCATCTAACGTGAACTGGCGTGCTCCTCGCATCACATCGTGGCCAATAGCTGGCACTGAACGAGCTACCGTTGTAGGGGCAAGTGGTAAAACCATCTGGACAGATGAATATGGTCGAGTAAAACTCAAATTTCACTGGGATCGAAGCGATACAAAAGACGATAAAAGTTCCTGCTGGGTGCGAGTATCCAATAACTGGGCTGGTGCTAAGTTTGGTGCGATACAAATTCCCCGGGTTGGAGAAGAAGTCATTGTCAATTTTATCAATAACAACCCGGACGAACCCCTTATAGTGGGACGTAGTTTTAACAAAAATAATATGCCCCCTTGGGTATTACCGAAAGAGGCCACTAAAATGGGCATCATGTCACGTAGCCTAGAGGGAGGAAAGGATAATGCCAGCTACTTATTTATTGATGACGCCCAAGACAAAGAATCCTTTGAAATACACGCTGAGAAGGACATGAAAGTCTCGGTGGAAAATGATCAAACAGTCGCCATTGATGGTTCACGAACCACAGAGATCAAGAAAAAACAGCAAGATACGGTAGAACAAGACGCCACATTTCTCTACAAGGCGAAACGCGAAACAACGGTAGAAAAAGAAGAAACTGCCACCTTCAAGAATAAACAGAAAACCACTGTTACCAATGGCAAGGAAATTGAAGTCACTAGTGGTGGAATTAAATATACTATTTCTGACGGATATAAAGCAGATATAACCGGCGATAAAGCAGAAAAAATTAGCGGTTCCTATAAATTAGAGGTTGGGAGCGATTTCACTGAAAGCGCTAGTGGAAATTACAAACTGGATATCACAGGTAATAAAAATGAATCAGTCACAGGAAGTGTCGAAGTTAAAGCAAATACACTCACTTTAAAATCTAACTCTACATTAGAAATTAGCGGCGGAGTAAAGATTTCCATAAAAGCAGCGCTTATTGAGTTGGGCTAATCTTCCAGCAATTTTACCCGTATATTCTTCTTGGATAATATTTTAAGAAAAAATAAAACAATTAGATGTGCTATTGACATTATATCTATATATAGAGAGAAACTATATAGAGAACTGTCATACCAAGACCACATTAAAATTGGTATTTCTTAAAATAAGACATTGAGAAAAAAATTTATAAAGGGCTATCATATATATCCGTATGGGAGGGTGGAAACATCGTCATTCTCTGAAACCTCTTTTCCTCCATCTCTACGAAAATGAAATGTTCAATATAAAAATAAACAGGATCTTTCCCTTTTATCTTAAAAAGATTTATTCGGGGCTTTTCAATGAAAATCATTAAACCTCTGCGCTTAAGTATGCTTTATCGTCCTTATCGCTGCCTGCAAAAGAATTATCTTGGGGTATCCATTATGGTTCTGGCCGATATGAGCGCATCCCCTCGCCTGCGACCAGAGCCAGAACTTTGGCAACTTGCAGAGGCCGAATTGAAAACCTGTAATGGCATTATTGATCTCGCCATGCCCAAATCCTATGCTGAATTTCTCGCTACTGGTTATGCCTATACTCACCACCAGACAGATAAAACTACTTGTGCTGCACGTATTCAGGTAGAGCAATTAGATAAGACATTGCTTGCTTTCGGTGATCGACATTGGATGAATGAAGCCCCATCAAAACCTCAGGAATTTGAACAGATGCGGCTGGATTGGAGTCGTGCTTTCGGGGGGGAAAGTTATGATGAGAATCCACACGGTATCGGCTTCACTCCCGAAACACAGGAAAATGGTATAGAGGTTCACCAATTACCCAATATTGAAACCCTGCACAGGCAGTTATTATCGCCACGGGATACACCCAATCCCGCCAGTTTTTGTCCATTAAATTTCATGTGGCCACGTCGTTTTACCCGCATAGGTAAAAAATACGACAAAGAGTGGCTAGAAAATGAATTTCCCGGTTTTGCCCACGATATTGACTGGCGATTGTTTAATGCAGCACCTCGCGACCAGTGGTGGGAACAATATGAAGCACTGCCAGAAAAAGCAACATGGCGCATCTGGAATATGCATCCTAAGAAACCCGTGCAAACAGGAATACTTCCATCATGGCAAGCACGTTGCTTTATCAAACGACTACGTGCTGATGAAGAAGTTTTTGAAGAGATCGTGATGCGTAATACAACAGTATGGTTCTTTCCTCATTTGGAACAAATGATCCTAATATGGCACGGTTGTGCGCGCATTAATGAAGACGATGCCACCGATGTCTTGCAAATGCTCTCCGCAATGGAGCTGAGTGACGAACCTCGTACTGAAAATTACTATCTTCAAATACTCAATCAGCGCACAGATAAGGAAAAAGGCGCATTGTACGCCTTTCGAGAAAAGGATCTGGTTCCAGAAGAGATTATTGGCCCGTGGGTGGATACAGATCAACCAGAAAATGGCAGCTCCTTGAGGGAGACTCTGCAAAATCGTGAAAAACGCCTGCGTGAGCAACAACGGGAACGTATGGCGAAATATGGAAGGGATATCAATACGCTAATTCCGCCCGCTACTGAGCCGCTTTCTCCTCCAAAACAGGATGAATTGCCTGAGTTTACGAACAAAATAGAACAAGATGCCGTTCAAAAATACGCTGAAGCTGAACGGCAACGAGTAGAGATCCGGGCGAGAGCTAAAAAACAAGGCATTAATGTCGAACAAATCGCTGTGGAAAATCAACTCAGGGGGCCACAGAACTTCCATCAGATGCGGGATATACTGCACCAGCAACAACAACAAATGGGACTTAGCGATAAAAATCTGGCACAGGCTGAACAATCACTGCATAAAATGTATCTGGCTTCTGCACTGTCACAAGGCCCTGCCCTGCGTTTAACGGGTGATCTATCACAGATCATTCGCAAACGGGCCCAACGAATCATGCAGAAAGGAGGCGATTTCAGTGGCATGGATTTTACAGGAGCCGATTTGTCCGGCATGGATCTGCGGGGTGCCGACTTTTCCCGTACCTTGCTGGAAAGTGCCTGCTTCAATGACAGCCAACTGGATGGTGCGGATTTCAGTGAAGCAATGCTAGCCAGAACAGAAATATGCCATGCCTCTCTGCATGGTGTGACACTGGATAATGCCAGTCTGACACAGGCAAAGTGTGAACAGAGCAATTTTTCCGCCGCAAGTTTTAAGGAAACTCAATTGCAGGAAACATTGTTTGATCACTGCCGATTTAACAATGCAGTCTTCACAGATTTATTCCTACAAGAAACCTTTATCACACACTGTCGCTTTCAGCATTCACAATGGCAAAGCTGTATTTTTCTCGAAATGACACTGCCTTCACTTAAATTCAACTACGCAAACTTAAATAAAGTTTCTTTTATCAAGTGTCAGCTGGAGAAAGCCATATTTGATCATGCCACGCTTGATGGTTGTTCATGGGTGGAAACAAAAGCAGAAGCAATCCGCTTTCGTTCTGCCAATCTACTAACCTGTGCATTTACCATGGAAAGTGAGCTTAATCAGGCAGATTTCAGCCACGCCACATTGACGGAATGTAATTTGCGCCAGATGCCTCTGGTTCAGTCTACGTTCCATGCTGCAACATTGAATAATAGCGATTTAAGCGAAGCAAATTGCCAATTAGCCAATATGCAGTATTTGAATACTGTCAAAAGTATATTCACCAGAACGGATTTTCGGGAAGCCCTGTTGAATAATGCCAACCTGATAGGTGCCCTTATGCAGAAATGCAGCTTTAATGGTACTGATTTACGAGAAGCCAATCTGTTTCGCACTGATATGTCCCAGTCAATCATTGATGACTCAACTCTGATTGATCATGCCTATACACAGCGTACTAAAACCTTACCCAAACGCGATCAGGAAGTAATATGAGTATGCTGACGGCTGATGAACTCATGATTAAAATCAAACAGGGTGACGTCATTGAACAAGTCAATTTGCAGGGAATATCACTGATTGGACAAAATTTATCAGGCGGGAGATTCAAGGCCGTGGATTTTTCAGAAGCCGACTTTTCCCATTCCATTCTTAGTGAATCAGTTTTTACTGAGTGCCTGCTCGAAGAAACTATTTTTAATTCCGTTAGATGCGATCAAACCCTATTTGAGCGGTGCAATATGGTACGCGCCATGTTCAATAAGGGCACACTGAATGATAGCCTGTTCACTCAATGTGTCTTGAAAAAAACACTGTTTAAAATAACAAAACAAAATAGTATCCAGTTTTCATCCTGTGATCTGCAATATGCTGATTTTAGTGACAGTGATCTTGATCGAGTAACATTTATCGGTTCTTCACTGGATTACGTAAAAATGCGCAATTGTCATTCTTTTCTGGTTACTTTTTTTCGTCAAGACCTACAAAGAATCGATTTTTATGCCAGTGAATTCATTAAGACAGTGTTTTTTGAATGCGATCAACGCGGTCAAAATTATCAAAAACAGCAATTTCAGGAATGCCTGTTTACAGATAATCAACTTGAAGCAGTCAATTTCAATCACACCAAGTTGACCAATTGCAATTTCAAGGGAGCCGGGCTGCAAAACGCTCAGTTATCAAATGTTAATGCTACTCAGGCATTATTCATCGATGCTGATTTAACGCGCGCGTGTTGTCGTAACAGTCTATTTAATGAAGCTATTTTTATCGGTGCTTGTCTTGAATTGGCTGACTTTCGGCAAAGCCAATTGCAACGGGCCATCATGCATAAAGTTCGCGCGGTCAACGCACAATTTTCTGACTGCGACATGGCCTATGCTGATCTTTCCTATGCCAATGTCAACCAAGGTGATTTTCGCGCAGCACAGTTCATGAGAACCCTTTTTCATCGTACTCAACAGGTTGGAGCACTATTCTCTGATCGTCAGGGCATATTGGAAAATGATCCTGAGCTATTTGCTGCTGAAGAGTGGAATACACAACAACGACAACGTAAGTTTTAATTTGGAGAATCGATATGACGGAATCTTCTTATGCTCTTTCTTCATATACTCTTGCCACGGAACCTTCACAGCAGATTGCAGGCCAAATCGTTAATATTCACCAGGACGGCAGTTTAATGGTCGAAAGTAAAAACCGGGGTTGGCATTGCCGACGGGCTGCTAGCTGTCTGTTAACACCGGAAATGGGAGACACCGTATTGATCACAAAGGCTGATGAACAACTCTGGATATTGGCTATATTAGAACGGACGGAACAACAAAACCCGGCCGAAATCAACATACCCGGCGACTTATCCATTACTTCACAGGGAAATTTGAATCTGCACAGTAACGGGCTGAATATCACGGCCGACAATGGAAGCTGCCATATCAATGAAATGCAATACAGCGGTGAGTCCTTATCCGCCTGGGTTTCCATCGCTAGGATAGTCGGTAATCAATTTGAATCTGTCTGGCAAACCGTAACCCAATTAAGCAACCGCCTGTTCCGCCACACAACCCAAACAGAGCAAGTTAACGCAGGGCAATTAGATATGCAGGCTGAAAGCTATGTACGCCTACATGCGCAAAATACTGTGGTTTCCGCCAAAGCAATTACCAAAATAGATGCCGAACAGATTCACATTGGCTAGAGAGGAAAAGTTATGTTTGCTAACACCCAAGGAGGTGGCTCGGATATGGCTACGCCAGATACCTGCCTGACTCCGGCACCCCCAGGCGCACCAGTATCTATGGTTTATGTCAATACGACGCAAGGTACTAATGGTATCAGTGCCAGTACTAGCAATATCCTTTTTATGGGCAGTCCAGCCCATAACACTGCAACAACCATTGCTATGACGAACGGAGATAACGCAGGTATCAATCTTGGTGTCGCTTCAGGTACGGTGATGGGAACATCCCGTCATACGGTTGGAGCCAATAGCGTCCTGATTAAAGGTTTACCCGCAACCCGAATGTCAAGTCCTACCATGCAGAATTCAACCAATGCCATAGGAGCACGCACCAGCCCCAGTCAGACAAAGGTCGATATTTCAGGAGCCTGATATCAACTTGTCAGGTTCTTCAATGGATACAAATCATCACTCATTACAACGCATATGAAGATGAGGGAAATCATGGTTAATACAGGAAGCGCTGCCCATGAAAACCCGCCTTTCAGCAACAAGATATTCGGTACCAAGACGATAATATTACTGTTTCTCACCTTGATAACACTGACAGGATGTGCATCCTCGCCGGAACAGAAAAAATTGCCACCCTATAAATTGATTTTCGATACCACAAATAGCGTAAATGATTCAGCCCCACTGAAAATACGCGTTATTTTATTGAAATCTAATGTGGAATTTATGTCTGCTGATTTTTTTTCATTACAAGGCAATGCGCAGGCTGTACTGGGCGATAAGCTGGTAAATACCGAACAGTTTTTTTTACTTCCTTTCCAACATAAATATTTTTTGTTGGAAAAAAACACGCCAGAAACCAGCTATATCGGCATTTTTGCTGAGTATAAACAATTGGATGGGAAGAAATGGCGAATCTCGGTGCCCGTTCCCATACCTGAACAACCTGCTTTTTACGAGTTTTGGGTTTCATCACCAGACGAATTAAGCATATACATTCAAGTCACAGCCAATGGTTTAAGTTTCATCAATAAATGCAACTAGCGTTATGCCTCTAGAGAAGGAACGGCATGAATAGATCAGAAAAAGTTATCTGGACAGAAGGCATGTTTTTACGCCCCCATCATTTTCAACAGTCTGAAAACTATCTGGAAGCCTATGTTCGTGACTGGGGAATGGCTCGGATTCCATATTATTGGGGTTTTTTGACTCTGGAGTTAAATCAGTCACTCCTTGAGCAAGGTAAGGTGATGATTTCATCAGCCAGCGGAATTTTTCCTGATGGAACGCCATTTAGTTTCACTGAAGCATATGCCCCAGCACCATTACAAATGGTAGAAAATCAAACAGGAGGAAACGTCATATTGGCGCTGCCAATCTTCCGAGGAGGAAGAGAAGAAATCATTTTCAGTGAGAGAAAAGATTCTATGGCGCGTTTTGTCAGCGTTGAATCTGAAGTCAATGATTTTAATGCCATGTCAGTCGGCAGTGCCACAGTACAATTTGGCCAAATGCGTCTGCGGTTGATGTTGGAATCAGATCTGACACCAGAGTGGACTTCACTGAGCATTGTGCATGTCGTGAACAGAACTCGTGATAATAAGTTGCAACTCAATTCACAATTTATTCCTCCTCTACTCAATTGTCATGCACATCCTCAAGTTGTAGGTTTCATTACTGATTTGCAGGGCTTGCTGGAACAACGCCGCCAGCAGATAAGCCAACGTCTGTTACAGTTGGGACGGCGCAACGATTCAGAAGTCATGGACTTTCTTCTATTGTCACTGGTAAATCGTTATAGCGGTCAAGTGAGCCATATACGGAACGTGCCATTACTTCATCCAGAACGGTTGTTCAGTGAATGGCTGCAATTTGCTACCGAATTGGCAAGTTTCTCCCAAACGCGAGTACCAGACGAACATCTCCCTATTTATGATCATGACAATTTGACGATGTGTTTCAATCACCTCATGCTCCAATTGCGTCAGGGATTGTCAATCATTTTGGAAGAACATGCGATTTTGTTGCCTCTGACCGAATATTCTCATGGACTGAATATTGCCACTTTACCAGACGCGAATATGCTAAATACATTCAGCTTTGTGTTGGCTGTCTATGCGGATGTTTCCAAAGAAACGTTGATGAGCCGTTTTCCAGCGCAGATGAAAATTGCACCTGTTGGCCGTATACGTGAGCTGGTTCAGTTACAGTTACCCGGTATTTCAATATGTGCAATGCCATCAGTTCCCAGGCAAATCCCTTGGCATTCAGGTTATTTATATTTCGAATTAGAAAAAGACGGTGACATATGGAACCAAATGGAAAAATCCGGTGGCTTTGCGTTACATCTGGCCGGTGAGTTTCCTGGTCTGAACATAGAGTTTTGGGCTATTCGCAATCAGTCCAAATAGAGGTAGCGGTTCATATGACACAGAAAAAAAACACAAACACGTACAAAGTGCTTTCTGGTAACACTCCAGATAACCCATTAGTGACTGCCGCAAATCCTCTGTTAAATAGTATCCCACAGATCCGACATTCCACAATGCATCGAGATCCCACAGATTTACGGCAAAAACTGATCGATGAAATTCGGGGCTTTGAAGTGAAATGCCAACATGCAAAACTGTCTTATGAAGTGATCATTGGTGCGCGCTACTGCTTATGTACTGCATTGGATGAAGCGGCAGCATTAACCCCTTGGGGGATTCGCAGTGTCTGGTCTGGCAGTGGATTACTGGTCACGTTCCACAATGAAACGTGGGGAGGTGAAAAATTTTTCCAGCTGTTGGTCACGCTATCACAACAACCCAAAGAAAATTTGTTTTTGCTGGAACTGATTAATTTTTGTCTGCAACTTGGATTTGAAGGACGTTATCGTATCATGGATAACGGGCGCTCCCAGTTGGAAACAGTGAAACAACGCCTGTTCCAATTGATTCATTCCGTCCGTGGCAACTATTCCCCAGAACTATCACCAACATTACAGCACATCACAGCACCGAACAAATCCTGGCAATCCCCTTTTCCTATATGGATCTGTACGGCAGTGGTCAGTTTTCTTATGTGTATTCTGTACATCGGACTGAATTGGCAATTGGGTGATATAACCAGCCCCGTATTGGCGACAATCTATCAAACCAATTTGCCTAATGTATCGGTCGATGATCGGGTATCTCCCTCCGTACCACCGACCTTGAATTTGCAAGATATGCTGAGGAATGAAAGTACCGCCGGATTGCTAAATGTGACGGATTTGGCTGATAGAAGTATCGTCACTTTGAAAGGTGATGGATTGTTCAAGACCGGATCCACCCAAATTAAAAGCCATTATCTGAGTGTTATCAGACGGGTTGCTGGGGCAATGAACAATATTCAGGGCAAGATTTTAGTTATTGGCTATACCGATGACATTCCCATCAACAGCTCTAGTTTCTCATCCAACTATGCTTTATCACTGGCCAGAGCCAAATCAGTAAAAAGAGAGCTCCAAAGATATCTGGATCAATCAGAACGGATCAGAACAGAAGGAAGAGGAGCCAGTGACCCTTTGGTACCAAACGATACCCCCAGTAATCGAGCTAAAAACAGACGAGTGGAAATCACACTGTTAGTTTCTCCTGTAAATCAGATGGAGTGAGAAAACTGTCATATGCTAAATGCCATTATTTCTATTATTACTAGCCGGTTAATGTGGAGTTTCCTCGGAATAACAGCCATTTCTTCCATTATCTGGTTTATTGGCCCCATTATCTCCATTGGCAGCGTAGTCCCTTTTGAGTCAAATACAGTACGAATAGTCGTCATTGTCTCATTATTCCTTATCTGGATCTTAATCCAGTTAGTACCTCGCTTATATCGGGCATGGTTAAATAAAAAACTATCCAGCCAGTCGAATAAAGACAGTGATGAGAACAAACAATTCCAGTCTGCACAATATGCAACACTGTCAGAACGCTTTTCTGATGCTTCACGATTGCTGAAAAACGCCTATTTTTATGGCCTGAATACCAAATACAAACCGAATTGGAAGCACTTTTTCAACCGTCAATACTTATATCAGTTACCGTGGTATGTCGTCATCGGTGCTCCCCACTCAGGGAAAACGACCACATTGGCAAATTCCGGCTTGCATTTTCCATTGGCAGACCATTTTGAAAAATCGACCCTGTGCAACATGAAGGGGATGGATAACTGTAACTGGTGGTTTACCAATGACGCTGTTCTGCTGGATACCGCTGGACGATATACCACACAGGACACACAGCACGAACAAGATGCCAGTGAATGGAAATGTTTTATTAAGCTATTGAAAAAGTATCGTACACGCCAACCACTCAATGGAATCATCATTACCCTCAGCGTAGAAGATTTACTGAATCCATCAAAGGACGTGCGTGACCGACAAGCTTATATGTTACGCAGACGTCTATCAGAGTTGCACGAGCAACTCAAGATTCGGTTTCCAATTTACGTCATCATTACCAAAACTGATTTATTGAAAGGATTTAGTGCTTACTTTTCCCATCTTGACAAGGCACAACGCGACCAAATCTGGGGGTTTAACTTCCCATGGAGCAAAACTGGCTGGAGTATGAACGAAGTTTTTGAGCAACAATATAGTCTGTTACAAAAACGATTGGATGCGGAATTACCCAATATCTTACTGCATCAGAATGCTCCTCGACACTGCGCTGAAAGTTATCTATTTCCACAAGAGTTCGCCACACTGCGCCCATGGATTGCTCAGTATCTTGAAATCGCATTCGCTAAATCAGGGTTTGAAATTCCTTATTCACCACGTGGAATTTATTTCACCAGTGGAACCCAGAAAGGCGTACCGTTTGATAGCGTGATGGAGAAACTCAACCACAATCTCCAATTACCGACAGACAATGACAGTAGTTCAATCTCATGGGGCAATAATAAAGCATGGGAAGGTAATAAAGACTTTTTGCATCAGCCCCCCGTTCATCAGGTTTATTTTCTGAAAAATTTACTGGGAAGTATCTTTCAGGAGGCAGGACTCGCCAGTTACAACCGTTGGTGGATATACCGCAACCGATTACTGAATGGGCTGGGTTATGCTATTCTGGCGGCGATTCTAGGGCTTATTATCACCTTGTTTTTTACCAGTTATAGCAACAATAAAAATTACCTGATGGAAGTGCAGGCTAAAATCCCCCCTATCCTGCACCAAGGGGCTGAGTTAAAAAAAAGCACCAATGACATCGATATTTATGCCCTGTTACCTATTTTGAACAATCTGGCTAATCTGGGAAAAAGTAACAACTTTTCGGTTGATGCTCCCCCTCTATCCTATCGTATGGGTTTGTATTGTGGTGAGCAGATCAGTAATGCAAGTTGGTCACTGTACACAAAAACACTACAAACATTGCTGTTACCACAGATAGTACAGTTAATAACCTTTCAGATGCGCCAAAGCGGAAACAATAATACGGATAACACTTACCGCACGTTAAAAGCTTATCAAATGTTATATCTGCCTAAGCATTATGACGGTAAATTTTTGCGTAATTGGGTGATGCAATATTTGCAAACACACTTACCATCAAACATTTCTCAAGAACAGTTGAACCAAATCAACGGGCATCTGCACCAATTACTGGATAATCAAATTGTTACTTCGCCCTATGTTCGTGATAACCAATTGGTGGAACAAAAACAGGTAGTACTCAGTAGCATTCCACCAGCACAACGCATCTATACCCATTTGAAGCATAACTTGTTGAACAATATAAAGTTATCTCCAGTGAATCTGGGAATCCTTGCTGGTCCCCAAGCTGAACTGACTTTTTCACGCATCAGTGGTGCATCAATAACCCTCGGTGTACCCGGAATGTTTACTCCTGTAGGTTATCAAACAGGTATTGGCAAAAATCTCAACTCTCTCATTGACTCCCTGTACAGTCAGGATAGCTGGATACTTGGTTCCTATGAGAGAAAACAGCCCCCTAAAGAGATCGCATTTTTCGTGCGGCAATTTTATATCGATGACTATATTGATCAGTGGGATAAATTTCTGTCTGACATTCACCTGAACAATATTGACAATCTGGAACAACGCGCCAATATGGCACGTTTACTGTCTTCAAATCTTTCACCCATGCGCAACCTACTGATCAATATCAGCAAGAATGTCACTCTGGATGAAGAGCCAAACGATAGCAAAGTAGGTAAAATCGGCAGTACCCTAAGCAATAACTCCAGTTCATTAACAGATTTAGTCTCCAAACAATTACTGCCAGACAACGGTCAACTCACGCCAGAACAAATACTGAAAGAACACTTCGCCCAAATCATTACACTGGCAAAAAGCCCTGATGGGAAAAATAAAAAAATTCCTTTTGATAGCATACTTAGCCAAATCAGTGAATTATATGAATACCTGAATTCAGTACAAAGTGCTGTCAGTATGGGGATACCGGTTCCATCAAATAAAATTATCACGCAGCTACAGACCACGGCGGAACATCTGCCCATTCCCTTCAAAGGCATGATTTCCTCACTGGCGATTGGTGCCAGCAGTGATACGCAGCTTAGTGATATAAAAAATGTCAGTGAGCACCTCAGTGCAGAAGTCAGTAGTTTTTGCAATCAAGCAATTGCCAACCGCTACCCGCTGACACATGGCACACGTAACGATATAAAGCCCGATGATATGGCTCGGATGTTTGCTCCCAAAACAGGCATCATGGACAGTTTTTTCCAAAATAATCTTATAGGGAAAGTCGATACTACCCAATCCGACTGGCGCTTTAGACCGGGAGTGGATGGAAAAACATTGCCGGGAAGTAACAATCTGCTCAAACCGTTCAAACAGGCCCAGATCATTCGCGATACCTTTTTTAACACTGGAGCCACGCCTTCATTTCGTGTCATCGTTCGCACGGTCGATATGGATAACGACATATTGAGCATGATACTGGATGTAGACGGCCAACGATTGCAATATAGCCACGGCCCACCGGTTTCACAATTACTCAACTGGCCCGGTCCCAACGGAACCAACCAGGTTCGCATCCAATTGAATTTAGCAGATGGCACAACTGCAAGTTTAATCACTTCTGGCCCGTGGGCGCTGAACCGCCTGATAGATCTTAAGAAATATTCTACGATGAGCCAAAACACGGGCAATAGCATGGGCCTTTTCGCGACATTCAACATCAGTGGTCATGATATTTCATTAGAATTCACCCCAAACAGTATCTTTAGCCCGTTTCAATTACCCGATTTCACCTGCCCCAGTCTGATAAATTTATAAGAATCGGTAACCTCTATTTAACCATTGATATAAGCAGAAAATGACCATGAATATCGATGCCTTACTTGAGCCAGTCAGCGCCGAATCTCCCTGCGGAGAGTATTTGGAATACGATACCGAATTTATGAAATTAGAGCAGTCCTTGTTCGGAAAAACAGAACAGCAGTTTGGTGATATCACTATTCCAGCAGAGCCACCGAACTGGATACAGGTAGAAAAACAATCCATTAACTTGTTAATGCGCACCAAAGATCTGCGTGTCATCATAGCGTTAATACAAGCATGGGTGGAAACACGAGGATTATGTGGTTATGCGGATGGCCTGAATTTACTCAAGCAAATGCTGGAACGCTATTGGGAAGATGTTTGGCCAAAATTGGTGTTTGAAGGTGAATATGACCCTTTATTCCGTCTTAATATATTGGCTGCCATTGAGGATGCTTCTCCTCTCACGTTGCAAGTGAAACGCTCCATTCTACTGAAAAGCATTTCGAAGGAATTGTCATTACAAGAAGTTTATTCATTGCTGGATGGCACAATAAACGAAGTCAGTGGTTATACAGGTGGGCGCACTCGATTACTGGATGAATTGAGACAACAGGCCAATACCCCTGAAATTGCAGCAATAATAAGTATTCGTGATCACCTTATCGAGATCCTCGACATTATTCGCCAAAAATTATCAGAAAGTAATGTTCCTGAACTATCAGGGTTTTTAAAACATTTGAATAAGCTCATTGAATTTTGCCCTGCATCTCAGCCAATGATAAACATTCCTGAGGCGTCAGTTGGCCCAGATGTTGAACCCACACCATTTATGGAGCAGGAAGATCCCTCATCATCAGCAACTTCGACACATGGAATCTCTATTCATTGGAGCGAAATTGAAGCCGGCAACCGTGATGAAGCACGCATGTTATTAGAAAAAGCTAAAATCTATTTTCTCAAGTATGAGCCTAGCCATCCGGCTCCGATGATGATTGCTCGTATTCAGCGGTTAATTGATCGTGATTTTATCGACATTGTTTATGATCTTGCCCCAGATGGATTAAATCAACTCGAAATCATTTTTGGTCGCCCAGACCCTTAACGTAAGTTAATTGCTTCCAGTCTTACCCCATCAGTCTTATTAGCTGTTTATTTCTTATTAATCTAATTAGCCAGTAATGGAGAATTTGTCATGAAATCCAGTGGACAAAAGTTTATTAGTCGGAATCGACCTCCGCGTGTACAGATTGAATATGATGTCGAACTTTATGGTTCAGAACAGAAAATCCAATTACCGTTTATTATGGGGGTGATGACTGATTTAGCGGGAAAACCCGTAGAAGCCTTACCTGAAGTGGGTGATCGCGGCTTCATGGAAATTGATGTTGATAACTTTGATGAGCGAATGAAGTCTCTAAAACCCCGTGTCGCTTTTCAAGTGGATAATACGCTGACAAGTGACGGAAAACTGAATGTCGAACTGATTTTTGAGAAAATGGAAGATTTTCAGCCCGGGGCCATTGCCAAAAAAGTGGAACCACTCGCTAAACTACTAGAAGCACGAACACAACTGGCAAATTTATTATCCTATATGGACGGTAAAAACGGCGCAGAACAACTGATTGCCGATATCCTGCAAAACCCTGCCCTACTGAAATCACTGGCCGAAGCGCCAAAACCCGCAGAGAGTTCCACCGAAGAAGGAACGGAGAATAAGGAGTAATTAATGAGTACCACTGAACAAGAAACCGAACTTCAGCAAGAACAGGCACCGAAAGAATATACGCCTGATGAACTGAGTGTGTTACTGAATAAAGAATTCCGTCCACAAAGTGATCAGGCACGCAGTGCTGTTGAAAATGCGGTAGCAACGCTGGCACAACAGGCGCTGGAAAATACGGTTACAGTCTCCGGTGATACTTACCGTACCATTCAAGCTCTGATTGCCGAAATTGATGACAAACTATCACAGCAAATCAATCATATTCTACACCATGACGAGTTCCAAACACTGGAAGGTGCTTGGCGTGGCCTGCACCATCTGATCAATAATACTGAAACAGATGAAATGCTGAAAATCCGTGTGATGTGCATTTCCAAAAAAGAGTTGGGCAGTACTCTAAAACGTTTTAAAGGGGTCAGTTGGGATCAAAGCCCAATCTTTAAAAAGATCTACGAAGCAGAATATGGTCAATTTGGGGGTGAACCTTACGGTTGTCTGATTGGAGATTACTATTTCGATCATACTGCACCCGATGTTGAACTTTTGCGTGAGATGGCACAAATTAGCGCGGCAGCACATTGCCCATTTATTTCAGGAGCCGCTCCGAGTGTTATGCAAATGGAATCTTGGCAAGAATTATCTAATCCGCGGGATCTGACCAAAGTTTTTCAGAATACTGAATACGCCCCTTGGCGCAGTTTACGCGAATCAGAAGATGTTCGTTATCTGGGGTTGGCGCTACCACGTTTTCTCTCTCGTCTACCCTACGGCAACAAAACCAATCCCGTAGATGATTTTAATTTTGAGGAGGATACCGAAGGCCCCACTCATAGTAACTACACTTGGGCCAATGCCGCGTATGCCATGGCCGTTAATATCAATCGCTCATTTAAATTGTATGGCTGGTGTACCTCTATCCGCGGCGTAGAATCCGGCGGGAGCGTGGAAAACCTGCCTTGTTATACTTTCCCATCCGATGATGGAGGGGTTGATATGAAATGCCCCACCGAAATAGCAATCAGTGATCGCCGTGAGGCTGAATTGGCCAAAAATGGTTTTATCCCATTGTTGCATCGTAAGAATACGGATATGGCAGCATTTATTGGTGCACAATCACTGCAAAAACCTGCCGAATATTACGATCCCGATGCTACTGCCAATGCAAATCTTTCAGCCCGTCTACCCTATTTATTTGCCTGCTGCCGTTTTGCCCATTACCTGAAATGTATTGTGCGAGACAAAATAGGCTCATTTCAGGAGCGCGGTGATATGGAGAATTGGCTTAATCGCTGGATAATAAACTACGTCGATGGTGATCCAGTAAACTCTTCACAAATAGTCAAAGCTAAAAAACCGCTAGCAAATGCAGAGGTTCAAGTAGAAGAAGTCGAAGGCAATCCTGGGTATTATAAGGCGAAATTTTTTCTGCGTCCTCATTATCAACTAGAAGGTTTAACGGTTTCTCTACGTTTAGTGTCAAAACTTCCTTCATTAAAAGGAGATTAAAATAGAGCAGACCACATATCAATATTTATTTTGTAATGAAATTCATTTGCAATACCATTCTATACATAATTTCAGAATATGTATTATTTATATATTGCTCATTCAATCGGAGTAAATTATGACTGAAGCTAATTATGGGTATATTCAGTTTGAGGGTATTGAAGGCGAATCCGGAGATTCAAAACATACCAACTGGACAGGTTTTAGTAATATTGGTATTCAGACTATAAATCCCTCAAGTATAGATGGTGTTTCTGGTCTGAGTGCTGGAACACCACAAATAGATGAAATCCGGATAGCGTTCGAACTCGAAAAAGCTTACATCACAATGCGTAAATTTCTATTAGAAGGAAAGCACATTAAAACAACGACAATAGAAATAATGAAAAGGGGGGAAGCAAAAGATATAGTATGGCAGAAAATTGTGCTGACAAATGCCTTGATTGTCTATAGTAGTATAAGTATTAGCCTTAATTACTCTTATTGCCAGCTTGGAATAGACTTCGAAAAATACGAAGAGACATACACAGGGCAAAAAGCCGATGGTACTGCTGATGCTGCAATTAAACATGGTTATGATCGTTACACTAACGAAATTACTTGATTAACTTAATTAAAAGTGACATTAATTAAAAGAGACATTAATTATGAGCGAATTAACCAGCGGTTATTTAAAAATAAAAGATATTAAAGGTGAATCCAAACACACCAAATATGTAGATTGCATAACTATTTTAACAATGGATCATATTATAACCAATTCAGCAAGTATGACCCAGAAAAAAGGACTATGCGCAGGTACGCCTTACATAGGTGAAATGATAATTCAAATATTGTATGATAAATCCAGCACTGCCTTGCGTGATTATTTAATAAAGGGAAAACATATTCAAGAAGCCAAATTGGATATATTAAGATCATCAAGTAAGGATGAAGAAGAAGCATTTCATGTGTTTACGATGACGAATGTACTTATTACTGCATGTAATACAACTTACGATGCATTTGGCAGCAGCAATAGCATATTTATCAAGTTAAGTTTTGAACAATACCTAGAAACCTATACTGGCCAAAAATTTGATGGCACTCCAGATGCTTCAGTTTCTTGCGGTTATAATGTTGCCACTAAGAAAATTAGTTAATGAACACAAAAATAATAATGTCAGTAATAACCTCCCTATTTCAAAAGGGAGGTTATCTTTATCAACAATAGGCATCTATATCAACAATAGGTATCCATGGTTATGCGATTCACCATTGTTAAAAATATCGGTACAAACCAGCCGCCACAACTGAGTTGTGACTTTTCTCCACCTGGTGGCACTATCGGCCGCAGTACGGACAATAATTGGGTTCTGCCCGATGAAGATCAAGCTATAGCCCGTTCACAAGCGATTGTCTCCATTTCTGCCGATGGCGAATGCCGCATTACCAATCGTGGGGCTGCCTCTGAGATTTTGCTGAACACAATACCTATGGCTCCCGACCGTCAGATTGAAGTTCGTGATGGTGATGTGCTGAATATTGGTGATTACCAAATTCAAGTCATTAATATCGACCAAAGTGTTCCACCTTCGGCTACAACTCGCGTTCTCAATACGACACAAACACCCACCAGCAAACCTGAGGAAATCCCCAGTGCAGTCTGGGAGGGATTGGAAAATATTTTTACCGCGCCCGATGTAACATCAACATCAACAACATCGACGCAAAAAAACCAACAGATATCTCAGGAATTGCATGACAATAATCCGCTAATAAAGCCTCAGCAACATCAGGAACGCAATCCCATTAATCCACTCGAACAAATGGAGACAACGATTGACCTTGATACTCTGCAATTCCGTGCCACCGATCCTATTACGATGTTTACTTCAGATACTGATTTCCAGCAGGAAAATATTCTGAATGACAGCACGCCCAGTACATTATTACAGCAGAACAATCAATATGGTAATCGGAGTGATAAATGGGAAGTTGATCCACTGGCACTATTTTCCGATAAGCATGCACAGAGTCTTAAAAATGATGATCCCCTGAATTTGATGCTGAATAATGCTGAACCTCTGGTAGCTCCGGATGAAGCGGCTATTTCTGAACTACAAGAAAGACCCGGTCAGGATAATTCACTATACTTTACTCAGGAATCTTCTTCTCCCTTGCCCTCACTCTTCGCAACAGAAGAAACAACCCGAAGCTCTACGGACCCAGTTAAGCACCAGTACAGTGCCAGTAATCCACCTTTTCGTAATAAGAATAATGGTAACCGTGCCTATGAGCGTCTTGATATTGACCCAATTACAATTAAATATACACCTAATTCTCACCCAACAGAGGGGGTTAAATTAGAGGGTAAACTATTGGCAGCCTTACTGGATGGTATGGGACTCAACCATATCCAAAGGCCACAATTTGATGAACATGCGATGTATCAATTGGGGAAATTACTCAGCCAGTTATCCCAAGGTATTATGGCGCTCAATGCTTCACGCACTCTGCTGAAACACGAAGCTGATACAGACATGACCCAGATTCTGGTGGATGCTAACAATCCGTTTAAACTTCTCCCTTCTGGTCAGGCTGTACTGGTTCAAATGTTTGGTAACCAGATGCCGGGATTTATGTCACCAGAACAGGCAACGCGAGATATTTTAATCGAGTTGCAAGCACATCAATTAGGTATGATTGCAGGGTTACGTACCATCGCAACAGACATCTTACAATCATTCGAACCCACCATTATTGAGCAAAAAGCACGTGAAGAAGGTGGGCTTCCTCGCTTGTCATTATCATCAACCTATAAAGCCTCTTTATGGGATTATCTCATCCAAAGTTATCAGAAAACTGTCAATAAACCTGAACAAAGTTATCCCCTGTTTGGTGAGAACTTTTGGCAAACTTATGAAGCAGAAATAAATCAATATAAAGATTCTCAAAATAAATCAAAAAAATAAAAAAACATTAAGAGTCCATTCCTACCACCTTTTCACCCTATCAATCACCATTGCCCATAATCATAATACCTAATAGGTGACCAATGAATGACAATATAACTATGCTATATGGCGGTTATCGTAGTCGTAGGCCACCCGCACGCATAACAGCCAAAGATAGAATGCTGCCTTCTTTGCTGGACAGGCTCACCGATAACGAACCTGATAAAAAAAAAGAAGTCGTTAGCAACTATCTATTGTCACACAACGCTCTGCGGCAAAATGTACTGCGAGATTTGCAGTGGCTGCTCAACAGCATCAATAGAGAATCTAATCAAGATCTTTCCTCTTTTCCGGAGATACGTCACTCCACTTATAACTTTGGCATAACACCCTTGGCTGGTAAAAATATGTCTGATATCGAATGGAATGATATCCAAAATAACATCATTAACACGATTCATGTTTTTGAACCACGCATCCTTCCCGATGAACTTCAGGTGAGTTGTATTTCCGATATAAATTCACTATCGCTATACAATATATTATCCATCGAAATAAAAGGTTTTTTGTGGTGTATTCCTTGGCCACTTGAATTCCTGTTCCGTAGTGATATTGATCTGGAACACGGTTATTTCACCATGAAAGAAGCTGGATAAAAAATACGAGGGAGATTATGGACAGTAAGCTGTTGGAGTATTATAACCGTGAGCTGGTGTATTTGCGTGAAATGGGCAAAGAATTTGCTGAACGCTACCCTAAAGTTGCCAACCGTTTGGGAATGCACGGTATTGAAGTCACCGATCCCTATGTTGAACGCCTAATGGAAGGTTTTGCTTTCCTAACTTCCCGCATCCAATTAAAAATGGATGCCGAGTTTCAACATTTTTCCCAGCACTTACTGGAGATGCTATATCCCAACTATCTGGCCCCTACTCCCTCAATGGCGATTACAGAACTCCAGCCAGACATGAGTAAAGGAGACATCAGCCACGGTTTTCTAGTGCCACGCGGTACCATCATGCTCTGCCAGACACTGAAGAAAGATGGTATTACTTTTCAATATTCCACCGCTCAGGATGTGATTTTACAGCCACTGAATTTGCAAAAAGTGGAGCTTGGCAAGATCCCCGCCAATATTCCTCTTGTGGGATTAAACCTTCACCAATATGGTGCTGTCAGTGCATTGCGGATCCACCTTACCTGTAAGGGAAAGTTTTTCCTCAATGATCTGGATCTGAACAAACTCACATTCTTTCTTTCAGGGCCAGATATTCAGTCCCAAAAATTGCTGGAACTGATTATGGAGCATTCTGTTGGCATGGTATGCCAAACTCTGGGGGCCACTCCGCAATATCAGGTATTGCCTGATATTTCACCACATCATGAGGGCTTTGATGATGATCAGGCACTTTTGCCCAATAATCCCCGTAATTTCAGCGGCTATCGCCAAGTCCAAGAGTATTTTGCCTTTCCGGCACGTTTCCGATTTTTCAGTATTCGTGGTATGCAATCTTTACTAGGGCAAACCCCAAAAGATAATGAATTTGAACTGATCCTACTTTTGGACAAAACCGATAGTGTTTTAGAAAGTCTGGTCGATATTTCCTATCTGGCTTTGAACTGTACTCCCGTGATTAACCTGTTCCCCAAAGTGACCGAACGAGTCACCATTGATGAAAGCACCAATGAATATCATCTGGTCGCAGATAACATCCGTCCACGGGATTACGAAATTTTTTCTGTACAACGCCTGCACGGTGCTGATGCACAACACAAAGAAGAACAGATATTTCGCCCTTTTTGGTCAACTAACAGTGATGATAAGGGCAATTATGGTGCTTACTTCTCACTGCGTCGTGATCCCCGTATTTTGTCTGAACATGATCATCACTATGGAACCCGTACCAGCTATATAGGTACAGAAACATTCATCTCAATTGTTGATGAACATCATTCCCCATGGCCTAACACATTAAAATATCTGAGTGCCGATGTTATGTGTACTAACCGCGATTTACCGGCAATGTTACGACAACAGGATATCAACAGTTTTGCCATGCTGGATTCCATTCCCATCAGTCAGATTGTGTTTCTTAAAAGGCCAACTATCCCACACCCTGCTCTGGCAGAAGATTCAACGTCATGGAAATTAATTAGCCAACTTCAAATTAACCATATGAATTTTATGGATAAAGATGAAAAAGAAGGCACTCAGGCACTACGACAATTATTAAGTCTCTATGCCAACCTTGCTGAACCCGCAGTGGCACGTCAGATCAGCGGAATACGTCACTGCTCATTAAAGGAAATCTATCGCAGAGTACCCGAACCAGGTCCCATCGTTTTTGCCCGTGGCGTTGGCATTAAGCTGGAAGTCGATGAACAGGAGTTTGCAGGTTCCGGTTCATGGCTTCTAGGCAGTGTGCTGGAAAAATTATTCTCACGTCTGGTGACCATGAATTCATTTATTGAAATGACACTGCATAGTCAACAACGTGGGCAGATTGGTTTCTGGCCTGCCCGCATGGGCAACAAGAAATTAATATAAGAATGAATAATAAGAGTTATATAAAAGATACATATGAATATGAAGACAGATGTCATTGCCATTCATCGTGTATGCCGTTTACCAGATAATTTCTGGCAACAACTCTCTCAAACACCCTGGCAATTCGATTTATTCCAGACCCTGCGTCGGATCGACGCCCAATACGGAGAGTATTATAGGCTGGGGACTGCACCATTACCGCGATATGACCCTTTGCGCTTAGGACAAAAAGCTTCAATGGCATTCGCGCCCTCCACGATTTCAGAAGCTCAAAAACGGGAAAATTCGACACTGTATGAAATTATTATTTATAGTTTCGGGTTATTTGGCCCCAATGGGCCATTGCCACTGCATCTAACCGAATATGTCTATTCACGGAAGTATAATTATCATGATACTACGTTGGACGCCTTTGCTAATTTATTCCACCATCGACTGATACTCCTGTTCTACCGTGCGTGGGCCAATGCACAGCCCACATCATCGCTGGATCGGCCAGATAACCAGCAATTTTGCCATTATTTAGCCTGTCTGATAGGCATGGGATTGCCAGCTCAACAGAATATTGAGTCTATCAGTAACCACGCTAGCATAGGCAACCATGCCCGTTACGCTCTGGCTGGTCATCTTTTCCGTCAAGGGCATAGTGCAAAAGGGCTAGAAAAAATCCTGTTCTTTTATTTCAAGGTGCCCGTAAAAGTCATCCAGAATATTCCACAGTGGCTGAAAACCGAAACGCAGGATCAAGCTCGATTGAAAGCGGGACGTTATATGCCCCGTTTAGGTAAATCAGCATTTTTAGGTATTGCGGTATACGATATTCAACACAAGTTCCGCATTGAACTGGGGCCATTAACACGAGCAGAATATGTCATGTTTCTGCCAGGGCAACCCAAATTACAACAACTTCGTGATTGGGTTTATCAATATCTAGGTATTGAGTACGCATGGGATATCAAATTGATACTTGATAAATCAGCCATAACAGAAATGCATTTGTCGGAAACGGTAAAATTGGGTCTGAGTAGCTGGATTGGACAAGCTACCAGACCAACCCATTATGATGATTTAATCTACAACCCAGAACCCTCCAGAACGAATTAAAAACCATTAGCCTCTAGATAAATTCTCCCATAAACACAACTATTGCGGGTTACGCTTATGTCAGAAATCAGTCGTTCTGCGCTCTTTGGTAAACTCAATCGTGTATTATTCACATCACTGGAAAATGCCACAACATTCTGCAAACTACGCAGTAATCCTTATGTCGAACTGGTGCATTGGCTACACCAGCTCATGCAGCAGCAAAACAGTGATTTGCAATTAATAATCCGTTACTTTGCACTGGATGAGTCCAGTCTGACAAAAGATATTATCGCAGCACTGGATCGTCTGCCACGCGGTGCCAGCACAATTTCCGATCTCTCCGAACACATTGACAGCGCCGTAGAACGTGCCTGGGTATATGGTTCACTGAAATTTGGTGTTGATAAGCTCCGCAGTGCGCATTGGCTGATTGGTATGTTAAAAACCTTCAATCTCCGCAATACCCTAAAAGCCATTTCCCCGCAGTTTGATCGGATAAATACAGATATTCTGTTAGATAATTTCAACGCTATCTGCGGTAGCAGCGATGAAGCACAAGAGAGTGCCATATCACCACCAAATGCCCAGACAACAACACAATCAACGTCTGACAGTGCCTTGCGGCAATTCGGACAAGAACTGACCGCCCGCGCCCGCTCTGGCGATATTGACCCCGTATCAGGGCGCGATGAGGAGATCCGCCAGATTATCGATATTCTAATGCGCCGCCGTCAAAATAATCCCCTGCTAACAGGTGAGGCTGGAGTTGGTAAGACTGCTGTCATTGAAGGGTTGGCGTTGCGGATTGTGGCGAACGAAGTTCCCCCACCTCTGCAAAACGTTCAACTCTGGCTATTGGATATTGGTATGTTACAGGCTGGTGCAGGGGTTAGGGGCGAATTCGAATCCCGCTTGCGTAAAGTGATTGATGAAGTGCAATCCAGCCCGATCCCCATCATTTTGTTTATTGATGAAATTCATACTCTGATTGGTGCAGGCGGGCAACAGGGAACCGGCGATGCCGCCAATTTGTTAAAACCCGCATTAGCACGAGGTCAGTTACGAACCCTAGGAGCCACCACTTGGTCAGAATACAAAAAATATATCGAAAAAGATCCTGCCCTCACTCGCCGTTTTCAAGTTGTCCAAGTTCATGAACCAGATGAAACCAAAGCGCTGCTGATGCTGCGTAGTTTAGTAAGTGCACTGGAAAAACACCACCGTGTCCTTTTACTGGATGAAGCCGTTGAAGCTGCGGTGCGTCTCTCCCACCGCTATATTCCTGCCCGTCAATTACCCGATAAAGCGGTGGCTTTACTGGATACAGCTTGCGCTAGAGTTGCAATTAGTCAACAGGCCGAACCACCTCAACTAGAAAATTGCCGCCATCAAATTGATGCATTGAAGATTGAATTAGAAATTGTCGAACGGGAGTCTAAGGTAGGTATTGACGATCGGCTGCGGTCAGAAACGATCCTCAATGAACTATCCATATGGGAAGAAGAGCGGATCCAGCTGGAAAATTGCTGGCAACAAGAACTCGCTCTGATTGACAACATTATTCGCCTGCAAACCCAGCTTCATGAACAGCAGCTCGATGATATCAATACAGTTCATACGGAGTTAACAGAGCGACAACAGCAATTAAAAACTTTGCAGGGAGACACTCCCCTTATCTTTGCCTCAGTAGACAGCAATGTTATTTCCGCTGTTGTATCAGACTGGACGGGGATTCCTCTCAGCCGTATGGTAAAAGACGAAATTGATGCTGTATTGCAGCTGGCTGATACACTCAACCAACGTGTCATCGGCCAGTACCACGCCTTGGAATCAATCGCTAAACGGGTACGCACTTCACGGGCCAGATTAGATGATCCCAATAAACCTGTAGGTGTATTCATGCTCTGTGGCCCCTCCGGTGTCGGTAAAACCGAAACGGCTCTGGCACTGGCAGAAACGCTATATGGCGGTGAACAGAATCTGATCACCATCAATATGAGTGAATTTCAGGAAGCTCATACCGTATCCACATTGAAAGGTGCCCCACCGGGTTACGTAGGTTATGGTGAAGGAGGTGTGTTGACTGAAGCCGTTCGCCGTCGCCCTTACAGCGTGGTATTACTGGATGAAATTGAAAAAGCCCACCCAGATGTTCATGAGATTTTCTTTCAGGTTTTTGACAAAGGTTGGATGGAAGATGGTGAAGGCCGCCACATCGACTTTCGCAACACCATTATTATCCTGACATCCAATGTTGGGGCTGATTTAGTCAGTTCTCTATGTATACAGCAAGATCTTATCCCAGACCCGGAAAAACTCAGTACGGCACTGCGAAAACCGTTGCTTGACGTGTTTCCTGCGGCCTTATTGGGGCGGTTGCTGGTTATTCCTTACTATCCATTGAGTGATGAGGTGATGACAAACATCGTTCATCTGCAATTGGGGCGAATTAAAAAACGCTTACTGGAAAATCATGATATTACAGCCACATTCGATGATGATATGGTTAAATATATCGTTACCCGATGTACAGAAATCGAATCAGGTGGCCGTATGGTCGATGCCATCCTGACCAACACCCTGCTGCCACAAATCAGTCAACACCTGCTTTCTGCCAGAGCGAATGATCAACAATATCATCAGTTACACGTATCTCTCGAACAAGGTGAGTTTCAATTCCAATTCATGGATTAAGAGATTATATATCATGCTAAATTCTAGTAATAACCCTGCCAATGACAATCATTGTCTCTCCTACGCATTGCCTATTGGATACTGTTTTAATGAGTTTGAAATCGAAAAAGTCATTGGCAAAGGAGGATTCGGTATTGTATACCGTGCCTGGGATCATCGGTTGAAACGTACGATTGCTATCAAAGAATATATGCCTTCTTCCTTAGTGACACGCAGCCAAAACTTGGAACTAAAACTGCATAGGGGAAATCTTCAAAAAAGGTTTCAAACTGGGCTAACAAGTTTTATGCGTGAAGCCCATTTTATGAGTTGTTTCAATCATCCATGCCTGCCACTTTTTCTTCGTTTCTGGCAAAAAAACCATACCGCTTATATTGCGACGCCGTTTTACAATGGAATAACGTTAAAAACATTGCAGGCAACACAACCGGAAATCATCAATCAGTGCTGGATCAGCAAGATCTTGTATCCGTTGCTTGATGCAATCAATACGCTCCATAAAACGGGTTATCTACACTGTGATATTTGTTTGGATAATATCCTGATTCAGGAAGATGGAGCCCCCGTCCTGCTTGATTTAGGTTCAACAAGGAAAATAACGGAGCAATTGTCTGATGAATTTGAAATCACTATAAGACCAGGTTTTACGCCTGTAGAACAATACACTGCCAATGAAGAAAGACAGCAAGGCCCCTGGACAGACATCTATGCGATAGGCGCAACACTCCATACCTTGATCATAGGCACTCCCCCACCAGTTAGTATTGTGCGTAATATTGAAGATAACTATCAGCCTTTGGTCAAACGTAGCCCTGCGGGCTACGCATTCCCATTTCTGCATGCCATTGACCGTACTTTGTCCATCCGACCTTCAGAACGCCCAATGACCACTTCAGAATTGGTGACGTCGATAGAATTATCAGTCATCACAAAAGATAAATCCTATGTATACTGAAGAACAACTTTATGAAAAATTGTCTAATCTTTTTATAGAAAATCAGGCGGACGTGAAACATGTACAAGCAGAAAGTCGGTTAAATACATTTTTATTAAAATGGGAAATAAGTCCAGCTACTCTAATTAATAAGAAAAATGAGGTATTGAGACAACGTTTTGATAGATATAAAATCACCGGGGAAAATCAAAAAACTTACAGTAATTCGATAGAAATAAAACGTCAGGAAATCATCAGATCAGTGTTAGAAAATTATAACATGAGAGAAGATTTCTTTGATGATAAGATAAAATGACATTCGATAATTCAGCCAGAGATTATCTCTGGCTGAATATTTAAAACACATAATGCTTCATTAATTATTCATTATCTTCATGTTCAGCTACGTGTTTTTTACCACTTAAGCCATATTCACGTAATTTATTAGCAATTGCTGTATGAGAAACACCAAGTCGTTTGGCCAGTTTACGCGTGCTGGGATAATGGCGATAAAGACGCGTCAATACCGAACGTTCGAAGCGTTTGCTGATTTCATCCAAAGAACCCACCAGAATATCTTCATTAAATGCCATTTCTGTCTCTAATTCAGGTAACTGAATATCCTGTGGACATAATTTGTTACTCTCAAGCTGAGTTAATGCATGGTAGATGGCATTCCGCAGTTGTCTGACATTCCCCGGCCAATGATAACCACACAAAAATTGCGCCAGATCATAAGAAAATTTAGGTTTTTCCAAACCTTGTTCTTCTGCAAAACGCGCCACAAAGTAATCTGTCAACGGCAGGATGTCCGCCTGACGCTCCCGTAAAGGAGGCAATGTAATGGTTAAAACATTCAGCCGGTAATAAAGATCTTCTCGGAACTCCCCTTTTTGTACCAACTCAATCAAGTTCTTCTGAGTGGCACAGATAATCCGGACATTAACCTTAACTTCATTGTCTTCACCAACTCGACGGAATGTTCCATCATTCAAGAAGCGAAGCAATTTGATCTGCATCTGTGGCGACATTTCACCGATTTCATCCAATAAAACCGTACCACCATTAGCCTGTTCAAAGAACCCTTTTTTGCATTCCGGCGTATTCGGATAGGCTCCTGCCGCATAGCCAAATAACTCACTTTCTACAACATCATCCGGCATAGAAGCACAATTTAGCCCCAGAAAAGGCTGTTTTACCCTCGCACTTCGCAGATGGCAGGCTTTAGCAAATTCATCTTTTCCTGTTCCTGTCTCGCCGATAAGCAGTAAAGGTGCATCAAGCATCGCCATTTTACGCGCCTGCTCAACAACATGAACCATTTTAGGACTGACTGCTATGATTTGTTCAAAGGCGCCATCATCATTTACGGTTAATTTTTTGAGTGGCGACTCAACATGTACCGCAGAACGCAGCATAATCACGGCGCCTACACATCTAACGACCTGATTTTCATCCGTTAACTGCATAGGAATAATATCCATCTCATAATCCTGCCCTTTGATGGATAAACGTGCTGAATGTGGCTGATGATGCTCGCTTTCAAGCCAGCGGAGGAAGTTGTGATTGTTAATCAGATAGCTGATGTTTTTTTGGCTGATCTTTTCTTTACTGAGGCCAAACAGTGCCAAAGAGGCGGGATTAGCCAGTTCGATATTACCTTTCATATCAATAGAGAAGATAGGTTCAGGAACCGATTCCAGCAGTGTCCACATTGCCCTGTGCTCTTTCTCTGACGGCATGAAGGCTACCGTCCTGACATCAATCACACCGTTGATACGGCGAATTTCCGCCATCAATAAACGAAAAGTATTGAAATCAATTTGAGTAAAATTAAGGTAAATACGACGTGCAGGAGAAATCTCAATTCCTTTCAGGTCAATATTTCGTAAAACCAGTAAATCAAGTAATTCGCGGGTTAACCCAATTCGATCCTGACAAGTAACTTCCAATCGCATTATTCTGACCTTATTTACACGATGTTCATAACCGTCTGAAATGTTACCTGTTACTGTCCAATAGATGAAGCCCTTGTCAGCAAAAGTTTACGATAAAGCAAGATGTCAATTTGGAATGACAGTAACCACTATTTGGCTACTGTTTTGTCATCTGTATCTTTGGCTGTGCTTTTGCTTTTCATCGGTAACGTACTTTTGAGCTGAGTGAGCAATTGGTTACGAAAATCCCCTAATTTTGGCCTATCTCCATCAATCCACGGCAAAGGACGACATAATTCCATTGCCTTGATGCCCAAACGTGCCGTAAGCAGCCCCGCGCCGATCCCTTGTGCTGCACGCGCTGAAAGACGAGCCGCAATGTCCTGTGACAACCAGTCCATACCAACTTCTCTCACTAACTCTGACGCTCCCGCAAAAGCAATATTCAGCAATACTAACCGAAACAGGCGAATGCGGCTGAAATAGCCTAATTCGATTCCATAAAGTGCCGCAATACGATTAATCAGGCGAATATTCCGCCACGCAATAAAGGCCATATCCACTATAGCCAACGGACTAACAGCTATCATTAAGGCAGATTCGGCAGCAGAACGACTGATCTCTTTCTTGGCCAGCGCGTCCAGAACAGGCTGAACCAGTTTGCTGTATAACATGACGATTTCACGATCATTGTGAGTTTCATGCACTGCCGCCTGCCAGCGCTGCAACGCCGGATGCTGCTGTCCAATTCCAGCCTGTTTCGTTAATTTTTCGCAAAATTGACGCCCCTTGCCAATACCATGACTTTGCAGTAGGGTTTTCGCGGTATCTCGCTCTTCTGTGCGCTGGCGTAAATGGTAGAGCCGTCGCCATTCCCTTATCACAGTGCCTATTCCCGCAAAAACAATCATGCTACCTGCCGCGGCGACTCCCAGTGCAATCCAATCGTGCTGCTGCCATGATTGGTATATCCACTGAAGGAATTGTGCAATGACACTGACGCCTAACAACAACACTGCGCTGGAAAAAACTTTTCGCCAAAAGCTACGCTTCGGTTTCAGTGCTGCATTCACTGCTCCTTCCAATTCGCCTTCCTGCTCCTCTGCTTCCAGCTCTGGCATGGCTGGATAGAACTCCTTTTCCTGATCATTGAATTCTTTTTTTAATTTCAGTGACGGCCCTGGTGATGTTTGCACAAAGTCGTCAAAATCAATTCTCGGTTTCAAGGGATCGGTCATGTTAATTTGTCTCCCAGTAAAAATTCCATCGCACTATCCATGCGAATATGGGGTAACGGTGTGTCAACATTGGCTTGTCTTGGCCGGAATGATTCGAAATGAAACCCTTGTTTTTGCCAGAATTCACTATTCGGCAAACGCTGCGGTACTTCTCCCGGAAAAAACGTCAGTAATTTATCATCTGACAAGCGATTACCCTTAATGGCAGGGATTTTTTCACCATCATGGATCACAAGACCACTTTCTGTTGCCTGAACGGATGCTAGACCCACACAATCCATGCTGATCCCTTCAAATGCCGCGTTTTGCCAAGCCTCCTGAACCAATTGCTGTAAAAGAGAGACAAGGCTGGCATGCTGATCTGCCGTAATATGATCAGCTTTGCTGGCAGCAAACATCAATTTATCAATGCAGGGCGAAAATAAACGTCGAAAAAGGGTTCGCTTACCGTAATGGAAACTCTGCATAAGCTGCGTCAATGCGAGTCGCATATCGTTAAATGCCTGCGGGCCACTGTTTAATGGCTGCAAGCAATCCACCAGAACAATTTGCCGATCAAAACGGAGAAAATGCTCTTTATAGAAGCCTTTGACGATGTGATCACAGTAATAAGCAAAACGCTCCCGCAGCATACCAATATTGGTATATTTATCCGCTTTTGCTAATTGAAGCTCCCCGATTCTGTCAATATCCGGCCATGGAAAAAATTGCAGTGCCGGCGCTCCCGCTAAATCCCCCGGCAATATAAAGCGTCCAGGTTGAATAAAATGCAACCCCTGCTGTTTGCATTGATGTAAGTAATCGGTATAAGCCTGAGCGATTCTGGCAAGCAAATTTTCATCAGCAGGAGCCAATGGATCACATTGTTTGCATAATTCCAACCACGGTTTGGCCCAATTCACTCTTTCGCCTTTCAGCAACCCATTCATATGCCGTGACCACGCCAAATAACTTTGTTCCAGCATGGATAAATCCAATAACCATTCTCCTGGATAATCGACGATTTCCAGATAAAGAGTGGAAATTTCTTTGAGGTAACGGAATAGGGAGCCTTCAGAACGATAACGCAGAGCCAAACGAATTTCACTCACTCCACGTGTTGGTATTGGCCAATAAGGTGGGGTGTCGTGTAATGATGCAATGTTTTCATCATAGGCAAAGCGGGGAATACCAAAATCTCGTTGTGGTACGCGCTTCACACCCAGCAAGCGCCCATCACGCACAGCAGAAAACAGTGGCAACCTAGCTCCACTGTGGACATGAAGTAGTTGGTTCACCAAAGAAGTAATAAATGCGGTTTTTCCACTGCGACTTAATCCTGTTACCGCTAGCCGCAGGTGGCGGTCCATTCCACGATTAACGAGAGCTGTCAGTTCGTTTTGCAATCGTTTCATGTTTCTCCTCAATGGGGTACCGTGACTCCGTTTCATCCGGCCAGTAACATCGGCATAATTGCTACGCAAAACTTGACATTATTTCGGCTGTTACTGACCAGATCCCATATTTTTCTATGTTATAGCCTAATGTTGCTCACGGTCTAGAGCTGGCGAAAGCGGCTGCGAACACTGTAAGTCTCAGAAGTAATATAACGTTCCATCTGACGCAGGCGTGCTTCGCCTGCTCTCAATTGGTAGTCTACTTCATCCAGCATTTTTTTGGCTGATGGCTCCCTCTCTTTTCCCTCTTCCAGATATCCCTCAGGAGCGGGATCCATCACAAAGGTCAAGATAATATAAGCCAATACCGTTATGCCAAATAGCCCAAAGAATAGCGATAATACCGTGATGGTGCGGATAAGCGGAACGGGCACATCAAAATAGTTTGCCAGCCCAGCACAAACCCCTTTTACCATCCCCTGCTCTGGCAGACGGTAAAGTTTCCGGCGGTATGTATTCGACATTATGGCTGTCTCCAGTTCGGATGCTCTGCATCAAGGATATCTTCCAGCGTTTTGATCCGCTCCTGCATACGCCGGGCATTCTCTGTCAATTGTTCTAAACGCTGAATTTCACTGTTCCCTAACTGACCTCGATTGGCATTCTGGTTGCTATAATGCAGCCACAACCAAATGGGTAAAACAAAAAGCACAAAAATGATCAGCGGGATCCCCAGAAATATATAGCCCATTATCTTTCCTTAGTTATGCATGACATAAGTTCAACATCAACATGACTATCATCATGCATGACATATGTCATCATTGTGAATCTTTGATACTCATTTTAGCTTTCAAGGCCGCAAGTTGCGCACTGATTTCATCATCCGCTTTCAATTCTGCAAATTGCTGTTCGAGTGATTTCTGTTTGCCCAGTCCGACAGCTTCCGCTTCAGCTTCCATATGATCTATCCGGCGCTCAAACTGTTCGAAACGCGCCATTGCTTCATCTATTTTACCACTATCCAGCTGACGGCGTACTTCGCGAGAAGATGCTGCGGCCTGATGGCGCAGAGTCAATGACTGTTGTCTTGCACGCGCTTCTGTCAATTTGTTTTCCAGTTCAGTCACTTCACTTTTAATGCGCTCAAGGGTTTCATCCAAAATAGACAGTTCATTTGTCAATGTTTCAACCAGGCTGCTGACTTTCTGTTTTTCAATCAAAGCTGCGCGAGCCAAATCTTCTTTGCCTTTACTCAATGCCAACTCTGCTTTCTCCTGCCAGCCATCGAGTTGGCTTTCACCCATGTTGATACGGCGCAGAAGCTGTTTTTTCTCTGCCAGTGTGCGGGCTGAGGTTGAACGGATTTCCACCAGCGTGTCTTCCATTTCTTGAATCATCAAACGAACCATTTTCTGTGGATCTTCAGCTTTTTCCAGCAGAGAAGAAATGTTGGCGTTAACGATATCAGCAAAGCGAGAAAAAATACCCATAGTCATAAACCTCTTTCATTAGAATGTATGTATGTTATGCCTGTGTACTGTTAAAACGGATACAAGATACATGCCAACTTTTCTAGTTTACTCATCCAATTGAAATAATTTAAATAATCTTTCTTTAACTTTTTATTCCAATAGCTTAATGTAGTTAAATTAACCAACTATTGGCGAAAAACACCATGTCTCAGTTCATTGATAACCTATTAGGTGAAGCAAACTGTTTTATTGAAATTTTGGAACAAGTCTCTGCACTAGCAAAATTAAATAAACCCGTTTTAGTTATCGGAGAAAGAGGAACGGGCAAGGAACTTATCGCCCGCCGCTTACACTATCTTTCCCCACGTTGGCAAGGCCCTTTCATTTCCCTGAATTGTGCTGCGCTCAATGAAAATCTACTTGATTCAGAGCTCTTTGGTCACGAAGCGGGTGCATTCACTGGCGCTAATTCAAAACATCAAGGACGCTTTGAACGGGCAGATGGCGGAACGTTGTTTCTTGACGAATTAGCCACGGCTCCCATGCAGGTACAGGAAAAATTACTGCGGGTCATTGAGTATGGTCATCTGGAACGCGTAGGCGGTAATCAGTCATTACAAGTAGATGTACGTCTGGTCTGTGCAACCAACGAAGACCTGCCCGCTATGGCTGCTCGTGGGAAATTCAGGGCTGATCTGCTTGATAGACTTGCATTCGATGTGGTTCAAATTCCACCACTGCGTCAACGGCAACAGGATATTATGTTACTGGCACAGAATTTTGCGATTCAGATGTGCCGTGAATTGAACCTACCATTTTTCCCCGGTTTTACCGACGAAGCCAAACAGCAATTACTTTCTTATCACTGGCCTGGCAATGTTCGTGAATTAAAAAACGTGATAGAACGCTCTATTTATCGACATGGCAATAATCAAAATGAATTAAATACTATCATTATCAATCCATTTTCATCGTCACAGCTACTTGCTTCACAACCTGCGATTCCACTATCCACTGATGGTGAAATTCCCAATGATTCCCTTCCCAAATTACCTCTCGATTTAAGGCAGTGGCAAAATGATAATGAAAGGCTTTTGATCATGCAGGCATTGGCAGAAAGTCAATTCAGTCAGAAAAAAGCCGCTGACAAGCTAAATCTGACTTACCACCAGCTACGTGGATTAATTAAAAAACACCATATCAATATCCATATTAGTGATTAAACATAAAGTGGGTCAGACAAGATAGATAAAAAAATAGCCGGCACCCGAGCCGGCTAATAAAATACTGGAAGCAATGTGAGCAATGTCGTGCCTTTTCTGAGATTACATACTTGGTATTTCAAAGATGTCTCCCTGTAAGCACGGTACAAATGATAATACTTCTCAATTCTATTTGTAAAGCTTTTTATTGAGAATTTTTCTCATTACCGTGATCTGATCGTTGTTTTTGAGCAAAAAGCATTAATTAAGCTACAATAGCGGACTCTTTTTATGACTGGCTTTTTATATGCGCCATTTGATTTACTGGATTATATTATTGCTGTCCGCCCCCGCTTTGGCGGCCAAGAGCGCTATTCCAGAACCTATTAAAGCGATTCCAGAATCGAAACCCAACAGCACATCGGAAAACCTGTCCCATATTTCAACAGCTTTACGACAGAATGGCTTTATTTATTGTGTTAATGGCAACCTGAATACGTTTAATCCACAAATGAGCATCAGCGGCTTGACCGTGGATACTCTTGCCGCGCAGATTTATAATCGCCTGCTGGGGGTTGATCCCCTGACCTATCGTTTGGTTCCTGAGTTGGCTTCTAACTGGGAAATACTGGACAATGGAGCAACTTACCGTTTTCACCTGCTCCATAATGTCGCTTTCCAAACAACCGCTTGGTTTACACCAACCCGTACCATGAACGCTGATGATGTCGTTTTCAGCTTCCGCCGAGTCTTCGATAAAACGCACTATTATCATGATGTCAATGGTGGCCACTATCCCTATTTCGATAGTTTGCAATTTGGTGATTCAGTGCAGGACATTCGAAAAATCGATAAATATACCGTCGAATTTCGTCTTAAAGCCCCGAATGCTTCCTTTATCTGGCATCTGGCAACACACTATGCGCCTATACTGTCCCAAGAATATGCTGAAAAATTGCACCAACTGAATAGGCAGGAGAAAATAGACTGGGAACCCGTTGGAACGGGGCCATTCATGTTGGAAGATTATCAGATGGGACAATTTATCCGCCTTGTTCGCCATGATAAATATTGGAAAGGCAGACCAAGCATGGAGCAGATTGTGATAGATACTGGAGCCGGTGGTACAGGCAGAATCTCAAAACTGCTCACGGGTGAATGCGATGTGCTGGCCTATCCTGATGCCAACCAGTGGAATATTTTGCAGGATGACCCAAACCTGCGTCAGACATTACGCTCCGGCATGAATATTGCTTATCTTGCATTTAATACCAGCAAACCACCACTGGATAAGCTGGAAGTTCGTCAAGCCATTGCTTATGCCATCAATAACCAACGTCTGATGAAATCCATTTATTATGGTACGGCTGAAACAGCAGCCTCGATATTACCACGCGCATCATGGGCGTATGATAATCGAGCTGAAGTCACCGAATACAATCCAGAAAAAGCCCACAAGATGTTAAATGAACTGGGATTAAACGGATTGGAATTAACTTTATGGGTTCCAACTGCGTCACAATCCTATAATCCAAGTCCTCTGAAAATGGCAGAGCTCATTCAGGCAGATTTGGCGCAAGTCGGAATAAAGATGTCGATTCGCCCCGTCGAAGGTCGTTTTCAGGAAAATCAGCTGATGGATAAGACCCACGACATGACACTGGCTGGCTGGTCTACTGATAGCAATGATCCCGATAGTTTTTTCCGCCCGTTACTGAGTTGTGCCGCGATCTCCTCCCAAACTAACCTGAGCCGTTGGTGTTATCCGGCTTTTGATGATGCACTTCATCAGGCTTTATTAAACCAGCAGCTGGCATCACGCATCAAAGATTATCAAGTCGCACAAGAAATCCTCGCGCAGCAATTACCTGTATTACCATTAGCTTATTCGATGCGCTTGCAGATATTTCGTTATAACATTAGGGGATTGGTACTGAGCCCGTTTGGTAACAGCTCCTTTGGTGGAGTTTACCGCGAACAGGAAGCCTCCGTTCCTGATGAAAATAAAAAGGGAAGCAAATGATTATTTATATCCTGCGTCGTTTGCTGCTTCTGGTTGTGACGTTATTTTTTCTTTCATTAATCAGTTTCAGCCTGATGTACTTCACACCTCATGGCACCTTAAGTGGTGCATCGCTGACAGATGCCTATGTATTCTATTTCCGTAGCCTACTCCAATGGGATTTTGGCATTTCCAGAATAAATGGTGAGCGGATTATTGAACAACTATACGAAGTTCTCCCTGCAACGATGGAGCTTTGCATTCTCTCTTTTTCCATGGCGTTGTTAATCGGTATCCCTCTTGGAATTATCGCCGGTGTCTGGCGCAACAAAAAGGTAGATACCATTATCAGCACGTTTGCCCTGTGTGGTTTTTCCATCCCTGTTTTCTGGCTGGCTCTGCTGCTAACCCTGCTCTTTTCGCTCCACTTGGGATGGCTGCCCGTTTCAGGGCGATTTGATTTACTCTATCGAATGGAGCCTGTGACTGGTTCTGCACTGATTGATGCCTGGCTGTCAAAGTCACCTTATCGCAATGAGATGATCATGAGCGTTATTCTGCACATGATTCTGCCTGTTATCACTCTGGCCGTTGCCCCCACTACCGAAGTCATTCGTTTGATGCGTAACAGTGCCGAGGAAATATCAGCTGCAAACTATATTAAATCAGCGGCAACACGCGGTTTGTCACGGCTGACAATCATTCGCCGCCACCTGCTGCATAATGCTTTGCCTCCCATTATTCCCAAACTGGGATTGCAGTTTTCAACCATGCTCACGTTAGCTATGGTGACAGAACAAGTATTTAACTGGCCTGGTTTAGGGCGTTGGCTTATCAGCGCCACTCGCCAGCAGGATTATTCCGCAATTTCAGCGGGTGTCATGGTGGTAGGAACGTTGGTTATTTCAGTTAATGTGCTGACAGATATTATTGGAGCGATGGCTAACCCCCTGAAGCATAAGGAATGGTATGCCCTTAGATAACTTTTACCAAGAAAAGAAAATGCCGTCGCCATTGAAAGTTATTTGGCGATTTTTCTATGCTGATATATTGGCAATGACTGGCTTTTATGGGGTACTGGTTTTAATTGCATTGAGCTTGTTGGGAAACCAACTCGCTCCGTATCGGCTTGATCAGCAATTTATGGATCACCTTATGCCGCCGTCATGGTCACATCACGGCAATGTCGCTTTTTTCCTTGGAACCGACGATCTCGGTCGCGATATTTTCAGTCGCCTGCTGATTGGCACGTCTTCTACATTTGGGACTGCATTAATTGTGACTGCTGCGGCTGCCATTGTAGGGTTAATCATTGGTAGCCTTGCCGGAATGACTCACGGATTGAGATCTGCTGTTCTGAACCATATTCTCGATACTTTACTCTCTATTCCTTCATTGCTGCTGGCCATCATTGTTGTTGCTTTTGCCGGAGCCAGCCTACACCATGCGATGATTGCGGTTTGGCTGGCATTGCTGCCAAGAATAGTACGCACTATTTATACTGCTGTGCATGATGAGCTGGATAAAGAGTATATTATTGCTGCACGCTTGGATGGCGCTTCAAATTATCATATTTTACGCTATGCTGTTTTTCCTAATATCACTGCGGTGATAGTCAGCGAGCTAACCCGCGCACTCTCTATCGCTATCCTTGATATCGCTGCGTTGGGGTTCCTTGATCTTGGTGCACAACTGCCATCACCCGAATGGGGAGCCATGCTGGGAGATTCATTGGAATTGATCTATGCTGCACCATGGACCGTTATGCTACCCGGAGCCGCGATTATGTTGAGCGTCCTGCTGGTTAACTTACTGGGTGACGGCCTTCACCGCGCCATTAACGCAGGAGTCGAATAATGCCATTGCTCGATATTCGAAACCTTACCATTGAATTCATGACGGCAGAAGGCCCCTTCAAAGCCGTTGACCGTATGAGTATTTCACTGACAGAAGGTGAAATACTCGGGTTGGCTGGCGAATCAGGGTCAGGTAAGAGCTTAATTGCCAAAGCGATATGTGGCGTTACAAAGGATAACCTTAATGTTACCGCCGATCGTTTTCGCTTCAACGATATTGATTTGTTGCGCCTGACACCACGGCAACGCCGTAAAGTGATTGGTCACAATATCTCAATGATTTTCCAGGAACCACAATCATGTCTCGATCCATCAGAAAACATTGGTAAACAGCTTATTCAAGCTATTCCAGGATGGACGTATAAAGGCCGTTGGTGGCAAAGATTTAATTGGCGGAAACGCCGTGCAATTGAGCTGCTGCATCGCGTTGGTATTAAAGATCACTATGACATCATGCACTGTTACCCTTATGAATTAACCGAAGGTGAATGTCAAAAAGTGATGATTGCCATTGCTCTTGCCAATCAGCCACGACTGTTGATTGCAGATGAACCAACCAATGCAATGGAGCCAACCACACAAGCCCAGATATTCCGTTTGCTGTCGAGCTTAAATCAGAACAACAACATGACAATCCTGCTAATCAGTCATGATCTGCAAATGATGAGCAAGCTGGTCAAACGCATCAATGTGCTATATTGCGGCCAAACAGTGGAGAGTGCTACACCAGATGAATTGCTGGTGACACCTTATCATCCCTATACGCAGGCTCTGATTCGCTCAATTCCTGATTTTGGTAGCCCGTTACCGCATAAGAGTCGGCTCAATACGCTGCCCGGAGCTATACCATCATTGGAACATCTTCCGATAGGATGTCGTTTGGGGCCACGTTGTCCCTATGCTCAGAAAACCTGTATTGAAACCCCACGGTTACGAGTGATTAAGAACCATGCATTCGCCTGCCATTTCCCCTTGAATATGGAGGAATAATAATTGGTTGAGACATTATTGGAAGTCAAAAACCTGACGAAAACATTCCGCTATCAAACCGGACTATTTCGCCGTCACCATCTTGACGCCGTAAAACCCGTGAGCTTTATATTGCAACCTAAAAAAACACTGGCCATCATTGGTGCAAATGGCTCCGGTAAATCCACACTGGCAAGAATGCTATCGGGAGTGATTGAACCAACATCAGGTGAAATTCTGATTAACAGTCATAAATTGACTTATGGGGATTACAGCTATCGCAGCCAGCGCATTCGCATGATTTTTCAGGATCCCAGTACTTCATTGAATCCTCGCCAGCGTATTGGTCAGATCTTGGATATGCCATTAATCCTGAATACAGAGTTGTCCCCTTCCGAGCGGGAAAAACGAATCAACCAGACATTACGTCAGGTTGGTTTACTGCCAGATCATGCCAACTATTATCCACACATGCTCGCATCAGGACAAAAGCAGCGCGTGGCTTTGGCACGAGCCTTGATATTGCAACCACAAATCATTGTCGCAGACGAAGCATTGGCTTCCCTTGATATGTCGATGCGCTCCCAAATCATCAACTTGATGCTGGAGTTACAGGAAAAACACGGTATTTCTTATATCTATGTCACTCAACATCTCGGTATGATGAAACATATCAGTGATCAAGTACTGGTGATGCATCAAGGAGACGTTGTCGAGCGTGGTAATACAGCAGAAGTACTGGCTTCTCCACTGCATGATATTACACGCAAGTTGATCGCCAGCCATTTTGGTGAAGCTTTGTCCGCTGAAGCGTGGCGGCAGGATATCACTTAATATTTTAACTGGATGTATTTTATTCACTGATCGGAACAGCATGGGAAACTCACCACATTTCTCTCCGGCGTGGTAGAATCGTCTCCGTTTATTCACAATAGGCACCGTAATCATGCTGGGAATATTTATTATTTTTGTTACTCCATGACTATTGGTGTTTGACCGCAAAGAACTATTTTGATCACAAAGAACTATTTTGATCACTTAAAGAACAATAAGGATACTGCTATGGGTTTCATGACCGGCAAGCGCATTCTCATTACTGGCGTCGCCAGCAAACTGTCTATCGCTTATGGAATTGCCAAGGCAATGCACGATCAAGGAGCTGAACTGGCTTTTACCTACCAAAATGACAAGTTGAAACCTCGTGTCGAAGAATTCGCCGCATCACTGAATTCGAATATCGTTCTGCCATGCGACGTGGCTGAAGATGAAAGTATCGAGGCATTGTTCGTTGAACTGGGTAAAGTATGGCCTAAATTCGATGGCTTCGTTCACTCTATCGGCTATGCACCCGCTGATCAGCTTGATGGTGATTATGTTAATGCCGTCAATCGTGAAGGTTTCAAAATTGCACATGATATCAGCGCATACAGTTTCGTCGCGATGGCAAAAGCATGCCGTGAGATGCTGAATCCTAAATCTGCCCTGCTTACCTTGAGCTACCTAGGTGCAGAACGTGCGATCCCTAACTATAACGTAATGGGTCTGGCGAAAGCTTCTCTGGAAGCGAATGTGCGTTATATGGCTAATGCAATGGGTGCTGAAGGTGTTCGCGTTAACGGTATCTCTGCGGGCCCAATCCGTACTCTTGCGGCATCTGGTATCAAAGACTTCCGTAAAATGCTGGCACACTGTGAAGCAGTTACACCAATTCGCCGCACTGTAACAACAGAAGACGTTGGTAATGCTGCTACATTCTTGTGCTCTGATCTGGCTGGTGGAGTTACAGGTGAGATCCTGCACGTTGACGGTGGTTTCAGCATCGCTGCCATGAATGAGTTAGAATTAAAATAATAGCTCATTGATATATTAAGATAGCCCCAGCTTATACCTTTATGATTGGGGCTATTTCTTTTCTATCTTCTGCATCCCTTTGCATCAATTTATTTTTCACATCATCGTGCCTCCTTCACACCATCTAAGCATTTGACTATTTTTTTATTTGAAGTGCAGCTAAAGTAGATACAGTTGACAATCTATTACCAATTAATTTCGTTCTATTGCATCCCTATATTAAAAATTTTGATTACGGAGCAACATATGAAACTATATTATACGCCGGGTGCTTGCTCACTCTCCCCACACATTATCCTCCGTGAAACTGGGCTAGATTTCAGTCTCATCAAGGTAGATTTGAAAAATAAAACCACAGAAAGTGGCGACGACTTCCTCAAAATTAACCCCAAAGGGCAAGTTCCAGCTCTGGTACTCAATAATGAGGACATTCTCACGGAAGGCCCGGCTATTGTTCAATATATAGCTGATAAGAAATTAGATAGGAAGTTAATAGCGCCAGCCGGGACTTTAGAACGTTATCATCAAATCGAATGGTTAAATTATATCGCCAGCGAAATACACCAAAGCTTTTGGGCATTCTCTCCCATAATGGCGACACCAGAAAGTTATCGTTCTACTGTTCGGAATAAATTGCTGGGGAAATTGACTTACCTTGATGGTATTTTATCAAAACAATCACATATCGCAGGTGATCATTTTACGGTAGCAGATGCTTATCTATTCACCACCTGCACTTGGATGCCTAGCATCAAACTGGATACATCCAAATTAAGACATTTAAGTGTTTATTTACAAAAAATTAAGCAACGCCCACATGTTCATGATGCTTTGAAAGCAGAAGGGATAATTTAAATCTAGCAGCGGCTGCTTCCGGTAAACCAATTCAGTAATTCAACACATCAAAGGCTACCGGAAGCATAATTTCACTGAAAGTCTTGAGCGTCAGTCTATTTGTACAGCATTAAATTGATGCTCTGGTGTAACCATCTTATCTTGAGCAGCAACAAGCTGTAATTCAAACTCCTCACTCTTTTGTGTTTCCAACATGACTTCATAAACTGCCGCGGTGATATGTTCTAACGCAGCTTGTAATGCTACATTTGTCAAAGATGGGCTTTTCAATAGATTGACGAGGAATAAACCACTCGTTAAATCACCGACACCAACTGGCTGACGTGTCCCCGTGTCAATCAATGGGCGGCTGATATGCCAACTGTGTTCTTTAGTCACCAGAAGCATTTCAAAACAATCTACTCGATAACCTGCACGACTCAAGTGCTTAACTAATACAATTTTAGAACCTTTTTCACATAACTCACGAGCTGCGGATATAGCTTGTTCTACATTTTCAATTTTCCGCATCGTCAGTGTTTCAAGCTCCAATAAATTAGGTGCAATCATATCACTGGCAGGCAATGCTTTTTCACAGAAGAATTCAGCAACACCTGGTGCGACAATACATCCTTTTTCTGGGTGTCCCATTACAGGATCACAGAAATACCACGCTTCAGGATTAGCTTTCTTAACCTGCTTCACGATATCAAGGATATAATTTCCCTGCTCCGCAGAACCAATATAACCACTCAATACTGCATCACAGGATGCTAATTTATTAATTTCACCAATTCCCTGCGCAATTTCAGTCAAATGTTCTGGTGGCATCACACAACCACGCCATTGAGGATATTGGGTATGATTAGAAAACTGAACCGTATTTAATGGCCATACGTTCACTCCCATACGACGCATTGGAAAAACAGCCGCGCTGTTCCCCGCGTGACCAAAGACAACATGAGACTGAATTGAAAGAACATGTTTCATGATAAGGCCTAGTTTATTATTTTATATTCATGGATAACTTATATTTATAAAGGTGTCAGATACTTTAAGGGCAACATTACTGTTGCCCTTAAGAATCACCTTTATGGATTATTTCCAGTTAATAAGGCAATAATGCTTTTTACCGCGACGTAACAAGGTATAACGCCCAAACAAACGATCGCCATCCGCAAACACATACATAGGCTCGGATTGTTTTTCACCATTGATCGAAACCGCATTAGAGCTGATCATGGTACGCGCCTGTCCACGGGAAGGAACAAATTCAGCGGTGACCAGTGCTTGTTGCAAATCAGCCCCTTTTTCAAGTTCAACCGCTGGCATACCATCTTGGGCCAATTGTGCCAGATCATCTTCGGTCAAATCAGCAACCATCCCCGAGAACAAACTCTCAGTGATGCGCTTCGCCGCAGCAAGACCTACTTCGCCATGCACCATACCGGTGACTTGCTCTGCCAATACATATTGGGCACGTGGAGCTTTACCGCTGTTCTTATCTTCTTCTTCCAATGCATTAATTTCTTCAATGTCCATAAAAGTAAAGAATTTCAGGAAACGGTAAACATCTGCATCTGCTGTGTTAATCCAGAATTGGTAAAATTTGTATGGGCTTGTTTTCTTCGGGTCCAACCAAACTGCCCCACCCTCTGTCTTACCGAATTTAGTTCCATCTGATTTAGTGATCAGTGGCACTGTCATACCAAACACTTGTTTCTGGTGTAAGCGACGAGTCAAATCAATACCTGAAGTAATATTGCCCCATTGGTCTGAACCACCAATCTGTAATTCAACACCGTATTTTCCATTCAGGTTTGCAAAGTCATATGACTGCAACAGGTTATAAGAAAACTCAGTGTATGAAATACCGACATCATCACGATTCAGGCGCTGTTTCACCGCTTCTTTGTTGATCATCTGGTTAACGGAAAAGTGCTTACCAATATCACGCAGGAAAGCCAGCACATCCATTTCACCAAACCACTCATAGTTATTGGCTAACTCCGCCCCATTTTCACCATCAAAACTGAGGAATGGCGAAACCTGCTTGCGAATTCTTTCAACCCACTCTTTGACGGTTTCTTCTGTATTTAATTTGCGTTCAGTTGCTTTAAAGCTTGGATCGCCAATCAAACCTGTCGCACCACCGACCAACGCAATAGGCTTATGCCCAGCAAGTTGGAATCGTTTTAAACACAGCAAGGGAACCAGATGGCCCAAATGCAAGCTGTCGGCGGTAGGATCAAAGCCACAATAGAGAGAAACCGGACCTTGCGCCAGTCTCTCAGCTAACGCCTCTTCATCCGTTACCTGGGCAACAAGGCCCCGCTCTTGCAGTTGTTTAATCAGGTTATTGCTAGACATCAATGACTCCATCGGTTTGTATACTTTACCTATAATATATATACCTTTCATCTTTCAAGTTGCTGCTCTGTTGGCTGTAACTTGAAATCTATTGGGTATTATAAATATCTCGTTATAAATCGCGGGCTATAGCATAAAACGCCAGTAATATAAGTGCCAGTATTAAAAACGGTAATTATACCCCCATCTTTCAAGTCACTACTTTATTGGCTGTAATTTGAAAGTAATTAGGTATCACTCGGTATAGGGCATTCTGTATTGGGCGTTGTGTTGTTAAGGAGCCAAGCGATCAATATGCCACTCATTACCTTCACGCTGATACAAAAAACGATCATGAAGACGATGAGCACCTCCCTGCCAGAATTCCACCGAATCAAATTCGACTCTGAATCCTCCCCAGAAACTGGGCAAAGGAACTTCACCATTCTGGAATTTCTGTTTTAACTCCAAAAACTTTCCTTCCAAAATTCCTCTGGCAGAAACCCGTGAAGATTGCTGAGAGGCCCAAGCCGCAATTTGGCTATCTCTTGGACGACTATGGAAATATTTCACTACCTCAGTAGGAGACAATCGCACAGCCTTACCGAGAAAACTGACCTGCCGCTCCAATTGATACCATGGGAAGTGGAGACTGATCCGATTATTCTGAGCCAGATGCTTCGCCTTGCGACTACCAAGATTGGTATAAAAAACTAGGCTGTGAGCGTCAAAATGTTTTAATAAAACAATGCGCTGATAGGGCTGGCCTTGCTCATCCACTGTAGCAATACACATCGCCGTCGGATCGCTGAGTTTAGCTTCACAAGCCTGCTTTAACCAACTCTCAAAAAGCTCAATCGGTTCTTCAGTAAGATCTTTTCGCCTTAACCCACCACGTATATATTCGCGGCGTAGTTCTGCGATAGCCGTTTCATTATGTTCTGACATTTCTAACTCTCGGTTTCTTAATGAGTATTAGCATATCATTATTATGCTGCTAGCTAACTGTTATCTAACAACTATTATCTGTTAATAGGTAATAATCTGTTAACAGATTATTATCCAACTACAGGGTAAATCGCCCCTAAAATCGTTTCCCTGTCCGCCCCTGTTACTGATGGTAAATTACCAGACAATCCAGACATGGTTCGGAATGCCAACCAAGCAAATGCCAGAGCTTCCATGTCGTCACCACTCAGCCCATATTTGTCTGTCGTAGTCACTTCAGTACCGGATAATGAAGCAGATAACCGATTCATTACGAGTGGATTTCGAGCCCCTCCGCCACAAACCAAAAGACGATCACATCCACCACTCAACATGACTTGTTGAGCAATACTTACAGCCGTTAACTCAGCCAATGTTGCCTGAATGTCCACTGGTACAACATCAGAAAAATCAGCTAGCTGTTTTTCCAACCATGCCATATTAAAATATTCACGCCCCGTACTTTTTGGTGCCGTACGTGCAAAATAGGGATCAGAAAGCATTTTCTGAAGTAAAGGCTCATTAACGGTTCCTTCACTGGCCCACAGCGCATCTTTATCATAAGGCAGTTGCTTATGCCGCCATGTCCAAGCATCCATCAACATGTTACCCGGCCCAGTATCATATCCTTTAACAGTAGAATTAGGCAGAAGCGCGGAGATATTTGCAATTCCGCCAACATTCAGAATAATGCGCCTTTCTGTTGGGTGCCCCAATACAGCCATATGGAATGCTGGCACCAAAGGCGCTCCCTGACCACCATAAGCCATATCACGCCGTCTGAAATCACCTACAGTTGTAATATTAGTAAGTGCTGCAACACGGTTATTGTCACCGATTTGCATGGTAAAAGGTTTTTCACCGTCTGGCTCATGCCATACCGTCTGCCCATGACACCCAATTGCAGTAATATCACTTGCGGTCAGCTCTGCTTTATCCAGTAACCCTTGCACGGCTTCCGCAAAAAGAGTACCAAGTTCATAATCAAATCTTCCCACCATCGATAATGTCGTTTGCTGCCCCTGACAGATAGAAAGTAATTTTTGTTTAAGTTCCTGCGGGAAAGGATAGTTATAACTCACTTGCTGAGTGACGACTTTATCACTAATTTCCGCCAGAATAACATCAACTCCATCCATGCTGGTGCCAGACATCACACCAATATAACGTCCTGACTTCATAAATATTCTCCTATTAAAGAATGGATTACATTTAGCGTGCAAATTACATTTAATCTTGGGTAAACTATAAAACACATCTATTTGGACTATATATGTTTAATGTTCATTATCAGAGATAAAATCTAAGTTTTGGAGAGCTCTTCACAAAACATGCTAAACTTTTGGTCAGGAATTATTCCTTTCGGAGTTCATCGTGAGCATTTATTATATATGTAGATATGAGGCACTGGTGGCTGGCAAATTTATTATTCCTGCTACTAACAATAGCATCTGCTGCTAACAACAATAGTAGCCGAATGCTTGGTTATAGGTTTATTATCAAGCTCCCCCTATCGGGCATTAAAATTAGGAGTGACTATGTTAAAACGTTTCCTGGTTGGTGCAGTTGTAGTAACCACGTTATCTGGTTGTGCAGACATGGGAGCACTTTCTAGTGATACTTATTCTATTGGTCAAGCCAAACAAGCTCAAGCTGTAACCTATGGCACCATCCTGTCTGTACGCCCCGTCACTATCAAAGGTAATCAAGCTGGTGATCCTAATATGTTAGGTCTCATTGGTGGAGCCGTTTTGGGAGGGTTGTTGGGTAATACGGTCGGCGGTGGTACTGGTCAAAGGCTTGCGACAGCTGCAGGAGCTATTGCTGGTGGTATGGCTGGACAAGGAATCGAGGGCGCTATAGATCAGACAAAAGGTGTTGAGTTAGAAATTCGTACAGATAGCGGAAAAAATATCATTGTGGTACAAAAATTGGATCGAGTCGCATTCAATAGAGGGCAGCGTGTCAGGATTGCCGATAGTGGGGATTCTCTAACCGTTTCACCACTTTGAAATACTCAAGCAACACAAGACTAAAAAATCGCGGCTTACCAGTATCTGGACCGCGATTTTATTATTATCGATTAATTTTTATATTACCTGTTTATGTAATTGGCTAATATTTTTTTCGATTTTTTTTATTACAGAAGCAAGGAGAGTTAACTCATCATGAGTAATTCCTCCCAAAATTTCTTTCCTTGTCGAATCAATAACACTATCCACTTCTCTGATAAAAGTTTCCGATTCTCCGGTTAATTTGATTCTTTTTGCTCGTCGATCATTGACACATGTATGCCGTGTAATCAGCTTTTTTTCTTCTAATTGATCAAGAGTCCTCACCAGAGATGGTTGCTCGATACCAATAGCTTTCGCGAGCTGTATCTGTGACTGCTCTGGTGGCAGCTGACTAATATTGTATAGAGTAACCCAATGTGTTTGAGTTAATTTCAACGGTTTCAAACGATGATCAATTAAAGCGCGCCAAACACGAACTAAACGTGCCAGGTCTGATCCCAATGTCAATTCCAATTACCCCTCCTTATAATTAGAGACTCATATAACATCAATGAATTATCCAATCAGTTTATTCATATGAATAATGGATACGCACTCTATATCATGCTTACATTAGCAGAGTCAGAAATTTCGCTAATTACCTAATTAGTGTCGCGTTGGCTTGTTACTCAAAGTTGACATCTTCGTCGCCCTAAAGAGCGAAATTCTACGGTACACCGAATAAAATCGCACATTAAACCACCAACTATATAAACTGTATAAAATAATCCTCCAACTAAACTATTGCAATTTTAAATATCAACAAAAAAAATACAAACCCCCAAAATATATACATTTCCACTCGGTTAAAGTTCTATAAGAATAACCGCCATCCAAATACTAATCTATATATTTTTACATTAATATCATTTTTCTCTTACAGAGAGTGCCAAAATTAGAATAAATAACATAAAAAACAAACAGATAACAAATCATCTCTTTTATTGTTCAATAAATAATTCTTTGATAAGAAATTTTTATCGAAATATCTCAACCAATCAATAGAAGCAAAATTTTGAAATGACTTATGTCAAATTAAAGAGATGTAATATAAATAATATATCATTTATTACTGGTATTATTTTTTATTTTTAAGGTAATCCTAAACCATTATTCATATAAGTAATATTTTTTCATCAATTCAGTATAAAATTAAAATAAATCGGTCTGATCCGGAATAATATCTCCTTCATCCCCTTTTATTTTTAAAGTCCTTAGATATCTCTGATGACATAACCGCAATATCTTTCTTTTTTCACTATTCGATGATTCCATCCACATAAATCGTTCTTCCCTGCTCCGATAACATCCTCGGCAAAAACCACGGGAATCAGATTCACAAATTCCTCGGCAAGGATTTGGAATAGCAAAGAATTCTAGTTGTTCAGCCATCTAATCCTCCTGCACCTAGATTTATCAGCCCACTCCCCATAAGGAAACGGCCATATTGGTCAGTATAAGCCTCAAGCATAACAATTTAAAATGAAATAATAACAAACTAAACTAAATAAATGAAAGGGCAAATTGAATTATTTTATCTATACAAGTTATAGTTGGATAGATAATAAAAACAAATAGCCCTATCTAATCGGCAAAGCCTCACCATACCTTGCTATCACAGTGAAATTCATACACTTTTACTTTTACTTATTTTCGTGCATTTGGGGTTATTTTAGGCTATTTTGTCATTAACAGCACCCCAAATAGCACCCCTGTTATTATGGGGAGTCCGAACAGGAAAATATTAAAAATGGCCTACTATAGTATAGAAAAACGCCCACGTGCAGATGGCACAATACGTTACCGCTGCACCGTTGGTGTTAAATCTGGCGGCAAATATATTTACAGGGAGAATCGCACATTTGGAAAGCAGGCTCATGCCAAAACATGGGGCATCAAACGGGTGGCGGAACTGGAACAAAATGGAATCCCTGTACATGACGATATGGATGATTTAACAATTGGTGATTTATTATCTAAATATATTAATGATCCAAATGTTGGTGGAAAGGCAGGGAAAACGAAGAAATCTATATTAAATATGTTATTACGCAGTGAACTCTCAAAATTATTGCTATCTGAGCTATCAGTTAGTCATATTATTGAACACTGCAAGCAGCGACACTCTACAGGAATCGCCCCCTCCACTATCATTCATGATGTCATCTATTTGTCATTGGTCTTAAAATCAGCCAAGCCTATCTATGATATAAACTATACTTCAAACCCCGCACATGAAGCTCGTCCACTTTTAACCCAAATGGGATTAATCGGCAAAGCCCAACGACGCAGCAGGAGACCAGAGGTAAACGAACTAGCGCAACTAACTGAAGCACTACGCAAACGAAGTGGTCACTGGAGGAGTAAAATTCCTTATGAGGATATATTGAATTTCTCTATACTTACCTGCATGCGCATAGGGGAAGTGTGCAAAATCAGATGGGATGATATAGACGAAAAACAGAGAGCGGTTCTTGTAAGGGATAGAAAAGATCCTAGAAAAAAAACTGGTAATCATATGTTCGTCCCTTTACTTGGAGAGGCATGGAATATAGCTCAAAAACAACCAAAATCTGATAATGAATTTATATTTCCCTACAATCCTTCAAGTATATCCCTCGGATTTCATCGGGTGTGCAACGAACTGGGTATTAAAGATCTCCGCTATCATGATCTCCGCAGAGAAGGTGCGAGTCGCTTATTCGAAGCAGGGTTCTCAATTGAGGAGGTGGCGCAGGTTACGGGACATCGTTCTCTCAATATATTATGGCAAGTCTATACAGAACTGTTTCCAAAAACTCTGCATGACAAATTCAATAAGCTAGCGCAACAGAAAGAAGAATAATTTCCAAAGGGCAGGTTTCTGCCCTTTAACATATGAAGCGATAGCCTGAAAGAATTTTCCGATTTGAAATCGGGAAACCTGCACCATGCAGGAGATAAGAGATATCGAGGGGTTAAAGAGGATAATTCTCCTATTTAACGTAACCTATTGATTTTGCTTAATTCTGTCAGAAAACCAGAGATTAATGGAATCAAGGGGTTAAAAGGTGAGAAATCTCACCTTTATATCGATAGTTTCAGTTCATCAAGAAATAAATAATCATATTTAAATCTCAGTGCATTTCTACTTCGAAAAACCTATACTTATAAAATCAGGTGTGTGAACACCGACACTTCCCATCTTTGTCATGTGACAATTATTCAGATCTGAGCAATAATTAAGACAATCCATGTCTGCACATGTTGCATAGCTAATTAGATTTTCGCAGGTGCTTGTAATTGCTGCATGCCAATGATCAAACCAGTAATAAGTAACACTAAGTTGCACGAAACAAGCTTTAGGGTCTGTACTGGCGTGGTTGTGTGTATGACTCACTGCCCAGATTATCTTTTTTTGTATTCCAGCGCATATGCCAAGACCAGCGTTACTATCTTCAATGGTCATCTTATATTGATTGCTAACACTGAAATTTAATGGACCCGCGCTATCCATACATTTATCATTTATTCTAGATAAGTGAGTAGCACTAGTGTTAGCTGGATTTGAAAATGTTATATCATATTTCTGCCAAGATAAAGCCGGTTTTGCGATTAAAAATAACGCCATTAAAATAACACCAAGTAAAGCTTTCATATCGCCTCCTTTTGATGAAATTACGCAAAAGAATTATTATCACTTCATTATTAATAAAGCGCTAACATGATAATTTCTTTATCATATAGGTTATTTACCCATGCGATTTAATGTAAATAAATTCATTTAATGACGATAGCTTAAAAGCCAGCAATCGATTGAGGTGATTTAATATGACCCGCCCCTTCCCTCGGGTTCAGTTACCTTAGTCCCTGTTGCTATAATCCCCCTTAAAAATCACTTCATATCGGCATCATTCCATTCAATAACAATAACTTATGTAACTACGTGCGCGTTATAAAATTCATCTCACAGATTAAGAAAATTCCGATCATATATTAGGGGAAGTTAATTAGTATGGGCGCTAACACTGATAGGAGTCATATCAAGACTATATATAAAAATTTACTATGGAATGAATTATGGAAGCAATTAAGATCAATAACTTAAACGATATCACTGCGCTACTACTTAAAATAAATCAAGGTGAACATATAGATGTTGGGTTATTAGATCTTACGGCCCTAAATGAAATAAAAATCAAGGCGTTTGGTGAAGGTGAGCAGTTTTCAGGAAAACTTACATCATCCATTTGTTACGGGCTTAGAGATTTTCACAATGAACTTCTAAAAACATATTGCATCATTAGGTACAATACAGATAATTTACGGCATTTAAAGGATGCTGATAAAGAAGCTCTCGAAATAATATTCTCAATAGAACCCGGCTGCACTCAAATCTTAGCAAATCTGAAGGATTTTATAGTAAGTTGTGGTGAAGCATTCAGTAAGGCGACTAACGGTATGACTGGAAACCAAAAAGCAGCGTGTTATATTTTTACAGCGCTTTGCGTTACGGGATACTTTGCTTTTGATAATTACAGTGAAAGGCAGTCCATCGAAGCAATCGCGGAAAAAGAGAACACTAAAGAAATTGAATTGCAAAAAAATCAGCTTGAACAAATGCAAGAGATTAGGGCGGGAATTATTCAGGCTTTATCTGTGAATAACAAGCAACCTCTGATAATGCCAGAGATAGAAACAAAAGCCTCAAAAGCGTACGAACATGTAATAAAACCACTTGCAAATGCTGACAAGATAGAAATTCAAAGCGTTCAAAATGTAGAACTTAATAATAAAGAAATTAATGAATTTTTAGCTAATCCAACTCCCAAGATTCAAAGCGAAGATGCGAAAAAAGTCTTGGAAATTGATAGCATTAAGCGAACCTTTGAAAAGCTGACAGTAATCTGTAGAGAAAAAGGCTCAGAAGATTCATTTGCTCTATATGTTGATCTTAGCTTTATCAACAAAGATGAAGTCGATATTTTGTTCGATGCATTCAAAAATAACAAGCCTGTGACTGTCCAAGGTAACTTTAAAACAAGAGCCCGAATTATTGAAAGAGCAAACGCCTCATCAATTACAGCGCATTCTCCCACGCAGCCAAAGAAAATCTAATCTAAATTAATGCTTCTCAGCCCTCTCTGAGGGCTTTTTCACATCTGTCACAAACCTACACCCACCTTCTCCCTCAAATTCCACACCGAATCTGCCGGCATCTGAACGCGGACGTCCAGGCGACACCCTTCGGGAATGTCACAGGGTTCCCCATCAGCGTAGTAAACCTTCTCGCCGTCCACGATGGCTTTTATCCGCCGGTTCTGAAACCGTTCAGGCAAATGCGCGTGCTGACGGTGGAACGTCTCAATGGTGATGCTGCCGTCCTTCTTCACCCGGTCATCAAGGTAGATGAGTTCCAGTCCGTTGTTGTTCTTCGGCGAGGAAATACCGCCATGCACCCCCCATGCCCCGTCAGCGTTATAGCCCAGTACCCCGGAGACCTGATAGTGACCGGTGCCAAGTTTGGCAACCGTGGCCCCTTCGGATTCGTCGTTGGGGGTAAAGGTGCCGTCGGGGTGAATTTGGATGATGGGGGAGGATTTTTTGTAATATCCGCCGGGATCCACAGTCCACATATTGGAGGTCATGACGGTATAGTTTACCCATGAGCTGCCTCCGGTCAGCCTCTTAATATACATAATAGGCAGGTTATAGTTTGACAATACAATCATCTGTTGGTTATGAGAGTTATAACACGTCTTGATAACAGAGCCGAATGGAATGTAGTCCCCCGTTAGATTGGCTGTACGGTTGGTGTACGAATAAAATCCTATTTTATATCCCCTATCCTCCATGTCTCCAATGAATGACTGACCATCCATGTTGCCAGTGCCAATTCCATACTCCCCCACTTTCATCGCATTTCCCAGCCCAATATTCCGCACAAACTCCGGTTTATTCGGAATATCCGCCCCGTTCCGGCCCCTGTCCAATTTCCGGTCCATCTCCGCCTGCAATGCCCGGATCGATTGCAGCGCCACCGTCTGGCCATTCGGCAAAGTCACATTCACCACGCCAT
>NZ_JACOII010000060.1 GCF_016306625.1 Xenorhabdus lircayensis | reverse complement strand
AGTCAGCGCAAGACGCCGCTGGCTCAGCGACCAAGGCGGACACAGCGCAGCAGGCGGCGGAGCAGTCAGCGCAAGACGCCGCCGGCTCAGCGATCAAGGCGGACACAGCTCAGTCTGAGAAAAACGCAGCAGACTCAGCAACAGAAATGGATAAAAGAATCAATTTAGCTGCTTCTCAAGTAAGTAAAAAGACTGTTAAAGAAGTAAAAGGAAAAAATAAGCGGTTAGATAAGAAAATTGAAGAGAAAACAAAGCATGTAGAAAAGAAAATCGAGGACAAAGCTAACGAGATCTATAAATATGCTCAGAATTTGGATACAAAAATGGGTGAGTACCATGTTCACTCTGAAAAACGCTTTAGCGCATTAGAAACTGAAATGCGCCAGAGTGTTCGTCAATTAGATAGTAAAATTAATCGTGTAGAGAAACGCGCTAATGCCGGTATTGCCAGTGTTGCTGCAATGACCAATATTCCTTTCAGCAATGCAAATCGCTTTAGTGTTGGTGTTGGTTTAGGGCAATATAATGATGGCAGTGCCATTGCGGTTGGTGCTCAGGCTAAACTGACCGAGAATGTGAATGTTAAGGCTTCTACAAGCTGGAACAATGCAGAAGGTGCGGTAATGGGCGCAGGTATTGCGATTGGTTGGTAACATACACGTAAGATAATTATTTGACAGGCGCGATGGCGCCTGTTTTTTATGTATTAAAAGCGGTATTGAACACCTGCAGAAAACCTAATGAAGCATTAACTGATACACTGTTTGAATTAAAATTAATTGGGCTGGCATTTACTGCTTGGGTTGCAGTCAAACCAATAATACCCAAAGTGATTATATTAAGTTATCCTTGATAATATTTTCTTAATTAGAAAGGTGTTAATGATTTTCTATATCAATACGCTATGAGCCCTACGTATTGCGTCCGTAAGAGAAGAGTGAGTATTTAAATAATTTATTTTTGAGAGTTATTTTGTCTGATAAGTATAAATAGATGCTCTTGAATACAAATTGAAGAGCCTAGTTAAATGTGGGTATTTCAAAAATATATCGCTATATGCAATAGATCTTACTCATTAAGAAAGTTTATTTACTAACATAATTTATTGATGTGTTCTACTATAATGGTTAAAAGGAACCCTAGAGTGTGAAATTATTGTATATTTACATGGGTAATATCTGATTTTAAAATTATAGGATGGTAGATATATTTAATAGTTATTTTATGCGGCTTGATTAATGGGCTTTGCGAATGAAAAATAGGGAAGTAAGGGGGGTATTTTGACGCAGTGAGCCAAGAGCCTATTCCATCAGGCTCTTATACCTTCATCTTTCAAGTTGCCTCAGCAAAATATTTATCCCAAATTCGTTGATAAGTACCCTCCGTTTTTATCTCAGTAATGGCTTTATCTACGGCGGCTTTTAATTCAGTGTCGTTTTTACGAAGGAGCACGGCGGTTTGTGCTGCCTGAGTATCAGCGGCAACAATTTTTACCGGTGCATCCGGGCGATGTTTTTTATAGTCGAGATAAGAGAGTCTATCGTTGATCGTCGCATCTGCACGGCCTGTGCTCACCAGTTCCACTTCCTGGCTGAAACCATTGGTGCCGATAATGTCTGCACCATAATTTCTGGCGATCTGGGCAAAGTTATTGGTCAGGGTATGTGCCGATCTTTTCCCTTTTAAGTCGCCGAATGTTTTGATGTCGTTGTTGTCTTTGCGGGTAATCAGTACGGCTTCCGAAATAACATAAGGCAGGGAGAAGCTGTATTTTTTTTCACGTTCTGGGGTAATGGCGATTTGGTTCATCACTGCATCGGAACGTCCGGCATCAAGGCCACCAATTAAACCATCCCACTTACCTTCAACAAATTCAGGCTTCACTTTCATGCGCAACGCGATTTCACGACCGATTTCCACATCAAATCCAGTCAATTTTCCAGAAGCGTCATGATAACTGAATGGGGCATAAGCACCTTCTGTCCCAATCCTGAATATGCCTGAGGATTGGATGTTATCAAGGGTGGATTGCGCATAAGCCAGATGTGTGAAACCAAATTGAACAATGCCCGCCAATAATATATTCAGTACGACTTTCATGCTATTTCTCCGAGGGGGAATTATTGATTTTAAAATTATTACCACTATAACGGGAATATCAAAAGACTTATATATAAAATAAGGTTATATCATATTAAAGTGTGATATAAATTTTTTCTAATTTTCTTACAATAAATAAGGTTTATTATTTATTGGGTGACTTTAATTAAAGGGAAGCATGTCACAAATATTCTTAAAGTAATTGCTATGATATATGGCCTGCTATATCTTTGTTTTTCTACTCATAACATAGCCCAATGATATGGCTATTCTTTCACCATGAAGTATATCGATTACTCCATTACGTTAAATACAACTATGTTAAATACAACTATAAATATAGGTGCCAAGTGTTGAACCCGTTCTTTAGGAAAGGCATGGTTGATTCTTTGCCTGTCTGTATCTCCTTTTTTCTTATTTTTGCTTCGATTGGCGCGCTGTATCAAAGTCATGGTGTTCCATTAATGGAAACGTTGGTCGGATCATTGTTGATATATGCAGCGCCATTGCAGGTGGCTGCGGTAGGTTATCTGGCTAACGGTGCGGTATTCTCCGTTATCATCCTGGCATTGCTGATCAATTTCCGTTTTTTTCTGATGGCCATGGTAATGTCGCAATATTTTCACGGTATTCCAAAGCGAAATATTCTGCTGTCGATGTTGGGATTCAGTGCCAGTACTTATACGTTGACGCATTCACATATCTCCGCGGAAAATATTACGAATGGAAAATCCCAATTTCATTTTTATCTGGGCGTTGCCGTGCCCTGTTTTGTGATTACCTTTTGTGCCACTTTGTTGGGATATATTTCGGCAGAACATCTGAATTATGAATCCCTTTCGCTGTTTTTAGTCATGTTGGTTCCCATTCATTTTGCGTCTCTGACTGCCAAGCGTTCGGGCAAAGATATGTCCGTGTTGGCGACGGTAATGGGCGGGTTGTGCGCACCGTTATTGAATGAAGTGAACATGAAATTAATGGATCTGGCGATCCCTATTTTGTGCGGAGTAGTGATTGCATTATGGGAACGAAAAATCAGAAAGGATAGAACATCATGATGCTGCTGATTGTATTAATGGGACTGATAAGTTTCGTATTAAGGGTGGCTCCTTTCCTGATAAGTAATAATCGGTTATTCAGGGGAAAGAGTTTGCTGATTACTTCGCTGGATTATGCTATTTGTTTTATTCTGGGAACCATTATCGTTAATATTTCCCTGAATAATTTATCCTTGAATGAATTAATCGAGCAATTTGATATTAAATATGTACTCGCATTAGTCACGGTAATACTGGCTTATTTTATCAGCAAATTTACGCAATCAATATTAAAAAGTCTGGTGCTTTCACTGGCATTTTTTATGTTGATGCAGTGGTTGCTGAGTTAAAGGCATACTGAATTAAAAAGCCACTGCAAATAAAATTGCAGTGGCTTCACATGAATAAACTTCAATCAAGAGTATTACAGCGCAGCGATAGTCTCTTTCTGTGCTAATAATTTCTCTTTCGCGGCATTGTTGGTCGCCAGACGTTCGCGCTCTTTCGCAACGACGGCTTCTGGCGCACGGCTGACAAAACCTTCGTTAGCCAGTTTGACTTCAATGCTGCTGATCTCTTTATCCAGCTTTTCGATTTCTTTATCCAGACGCGCCAGTTCTGCCTCTTTATCCACCAAGCCTGCCATTGGGATCAGCACTTCTGCCCCATCGATCAGTTTGGTGACAGAAACAGGTGCTGCTTCTCCTGCCGCCAATACGGTAACAGAAGAAAGACGACCCATCGCCTGAATGAAGTTGAGGTTTTCGGTAACGCGGCGTTGTGCATCGTCATTTGCATTACGCAGCAGAACTTCCAACGGCTTGCTTGGCGCGATGTTCATTTCTGCACGAATGTTACGTACCGCAATGATCGTTTCCTTGATCCATTCCAGATCGCTCAGTGCCAGCTCATCGACTTTCGCCTGATCGAATTCAGGGAAAGATTGCAGCATGATGGTATCTGCATCGATGCCTTTGACGACTTTCACGCGCTGCCAGATGGTTTCGGTGATGAATGGAATGATTGGGTGTGCCAGACGCAGCAGACCTTCCAAGACTTCAATCAGGGTATGGCGAGCTGCGCGGACTTCCGCTTCTGAACCTTTGTTGATAGCCGGTTTTGACAGTTCCAGATACCAGTCACAGAATTGGTTCCATGTGAATTCGTAAAGAATGTTCGCGGCGATGTCGAAACGGTAAGTATCCAGTGCTTCACGATAGGCTTTAATTGTCTGGTTGAACTCTGCCAGAATCCAGCGATCTGCCAGTGACAGCGACATTTCGCTATCATTTTGACCGCAATACTGTTGACCACAATACTGTTGACCACAATCATGGCCCTCTGTATTCATCAGCACGAAGCGACTGGCATTCCACAGTTTGTTACAGAAGTTACGATAACCTTGCAGACGCTTCATGTCCCAGTTGATATCACGACCGGTAGAAGCCAGTGCTGCCAGTGTGAAACGCAGGGCGTCTGTACCGTGGGCTTCAATGCCTTCCGGGAACTGTTTTTCAGTACGATTGCGGATTTTCTCGGCCAGTTGTGGCTGCATCATATTGCCGGTACGTTTTTCCAGCAGCGTTTCCAGCGAAATACCGTCGATCATATCCAATGGGTTGATAACGTTCCCTTTGGATTTTGACATCTTCTGGCCTTCGTCATCGCGGATCAGACCGGTCATGTAAACCGTCTTGAATGGCACCTGAGGCTTGCCGTTTTCATCTTTGATGAAGTGCATGGTCATCATGATCATGCGGGCAATCCAGAAGAAGATAATGTCGAAGCCACTGACCAGCACATTGGTTGGATGGAAGGTTTTCAGTGCTTCGGTCTGCTCAGGCCAGCCGAGTGTGGAGAATGTCCACAGGCCAGAGGAGAACCAGGTATCCAGTACATCTTCGTCTTGGGTCAGGACGATATCTGCACCGAGATTGTTTTCGCGGCGGACTTCTTCTTCATCGCGACCAACATAGACGTTGCCTTGCGCGTCATACCACGCCGGAATACGGTGGCCCCACCACAATTGACGGGAGATACACCAATCCTGAATATCACGCATCCAAGAGTAGTACATGTTTTCGTACTGTTTTGGCACGAATTGGATATCACCGCTTTCAACTGCTTCAATCGCCACTTTTGCCAGTGGTGCAGTGCGAACGTACCATTGGTCGGTCAGCATTGGCTCGATAACCACGCCACCACGGTCGCCGTAAGGAACGGTCAGGTCATGGGGCTTGATCTCAACCAGCAGACCTTGTTTTTCGAACTCTGCCACAATCGCTTTACGGGCAGCGAAACGCTCCATGCCACGGTATTCGGCAGGAATGTCAGTCGAGTAAATATCAGAAACTTCGCCGTTGGTGTCGAACATTTCTGCTGCTTCACGGATATCGCCGTCGAAGGTCAGAATGTTGATCATGGGCAGGTTGTGGCGTTTACCAACTTCATAGTCATTGAAATCGTGGGCTGGGGTGATTTTCACGCAGCCGGTGCCTTTTTCCATGTCCGCGTGTTCGTCGCCAACGATAGGAATGCGACGGTTCACCAGTGGCAGAAGGATCTCTTTGCCAATCAGATCCTTATAACGTGGATCTTCTGGGTTAACCGCAACGCCGGTATCCCCCAGCATGGTTTCTGGGCGGGTCGTGGCAACAATCAGGTAATCCTTGCCTTCAGCGGTTTTTGCACCGTCAGCCAGCGGATAGCGCAGATGCCACATGGAGCCTTTTACGTCGCGGTTTTCAACTTCCAGATCAGAAATCGCGGTACGCAGTTTTGGGTCCCAGTTTACCAGGCGTTTGCCACGGTAAATCAGATCTTCTTGATACAGGCGAACGAAGGCTTCTTTTACGGCTTTGGACAGACCTTCATCCATGGTGAAGCGCTCACGCTCCCAATCCACGGAGTTACCCAGTCGGCGCATCTGGTTGGAGATATTACCACCCGATTCCGCTTTCCACTGCCAAATCTTGTCGATAAAGGCTTCACGGCCATAATCGTGACGGGTTTTACCTTCTTCTGCCGCGATTTTGCGTTCAACAACCATTTGTGTCGCAATACCCGCGTGGTCAGTTCCCGCTTGCCACAGGGTGTTTTTACCCTGCATGCGCTGGTAACGCACCATCGTATCCATGATAGTCTGCTGGAAGGCGTGCCCCATGTGCAGGCTGCCGGTGACGTTTGGTGGTGGAATGACGATGCAGAAACTGTTACGGCTGGTATTGCCGTTAGGCTTGAAATAACCGTTCTGTTCCCAGTGATTATAAAGAGGTTGCTCTATCTCTGTCGGGTTGTACGTTTTATCGAGAGATGGCTCAGATTGCGTTTGATTAGCGGGTGTCTTTTCCATTGTGTCTTGATATTTAATAGGTTGGCGGGGTTGCCATGGTCAAATTAAAGCCGACGCTACGATAGGATTTATATCGTTCGCGAGCTAACTGTTTCAGATTTTCATCAATAGGAACGAAGTCTATCACTTCATGGAAAGCTGTGGCAAAGTCTGCAAAGTGAGGAAGCAGTGTCACCAGCACATCGCGTGGGGCATTGCTTCTTTTTTGTGGCCAGCACAATTCTACAGGGGCGCCGTAACGCGGGCCTTCTCCGGCAAGGTTGTGCGGTACAAATTGACTCGGCTCCCGTTGCCATAATGCTTCGTCCAGTTTTTCGGCCTGTTGCTGGCTTTCACAAGCAATCAGAACCCGCTTCCCTGCACGCCATTGGTCAGTGGCAAGCTGACATGCCAGCCATTCATGTGGCTGTAAATCATCAGAAGATGATGATTGTTCCGGTGACAGCTTTTCCGGCGGCAGCTTTTCCAACAAATAGAAGGTGGCGTTTTTCATAGTTTCTTGGTTACAAGATTACGGAAGCAGTGACGGAAAAGGGTATTGCGTCTGCAATACCCTTAATTCCATTTATTCCCTTCGTCTTTCAAGTTGCAGCTTTGTTGGCTGCGTTTACTCACCCCCGTCACATAGTTATCTATGTTCCCGGTGATTCGTTCCCTTGCCGTCGCGCTGCAACCCGAAATCCATTGGGTATATTCCCTCAATACCTTTGTGCCACATTTTTATCGAGTAAAATGTGTGGCTGGGGCATTAATCATCAGAATTTAAACCTGAACGATTTAACAGGAATTGTGACAGGAGCGCAACCGGACGACCTGTTGCTCCTTTCGCCTTACCTGAACGCCATGCTGTACCAGCAACATCCAGATGCGCCCAGTTGTATTTGGCCGCAAAGCGGGACAGGAAAGCACCTGCGGTAATCGCACCACCGGCACGTCCACACGAGTTTACCATATCGGCAAAATTGGATTCTAACTGTTCGGTATATTCATCACCCAACGGCAGACGCCATGCACGATCCCCCGCTTGTTCTGAAGCGTTCAGCAGTTCATGTGCCAGCGGATTATGGTTGGACATCAGGCCAGTGTAGTGGCTGCCCAACGCGACGACACAAGCGCCTGTCAAGGTTGCGACATCAATGACCAGCTCAGGCTCAAAACGCTCAACAAAAGTCAGCGTATCACACAGCACCAGACGGCCTTCTGCATCCGTGTTGGTCACTTCAACAGTCTGGCCGGACATAGTGGTCAAAATATCTCCCGGACGGTAAGCGCGTCCGCCCGGCATGTTTTCACAGCCTGCCAGAACCCCGATGACATTGATTGGCAATTGCAGCTCGGCGACAACGCGCATAACGCCATAAACCGAAGCTGCACCGCACATATCATATTTCATCTCATCCATGCCTTCGGCTGGCTTGATGGAGATACCGCCGGAGTCGAAAGTCAGCCCTTTGCCCACCAGTATGATAGGTTTCGCATTGGTGTCTTTGCTGCCCTTATACTCCATGACCGCCATCAAGGATTCATTCTGCGAACCTTGACCGACTGCCAGATAGGAATTCATGCCCAGCTCTTTCATCTGCTCTTCGCCAATGACCTTGGTTGTCAGATTATCGGCATTGTCAGCGAGCTGGCGCGCCTGTGATGCCAAATATGCGGCATTACAGATATTGGGAGGCATGTTGGCCAGATCTTTCGTCGCCTTGATACCGGAAGCAATGGCAAGGCCGTGTTGAATGGCACGTTCACCGCTGGTTAATTCGCGGCGGGTCGGCACATTGAACACCATCTTGCGCAGTGGGCGACGCAGTTCATTTTTGCTGCTCTTGAGTTGATCAAAAACATACAGCGACTCTTTTGCCGTTTCGACTGCCTGACGTACTTTCCAGTAGTTGTTGCGCCCCTTCACATGTAGTTCAGTCAAGAAACAAACTGCTTCCATTGAACCGGTTTCATTGAGGGTACTGATCGTCTTCTGGATAATTTGCTTATACTGGCGTTCATCCAGTTCACGTTCTTTTCCACAACCAACCAGCAAAATACGTTCAGACAGCACATTAGGAACATGATGCAGCAACAAGGTCTGACCGACCTTGCCTTCAAGTTCACCACGGCGCAATAACGCACTGATATAGCCGTTACTTATTTTGTCAAGTTGCTCTGCAATAGGGGAAAGACGGCGAGGTTCAAACACGCCGACAATAATACAGGCACTGCGCTGTTTTTCCGGGCTACCGCTCTTTACACTGAACTCCATGCGTTCTCCTGAATCTTAAAGACAAAGACGGATACAACCGCTAAAATATCACGTTCCGCATTAATTCATCCCAAAGAAAATTAACTGTTATGTTAAACTAAGCGCATTATTTTTTGGTACTTAGCTAACGACAAGTATGTTCTAATTGGGAACCATATATGGAATAGCTTTGGTATCATTTTAGCGATGGGGAAGCCAAACTGATGCATATAAATGGTAGATATACGACGAAGTTAGCGACTTTCCTGCAAAAAGACAAGTTTTCACAGGCGTAATAAGCGTGATCATCATTAGATATCTAGTACGGGAAACCCTGAAAAGCCAAATCGCAATACTTTTCATCTTATTGCTGATCTTTTTCAGCCAAAAATTGGTTGAGGTATTGGGTGCGGCGGTGGAAGGAAATATTCCCGCAAATTTGGTTCTATCGTTGTTAGGTCTAGGTGTGCCAGAGATGGCGCAACTTATTTTACCCTTGAGTTTATTTCTCGGGGTATTAATGACGTTCAGCAAACTCTATACCGAAAGTGAGATCACCGTCATGCATGCCTGCGGATTGGGTAAAAGCGTACTGGTGAAATCAGCCCTTATCTTGGCATTACTGACATCAATGCTGGCGGCTGCCAACGTTATTTGGCTTACGCCGTGGTCTTCTAAATATCAAGCACAAGTATTGGCAGATGCAAAGGCCAATCCAAGTCTTGCTGCGATCATGGAAGGGAAGTTCAAGCCTTCCAACGATGGCAACATGGTGCTTTATATCGGCAACGTGAAGGGCAATACTTTTGAGAACGTATTCCTTGCCCAGCTCCGTCCGTCGAATGATCAGCGCCCTTCCGTGGTGATTGCGGATGGCGGTCATATGGAAGAGCGTCCGAATGGTAATCAGGTCGCGGTACTCCATCAGGGGACGCGTTATGAAGGTACGGCACTGCTGCGTGACTTCCGCATTACTGATTTTACCAACTATCAGGCAGTGATTGGGCACCAAAGAGCAGACATCGACAGCGGCAAAGTCGAGCAAAAATCGATTGAGCAGCTTTGGCATGAAACTGACAATGACTCCCGCTCAGAATTTCACTGGCGCCTGACGTTGATTGTATCGGTGCTGATCATGGCGTTGATGGTGGTTCCACTAAGTGTTGTGAACCCGCGTCAGGGGCGCATACTCAGTATGCTACCAGCCATGTTGCTCTACCTGATTTTCTTCCTGCTGCAAAGTTCCCTGCGCTCCAATGGCGGTAGGGGTAAACTTGACCCTATGTTCTGGATGTGGCTGGTCAACGGCGCGTATTTTGCCCTGGCCCTGGCGCTTAATCTGTGGGATACCGTACCAATGCGCAAACTGCGTTCACGCTTTAAGAATCAAGGAGCGTCCTGATGTTTGGGGTATTGGATAGATATATCGGTCGGACAATTCTGCAAACCATTCTGATGACATTGTTCATGCTGGTATCGCTTTCCGGCATCATCAAATTTGTCGATCAGCTACGTAAAGTCGGGCAGGGGGAATATACCGCATTTTCCGCTGGTGTTTATACGTTGCTGAGTGTTCCGAAAGATATCCAGATCTTCTTCCCCATGGCTGCCTTGCTTGGAGCATTATTGGGCTTGGGAGCGCTGGCAACGCGCAGTGAGCTGGTGGTTATGCAGGCTTCCGGCTTTACCCGCCTGCAAGTGGCAGGTTCGGTCATGAAAACGGCGATCCCACTGGTCTTGCTGACGATGGTCATTGGCGAATGGGTTGCCCCACAAGGGGAACAACTCGCCCGTGATTATCGTTCCCAGAAAATGTTTGGTGGCTCTCTGATGTCCACGACCAAAGGCTTGTGGGCGAAAGACGGTCATGATTTTGTCTTTATTCAGAGCGTGGGTAAGGATAATGCCCTGAACGGAGTCAGCATCTATCATTTTGATGATAATAAGAAGCTGTTATCCTTGATATACGCGGCTTCGGCGGTGTATGACAAGGATAATAAGCAATGGAAGTTATCTCAGGTTGAAGAGTCTGATTTAACACAAATTGGGCGAATCACAGGATCACAGCGTATTTCCGCTGATTGGGAAAGCCGGCTGACACCAGAAAAGCTGGGCGTCGTTTCCCTTGATCCTGATGCACTTTCCATTCGCGACCTGCATCAATACATCACATACCTGAAGCAGGGTCAGCAGGATGCCGGACGTTACCAGCTCAATATGTGGAAGAAAGTCTTCGCACCTTTATCGGTTGCGGTAATGATGCTTATGGCACTCTCTTTCATCTTCGGTCCACTGCGCAGCGTACCAATGGGCTTTAGGGTCGTTGTGGGTATCAGCATGGGGTTCGTTTTCTACGTCTTGAATGAGATATTCGGCCCGCTCAGTCTGGTTTACAGTATGCCGCCAATATTGGGAGCACTGCTACCAAGCCTGTTATTCTTTGGAGTGAGTATTTACTTACTTTGGCATAAGAAAACGTAACAGACTGATATTTTTCTACACTTACTTTTTTATCGCCCCTGCGCTTATCGTGGGGGCGATTTGTTTTGAGCCCTTTTATATCTTTCTTTTTATACCCTTAGTACTCACTTTCGGTAAAAATTAGTTTACTTTGGTTACTAATTATTTTACATAAAATGTAACTGCTTCTTGTTGGCGCTCACATCTTGAAATTATTGGTTGTTATTTAGCTAATGTGGGGGGCTGTCATGAAATATCTTAAATGTTTTTCAGAAGGGTTTCATGTTTTTGAAGATGTTCGTAATGATGGGTCTAAAGAGCTGCGTTTGACCATATCGGGTCATGGCATAGTAGGGAATCTTCTGACTTTAGATCTAGAATCCAAACTCATAGATCCAGAAAAATTGTTATCCATTTTAAATAGATACTTTAAACATGAGATGTCTCAATATCGTCATATCCGTTTATTATTTTGCTATTCGGCAGATAGGGGGTGGTGTAGGGATTCTTTTGCGGCCAGATTTTCACGATTATTATCTAATCCTGACCAAGTGGTCGTAGAGGCTTATCAGGGGATAATTAACTTGAGAAACACTAACTATTATGCACCAACTAATTCTTTCGAAGACCTTTCACAGTTCGATTGGCATGCTTCTATTATTAGAGATGGTGAGCCTAAAAGAGTATTATCTTCTGATTATGATATAGATTTTGTACACAATAATCTGTTTAGGCCTACAAATCCACACAGTGAAACTATAAAGACGGCTTTTTGGAACTCGGTGGAGGAGTTTGAAGACACTTTTGAAACTTGTAACCCCGTTTATATAATAGATATTCTTTCTTCTCGTGTATTCTTTTGTAACGGAAGAGCCAGCAGAAATATAAATGATTTTCTTGACAGAGCTAGAACAAGTTAAGAGTAATAATGACATCGCTGATATGGGATATCGGTCATATTATGTTGCAACCAGACTGAGCTTCACACCAGCAAAGCTCAGTCTGTTATTTTTACCTTCAAAAATATACTGTGCTAAATCTGATTATGATTGCGTGCCAATGCAGCAACTAATTCATTAACTCCGCTCGTTACACGGCTAAACTTACTTTGATCTTTGCGCGTCATCACCACAAACACACCGATATTTTGCTCAGGGATCATCGCCATATAAGTATTGAACCCACCGCCGCCGCCAGTTTTCTGATAAATACCGGGAACATCGCCTTTAGCATCCATATAAACCCAACCCAGCCCGATACCACTGGCCAGACCCGCGACATCCATCCCTTTGATTGATGTTAGATCGGCACGTTTGAAATAGATACCCTGTTCACGGCTGGCGGTCTGCTTTCTCAACTGATTCTGGGAAGATAGAAACTGTTGCATCCAGCGTTGCATATCTGCGGGGGTAGAATAAATCCCGCCACTACCTGCGGCGGCAATAGTATTCACGCAAGGGCTAGGCTTAACCCCTGCCATCAAACGGACACATTGGGAATGCGTGGGGGTCAGCGTCGTATCCTTCATGCGATAAGGACGAGTGATTTCTTCTTGTAGCAGGCGAGCATATGGCTCTCCGGTGGCTTTGGAAAGAGCATCCGCCAATAAATCGTAGGCCAGATTTGAATACGAAGCCGTCGTACCGGGCACGGAATCTATCCCTGCGGTTTTCAGCCAAGTCCAGCGGTTTGATTGAGTAGGCCAAATGAACACGGGCCGCCCCCACTTCCCACCCGGTTGCTCCCGTGGCAGCCCACTGGTATGGCTCGCCAGATGATACAGACGGATTGGTTGACCTACGCTATAGTCCGGCACGTGGACACCGTAATAAGTGTACTTCTGCAACGGATCAGTAATCTTAATGCGTTCCTTTTGTGCCAACTTAATCATGACCTCACTGGTCAGCAGCTTGGTAATCGAAGCAATACGAATCACAGAATCCTGACGCGGCCGAACGCCACTCCCTGGATAAGTCTCCCCAAAACTGCGATGCGCGACCTGATTATTATCGATCACCACCATCGCCATCCCCAAAGGATTACCTTCATCAAAGATGGACTGTGAATACTGATCGACCAGCACGGTAGCCATTTTCTTGATATTATCGTTACCCTCAAAAACCTCCCACTTTGCAGGTTGCGCATTGGAGTGCTGAAACTTGTTCTGGTGTGAATTACCAGAATCAGCACAAGCCGAAATCGCCCATGTCAGGGCGGAAACTGCACACAGTTTATATAGCTGTTTTTTCATTTTTGGATTAACCAATCAGGGAGCGCCCAAGTGGGGGGAATAAAGTCGTTATTTGTTTTTCTTAAACAGCACCATAATGGCACCGATAACGATACCCAACAGGATACCTGTAAAAATCCAACTGATGATAGTCATGATAATTTACCTCATAGCAATGTTTTGTTTTGAATTATATAAGGTGTTGATAGGTTGTCTATTGGCAGGAAGGAATTATGAGGGAAGATTTGTGCGGTGTGGCGCTAGCGATGGTTGGATTTTGAGCGGGTTTGGTGAAAAAGTGGAATGAATGATTCTTTTTTCGGCACTTGAACGAAATTGAAAGGATAAGTGTTGCGAATGGACTTCTGACAGGTATAATGACCCCCGTTCTCCGAACCCTTCAGTGCCGAAGTGGCGAAATCGGTAGACGCAGTTGATTCAAAATCAACCGCCTTCGGGTGTGCCGGTTCGAGTCCGGCCTTCGGCACCATCTACACTTCCGTAGATGTCTCATGATGTCCCAGAAATTCAAAAAACCCAATAAAATCAACAAAAGCACTTCTAACAATCTCTCGTAATGTCCATTGCAATCTATGGCATGCGGGGCACAATTGGGGGAACATTCGGTTCGATCAATCGAGGTGCCCCCAAATGAAGCTCAATGCCAGACAGGTAGAGACCACAAAGCCTAAAGACAAGAAATACAAGCTTGCCGATGGTGGTGGCTTATATCTGGAAATCACCCCAAGCGGTGGTAAGTATTGGCGCATGAAATACCGACGCCCAAGAGACAGAAAAGAAGATCGCCTTGCTTTTGGTGTCTGGCCTACGGTTTCTTTGGCTGATGCGAGAGCTAAGCGAGATGAAGCCAAAAAAGCACTGGCGGGGGGAATAGACCCCAAAGACGTACAAAAGGGGGCACATTTAGAAGCGCAGGGGGTACTTACTTTCGAGCATATTGCGCGTGAGTGGCACAGTAAGCAAAAAACTGGAGTGAAGATCATCGCGCCTGTGTGTTGTGTAACCTAGATATGTATATTTTCCCACATATCGGGAAACATGATATCCGCAAGCTGAAAACGAGCCAGTTACGAGCCCCAATAAAAGAAGTCGATGATATCGGGAAAAATGACGTAGCTAAGCGGTTACCCAGGATTGCGTGAACAACTACGTCCACAATTGGTCAACTTTCGAACGTCCCGCTGGGGAAAAGGTGCCTATGGTGCCATTATCCACATCCAGAGCTGGCAGAGTAGCACTGGTATTCTGGGTGACCTAGCGCACATTCGCGTGCGTGAGAAGGTCTGCTGGCAAACACCTGCAAGTGAGGTACAACATTATGCGGAAAGTGGTTACTGCGTGAAGGGAAATCACAATGGGCGCGGCTATATGAGCGGCGATTCAGGCAGCGGTCGCGACGAGCATAGTGCGTTGGGGCCATTTACTACCCCCGAGGCGCTGAGTTTTACCGGCTCCGGTGAACTGGAGTTTGGGATTACTCAGACCTACCAGCAAAGCGATAATAACGGCCTTTTTTGGACCGACATTCCTGATAGCGCCTATAAGGTTCGGCGGGTATTGAGTCGTGAAGGGAATCAACTCCGTATTACCATCCACAAGGAAAACCAAGGTAATCCAGCCGATGCATACAGCAATACGAGTGTGGTGCCCTGAATGGATATTAATCGACACTAAGAATATTGACGTGATTCCGTAGTTTCAACGGAATTAAATTAATTCAGTAAGTTATCTCCTCCTCGGTCATTCATTCTTTGTTTCCGGCTTCCTCCAATGGAGGATTCCGAAATTATAAAAGGGTTAGAGTTAACCCACCATAGCTTGTTGATAATGTTTAAATACCTCATTCCAGAGCATTTAGAATAAAGATGCCTACCGCAGCGCTTATCCAGAGCAATGGGAGTAATTTTATTAGATGTTTCAACTCCATTAAGCCTGTTGCGATATGTAAATAGAGCTCTATTCCAACGCAATCGCTATGGTAGTTTGGAAGGTAATAAAGACAGCATCAAATGGAAAATGATCCATCATATCTCTATTGTCACACCAAAAAGCAGGAAACGTTATGCTGCATTGTTTGAACAATTGACTATACCGAAGATCAAACTCACATCGATTAAAGAGATTAAAAAACAGTTTGATGAATGGGAGCTTACTCGGTAGTTGTTTCCGCAATTCACATTATTCCATTACTACATACAGATAATAAATGAGAATACGGTCAATAAAGCCTTTTGTGTAATGGATGATGTTTTTCTGCTCAAACTATTTACATTGTATTTGACTTGGTAATCATCCTATTTTTATAGAAGTCAAAAGTAGAATTTAGTTTGCCTATAAAGTGCTGTTTTGATATACCATAAATTAATGTCATATTTGGTCTTTCATGATTATAAAACCACAGCCATTTTGTTGAATATTTTTGCAATTCACTCAATGAGATGACAGGTTTTTTTATTGCATAAAATCCAGCGAACAACTTTCATTACAGGTAGTAGGCACAGAAAACCATCCGGATTTTTCCCGTTTCAGTGTCTAATCCAAGAAAATATTTGATAGTTTTGTTTTACTCTGCATGATTGGTTAGAGAATCTAAATCTGAAATTTTTTTTAGCAGATTTAAGTAATCTGGCTTATGCTCAAGGAGCCAATGTAATATTTTAGGATTATTTAGTAACTTTGTAATGTGGGATTTTATAATAACTAATTTAAGTGTGTTTGCACCATAGTGTTCTTCATGTTTTTTAGTTTCTGTTTGAACTAGTGCCATCTCTTTTTCGAGTCTTATAATATTTTTTTGGATATCTGATTTCTCTTTTTTTATATTAGAATTTTTTAATAGTAAATCGGGAGTAGCATGGAGTAAAGATAACGCAAGTTTCGCTGAGAAGTTATCAACACTTATCATTATATTAGCTGATTCAATTTGTCTTAATGGTTGCATTTTCTTTAAGACATTCAAGCTTGCTATTGGTATATGTTTATCCGACAATAGTGAAGTTACTTGAGGAGTTATTCCTTTTGTTATCCGAAAACGACTTTTAAGTGCTTCCTGTGATATATTTAATGCTACGCTTAATTTTTCTATAGAAACCCCTGAGCTTATGGCTTTTTGCAGCATTTTTTGTTCTTCTATCACGGTTAAATGATTTACATGCTTATTGGGTGTATAAGAATCATTGATAGTTGATACAATACAACTGGCTTTTTCTATTCCTAAATCTTTCATTGCTTCAACTCGCAAGTGTCCATCTAAAATTTTTATACTTTTTCCATCATTATCGAAATAAATAATAATTGGTTCTATTAAACCAATTTCTTTTATGGATGATTTTATTTGATTATATTTTATGCTGATTTTTACATTTTCAGGTAAAGATTTACTGACCATCATTTTATCTATAGATATATCAATAAGATTGTCATTAAAACATACTTTAATCATAGATTAATCCTTATGAGGCTGAGCAGTATCAACAATTATTGAAGGAATGCTGGTTAAGTTTTCAGTGGTTAATATTTCATTGAACGATGGTTCTAAAAGTAGTTCGCTAAGAATTTGTTTGGCTAATATTAAATTCTCCATGACGTATTCAGATTTAGCTTGAAGTAATCTATGTTCTTCAACATTCTTTTGGTATATAGATAGCAGTTCTTGGGTGCTAATTTTTTGGCTATTTTGGTGGTATAAATAGTCATGGCTTGTACTACCTTTATTTCCTAAGCTCCTTATTTCTAATATTTTCTTTATTGTTGATACATTCTTATTAGTTATCAAACCATTATTATATGCATCTATAAGTAAGTTTTGATTGTGTTTATCATCAGACCTTGCGAATTTAACTGCAAGAGAAATAGGTATTTGGCTTTGCTCGACAGCTGATAATAGTTTTTGCTCTCCTTTCTCTAATAATAGAATAACACTTCTAACCCAACTTGAAGAATAACCAATAATAGAAGCAATTTCATTATCACATATTCCATTATTTTTCATATCCCTAATTCTTTCGTATAACTCGGTTGCTCTTGGTTTTCTTCTGGCTACATTCTCGCTAAGACTCATGATGTAACCATCTTCTTCGTTAACATCTTTAATTATAGCTGGAACATGTGTGCTATTTAGGTTATATATGGCTTCCATTCTACCTTGTCCACATATCAAAGAGTATTTATATTTTTTATCTTTAATTTTCCTTACTATTATAGGTTTTCGTAGTCCACTGATATCAATGTTGTCCTGAATTTCTTTATGTATAAATTTATTGCGTTGTCTTGGGTTGGAAATTTTGATTAAAGAAATGTCTATCATTTCGATATGATTATCGTTTTGATTTTTTGTCTCTTTCATATATACTCCATTACTTCTCGTCTAGTTAATATTTCAAAGAAAGTATTTAAATTGTCATATCTATAAAGCTCAAGGAAAATTGGATTTTTCTCTTTTATGACGAATTCTTCATAAATAATGTCTAATTTGGGGAGTATATAATAATCAACAGGGTTCTGGTTTTTACTATCCATTCTTATTACAACCGTTATTTCCGGCTCTAATATATTTTCAAATCTTACTTTCCATTTTAATTTCCCTGTTTTTGTTTGTATACAACGTGAAATTACTAATGAAATTGAAAGCTCGTTGTTGATATTTAATAATGAATTTTCTTGTTTATTGATAACGCAATTTTTTGTTTTTATTGATTCTATAAAAGAATTTATTATATTTTTTAATTTTTCTCTTAAAATAGCATTTTCTTGGATAAATGAGTAATCGTGTTCAGGTTTATATCCAATTAAAGTGTAGGCTCTTATTAGACCTCCAAATCGGGATCTGAATACAGAACTTGAAGGGCTGGTCTCATCTTCATCTATTATAAAACCACTTAATCTTCCTTTTTCCTCTAGTTTCTTTCTGAGATAATTGAGTAGATCTTCATTTGTTAAATGTTTACTTCTGTTTTGAATTATTTGTTGGGCCAGAAAGAATTTTTCTTTAGAGATTATAGCTTCAAATGCATTATCGCATCTTATCCATTCACTACTTGGGTTTTTGACGAGTTTCTGTTTAAGTTTAAAAGAAGTTCTATTATAAATGTTATTACCTATATACTTTTCGTTTGTCAGTATCTGATGAACTTTTACTCTGGTCCATACGCTGTTATTTTCGGCAGGTATTCCTCTTTTGTTTAGCTGTATTGCGATAAGATATTCTGGAATATTTTTGAAAATGAATGAGTCATAAATATAATTTACAACCTCTATTTCATTTTTGGGACCAGGAGTTAATATAACTCTGTCTGTTTGGATGCTTTTTCTCTGCCCATATTCAAGAATTAGTTTGGGTTCGTGTCTTTCATTTATCAATTGTCTTCTCAGTCCATATCCAGCCATTCCTCCTTGATGATAGCCTCGTTTTATAAGATTGGCCTGACCAGTAAAAACTTTTTCTGATAAGTTTTTACTATAAGATGCTGCCCCATATCTGAGAATAGGCAAAGCCAGTATATTTATTTCAGGATGATCATCGGACAAGGGCTCCGCACAATAAATTATCTTAACATTATGTGTTTTTAAAATGTAACTATAATGAGCTGCCTCATCAGGATCAGGAAAGCGTCCAAAACGGCTTACATCATAAACTAATATTGCAGTGAGCTCGATACTATGATTGGTGACATCTGCAATTAGTCTTTTGAAAGCATTACGGCCAGATAGGGTTACTCCACTCTTTCCTGAGTCATCATAGGTACGGATAATGACCATATTGTGCTGTTCAGCATACCTTTGAATATAAGCTGATTGGTTTTCGATAGAATATTTTTGGTGCTCAGTTGACATTCTAAGATATTGAGCAACTTTAACCATTTTATTGTTTACGTCATTCATTCACTATCCATATCCCGCTATGAGCAGAAATTATACTGATTAAAATATAGACTAACTCAATATGTTTTTGTGGAATTTGAAAATTTTTCTGCCTGTTGACGATAGTTAGAGCTGATAGGAGTAGTGGCTAGTTAGCACAAATTTGTTAATAAGTTTTGTTTTAACTATTTTATCGATATTTATATTGAGTAGAAAATATTAATTATTCTTTAATGAAATATTATCAAATGGAGTTATTTTATAGTGAGTAAATTGTCGTATATTTGCTATTAAGATTGTCGTATTTTTGCTACGGTGTATCAAACACGTTTTAGAAGGGAATAACTATGACTATCAAGGCTCGTATTCAATCACGATTGAAACGCTCTAAGAGATATGTATTCACCCGTGACGATTTTAAGGATATCGCTGGTTATGATCAGGTCGGTAGGGCACTGCGTGAGTTGGTTAGAGAAGGTCAGCTACTTAAAGTAGGTTATGGTGTTTACACTAAAGCGCGAAAAGACACCATCACGGGTAAAATTATGCCCGCCTCACCAGGAAGTTCTTCCGCTGTTATCGTCGAAGCATTGGAGCGTCTAAATGTAAGCTATCGCTTTGATGGCGCAACAACTGATTATAACCGTGGTAATTCAACACAAGTTCCTGCTACTGTACAGATTAAAACTTCACCTCGTTTTAAGAGAGTATTAACAGTAGGGAAAAGTACATTAAATGGATAACTTAACAGAGTTGTTTGTAGATGTAGCTGATGTGAATCTACTTCTATAGTGGAAGAAGATCACTACGTTGTTGAACTGCGACATTTAATTAGGCCATTAGTATTTGACTCACATCAATTAGTATTTACTGGTGGTACTGCTTTGGCAAAGGCTGACATATCACTTAACCGAATGTCGGAAGATATAGATATTAAGTTGATGCCAAGACCTGAATTTGAAGTTCGATATTCTTGTTCAAGGCGTAGAAATATAAGAAAATATATTGTCCAAACTATATTAGAATCGGTGACATCATCAGGCGTGTTTAGTTTTGATGAGGAATATTCCAAAACAACCTGCGATGAATATCGTTACAATGATATTCCATTACGCTATCCACAGCGTTTAGTTTAGGAAACTGATCTGCACCACCAATACTGGACACGGCGTTAAGCGACATTTTGTAGTTCGTAGTTGATTGGACTTAGATAGCCAAGTGCACTGTGCCTTCTTGTGCGATTATAATCATCGCTAAGTAAAGCCATCCCTCGCTTGTCATTAAATAGGTAATATCTCCTGCCCATTTCTGATTTGTGCTTGTAGCGCTAAAATCTTGCCCAAGTGAATTCGGCGCTACAGGCAACGAATGATTGCCGTCCGTTGTGCATTTAAACTTCCTGGCAGCTTTCGCGACTAATCCTTGATTTTCATGCTATTAGCTATGGTTTTTACGTTTAGGTGATTTCCATCTTCGGAGCGTTCTTTCTGGATTCGACGAGCTCCATCGCGCTGTTTACCCTCGTCGAAAGCGTTCTTCACTTTATCGTCTATCGTCGCTTGTTTTTGTTGCCTGTTAGTTTGTTTGTGACGACGCTTAATCCAGTAATAAAACCCACTACGCGAAACGCCAAACACTTTTGCCATTAGGCGAAAGCTGAAGCACACTAAGTGCTCCAGCATGAATTCGTAGCAATCTACTTTAGATTTTTCGCGAAGTAGGTGGCGACCTTTTTTACAATTTCCAGCTCCTCGGCTTGTTCAGCCAGAAGCCGTTTGAGCCTGGCATTTTCAGCGGCAAGTTCACTCTCTCTGTCGCTGACATTTGCATTCTGCTGTGTCGCTTTACGCCATGCGTATAATTGAGATTCATGGAGCGAGAGTTTTTTAGCCGCTTTCTCCATCCCAATGGCCTTACCTAATTTCAACGCTTCAGCTTTGAATTCTTCATTGTATATAGTTCGTTTTTTAGTTGTCGTCATTGATTCACCTTGTTCGTGATTTTACTCACTTAACTCGGTGTCCAAAACTGATGGGGCGGATCAGTGCGGGATGAACCCTATTTCTGACAATCACAGCGAACTCAATGTCTAAAAAAATACCTAAAAAAATGCGGATCAAACAAGCGGCTATCAAAGCAGGAGCGCAGGGCTGTTATTATCGTGATTGCATTTTTTAAATTCAAATAATATTCCTTTATTGAAGCTCAATTAAAGTAATGTTTAAAAAACATATCAAATAATGTCTTAAGGTATCATTTTATTTTTCAGCCAAATAATTGCTTATTCCTTAACTATAAAAATTAGCAAAGCTAATAAAATTGAAAAATTAATTTTGGAGATAAAAATGAAACTCAGCATAATAATCATTACTGCTTCTATATTGGTTACTCCTTTCGTATCACTGCATGCTAAAACCAATGAAAAAGTTATAGATTGTAAAGAATTAGATGGAAAATCTGGCCAAAATGGTAAAGACGGGATACTTAATAGCAACTGTAAAAATGGAGGTAAAGGTGGCGGCGGCGTACTTCCCGGACAATCAGGAGGAAATGGTGGCGATGGAGCAAATGAGCAAATGGTGCAGATGGCGGAAACGGAGAGGAGGGCGATGATGGAAGCAGTACTAGCCCCAATAAAGAAAGTAGTGCTAAAGAATAATCAGATTAAAAAAGTAATCGCTTAGGCGATCACAAAATTCAATCATAAAGCAAATCAGTTAGCAGGAAACTTTACGTTTATTGTTGATTTTTTTATCTATTCCTATCCCATAATTCGGGGAATTAATCCCTATCCCAATATAGTGATGCGTTTTATGCATACCACATCTTTCATTTGCATTTCATCAAAAGTTAAAAAAATGTAAATATTTATTCGAAACTGCCTTCAATATTTATAAAAAAATAAGAGGTCATAATGAACAGGCAAAGACTCATGCAGCAAATCATCATCGCCATTCTGCTGGGAATTATTACCGGCTGGGGTTTCCATCATTATCTTGATGCCAATCAGACAAAAGAAGTTGCCTCCTATATCAATATCATCACCGATGTATTCCTGCGCCTGATCAAAATGATCATCGCGCCACTCGTGTTCGCCACCATTGTCTCTGGGCTTATATCAATCGGTGGATCGTCCTCGGTAGGACGTATTACCATCAAAGCGATGGTGTGGTTCATTATCGCGGGATTAGTTTCAATTGGCATTGGTATGCTGATGGCAAACCTGTTCCAGCCCGGTGTCGGGCTTAATGTCGCTATTATGCAGCAGGAAGATGTGAATACCGGCCTCAACACCAGCGGATTCTCGCTGAAAAACTTTATCAGCCATATCTTCCCAAGCAGTTTTGCCTCTGCAATGGCAAATAACGAGATTTTGCAGATTCTGATTTTCTCCATATTCTTCGGTGCAGCGCTTTCCTATATCTGCCATAACAGCCAGAAAAAAAGTCCTATCGTGACCTTGATTGACGATCTGGGACGCATCATGTTCCGTATCACAGATTACGTGATGTCATTTGCGCCTATCGCCGTGTTTGCTGCCATCGCTTCCGCCGTTACAGTGCAAGGTCTGGGTCTGCTTTATGATTACGGCAAACTCATTGGTCTCTTTTACCTCGGTCTATTTTTACTCTGGGCGATTCTGTCAGCCGTCGGATTCTTTTTCCTCGGCAAGGGAATGTTCTCACTGATGAAACTGATTAGGGAACCCGTGGCATTGGCCTTTGCGACTGCGAGCAGCGAGTCGGCCTATCCCAAGACCATGAACGCCCTCGATCGATTTGGTGTACCGAAAAAAATATCCAGCTTCGTACTGCCGCTAGGCTACTCCTTTAACCTCGATGGCTCGATGATGTACCAATCCTTTGCAGTACTCTTTATTGCACAGGCCTACAACATCGACCTGAGTATCGCAGAGCAAATCATGATCATGCTGACGTTGATGATCACGAGTAAAGGTATGGCGGGCGTCGCACGTGCTTCGGTGGTAGTCGTTGCGGCGACATTACCGATGTTCAGTTTGCCTGAAGCAGGGATCTTGCTCATCCTTGCCATTGATCAATTCCTCGATATGGGGCGCACAGCGACGAACGTAGTGGGTAACAGCATTTCCACTGCCGTAATTGCTAAATTGGAGGAAAAGCAAGGCAGCGCCGAACGGGAACCGCAGCAAAGCGAAATTGCCCGCCAAGAAGTTTGAGCATACTTGCTGTATTCGGCTCAGCGATTACAGCAAGTTAATTTGATGTCAGGCTGGTGGTCAGATTACTGTCCACCGTTTTCGCATATACTGCCAAAAGCGCTCTGAGGAAGGGTTAAGGCGGGAGTGAGTTCGATAAATAAAAACGCCCATTTTTATCGAAGCCTGCTCTGGTTCCAGTAGGCACAATTTCTGCTCCTTGAGTTCCTCACGGATTGAATAATCCGGCAGCCAGCTGACACCGTGACCGTCCAGCACCATGCGTTTCAGCAGTTCGCTCATGGATGAAAGACAAAAATAAGTGAATCCATCCCTAAAATCTTTTTCCAGTAATTGATTCACTTGACGCCCCATATAACTTTCATCGGTGTACTTCATCAACGGCAAAGGTGCATTTTCCAGAAGATATAAAGGCTTTCCATCAGGTTTACAGCCAGAGACCAGATATAATCGCGCATCCAAAACCTTATGGTGAAGGAATGGTGACGTCATTAAATCATCATTAAAGAAAGACAGAATAAAATCACTTTTGCCTTTTTTCAGATTATTGACGGCTTCATCAACATTAATGGATTCAATATTAAAGACCTTATCTGACTTCTCTGCAAAACCAGAAATTAATTCAGGCAACAGAGAAATAGAAAGCGAATGGGCTGCGGCAATATTAATTCGGTATTTAGATATTTTTCCGCCTTTTAGTTTTTCAATCTGATGCTCTATATCTCCCAGTAGATTTCTGGCATAGACAATAAAACCTCGTCCTTGTAACGAAAGTTGTAATGGATTCGAGTTACGATTAAATATTTCAAAGCCAACAGCATTCTCAAGAGCCTGTATACGTCGGCTAAAAGAAGATTGAGATATATTCCTCCGTTCTGCGGCAAGAGTAAAACTTCGTAACTCCTCCAACATTACAGCATCATATAACCATTTTAGCTCAATATTATTAAGCATAAATTCTACCTTGTTATTGATTGGCTTGCATAAAATGACTTATGCAAATACAGCATGAAGCATAGAAATATTGCAATTACGAAACTGTAATCACTGTGCCATCATAACGATTATTTACTGAGGTGGCATATGAAAAAAATAATTGGAATACTTGGTGGTATGGGGCCGGCAGCAACGGTGGATGCAATGGAAAAGATAATTGAAAATACCCCTGCAACTTGTGATCAGGAGCATATTCCGGTGATTGCAGTTTCTTTTCCTGATATACCTGATAGGACAACGGGTATTATTTCTGGTGGGGAATCGCCGTTAAATAAAATGTTGGCTGCACTGAAAATATTAGAGGAGGCGGGAGCGCAGTGTATTATTATGCCGTGTAATACCGCACATTATTGGTATGATGAGCTAAGAGCATCTACTAAAATTCATTTTCTGAATATGATTGAGGTTACTTGTAATAAGATTGTTGATGAGGGGATTCATCACGTTGCGATCCTTGCTACAACTGGGACGATAAAGGCAGGGCTTTATCAAGAGAGGTTGGAAAAAGAGGGGGTGAATTTTGTGGTTCCTGATGATGTTCAACAGGGAGTTATTATGGAGAGTATTTTGGCTTATAAAAGTGGGGATGGGGAAAGGGCATATCAGTTAATGGAATCTGTTATTTCTCTGATGAAAAATGTTGGAGTTGAGAAGTTTATTATGGGGTGTACTGAAATACCGATTATTCTTAGTAGTGATGGTGATAAGGGGAGATATATTGATGCTACGGATGAGTTGGTAAAAAAAGCAGTTTCTTGGTGTTATTCTTATGAAAGTTTTTTAAGTTAAATAGCTTGATTATTTTTTCAGGAGGTGAAAATAACATGATTATTATATGTAATATTTAATCTGACAATTACAAAAATATGTAACTGCCAGATTAAGTTGCGACTAATAAAAATTATTGGTAATGTTAATTTCAATAGCTAGAATATTCTTATGATCCACTTGGTTTTGTATTGGTGTGTATAAATCAATATCTGTGGAGGCCGTTTCAATAGAAACAATCAAAGCATAACGAGCCATTTTATTATATTTTCCTAATTTCTTGCGAGTTCGCCACCATCCAGTGGCAGGATAGACAGCTAATATTCCACGTTCAGCTAATTCCGCTGCACTGCCAGTCCATACGTCTTTGTGAATAGAGCCTTTGTTGCGAAAATTTCCTAATAGCCAATTTAGATCTTTAGGGGGCTTGGAAACGTTTTTTGCTTCATTATCTGCATTTCGACTTAGACGTTGTAAGAACTGTGTTGATGATTCAGTTGGTCGCTTCACATCAAATTTAAGCTGGTGGCTCGGATAATGATATTTATTCGCAACATTCCTACTCGAAGGATTAGGTTCAATAAAATAAGAAAGTGTAACTGTCATTTTTACCTGAGAATCACCTAACTCAAGGAGCTGTTCTTTTGGCCATGGTAACTCATGTATGTGCATATCTTTTGTAGCGATATCACTTTTCCCCCTAACTGCTTCAAACGGTTGTAATTCGTCTTCTACAATCATCACCAACGAGTTATTCATACTCCATAGTGCTTTCTTCATATCAGGTACGCCATATCCCACAACCCGAACTAAGTGTTCTGCGTTTTTGCGTTCTGTTTTATTCGAATAATTGAATTGTGCTTTCATTGATTCAGTCCATTGAGCAGAATGTACAATCAAAGCCCTTACTGTTTCAGGCCATAAATTTGGGTATTCAGAATAAATTTCAGCAGCGAATTTTGCAGCTAATGCTGCTGCTGCGCTAGTGGCATTAAATGTTGAAAACAATCGAGTTGGAATATCGTGATCAGTTGTTAATAGTTGTAGATTTGACATTGAGGCGGCTGAATATGAATCAATGCCCATATTTCCTCCTTCAAATACAACTTCGGGTTTTATCGGCATTGAGGATATCCAAGTGACTGAAGTTGTGCTATAGGGACTTAATCCACCACTCGGAGCTAATGCTGTATATGCATCTCCTCCTTCATCTAGAATATCAATTTTATTAGTGTATGCTCCAATTGTTAGAACATTCCAAGATTGGCCGGGATCATGAATATCCTGCAACTCATTATATTGAGGATATTCTCTTAACGCTGTCAGATCGTTACCGATATTACCTGCACATACAACAAAGAGTCTACGATATAAGTTTTCACCTAGATAATCCACAGATAAAGAATCTAGTTCAGAAGACCATGCTGAAGGCTTTCCTCTATCCATCGAGTCTTTTGAAGACAGGGCAAGTGCATAAATTCTTTTTCTATCAAAATGGGCTATTTCGGATAGGGATATTCCGTCAGCAGTGAGTTGCCCCAGATGTTTCCCTTCATTATCTCCTGAATATCTTAATAGTTTTATAGACTCGATTCGGTGTTTTATTTCAATCTGATTTTGCGAGTCTAAAATTAAGGACAGATCGCCAAAAGCTGCAATACCTGCCATTGAAGTTCCATGTCCGTCACTATCAGCAGGATCCCAGTTTGGCTCAATGACAAATAGATCATTTTCGTTACATACTTGTTGGAGTAATGGGTGACTGGAATTTATGCCTGTATCCATAATAGATATATAGGGGCAGTCGTTACCCGATATAAAGGTAGTTCTACCTAACAGGTCATTACACCATTCAAATTGATCCAATATGGGGAGTTGCTCAAAAAAGTCGGCAGTAGTTTTTGATTTTTTTATTTCAGCGATTTTACTTAATAACAGAGCTGATTGACTTAATTGTTTAAGTGAAGCTTTTACCAGAACAATGATCCTTTCAGGGAATTCTAAGGTACTTTGAGATACTTCGATATTTTGAACTGAACATAATTTTTTGAAATCACTGACTATTGCTTGCCTATCAGTGCTAACTGGTAACCAAATCTCAAGCCATTGTGCTGTATCAGGGGATTGAGGATATAAGTCTGGACTATCGGTCCATAAATTCTCGATAACTGTTTTTCTTATAGTTGCTATTGTATTTAATAACTGACTATGTTTAGGGTGTTTTCTTCCATCTTTTTCTGGATCGAGGTATTCCTCAATCTTTTTTTCTAACACATAAAACTTTCCTATAGGAACTAATATAGTTGCTACATACTTATTATCAATTTGGATTACATTTAGAAGTTCAATGCCACTTCTGACATCTGCTAATTTTTCAAAGGATAATTCGACACCAGGATAGCTTTCAAAAGAAATCTGCACTCCGACAACAGAATCAAATTCGTATTCTTGAGCTTCGTTGATTAAGCATGCCTCTTCCGATTTTAATAAATTGATTTGACGGAGGAGTTGGTCACCATGCTCGTTTCTGTTACATTCAGGAATATTGGGTTCTGATCCACCAGTTCGGCGAGAAGTGTACTTTTTTAATTTTCCATTTTTACCAATAAATATATGCTTTTTTTCTTTTATTACAGGAGACATATTATCCCTTTGCTATTAAAATAATTTGTTACGCATATTTTTTCTATCAGTGATTGCTGAATCTAGTAAAGACATACTAATTTTATTATGCCCATGAATAAGCATATCTTTTATCGCTTCTTCAGCAGCTCTTGTGATCTCTGCACTACTCAGGCCTATCGCTTTATCAGGTAACTTTTTCCAAGAAAAATTCTTTGCGACGAATGGATTTAATCTATTTTTAAACAGAATAATTATTTCATCATCTTCGGGAAGCTCGTACCGAATTACATCATCAAATCGTCTGAAAAGAGCATGATCGAGTATCTCGATATGATTTGTAGCACAAACAATCAGGCTATTAGAATCATCTTGCTCAATCATTTGAAGGAAACTATTAAGAATTCTTCTCGCTTCACCTACGTCATTTCCAGCGTTTCTTTGCGAACCAAGAGCATCAAATTCATCAAAAAAGTAAACGCCTCGGACGTTATTAATGGCGTCAAAGACTTGTCTTAGCTTTGCAGATGACTCTCCCATAAATTTTGTAATCAGAGCATCTAACCTGACTTGGAATAAGGGATAATCAAGCTCTCCAGCTAGAATTGATGCAGTAAATGTTTTCCCCGTTCCCGGAGGGCCGACTAAAAGCACTTTTCTTCTTGGGGATAAGCCATGACTTTTTAGTTTGGTCATGAATTTTTGTTCACGAATCAAACGCTCAAGTCTGTTTTTGAATTCATCTTTAGCGATAAGGTCGACAAGTTTATTTTTAGGATGAGAGGTCGATAACAAGCCGCTGGTGTCTTGTATACCTTTAGCTATTGATATTGGCGCATTTTTGTTGAGGTTAGCTTTCTTTTTGGCAACCTCAACAATGTCTCTTAACTCTTGGGCAAGTTTGCCATGCCCGCGGCGAGCTTCATGAGCAGCAACTTGTAACGCGACAGACATAAATCTGTCGTCATCTTTTTCCAGATGAGATTGCAATAATGCTTTAAGCTGCTCAGAACTCGCCATGACCTTCTTCTCGTATCGTGCAAAAAAATAGAATAACTACAAAAATCTATTTTGCATTCTGACATAGTGCTGTTAAAACATCCATGAGATACTCAGATGTATCTGAACCATGGCATAACAAAGGATATACTGCGTGTAAGGATTCTTAGTTGCTTCAGTGGCACTGTTACCTTCACTTTACAGCATAGCATGTAGCATTTTATTCTCCTGATAAACTTACTGCACACGCTATGCAGTCTGGTTCATCCTATCTCCCATTTATTTTTGTGGAATTGAGAGTGTGCTTTGAATCAAAAAAGCTTACTTTGCCTTTGTTCTAAGCTATTTTCTATGGTCAGGATTTCATCTTCTAATCTTTTACCTCGGTAAACTAGAGATGTATCGTAGAGTTCGTAATTGATGTCACGTGTTGTACTGAACCAGTTAAAAGAACCAACACAAAGTAGTGACGTGTCTCCGATAACGATTTTGCTATGTACTCGTTTAACCAATTTAGTAGAGATCCCCAATGATTCTAGATCAGAGAGGGCGCTTTTTAGCATTTCCTGTTTTTCATATCTTTTTTCACGGTCTTGAGGATGAATATTGAACTTTTTATCAGTAACAATAGTGATTTGAATTCCTCGTTGTAGGGCTTGTGACATCGACTGTAATAGACCAGTTTCTTCAAGCTTCTGGTAGCTCAGCCACGGTGAAACAACCGTAACGGTATTTTTTACTTGTTCAAATACTTCTTTCAAAAAATCATCATGCTGTTTAACACTGTGAAGTGCATAAGTAATTGTATCTACATTTAAATCATCACGTTGTTGATGTCCAAACTGAAGAGCATTGGCTGCATCAGCAAACAGATATTTCGCTAGTAATCCTCTAGGTTCTGATTGGGACTGGAGTTCAAACAGATCCATATCACCAAAGACTAAAAAACTGTCTTTAGCTCGGGATACCGCGACATTGAGCATACTGTTATTACGGTCAATAAACGTGCCATCTTCATGTTTGGAGTAGACAGATGAAAATATGACAATATGTCTTTCTGCCCCTTGCAGAGAATGTACAGTTCCTACTGTTATTTCATCGTGGGTAAGTTCATATTGTTGGAATGCCTGCTTGATTGCCGATACTTGTGCGCTAAAAGGAGTTACAACACCAATAATTTCATGCAATTTCTTTTGATAGTGAGCTTCTATCGTTGGTTTATTTTTTTCAATCCAAGAAGCTATAGTTTCTGCTTCTAATTGGTTATGGCGGCTACCACCGTTAGCGATCACCCCTTTACCATCAATATGAAGATAGCCCATAGCCGGAAATAAATTATCAGACGTAGCGGGACCACGCTTAGGAATCAATTTGCCGTGATAGCAGAGGTTGTTGCAATAATTAATAATATCGTCAATGCATCGTCTGTGTTCGTACAGGTACATGCCACGATCCATATCCGGGTCATATTGATAACGTGTTGCCTGTTGTGCAATTTTCATTGCGCTGCCTGCCGCTGCTGTTTTACCTGAATCGGTCAGTTCTGCATAATGCTCTTGGCACTGCTCAGTATCTTTAGCATTAATTATTTTCTCAGAGAGTACGTTACCAATATCAACATGAACAGGGATATTCCAAATGGGGGCGATCTGTTCAGTATCTCCGATAACTAAGGTTTTTTCGCAAGCGCAAAAGAAGCAGCAGCAACTTCAGGAAGAACCTGTCCTGCTTCATCGACTATGAGCAAGTCTGCAAAATCATAGAGATAATCATTGTCATAATTGTTGTGGCTGATATATTTTTTGACGATCATATTGGCTGGTAGCATAAAACTTGTCATAACTACACAGGGTGTAACTTTCATTCTGCGTTGCCAGCGAGGTTCACTTGCCTGACGACCGTTCTTCTTCTTTTCTTCCTTTATATTTTTGATATTGAACATATCCAATAACCATCTGCCTTCCCAATAATGTGTTGTGATCAGAAAGATAGCGAAGCGGATTTGTGTGTCAGCCAGTTCATCTGCTTGTGCAAAATTCAGTTCTGTATTGTCGGTATGTCCTAACCATTGTGTTGTTTTTCTCCAATCTTGTGCGACTTGCTTTTCGTGTTGAATGATTTCTTTAGTGAGTCTTAATTCTTGCTGATACGTATTGCTTTCTTGTTGTTTGTGCACAAGTATTTCATCGATACGAGTAGTGATATTCTCAATAGTCGACCATGTAATTTCTGGCAATTCTGTACCAGATTCATTTTCTAAGAATATTTTGACACGTAGATGTCGTTTATTTCTAACAGCAGGTATCCAACTGAAAATGGAGTAAATTAGTGATTCATTTGCCTGATATTCGAGCCATTTTTTTCGTAGGTTTTTTAGTTTGTCTATAGTTTGATTTAGTGATGCAAGCGAGAAGTGTTTCTGCTTAATATAATCTTCTGCATTCATCCCAACGATTTGAGATAGTTGGTCTCTGACACGGCAAAGTGTTTGCCATGATTTCTGGATTAAGGATAGCTTTTGAGCTTCATTTTGTAATTGCTGATGTAATAGTTCAACAATCATTTTCACTGAAACGCAATTTTGTTCAGGAAATGCTTGGCTGGCAGCAGCTAAATAATATTTTTCTGCATCCTCAAGAAATTCCTTGGATTCAATTCTGTTAAAAAAAACATCCGTCTGATACTTTTTATCGGCATCATTTCTCTTGTTTCTTGAGGGGAAATAGGCACCAAAACTTTTAACTGTAGGCAACCATCTTCCTGCCAATGGGCCAGAGCCTAGCGAGAAGTCTTTCCCAAATGCTTCAATAATATTGGTGACGGCTTGATTATTTGTTGATGTAGAAATGATTACCGGTGGCTCAGCTTTGGCTAATGCAGCTTTAGCCCATAATGTGGCGATTACTGACAGTACCAGAGTCGTTTTTCCCGTTCCGGGAGGACCATTAACAGCAAGAATTTCACCATGTTCACTGTTAAGAAAATGGCTTAACGCATTTCGTTGTACTTTTGCCAACGGAAATTTATCACCGGAATGCCCAAGCCGGTCGGTAAATTTGGTATTGGAAGGTAATAATGGCTCTACTGGCTCGATAACGTTAGAAGAAAAGCGAGCGAATAATGGTGTAATTCGTTTGTTTTTGATTAAATGGTCATATAGTCCAATAATATGTTTGCTGGCACCATCGATCTGAGTCTTTTTTTGAATAAACCCGTATTGCGCTTTTTCATATTGCTCATGTTCTTTCAGCCATTCACCTGCAACAGCGTTTAACAACTCATCACAATCTCTCAGGTATTTTTCCCATTGATTTTTGAAATATATTTTTCTGGCTTTTTGTTCTTCTTCTGAGTAATTACCATTGATTTTCTCATCTTCATCAAAATGAATAGAGAAAATATTTTTCGTTGTTTTATAAGTGTCGAATTGGGTGATATCTCTAATGGAGAAGGTCCCCTGTGGCAAGGGTTCTAAAAGATCGCGTGGAATGATTGTTGCTGGGGTGGGATAAAGATAACCTTCGCGTGATAATACAGCAGTTGTAACCAATGGAGTAATAATTTGTGGTGCTCCAGAAGTGCGCTCTTTGCCATGCAAGATTCGGCGTAAGAATACTTGTGGGTGAAGAATAACGTTGACGCATTTTACGTCTTCTTGTTCTGAACTAAAAAATTGTTGTACTGTATTTTCATCAAGACGTCCTGTAGCAATGTCTGATGTGTACCAAGGCGAGAACGCTGTTGTGTCATCTTTTTTGAAGGCACCTTTTCCAAAAGTTGCATCAGCAAGAGAGTTGCGCCAGTAAGATGCAAACGCCAAAGAAGTGCTATCCATAGTTACATCCTGTTAGTTTCTATCTTTTTAAAATAAAAAACATAAAGCAAACGATAGGTTAGGGTGGATAATCTCTATAAGATCGTGCTCAAGCGCTCATAATTTTTTTGTTGGTATCATTAACCTTGGTAGGTCTGATTTGACAAAGTGAGGGGGAATCTTGTGGAATGGGTGATTGGCGGAGTAATTTTACTGGTGATTCTTGGTGCGATCTTTAAGCCAAGTAGATGTGACGTTTGTAACATTAACTTCAAAAGAAGATATTATACGTGGAAAATTGAAGGGAAGAAACAGCATTTATGTCCTAACTGCAATAGCCAAATGAACAGAAGAATTAGTTCGAAAAAATTTAAAGATAGATTCGGTTAATTAATGCAGTGTTAACTGGTTTACTTCGTATGGAATGAGTGGAAATTTTTCTTTCCGGCTACTCTATGAGTCATTGGCAGATAATCCTAAATTTATGAATATGTATATCCTTCATCTTTCAAGTTGCCACTATATTGTAACTCATAATCAATCGGGTATAGAAGATATTAGAAATTCACATATGATATTATCTCAATAAGCAATTATCCGATTAAAAAGCAATACCTGTATATCTTGTTTTTGATGAATAATGACATGAGCGACAATAACATCTGAAGACTCATCAGAATCAATCACTCTATAGCCATTTCAGGGCGGGGGCATACTGTGATTTATTTTCATCCAAAAAATATTCGTGCGCGATAATCATCATTCCAGCTTGCTTTTTTGAGCTTATTTCGTTGTCTGGGCGCAACGCAATAGCACTGTTTAAGCATACTCAACACAAAGAACACAAAGCGTCGGAATAACGCCATCCAGTGCGATACGTGAATCGTCTTCTTTAAAAACCATATCAAGAATATATGCTACTTGGAATTTTATTGATTATTTTTATGTGTGTTCATTTTTAATTTACTTTCCAGTAATTGGCGAGTCTGTAATCACTCAAAAGGCTCTGCCGCATTTTCCGCATAGGTTTCGGCTGTTTTCGGTAATTGGAGGATATAAATCCCCGAATTTCGACCATAGCCTTTGCGGACTTCAATCAGGTTCTCTAATTCCAGCATGAAGACCGCTTCGCGAACCAAGGTGCGAGAGACACCGAGCATTTCTGTAATTTCACACTCAGGCGGTAGGCGATCACCGACCGCATAATGATCAGTGATAATCATCTGGCGTAATGAGTGACCCACTTCCTGATAGGGCCGTTTGGGGTCTGCAATGTTCATCATTAATGCTGCTGTAGGTTAATATACGTAAGGTGAACGACTTAAAATGAGCTCATTTTAAGGTATTGCTGTCAGGAATATAACCACTGTCGTTAGTGGATAGATAACAAGTGCGTAATTGTGTTACACCATCTGCCCTTAATTTTTCGAACCAAGAGATTGGGTCTATACCTCAGTCCACCTTCCGTTGGATTCTTCCGGATCAACAAACTTAACTAAATTACAGTATCTGAAAGCGATATTATCAGGAAAATAATTTTCATGTTTTTTTCCTGATAAGTAGGAGTTTCCATATGCTGCCAGTGATAAAGCTTGATATATACTTAAATTCATCTGAGACTTCCTTGTATTTTTAATTTTTGGATAATCAATAATAAATATTATTTTCCCTTTGATTTTTTATTTTATATGACAGGTATCATCTTTTTTATCATTTCATCGATATCAAAAAATATTGATATCGATGATTCATTATTTATTCAATAAATAATATTGAAACTTATTTTGCTGCATCCAGCGCTTGTGCGAGATCGGCAATAATGTCATCGCTATGTTCTATGCCAATAGATAAGCGGACGAGATCGCGTGATACCCCCGCTTTTACCATTTCTCCATCATTTAGCTGACGGTGAGTTGTGGATGCTGGATGACAAGCCAGTGACTTGGCATCACCAATATTCACCAGACGCACAATCAGCTGCAAGGCGTCAATAAAGCGTATGCCGGCCTCTTCCCCTCCCTTGATACCGAAGGACAGAATAGACGCTGGTTTCCCGCCCATATAACGGACAGCCAAATCATATTCAGGATGTGTCGGCAATCCTGCATATTTAACCCAAGAAACCTGAGGATGTTGTTCTAGGTATTGAGCAATTTTTAGGGCATTTTCAGTATGGCGTTCCATTCGAAGCGCCAATGTTTCAAGGCCTTGCAAGATCAAGAAGGCATTGAAAGGAGATAGCGCTGCCCCCGTGCTACGCAGTGGCCCAACGCGGCAGCGAGCGATAAAAGCAGCAGCACCAAAATGTTCGGTATAGATTATTCCGTGATACGAAGGATCCGGAGTACCTAAAATCGCAAAGCGATCTTGATATTCCATCCAAGGGAATTTGCCAGAATCAACTACCATACCGCCAATGGAAGTGCCGTGGCCTCCAATATATTTGGTCAGAGAATGAACAACAATATCTGCGCCATGTTCAAACGGGCGGCATAAATAAGGTGTTGCAACGGTATTATCGACAATAAGAGGAATACCATGTCGGTGAGCGATATCTGCCAGCGCTGGGATATCAATGATATTCCCACTGGGGTTGGTGATGGACTCGCAATAGACCGCTTTGGTTTTTCCATCGATCAACGTTTCAATGGCAGCGAGATCGTTATGATCAACGAAACGAGTTTCAATCCCAAGATTTGGGAAACTGTGCGCCATCAGGTTATAAGTCCCACCATACAATTTTGCTACGGAGACAATATTATCCCCCACGGTGGCAATGGTCTGGATAGCGTAGGTGATTGCCGCCATGCCAGAAGCAACCGCAAGCGCACCAATACCTCCTTCCAAAGCGGCGACACGTTTCTCCAATACATCATTGGTCGGATTCATGATGCGGGAGTAAATATTGCCTTCAACTTTTAAATCAAACAGATCCGCGCCATGCTGGGAATCATCAAAGGCGTAGGACGTGGTTTGATAAATTGGGACAGCAACCGCTTTGGTCGTAGGATCTGGTGAATAACCAGCATGGATGGAGAGGGTTTCTAATTTCATTGTCATTTCCTTTAGTGAATTGCAGAGGGAAATTGATTAAAAAGAAAATTATAACTAATTTACAAAATAGCAATGTGATGGAACAATATCAAAAATAAATATTCATATATATCAATATGATATAGATTTAAAGCAGAATCCCATTTGGTTTTTTTAATGAAATATTTCTATAAGTAATGATGACGTCACATTGTCAATAACCCAATATTACTCACACTTATTGTATTTTATCTAATTTTCTTACAGAAGCTATCTATACTTTAAACAGTTAATAAAGATGAAAGGTAATTATTAATGGTGATGAAAAAAGCGCTTCTTGCAACTTTAGTTGTATCCAGTTTTATGTCGGGTTCGTTTGCTTATGCGGATTCGCAGACTGTTGCAATCGGATATGCACAAAGTAAGGTTCAAAATTTTAAAAATATTCGCGGAGTGAATCTTCACTACCGTTATGAATGGGATTCTCCTGTTAGTATTATTGGTTCATTTACGTATATGAAAGGTAACGAGAGTAACGGCGGTACTTTCAAAGACCGTATGGCCGAAGATGTTGCTTGGAAAAGTAATATTGATCTGAAGTATTATTCATTAATGGTTGGCCCTGCTTACCGCATTAATAATTATGTGAGTGTATATGGATTGTTGGGTTTTGCCCATTCAAAAGTTAATGGCTATTTTAACAGAATCAATCGGAAACAAAATGGGGGAATAGTTACTTATACCGAAAAAGCAGATAAAAAATCGACCAATCTAGCCTATGGTGCTGGAGTAGAAGTCAATCCAATTCAGAACCTTAGCCTCTATGCTGGCTATGAGGGATCATCAGTAAAGGATTATGACAAAAGTCATGGCATTAATGGGTTTAATATCGGTGTAGGATATCGTTTTTAAATAATAATCCTTGCTGAAAAATAACTCTGATGTATTGGCGATATTTTGATTAAGGCTGTTGATATATCATCCAGAGTATAATGCTCACAAAAGAAAGGCGCTTTTCAATATTGAATGCGCCTTGTTTTTTATATTTCATTTGAATGATTGTTAAACCATTTTCGATATTATTGGATATTAAATTCACTATTTGGATGGTTTATTATTTTTCCTCAAATATTTATTATATACCTGCACTGAATAGATGTTTTCTGCATATAGTGGCTATTTGAATTTATATATTTCACGTAATGATGACCCCTCATGACTAAATGAATGATTTGGTCATATATGACAAAAGGGGATCACTCATGAAGGGCTTAAATAATAAAGTCGCTATTGTCACTGGCGGAGCCATCAAAATTGGTGCGATCGTTGCCAAGGTATTGAGTGAATATGGTATTAAAGTCGCGATTTTCGATATTGATCAGGACGGTGGAAAGAAAGCCGCCAGCCTCCAACCGGAATCCATCCGTTTTTGGCAGGTTGATATTACTGACGATAAACAGCTTTCTCAGGGAGTGCACGAAGTCGTTGCTTATTATGATCGTCTGGATTACCTCGTCAATCTTGCGGCAACTTATCTGGATGAAGGAGCCGATTCCAACCGCGAAACGTGGCTAACCGCCTTGAACACCAATGTCATCAGCGCCGTCAGGGCGGCTCAGTTTGTGCGCCCTTACCTCATTGCAGCGGGGGGCGGGGCCATTGTTAATTTCACCAGTATTTCATCATCTATTGCCCAGACCGGGCGTTGGTTATATCCCGCCTCAAAAGCGACCTTACTGCAAATTACCCGCAGCATGGCAATGGACTACGCCGCCGCTCACATTCGCGTTAACTCTGTCTCTCCGGGGTGGACTTGGTCACGGGTCATGGATGAGTTGACTCAGGGCAATCGCCAGAAAACCGATGAAATCGCCGCAGATTATCACCTGCTTGGTCGCGTGGGCGATCCCGAAGAGATTGCGCAGGTGGCCGCTTTTCTCCTGTCAGATTTGGCCAGTTTTGTGACTGGGACGGATTACGCCGTTGATGGCGGCTATTCAGCAATGGGGCCTGAGCAGGCGAAACCAGCCATTCCGCGTTTGGCGGAATAATTTTGGTTCTGAAATCCAAAATAAAATGAAAGAGGAAAATACTATGCGTCGTATAGCTATCGTGGGAGGTGGTCAAGCGGGACTGCCTCTGGCCCTTGGTCTGCTGGACAAGGGCTATCAGGTGACTGTTGTGACCAATCGCACTCCTGATGATGTTCGCAATGGTCGGGTTATGTCGAGTCAGTGTATGTTCGATTCCTCTTTGCAATTTGAACGTAATTTGGGATTGAATCAGTGGGAAATGCAATGTCCGCTCGTTGAAGGTATTGGTTTCACCGTTCCCCATCCTGAAATCCCCAATGACAAGGTGATTGAGTGGAGTGCTCGACTCGACAAATACGCTCAAGCCGTCGATCAACGTCTCAAGATGCCATTCTGGATGGAACAGTTCGCTTCTCGTGGCGGTAATTTGGAAATCAGCGATGTGGGGATTATCGAGCTAGAACAACTGGCTGCCAGCCATGAACTGGTTATTCTGGCGGGAGGAAAGGGAGAGATTGTGAAATTGCTGGAGCGTGATGCTTCACGTTCTCCTTATGATAAACCCCAACGCGCACTGGCATTGACCTATGTGAATGGCATGCTGCCAACGCCTGAATATTCCCGTGTTTCTTTTAACTTGATTCCGGGTGTAGGGGAGTTACCCGACAGGCGTTGCCATTGTTGCGACACGTACTGCTGACGGACGTAATGTGGGTTTGACCATCAACTCATTTGCCTCGCTTTCGCTGGAGCCGCCGCTGGTGCTCTGGAGTCTGGTCAATCACTCTCCCAATCTGTCTGTATTCCGCGATTGTGGTTATTTCACGATCAGCATTCTTGGGTGCGATCATCAGGAGTTGGCTTTGCGCTTTGCTAATCCGAGGGTTGAAAACAAATTTCAGGATATTTCCGTGCAGGAAACGCCGGAAGGTATCCCCTCGATTGGAGGAGCGATAGCGACACTGGTTTGTGCCAACCGCCAGTAAACTCATGTTGGCGATCACCTGCTGCTGATTGATCAAGTGAAACGCATCGCCAGTATTGAAGGTAAGCCACTGGTTTTTCATGGCGGTATGTTTACTGTACTGCATGATGTTCACGAAATATGAAAAAAATGATTCTGTTGTTTTTTGTCAGAACACTTATTTGTTGGGAAAACATTCAGGAGAACATTAATGAAAAGTCCATTAAATGCGCTTATCACCGCGTTGAATCAGGGGAATGTGAAGATTATCGATCTCACGCAGACATTGGCCCCTGATTTTCCGGCCTTGCAGTTGCCCGAACAGTTTGGACTAGTTTAGGCATTCAACATGGAGCGTATTTCTCATTATGACGAGAGCGGCCCTGATTGGTATTGGAACAATTTCAGTTGTGGTGAGCATACGGGAACGCATTTTGATGCCCCGATACATTGGATCAGCGGTAGAGATCATCCAGATAACACCGTTGATACCATTCCCCTGCATAACTTTGTGGCACCTGCGGTAGTGGTATCCATTCATCTCTTACAGAGAGGAAAACTATAATGGCGATAAAATTTATGGCGGTAAAATTCAGACTGTTTATTTATGCCGCAATTTTATCACTGCTGAGTACTTCTGTTATGGCGACAGAAGGAGGGGGGACTGGCGCCTATCCTGATGGTCTGGATAACTACTTGTCAGGCGCTTTACCCCCACCAGGTATTTATGCGCTGTTTTATGGTGGCAATATTCACTATAACCAGCTTAGGGGGAAGAACGGTGAACTGATCCCCGTTCCCGGGTTCAAGGTTAACGTGAATGTCCTTGCCCCTAGGCTGGTTTGGGTGACGGAGCAGCCGGTTTTTGGTGGTCAACTGGCTTATCACACTATCGTACTGTTATTGGATGTCACTGCTGAAGCTGCCGGCAAACATGACAACAGCAAGGGGATAGGGGACATCACCTTTGGCCCAGCCTTGGGTTATCATCCTGCCCCTGATCTGGTTTATGTTATTGGGGTGAATGTCAACGCGCTGACAGGTCGCTACGATCGCAATGATCCTTCCAGCTTGGGTAAAAATTACCGGATGGCTCAACCTGTCTGGGCGATGAGTTATTTTCCTGCCTATGGCCTCAATGCGGATTTAAAAGTGATGTATGATTTCAACTTCCGCAACAAAGATACCAAAACCACTTCCGGTCAGGCACTTCATGCGGATTATGCACTGGGTTGGGGATTTGGCAACGGTTTGGTCGCGGGAGTTGGTGGCTATATCTTCCAGCAGTTCACAAATGACAGTGGGCCGAACTCAGCACAGGGTAAAGCGAGCGCGTTTGGTATTGGCCCCTCCATCCGTTATGCCAATGATAAAGGTTGGCCGGTGGCACTGAAATGGCAAAAAGACTTTGCCGTGAATAACCGTCCAGTCGGTTCGCAAATTTTCTTAAAAGCGGAGATTCCATTTTAATGCTGGCTCATTTTTTTAGATGGTAACTTGACCTAATTCCCCTTTAAATATATAAGTTTTGGTTGAAAATAAATCTCATTCTGAGATTAATGAAGGTGCTTGATGGGGACATAATAGATGTCAACGCTGATTCACTGTAATAGAGTTAACTTTAGCATTAATTCAAAGCCGTTATTTAACAACCTTTCCATAACCATTAAAGAAAACGACAAAATTGCGTTGGTCGGCTATAACGGTACGGGAAAAACCCATTTACTCAAGCTACTGGCAGGCATTGAAAAACCGGATGATGGATTTATTGAAAACGCCAATGGCCTGAGACTGGAAATGGTCTCTCAGTTTATCGATGAGTCATTGCTTGGAATGTCCTTGTTTGAGTGTATTTCTCAAAAGGTAAAACAAGTTGATGAATATAGCAATTATAAAGCAGAGTCCATGCTGTATAGTTTCGGCTTTCAGTTTATTGATTTTGCTACTAAAGTGGCTGATCTCAGCGGCGGGCAAAAGACAAAATTGATGTTTGCCATGAGCGCGGTTGTGGAACCCGATGTTATTTTATTTGACGAGCCGAGTAACCACTTAGATTCCAATACCCTGAAATTCATTGAGGATTTTTTTAATAAAAGCCTAAAGAGCGCCTTTATTATCGTTTCCCACGACCGAAACTTTCTGGATAACGTCACCAACCAAACGGTTTTTTTGCGTGACCAACAGTTGAGCGCTTTTTCCCTGCCGTTTAGTCAGGCATTTGAAGCGTTGCAGGAAAAAGATGAAGCGGATGCTGTGCGGCTGAAAGCAGAAGAAAAGAATATTCGACGCATACAGGAAAGCGCAAAACGCATAGCACAATGGGCAAAAACTTACGATAACGAGAAATTTGCCAGAAAAGCCAAATCTATGGAGAAACGGGCCGAAAAACTCGAAAAGAGTAAAACCAAAATAACTGAGGGGGAAATCTATCGACTATCGTTAGATGCCGACACGATCAAATCCAAAAATATGCTGCAAATTGAGGTAAAATTGGTTGGATATCAACAGAATAGAGAGTTTAATCCGTTGTTTTCAATCAATGGATTATACATTCGTCCGGGAGATAGAATCGCGCTGCTGGGTGATAATGGAGTGGGAAAATCCACCTTGATCCATATTCTTGTTGAAGCCTATAAAAAGGCCAGAAATCTGAAGGATGATCAGGTAGAAAATGCGGCCTATGACACCGAAAATATCACTTTCTCCCCGCAGTGTAATATGGGCTATCTCGATCAGGAATTGGAGAAAATTCCACTGAATGAATCGCTCTTTGATGCGGTAAGAAATAACACCCCAAATATTGATGATATCGGCTGTAAGCAACAATTGATTGCGACAGGGTTTGAATATGCGGATTTTAATAAATTAGTGGGGATATTAAGTGGTGGCGAACGCTCTAGATTAATGTTTTTAATATTGAAATTAAATAAACCGAACTTTTTAATTCTCGATGAACCTACCAACCACTTGGATATTTTTGGCAAAATGGAGCTGGAAAGTGAATTGATTAATAACGAGATGACAATATTAATTACCTCGCATGACAGGGCGTTTATCGATAACGTCGCCAACCGATTTTTGCTGATTAAAAATGGCAAGCTGGAAGAAGTCACGTCCAGTGATGGGTATTATCAGTTTATTAATGAGAAAGCGGCTTCTTGTCAAAAGGAAGTGATTAAGGATCAGGAAAGTTCTCATGATGAATTGGAAGTATTAGCAGGTGAAGATGAAATTCTCCAGCGTATTGTGGTGTTAGAGACAAATCTGGCAGAGGATTTGGCGAGAAAACCGAAACACCAAAAGCTGAAAAATCAGGAATTGTGGCGTAAGGATATTGAGAGGCTTTATGGGGTTTTGGCGGAAATTAAAGTTTAAATGTGTAGTATCTATGTACCCCACAAAGTGGGGTTATAGAATGGTGGTCATGAGATTTATGCTATTTATTACCACTGTTTTTTAGGCATGATAATTTTATAATAATTGGGGTCGTGTATTAAATAGTTAGATTGAGCATTAAAAATAGTACTCACGCTCAATAAAAGTCCCTATTACCTTATCGTGCATTTCTTCGGATTTTGAGTAACCGATGGTTTTCCTATTCAGTCTTTTTACTCGGGTACGGTGAGTTAAATTCGTTCTCTCTACGCTGAGTAAACGTCTTTCCAGTCAAGTGCTCTTCCTCGGGAAGTCGGTCATAAACAACATAGTCATCCGTGCAGTAAAACCGAATAGTAAAGGAAGATAAGAGGGTAAGCAGCTTGTCTAACGTTTTTCTACTGCGATCGCCAAAAACATGGGCTATTATTCGCTTCAGGCGGGGTTCCCAGGCATACCAAAGCCAGCGTTGATTTTTCTTGTTCCCCACAAACGACCATTGCTCGTCTATTTCGCAGATAAGCAGAATGTTCTTTCCATCAAGGGGAAGTGTCGTTACGTGTCGGGGCGTGAGTTTTTTAATGTTTTCATGACGGTGGCTGTGGCGACTTTCAGGATCCGAGCGGTGTCACGAATTCCCCCGTTATTCATCGCGATATCGACAATCTGTTCTTTAACGCCGGGTTTGCAGGCCTGATAGGTATACTCCAACTGAAAGACCTTACAGCAGGTATAGCAGCGATAACGAGGATGTCCGCCATTTCCTTTTCCATGTCCTTTAATATGTTCTGATTTGTGACAATAACGACAATAACGACAATAACGACAATAGACGTCAACTTTAGCCATACTTCACCATTAAAAAGCTGGAACTATATCATAACAACTAACTATTTAATACGTGACCGACACTGCAAGCTGGTGCTGACATGGGCAGAAAAACTCACGTGGGCAAATGGGGACGCTTCTTCGTTAAAGGTACATGATACCAGCATCGGCCCATTGGGCGTATTGGCCTGCGGTGAGAATACCAATACATTGGTGCGTTTTTCTTTATTGTCTCAGGGAGAGCTGGTGCATGTTGCCAGCTATATTTCCCTGCCTGTTATTTCCTCATCTGTGGCGACAGCCTACATGATATTGAAACAGCTTGGGCTGAATACATACGTTCCGAGATTTGGCTCACTGTTATCAGGAAAATATTGACTGAATGACTGTTGTGGACGTGTCTTTCACGGATGAACCTTTTAGAATCGGAAGACAAAAAACTTCCTGAGATAAAAAAGGTTGTTCAACTTATGCCAGATTCAAAAGTGTTTGTTGACAATTACTTGCCTGCCTTGCTTGGGCAGGCATGGATGCTGGTTTCCTCTGAATTCCATGACATTGTTGAGGCGCAGGGGCTGTCAGTGTTGGAGTGGCGGGTGTTATCGACGTTGGCGGGAAGTGGCCCGATCGGCATTAGCCTTCTGGCACAGAAAACGGTCAGTAAACAACCGACCATTACCCGTGTTTTGCAGCGTCTGGAAGTGCAGGGGCATGTCGCTCGTTTTTCCAACGGTGGAGGTGATCGCCGCATTACATTGGTACGTTTGACGGAGACGGGGCAGCAAGTGGTAGAAGGATTGCTGACCGAAGCCGAATCCCATGAAAAAAGCGTGCTGGAGTCATTGGGCAATGGCAAGAGTCAGTTGTTGAAAGAGGTTTTGCAAGAACTGATTAAACAGCACACGCCGATACGTAGGGCGTTGGGGGAATTTAGCAAGTAACCTGATTTCTGAAGGGGATATGAAGGAGACATATTGATATTTTTGTCTCCTTTGATTTAATCTGAGCTTAAATTTAAGCAAATGGATCACCATATTTATTGCAGTAATTGTAATAACCTATTGTAAATAACTCATGTTCTTTCGTTATTTTCTCCGGTTTTTCAATATGTAAAGCTTTTAGTATATGTTCAGAAAATTCAATCGGCGCTGTTCCATTGGCAGTAATGAGATTTCTGTCAGTTACTGTTTGTTGTTTAATGAAGTTATCTTGATTACGGTATTCCTTGTATTCATTCCATAAATATTGGGAATTTCCTGTATGCTTAAAATCGTTTAATAAACTATTTTTTGCCAAAAAATCTACAGCACCACAGATAGCCCCAACGATAACGCCCGCATTAAGATAAGTAGAAATAAGACTTTTCAGTTTGTTATTTTCTATAACCCAAGAATTGCCTCCAATTAAAACAAGCAGATCAATGTCATGAGGCAGTGTATCTACAGAGTGGGTTATCACCGTGTCAAAACCTCCGATTGATTTGCATGTTCCTTGTTTTAAAGAAGCGGTTTCTACTGACCATTCTTCATGAATATTGAGCTTGCTGGCAAGATACGCACCTTCCCAGTCCGCATAATCGTTTAACAAGAAAAAAATGGCTTTTTTCATCAGTCACTCACTTTAGGCAAGATGTTTAATTCCTATTCCTGAATTTTACAGAGAATATCTAATAATAGTTCATGGATATGAGAGATATTCTAAAATTAGATTTTCCAAGAATATAGTAAATTAAAAATTAATTTCATCATCAATAATTAATCCCATTGATAATGGCATTGAGGATTGAGGATTGAGGATTGAGGATTGAGGATTGAGGATTGAGGATTGAGGATTGAGGATTGAGGAATACACCCATCAAGTAGGTATAAATAACAATTCATAATTATGCTACACATAGACTCTTTCAACTCATTGTTATACATGTAATTATGAGTGCATGAGGTGTAGCGCTATTTTGGAAAGTTATTTATTCCTCGCTCTAACTGAATAGATAGATTTTATGGTTGATTATTTAACCAACAATTGCTGCTCATCTTCACGTCGGGCACTTTCTGCCAGCATCTTAAAATCTTTCACTGTCCAATATTGCTTGGGCACAGGTAAGTTTCTCATCTCATTGGTTGGCCATAACTGGAATTCAGCCAGTTTATCCAGAGAAAAATGCTGATAATGTTCAGGCAGAGATAGACGTAAAGAAAATGTTTCTTTACCTGAAGGCGTTAATGGATAGCGATTATCTTGGATATCATAATTCCGGTGCAGCACTAAAAACTTCTGGGGAATGCGTTGATAACTGTTCCACCATAAGCCATCTACGTTATCAAACATCTCTTTTGTACCTGATCGGGGATAAGCGCCCAGATCATCCAAGGCCATCGGCAAGATGTTTGCCATTGAGGACGAGAACTGAGTTACAGAAGAGGCATGTCCTTCCAAGATTAGCGTTAGCGCCAGCCGAGCGCCCAACAGATTCGAATAGAGATCTTCCGGCGAAAAAGCAGAAATACCTTCTGGAAATCCTGGAACGGATTGATAGCCATACCATTGCGCTATTTCATGCCAAGCTGCGAGCTGAAAAGCGAGTTTGGCGGCTAAATAAGCACTCAACGTATGACGTTCAGTGGGATCTTCCGGCGGTGTAAAAGCAAAAAAGTGAATCTTACGCGCGGCAAGTTCATTATTCAGGGTTAATTCCCACTCTTGACCGAGATGGGCATTAATTTGGCTGAACAGATAGAGCGTATAGTCTGCGGTATCCCTCACATGGGAGATATCAATAAATCCGCCTCGATGAGTATACAGCAGGCCGACTTTTTCATTACTCATCCCTAACAACGCTGCACTCGCACCGACAACACTGTCATTGTAGTGATGCTCACCCAATTTCTCGGCCTCAACAATATTGTCGATGTCGTAGAAGGGAATGGGAATATTCCATAGCTCAGTTTTAAGGTTATAACCGAAAGCACAGCAGGCCCTTAAACCTTCTGGTGGCGCAATCGGAGCCAGTGCTGGCCAATCTTCTTGAGACTGTTCATGGGTATCACTGACGAGAACAGGTTCCACGGGATCAACGGGTTCTGGTTTATTCTGGCATGCCATCAGCAGAAAGCAGAAACACAGTGTCATTAATCGTCTCAAAACGCTTCCCCGACCTGAAAGTAAAACCCAGTACTGTCTTTACCAACACCAAAATCTAATCTGACATTCATGCGTGGCTTAAACTCGAAACGATAGCCAACGCCAACGGATGGGAGCCAATGTTTTGTTCCCAGTTTTGACGGAGAATCTCCCAAAGTACCGGTGCCTATCCAGCCGACCACACCGTGGCGCCAGTCAAGTTTGTGCCTTAGCTCCAGTTGTGTTGTGAAGATATTATTGTCACGATAACGACCTTCATAATATCCGCGCATCCGCTGACCATTTCCGAGCAGCGATAATTGGTTCCACGGAATATCACCTGTACTGAAACGGGCATAGTTATCAAAGGCCAGCACCGTTTTTTCGGATAATGGATGGTAGATAGAAAACTGAAACTGCGTGGTATGAAAACGATGATCTCCCCCCAGTTCTGGGGAAAAATAGGTATAAATAATCTCAAACGCCTGCCCATGCTGTGCGTTGGGCAAGAAATCCCGCGTGTCATAACTGAAGTAGGCACTTACACCAGAACTCAGCACGGAACGGCCACCGATGGACTGTTCAAAATACCGTTTTGCACCGACATCTGGGTTACTGGCGTTGACGGATGAGAAATGCCAGCCCAACCCCATATAGGTAGCGTCAGTAACGCGATAGAGGAGGCGAGGACGAATATCAAATTCCTGCGAATGGTATTTCTCTTTATTACTGCTATTTTTACCGGCGCTATAACCTTTGCCCCAATAGTAAGTTGGGGTGTTATTCAGCGTACCGGAAACGAATAACCGCCATTGATCATTGGCAAGAAAATTGTAATTGGTTAAATTCAGGCCAAACGCGCCGGTAGACGACCCAAAGCCACTGAGTCCCAGCGATGAAGTCTGGCTGACATGATCTGAGCTATCAGGACGGTACAAGCCGACCATGGCAACACCAATCCCCATACCCATTTCAGGTGTGTAGAAAGGGCCGGGCAATACGCCCCAGTCAATTTTCTTGCTGGCATCAAAATGATTGCTGCCGCCCAATTCGTTTAACCAGCCATCAATTTTTTGTCGATCAGGCAAGATATCAGCATGTGCTGATGAAACGGTAAAAATAAGGAGGCCGGAAATCACCAGCCTTTTGAATATTGCGAGGTCAAACATTAAAAACGGAACTCACCAGAAATAAAGAAGCTGTTTCTGTTGCCGAAACCGACTTCAGATAGTACGTTGAAATTACGGGTGACTTCGAAACGAACACCCGCAGTATTATTCCATTTATGGGCAAGGTGTTGTTCGACGTCGAATTTGATGTCTGTTTGGTTTTGAATATATTTAAATAATTCTAGTTGTGGAGGTAAATCGAGTCCGCTGACATCACCTTTGAAACGCTGGGTAATATCTTGATACATAGCACCAACCCAGACTTGCACTTTTGTATTTCCTTGACCAGTAAATAATGGTTCAAAAATAAACTCATAGCCAATTCGCGGAGTAATAACTAAGGCACTGATATCCCCATCCAAAATATCTAGATTAGTGCGGGTATAATTAGCATCTAATGTGGCAAAAAATTGGTTGTAACCACCGGCAAGGGTTGCACCACCACCAAAGGTTTTCCCTTTGAAATTTAGCTCAAAAGGTAGGTTTTCCCATGATGGTTCGTCAGGTGAAGATCCGGGTATATAAATGCTATCCAGATTAGTTTTTGAAGTACCTTTGGTTTTTCCATAGACGCCGTAGATATTCAAGAAAGGTAAGATCCAAGAATCCAGTTTAAGCATATGAGTTTCGCTTTTTTCTCGGGTATCACCAGCATTAATAATAGTCTGGCTTTCCCAAGGCTTAAATTTTGGATTTGTAAATTCAAATTTAATGCTATCTACGACAATATCCTGTCGCATAGTCATATAACTATAACTGGCACCAAACGGTTCAGGCAGATCGTAGCCTTTTGCTCGTGCTGCATCACCCCAAATTGGCAGAATGCGAGATTCAGATTTGGTCGTTCGGGATAAGCTACCGTCATTATTCGTTTGCGGCACGCCAGATTCGGACATAGTTAATGAGAACAGTGGGCGCTCACTATCTGCATAGCTATATGAAGTTGCAAGACACAGAGTGGCAGCCAATAATTTGCTGGTGTTAGTTAAGTTCATAAGAAAATTCGTTTCCTATTTTTGACAGATACATTGTCTATCAAATCAACAGAAGGGGATAAAAAGCGGCGTAGATTAGCATAGATATTTTAGGCAAGCATTAACGAATTATACTTGGAGGGGGAATGTCACATAATTTGGAATTTTCGTTCGTTGTGTCGCTAAAATAAATTGGTTTTCTCTCCTTGATGCATTAACAAAAATAATCATTTAAGATGATGACTATTTTCAGATGGTTAAGTTTTATCCGTCTTATCAATAGTATTGAAGCGAATATATTCATTAAAACGCCTACGATAATGCCTAGACCTCGCCAACGGATGAATTATCAACAATTTTTGTAAGGTCATGAGTCGAGCTGCGTCAAAATCGTAATAACCCCTTTCACATTTCTTTACAATTTCTTCTTTGTCTTACCTGCCACGAGCTGGCTACCTCGTTACAAACTACCGATAGGTGCATCAGCTAATCATAAATTTTGTTATACATATGACATTTGCGAAATATATATGAATTACATCTAATATCTTTTGTTAATTTACATTTTATGTCACTCAGTGACAACATTTAGCAATGTTGTTACCTCTCTGGAGAGATTGGGATTGCACAATAGCCGAAGGTAGGCACTGATCGGCTTGATTTGGCATTTCTTTGTTTGTAGAGCTTATTTATTTGCATGTATCTGTATGGTGTGTTGAATATGAACATTGCTACTGAACTTACATTTCACAATTTGCACGAAGCTGAGCTGAGCTTATATGAAAAGGATATCTGGGTTAAGGCGATGCGCTACCCAAACAGTTCTCAATTCACAGTAGCACTCAGCAAGTTGCTTTCGATGCCTGTCGATATTGCTAACCTTAGGCAAGCTGCTGAGCAAGTCCTGCTATCGGAGCCAGCTGCTCGTAAAGCTTTTCACGGGCATGGAGATCGACCCTGCCTGAAAATGAGTCCTGAGTTGGTGCTACCCCAAATCAATGATTATGCGCTTGAAGATGAACAGGAACTGGAATCCTTTTTCAGAGATTGGTCTCATAAAGCCTGGGATATCTCAAAGCCACCTTTGATTGATATTGCGGTAGGAAAAACGGATAAGAAAGCCGCATTAATGGTTCGGGCCCACCATATTGTTGCTGATGGCTGGGCGTTAAATACTTTTATCCAGAAAATTTTGGATGCCTATGAAGGCAACGTAAAAGATATTGAGAATGAGCGTTTGACTCTAAAGAAATTCGCTACAGATCTCTCGGTAAGCGGAAACTCTGAACTCAATAAATCACTTCATGAGATCGTCGCTCAAATTAAAGATATTGAGCCAGTGTTATTTCCGAAAAACGAATATGTAAGCCCTACCCGCCAGAGCCTGAAAAAAACTTTCCGAATTCCGGCTATTGAGGTAGCACGTGGAATAGATAGTGGATTTACACCATTTATAACTGTTTCAACAGCGCTATCTATCCTGCTTTCGAATGTATATGGAAGCGAGAATTTTTTCATTGGCACCCCTTTTCTAAACAGAGATGAAAATGAAATCACCTCGATTACGCAGAGAGCCAATTGCCTCCCGATCAAGATTGAGGTTCAATCAAATTCCACGCCAAGGCAAATTGGCTTGGCCATCAAGGATACAACGGCATTCCTGAAAGCTCACCAAGCAGTACCTTTGGGGAAGGTTATATCTGCGCTCTCGCGATCGGCATCCTCCCGACAACTATTCGACGTAACTATTTCGTATTTGCGGTATCCCCAGAACAGATCCAAATCCGACGACGATGAATTTATCTGGAATGTTGGACATGTGCATGATCAGGATGCTATTGCAGTACATATATACACTTATGGCGACAATACCGAGGTTCATGGTGAGATCTGCCTAAATCCATCTGCTTTCACCAATGAGGTGACTGCAAGCGTTTTCGCTGAAACGCTGATCCAGCTCGTGAGCCACCTCCATGAGAGGCTTGATGAACACGTTTCCCAAATTGACCTCCTCACGCCGGAACAGGTCGATTTCCTGCAAAAGTATGAACATGGCCCGATAAAACCTTACAGCCGGACCGAAACGGTTGTCTCTCTGTTCGAAGCTAAGGTCAGGCAGTTCCCACACAATATTTCCCTGCGTGACCAAGATGGCAGGTCGTTGTCGTATGCTCAATTGAGCGAATGGTCGTCCTCCATTGCCAACGCCTTGGAAGAGCGTGGGGTCAATCCCGGGGATATCATTGCAGTATCGCTTGAACGCTCGCCGGAAATGATCGCTGCGATATTCGGAATTCTAAAAGCCGGCGCGGCGTATCTGCCCATCGACAGTGAGTATCCCGAAGATCGTGTGAAATACATGCTTGAGGATAGTTGTGCCAAGGTGGTCATTTCAAATCTGCCCCATGTTATTGCGGGCGACGATCCACGGCGCTTCGATCCTGCTCCGGTGCCAAAAGAGCTTGGCAGCCGTGCTGCCTATGACAGCAAGGCCCGGTCAGACGCTGCCGCATACGTTATCTACACATCAGGCTCGACTGGACGTCCAAAAGGGGTTGTTGTCGAGCACCATGCTGTTATCAACCGGCTTGAATGGATGCAGGAAGCTCATGTCTTGGATGAGACCGATGTTGTTCTCCAGAAAACACCGATCTCCTTCGATGTGTCAGTGTGGGAACTCTTTTGGTGGGCGATAACCGGAGCATCGGTTGCTCTCCTCAAGCCGCGCGCTCAACGTGATCCACGAGAATTGATCCGTGCCATTTCCATGCACGGTGTAACCGTTGCACACTTCGTACCTTCAATGTTTGAACCCTACGTGCAAACTCTTGCGGAAGACGAGGGGAGCCTGAATGCCGTGTCGGGTCTTAAATGCCTATTCACGAGTGGCGAGGCGCTTACGCCTGTCGCCGTGAAGAGGTACAGGAAACTCTTCACACAGGGCAGGCGACCTCCGCGGCTAATCAATCTTTACGGTCCGACAGAGGCCACGGTGGATGTGACCTATTATGAATTGAACCTTGGGCAAAGCGAGGACATCACCTCTGTACCGATCGGTTTCCCGATAAACAACACCGCCATCAGAATTGTGTCGCAGCATGGCCTGAGGCTACCGATTGGCATTCCCGGAGAACTCCAGATTGGGGGTGTCCAGCTCGCACAGGGCTATCTGAATCGGCCGGAACTGACCTCGGAGCGGTTCATTTTTGACTCGCGTGAAGGCGACACCCGCTGGTATCGTACCGGTGACCTCGCAGCTTGGGCGGAAGATGGATCCATCATTTATCTTGGCCGGATCGATGGTCAGGTGAAGATCCACGGGAACCGTATTGAACTCGGTGAAGTGAAGAACGCACTTCTCGGTCTTCCGGAAATATTGAATGCCGAGGTTCTCGTCGAGGATGATGAGGTTCGGGGAAAACATCTGGTCGGGATATATGTGGCGAAGGAGGCCGTAAGCGAGCGCGAAATTCGTGGGCGGCTGGCGAAGATTCTACCCATCGTCATGGTTCCGACGAGATTTGAGCGGTTGGAAAGCATACCGCTTACGCCCAACGGAAAATTTGACCGCAGTAGGGCGGTTCACGATCTCAGTATAAAGAAAGCGGCTTTGCCGTCATTCGAGCTGGGAGAGAGTGAGGCCATTGTGGTCAGGGTCTGGGGCAATGTTCTCGGCCAATATAACATCCACCCTGATGACGACTTTTACGTCCTTGGCGGAGACTCCATTCTGATGCTGAAGGTGCGATCCGAACTGGAGGCTCACGGCTATAAAGTGGGTCTCACGGATCTTGCACAGCATACGACGGTTCGTGGCCTGGGAAACGTTCTTGATGATGCGTCGGGAACGCAACAAGCTGCAAGAGAGCCGCTACCTTCGTTTGCTTTGGTGGGAGAGTCTGACCGAGGCAGGCTGGCCGATTGTGACGATGCATATCCTGCGTCGCAGTTACAACTTGGCCTCATCTATCATAGCCGCGAAAGCGAGGAAGCACGCACTTATAAGGACGTGTTCCGTTATACCATCAGGGCTGAGTGGGATGAAACTGCATTCAAGTCAGCTTTGCAGATCCTGATTCGGCGGCATCCCGCGCTACGAACGACGTTCAACCTGAGTGATTTTGACAAGCCGCTCCAGATCATCAAGCGTGACGTTCCTGTCGAAGACGTTTTGTTGATCGCTACACCGGAACCCGATGTTTACGAAAATACAATCGTGAATCATTTCGAGAAGTGGTCTCGTTATAACTACAGCTTTGGTTCTGGTCCGCTTTTTCACGTGGGTATTTTCGTCAGAGAAAATTCCGAGGTCATTGATCTTCTCCTGAGTTTCCATCATGCGATCCTTGATGGAGGAAGCGTTGCAAATCTGGTTTGTGAGCTCCTGTTGTCCTATTCAGGGAGAACCGACGGCGTGGATCTCGGATACGCAGTAGACGCGCTACCGAATCCGTCACTCTTCGTTCAGAACGAGATCGAAGCGATTGGGGCAGAAGAGCATCGGGCGTACTGGCAGGAGTATCTCAGGGGAGCGTCGAGCACATTACCCATCGGCTTGGCAAGACACTCGAAAGATCCGTTCCAGAGGGTGTTTTCCTATCGTTTTAAGGTCGATCCCCAGCTCGACACAGCCTTGCGAGACTTGGCCAAAACTGCTCAATTACCTGTAAAGTCTTTCTATCTTGCTGCGCACAGTTTCACAATGGCTGTGATGAGCGGCAGCGATGAACTGATTACGGGAGTAGTTACGCATGTTCGCCCGGAAATCAGGCATTCCGAACATCTCCTTGGGCTGTTCCTGAATACAGTACCTTTGCGGGTCGATGTGAAAGGGCTTACATGGCTCCAGCTTGCTGACACCGTCTATCAAAACGAAAAGAGAAATCATAGGCATCGACGCTTGCCATTGAGTGAAATTCAGGCCCATACCAGCCCAGTCACGGTTCAGACTGCATTCAACTACATACACTTCCGTGTGCTCCAGGATGTAAGTTCCAAGACGGACAGCGAAATCCTTGCCTTTGATCCCAGAGAAGAGACGAATTTTGCGATCCTCGTGAACGTGATGCGCGACTTTGTGGGGGGGCAAATGGGCGTTCGGATTGATCTTGACGGGAATTTATACGCAAGAGAACAGGGTGAAGTCTTCGCAAGATTATTTCGGCTGGCACTTGAGAAAATCGCCTACCAGCCGCACTCTGCTGCAACGCTGAACCAACCGCTTGCTGCTCTGGGGAACATCATTCCGCCCCTGTTGGAGGAACCGTTCGAGTCGGTCCCAATTCTTATCCGACGGGCTGTAGAAAGCAACCCAAGCAATGTCGCCGTCACGCATGGTGATAAAGAGTGGACTTATGAGGAGCTTTGGGAGACGAGTGCCAGCATCGCATTGCTACTTCGCGAAAGAGGTGTAAAGGCGCACGATATTGTCGGAGTTGCGCTACCCAGATCATTTGAGCAAATCGCCACGATCGTCGCTATCCTCCGCACAGGAGCGGTGTGCCTTCCAATCGACGTTTCATACCCTGCCAGCCGTATCAAATTGATTCTGGAGATTGCCGAGCCGGCCGTTCTGATCACAGGGCCAGAAGTCACTGAGTTGCCGAAGTTCGAACGGCAGCTTATCCTGAAAAACGCCATTGCCCCAAATGCCACTGAGGATATTGAGGCAGACATTACTCCGGTAGACATTGCTCCGGCAGACATTGCTCCGGTAGACATAGCCTATATCCTGTTCACATCCGGCTCGACGGGTGTACCAAAAGGTGTCGCTATGCCTCACAGGGGCTTGGCCAACCTCATTAACTGGCAAAACCGTATAAGCAGCGGCTCGCAGGTCATGTCGACTCTGCAATTCGCCCCTCTGAGTTTCGATGTCTCATTTCAGGAGATATCGTCCACGCTTGCGGCTGGTGCCACATTGCATCTCGTTGATGAGTCTGAACGCAAGGATCCGGCCGCATTGCTTCGCCTTCTTGATCGTAAGGCTGTCGGGCGAATCTTCCTTCCCTACATCGCTTTGCAGCAACTTGCTGAAACCGCAGTGACGCTTGGACTATTTCCACGGAAACTGCGTGTGGTTGCATCCTCGGGCGAGCAATTGCGCGTCACCCGGGAAATTCGTTCCTTCATTGCAGAATTGAAAGGAGGTATGCTGGAAAATCAGTATGGGCCGACAGAAACTCATGTTATTGCGTACCACAACATGAGTGGCGATTCGGCTCATTTTGCTCCACTGCCCCCGATTGGCACGCCAATCAGCGGCGTCGGTATTGTCATCCTCGACCAGCATTCAAACGTGGTGCCTGAAGGTGTTCCGGGTGAGATTTGTGCATATGGCAAGGCATTGGCATCAGGTTACTACCGTGCGCCGAATCAAACGCGTCAAAAGTTCATTGAGCATCCCGATGTACCTGGCGGTATCTTCTACCGAACCGGTGATATTGGCATTCAATCACCGAACGGCGAAATCATCAGCCTCGGCCGTAATGATACGCAGATCAAAGTGCGTGGCTATCGGATTGAACCATCCGAAGTCGAGTTGAAGATCCTCCGCTTCTTTGAAGAAAAGGGGGAAAGTGTGGAGGTAGCTGTGATCGCTCGTCCCCGCGACGATCTCGATTCTTACCTCGTCGCCTTCCTTGTGGGGAAAGAAGATCTCGACGTACAGGAACGACTTCTGCAATATCTCAGGTCGGAATTGCCGACATATATGATCCCGTCCCATACCGTCTGGCTCGATTCTCTGCCGAAAACGCCAAGCGGCAAGCGCGACGATGCAAGGCTCCGCCAGATGGAAATCAGAATCGGGTCGAACAGAGAGTACCGAGTGCCGAAAGACCAATACGAGCGTCGGCTCTGTGAATTGATCGCTGAGCTGCTGAAGATCCCTCAGATTGCTCCGGAACAGAGCATTTTCGATTGTGGTGCTACCTCGCTGACGGCGATGCGTATCGTTGTTCTTGTTGAGAAACTCTACGGCATCAATGTGCCCCTTTCCGCGTTCGTCAGTGCTCCCACAATTGCCCAGCTCGCGGCGTTAATCCGTCATGGCGGAGGGGAATTCAAGTTCGATCCGCTTGTGCCATTGCGTGAAACGGGTAGCCGCAGGCCACTCTTCCTCGTGCATCCGATGGGCGGCAATATCCTTTCGTATCTGCGTATGCTTCCTCATCTTCCTACAGATCAGCCACTTTACGCATTGCAGGCATCAGGTGTTGATATAGGGTCTTCGCCGATCGCTAGCATTGAAGAGCAGGCAAAGTTCTATATCGAAGCGATAAAGCGAGTTCAGCCAAATGGCCCATATGTCATTGGTGGATGGTCGTATGGTGGCTTTATCACCTTCGAAATCGCAAACCAGCTAATCCGATCAGGTGATACGGTTGCCAATATTCTGATCCTTGACACGATGGCGCTCGGTTCGAACGCACAGGGTAAAGCAAGTGATGACGCACTGCTCAGCTGGTTCTTCTGGGAGTTGTTGTGGACAACAAGAGGATCGTCACTGCCCGTGCAGATTGTTCCGCCAGAGATCGTAGATCTACAGGAACGCTTCGACTACATCACCGATCACGCGATCAAGATAGGTGCAATTCCGGCGGGTAGCACAAAAGCGGTCATGCACCGGCTTTTTGATGTCTACCGAACAAACTGGCAGGCTGCGGCGGAATATAACGCAGGCTGTCCAAACCTCGACATTACGCTCATTCGTGCAAAAGAGCCACTCCCGACAATATTGCGTGAGATGCATGACATGATACGTAGCGAATATCAAGATCCGAAAAACGGGTGGGGAGATAAAACCGCCGGCAAGGTGAAAGTGATAGAAATCGATGGAAACCATCTCACGATAATGGAAGAACCGTATGTCAAGAAAATGACACAGACCATCGTTGACGAGATCAATACTGCAAGTGAGGTACTAGAAAATGCCTAAAAATCCAACTGCACTAATCGTGGGAACCGGCATTGGTGGTTTATCAGCCGCAATAGCACTAAAAAAGATCGGATGGGCTGTCCAGCTTTTTGAGAAATCCGATAGTTTAAGAACTACTGGCTCAGGGCTCTCTGTCATGTCCAATGCTAGTGCGGCCATGAAAAAGCTTCTTGGCATCGATCTCGATCTGGAACGTTATGGTGCCGAAATTCAGAACTTCGAGATGCGCCACAAATCGGGATTGCTTCTGAAACGTCTCCCTATGCAAGAAATCTCGAATCAACAAGGCACTCCCAGCGTCTGCATTTCGAGAGAAAAGCTGCATCAGGCTTTGCTCGATCAGCTTGGTGATGTGAATGTAACATTTGGAAAGCGTGCGGCTGATTATGTAGAGACCACAGACGGCATACAGCTCAATTTTGACGATGGCACTGTTTCCCATGGAGACATTTTGGTGGGGGCCGATGGGTTCTATTCATCGATCCGAGAGGCGATTGGAACAACATCCATAATTCAGGAGGCAGGTTACATCTGCTGGCTCTCCTTGGTGAAGTACTCTCATCCGCAAATTACTCCGGGGTATGTCGTTCATTACTGGGGTAGTGGAAAACGAATCGGTATTATCGATATTGGTAACGGTTGGGTGTATTGGTGGGGGACAGCCAATATGCTTCCGCATGAAGCCAAATCGTGGCAAGGTACGAACAAGGATGTCGCAGAATTCTATACTGGCTGGCCGGATATTGTTCACGACATTATCCTTGCAACTGATAGTACCTCTATCATCGCTGTCGATGCGAAAGACAGAACTTTTCCGGAAACCTGGACTAAGGGGCGAGTAACACTTCTTGGTGATGCCGCTCATCCAATGTACACAAGCCTTGGTCAAGGGGCAGGATTATCCATTGAGGATGCAGCGGTTCTCGGTTATACCCTTCGAAATACTGATGATTATGCGGAGGCCTTAAAGAAATACGAGGCCATTAGACAGCCGCGCGCACGCGCTATCGTTGATGCCTCTCGGGCATTGAGTGAGATCGAGCAATACGATTCCTTGGTTCCGCGAGTAAAGCGCGACGTAGGTATGTGGTTTGCCTCTCAAAAAACCATACGGGAGAGGCTAAGAGAGTCATTATTGTTCGACGATATTGCTGTGCAGGCTAACTGCAAGCCGTAGGGTATTACCGCCACTATAGGGTACTTCTGTGACCTTAAATGTGATCTCTCGGGTTCGCATACGCTATGAAGCTCTACGTCATGCTCGTTGATGAGCTACAGGTGCTGCATCCATTGCTGGGTGCAGCCCAGAACGGTTTATCCCCGTACTTACGGGGAACACTGTCGAAGAGCATCGGAAAGAACGTAATAACCCGGTTTATCCCCGTACTTACGGGGAACAGTTACTCCAGTCCTGCGTTTTTTCCGTATTTTTCGGTTTATCCCCGTACTTACGGGGAACACTAATCAGTTGTCGATTGTGAAACGATAAACAGCGGTTTATCCCCGTACTTACGGGGAACACAGTTGCTAATTCATCATCTGAACTTGACCAACCGGTTTATCCCCGTACTTACGGGGAACACTACTAATGGATAGTTATAAGGAGTTATTCCTGCGGTTTATCCCCGTACTTACGGGGAACACGAACACTATCCGACGACGTGAGAATTAGTTATCGGTTTATCCCCGTACTTACGGGGAACACTAAATATAACTATCTGTTTTAAAAAATATTTATCAGTAGGGAAAATTCTACCATTTTTAATAGGCTGTAATTCCCCCAAATTAATCCTCAGAAAGTGGCTTAAATTTCACTAAACGAAGACCATCAAAATCTATCGGTTCCCTTCTGTTTTCCCCAATGGTTTGAAAATCAAACCCAGATTCCGTGTTAGTCTTCCATGCCATAACCGCATTTCCATCTTCGGTGAGTTCTGTGATTTGTTCCCAAATCATCTCTCTAATCTTATGGGAGATGTCTCCGACATAAACCCCGGCCCGTATCTCCAGCAACCAAATGGCCAAACGTCCCCGTAACCGAGGAGGAACGGCTTCTGTTACGACAACCGTCATACTCATATTTACTGGCTCCTGTGACCAATATCACCAATAGATATTGGCTCGGGAATGGCAGGAGGTTGTGCATCAGCAGGTGGTGGTGGCGGGGAGATTTCGCCCGCTGCGAGTACTTCTTCAATTAAGGGAATAAGGTGTTTTAGGATCCTGTCAGCTCTGAATTTTTCACGGCAGGCAATCCTGACTTGTCTATCAGGAGCAATGCTATTGGAAGCGGCAACTTTAAAAGCAATGGGAACGACGGTATCAAATTTTAAGATATCTGCAATATCATAGACAAAGGATAAGGGCTTACCCGTATGTAGAAAACCAATGGCGGGAGCATAACCTGCTGCCAGAATCGCTGCTTCGGTTACTCCATATAGGCAAGATGTTGCTGCACTGATACAGCGATTGATGAGATCTCCCTTATCCCAATCCGTATGATCGTAATTGCGCCCATGCCACTTTACCCCATATTGTTTTGCCAATATTTGATAGGTCTTCCTGACGCGCGCGCCCTCTATGCCTCTAAGCTGTTCAACGTTTCGTCTTTGGGGGGCCGGTTCACCAAAGCGTAATTCAAACATTTTGCGGACAACTTTTAGCCGCAAATCTTCATCCAGTGCCAGCTTGGCCTGATAAAGTAATCGGTCTGAACGAGCCCCTCCCGGCTGACCCACGGAATAGAGCCGGACACCCGCTTCTCCCACCCAAATGAGTAATGTTCCCGTTGTTGAGGCCAGTTTCACTGCGGCATGGCTGATGCGAGTGCCTGGCTCCAACATAATGCAAGCGATGGAACCGACGGGAATATGCATGCGTTCACCGTTGACTTCATCAATCACAACAAACGCATTATCTTTGACATCAATACGGCCCATTCCGATAAAGATCATCGAATTCCTGTCCTTGATCGGAATGGGTTTTAGTGGAATGAATGCCATTACAGTGCCCTTATCAGCATTAACCCACAGCCAAACGATTTTGCCCTGCCAAACCCTTTACTGTATTGCTCAAGAAAAAGTTCGCTATCTGACAAGGTAAGCACACCCTGAAAATCCACGCTGGAAAACGCCACTTTCTGACCAGAAGCTTTAAAGCTGCGATGTTGGGTATAGCGTTCAATATCAGGGGCGAAATCAAAGCGGACGCCCCAATGGGCAAGGCGTTTTTCATCTTGTATCCATGCTTGGGCGGCTTGCGTCATCAATGATTCAATTTCATCAGCGTCGATACGAGCATGTTTTGCCTGACGCTTGGCGTGCATCAAAACATCATGGCGTCGCTGTTTGCCTGAATTTTTCTCCGTTATGCAGACGGTGGGATTCATGCGGAGTTTGAACGCCAGTTTTTGCCCGTTATGTAATTGGGGCGTAAAAGGCTTGGTTTGAATTTGGAATTGCGGTGAATTGGCGTTCGGTGTCGTTGTGGACAATACAAAAAACTCAGGTCTACCGCTTAAGTTCGTCTCTTCCCTAAAGAGAAAATTGCGTTCTTCCTGCTCTGTAAACAGTTGCCACAAGAGCTGGTGGGATGAGTAGACATCATTTTTCGTTTGTCGTGACGGTACTTGTATATGATAAACAGAAGGTCGCAAGGTGATTTTAGACAGATACATCTGTTCCCTCCATTATCGATATCTGGTGCATCATGCGTTGCGTAAACTGCCAGCGGCGGCGTGATAGTGGTTCATCCCAGAGCTGGCTGGTCAATATTGTGGTATCAGGAATCTCGATCTCGTCTTCATCCCCCTCCCAGAAATAGCTCACTGCGTCATAACTGCCGAACAAGCCCAACAAATAGCGATCGGCTTTCTCTGATTGGGTTAAGGGTGGAAAAGGCGTATCAAGGGCCGCTTTTAATGATGGATACTCCGCCAATTTCGGCATCATCGGAAGCGCCAGAGGGCAGGATTTTCGCCCAAGGCTCAGTGTAAAGACCGGTTTTATCAGCGCATCACGCAAGGCAGAAAGGGGGAAATTGGCCTGTTCCGTCAATGAAATGGCGATAATCCAGAGGCCATCGGCGCGGTAATCCCGTGATGACAGTACTGTGTTCAATTTAGATTTATCACTCAATTCACTTTTGCGGGTCAAATGCGTTTGTTTTTTGTCGTGAGAGGGAACTTGGGCGGTATGGTAATCCCGCATCAATGAACCGGAAACGATCTGTTTGATGGCGACTTTGACACTTTGCTGCAATGCGGCAAGCTGTGTTTCGTCATCACGGCGGATGCCCAGAGCTGCGCCCAATAGCCCTAAAATAGCCGAACGGGTTGGATAAGTGCTCGTTGGCCGACTTTCACCGACCGCTTCCACACCCCAACTGGCTAGTGCACCGTATAAGCGAAAGACCAAGTAAGTTTTCATATTGGCCTCTTTTAATCAGTGACGAACTGAACCAACTCAGCAAAACTACCCTCGCCAGTAACGGTATTGATGCTATAGCGCGTATCAGCGCAAGCGCCATAAACGTTATCGAAGTTTTTCACCTGTTTTTCCAACGCTGTGATGGCATCGATTGCCTGATCTTCATCATCAATGGGTTTTAAAAAAGCGACGGATAGGGAACGGGGCTGGTATTCGCCTTTTTCCGCCAATACATAGCTGGCATAAGCACGGGAACCGAAGCTATTTTGCTTGCCGGATGGGGCGACTTTGGTAGCGGCTTCTGTCAGGGCGGCTATGGCTTTATTTGCCAGTGCTTCATTACCCGCTAGATTTTCAAGCAGCAGGGATTTATTGATGCAGATATAGCTGTAGAACAGCGCAGCCGCAAAACCCGTTTCACCAATATGTGCTGAACCTGAATCACTTTTGCCATCATTGAGATCATCTACGGCGGTAAAGTAATCATCTTCCACGGTAACACTGTGAACACTGATGGCATGGGCAACCTGACAGGCTGCTTCAACGCTATAGGCTGGGCTGGAAGCCAGCATACGACCGAATAAGGCAATATCTACGGCAATTTTTGCTTTGCTCAGTAGGTTCAACTCTTCTTTTGTTGCTGTGCGATTTTCTGCGATGAGTTTGTCTACCAGTGAAAAGGTCGCTTCTTTTTCTGCCGGGCTGATGTGGGCCAGTTGTTCGATTTCCAGTGGTTCATCTTTTTTCTTTTTACCAAATACTTCCGCGATAGCAGAAGCCCATTCAGTCGCTTGCTTCTCTTTAACGCCCCCATTAAGCAAGCGTTGATAAACCTGGAAGCCGAAACGTTTAGTACGAAAACCAAGATGGTCTGCAAGGGCATCCTGAAACAGATCAGAGATTCGCCAATGGCGCTTCAAACTCTGGGAACTGATCCTTAATCTCTCAAATCCGCCCATTCTGGCGGTTTTAGGGCGCCCGAGATCGTCGCGGTTCAGGTTGGCAGGAGGATAGGAAGTTAAGAGATGTAACTGAATAAACTGGCTCATTTGGAATTCCTTATAGATGAAAAGTTCTTCGGATTATTTGGCTGCTTTGTAGTAATCCATTGCCCACTGCACACTAAGGCGTTTGTTGGCCCGACGTGCTCTTGGCTGGTGGTGTTCCTGCATCCACTGTTCAATATCTTTGGTGAGGGATAACACGGAAACTTGGCCTTTCAGTTGTTGCAGAATGCGCCGTAAACGCATAATGAACTCATCGGGAGTTTTGGCTGACTGCAACTGAGCAAAACGGTGTGTGCTGACAATAGGTTTGTCATTTTCTGTTTTGGTGCCCGCGGCGGTTGCCAAATTGGTCGTGGTGTTGGTTTTTACATACACCAGAGTGACGGCAATCATCGCCCAAAGTGTCATGGTCTTATGTTCAGCTTTCTTGGTTATATCTTCAGGCAAACTGAACCATAGTGCCCGAAAACCTTCCTTTAAAGTTACCGCGTCAATATCTTGGCAACGCTTTAATTCAGCTTTATAGAGCGTTGGCGCTGGGAAAATATCTTTTTCCTTCAACTCCGAGGGGGATAAAAACATACTTTCCCACCAACGCATTAAGCGATTTTCGCTTAGGTTATCCATTGATAACCTCCTTTTTCTTTTTTGGTTTTGGTGATTTAGTTTCTATTTTGTGTTCCGCCATAAATGATTTGATATCTTTGGAACCCATCAGCCATTTGGTGAGAATCTGTCGTGCCTCGATTTTTTTAGGCAGATGTTTGGGATCGGTATTTTCTGACAGCACGAATTCATCAAAGAGATCAAAGCAGGTATTTTTGAGTTGATAGAGCCAGTTTTTGGCTTCCTCCGTGGATAAAGAAGAGGCATCGTGCTGGCTGCTGACAATTTGTTGGACTGCTTTAAAGAAGGCTGCTTGGGTGCGTTGATAGAAGGCGGCATCAATAAACGACATATCGCCTTTGGTATCATTCGGGCGATTGAACCATGCGCTTTTGACTTGAGTTCGGCATTGGCTCAATGCATAGACAGAGAGGGTTTGTAGTGTTTTGACCCGCCGGAAAATGGCATCTTTTTTCTCAATGGGCATGGAAAATAGGGGTAAAGAGGTGGAATACCAACCACGGGCTTTCATATTGTCCATATCATAGCCAAAAACCCATAACCGTGGGGTGTCGCTCTGTTCATCCGCAAAATAGTCATTGAGCTGGTTAAAATGGTCGACAACCTGCGCTGCCTGTTGACCCTCTTTATGAACGGAGAAAGTCAGACTATCCCAAATCTTATAGGTAATACCGCCGGGTTGCCCTTTGATGGAAAGATGTTCTTCATCCGGTTTTTTCGGATTCCATCGATAGGGCGTTAAGGGGTGTTGCCAAGAGCCAGAATAATTGTTTCCATAGTTTTGGGTGCGATAAGCAGAAACAGATTGATGGGTTGCCTGCCCCGTTAATTGGCAAATGGCGGGTTTATCGTCTACTTCCAGACGAATTCGCCGTGGCATCGCCCAATACATATGCAGTTCATGCACATTATGTGCGTAAATTTCTGTTCCTGCTTTTTGGCTGGTACGGGTTTTACCCAACCACGGAAAAACATCTGGGCTATTGAGATCAGGTTCGGGATAATGCCAAAGATCTCGATTAATGACGTTGAGCCAAAGTTTTTGCCATAGCGGAGCATCCCATTCTTGTGGCTGAATTAAAGACGTCAGCGGGCCGCCTCCCCGTAACCCGACACGATGCCCGACACCGCCAGCAGGAGCATTAATCTGTAAGGTAAATAGGGCAATGGCGGCCATCTCTGGGGAAATGACGTCACATTGACCACGTTTGATAAAGTGGTCAGTATTTAGCTTAAGCGTATTTGCTCCTGGCGATTCGATCAGTAACCCTGAGATCTCCGTTGATTTTGCGCTATCCAGAGAATCAAAATCCTGCATAAACAGAGGGACATCCCCTGTTAGGTTAAAAGCGTGTTCCACCCGATTAAATGCAGTCTGCAAATCTGCTTGTGTAGGGGCTTGTTCATAAAATTCATGCCATTCGTATTTATCTTCGGGAGTAAAAACTGTTTGCAGCAAGCCAATCGCCAGTTGATAAGCCGCTCCCTGAAAATCTGCCCGTGGCAGGGCAAAATCCATAACGGCGGGATCGCAGATTGCCGCCAGCGGCAGTTTTTCCTCGCTGCCATTTCTCATTCTAAAAATCAGCCATGTGTCTTTAACGAGGTTCATCACGCCTCCTGCTTAGGGGGTTCATAAAAACCCATGTTGGGATCGTAAGTAAAATTGGGGTCAAGCTCAGGTAGCCAGATTTGCAGATATTTAACGGACTTGAATGTGTTTTGTAACCGCTCCACCGCTTGAATAAACGACTCTGATACAGGTTGCAGCTTATCGGCATATTTGTTTTTGGGGAGTTTGATAGTGCTGAGTTGAACAGGGAACTTTTCATCCTCTACCCACGGTATCAATTCACCGCTTTCGGTCAGTTTGACGAGCAGTACGCTCACCGTTTCGATATCGCTGAAGCGGGTACTGATATCTCTGTCATCGTCATACCAGCCGCTTGCACTGCGTTTACTGTATTCATAGCGTTGCCATTGCAAAGCTTGTGACCGTGCAATGGCGTCTTTGCTCCTTCCTTCCGCTATCGCTTCATCATCCTTGGGTTTGAGTGCATCAGGGATTTGCTCATCGGCGTCTTCACCATAAACCGCTTCGATCAAAGTTCGAGCCTCAGCAGGCATACGAATGGCACCCAAGCGCAGGAGTTCGCGTAAGCCAAGCCATAAACGCCCGGCTGAACGATAAACATATTGCGTATTGCGGAAATCTTTGCTTAACCAATCTGCTTCGGGTTGATCGTCCCATTTTGGTGTGTGGAGGTATAATTCAGGGGCTGTGCGGCTATCGATAATGTCTTTCTGATATTCTCCATCTGCATTGCGGGTATGGCGGTGCAGGCGACCTACCCGTTGAATTAAATCATCGATTGGGCAGATATCAGAGATCATTACATCTGTATCGGCATCAAGACTTTCCTGAAAAACCTGCGTTGTAATCAGGATCTTTCCTTGTCGCTCCTCCTGTGTGCTTTCCTTATCAAATATATCCAGTACACGATTTTCGATCCTTTTTCGGTCATGCAAAATAAAGCGGCTGTGGAATAGCAGGCAATCTTCTGGATTATCCATCTGTAGCTGAATAAGCCAGAAGGCTTGCAGAGCATCATCCACTGAGTTGCGAACCCAAACCACACATTGCCCATTTTGAGCTGCATTCAGAGCAATTTGTACGCATTCATCCAGATGATTCACTGTTTTTACCGTGACGGTACAGCTGACATCTGCGCGACTGCGCAAGGGCGTTTCAATGATCGGATTTTCTGGGTCTAACGTGACTTGCGTCGCCAGTGGAAAGGCGGTTTCTTGCAGTTTTTGTGAAGGTATTCCCCGTGCCGATAACCAAATATCCACCAGCCGTTGGCGTTGTTTTAAGGAGAGTGTGGCGGTCAGCAATATCACGGAACCACCTTGATGCAGGTGCAGGCTTAACAGACTTTCCAGCAAAGCAAACATGTATTCATCTGCGGCGTGTACTTCATCGAATATGAGTACCTTGCGATTCAGCCCAATCAAGCGGAGTGATTGGTATTTTCTCGGCAAAACCGCAAGCAATGCCTGATCGATGGTGCCTACGCCAACCGATGCCAATAATGCCTTTTTGTTGGAGTCTGCCAGCCATTGATGGCACTGTGCCGTTGCGGTGATATCGCTTCTGGTGTAATCATTGTCGTCGTGTTCTGAGGTCAGAATGATGTCACGAAAATTATCATTCATTTCACGAGCGCCGTGAGCGAGAACGATGCTGGGTAGTTTGCCACTTTGTGTATCGAACATCCGGCGATAATGTTTGGCAATCCGGCCAAACATGGCGTTGGATGTTGCCATTGTCGGCAGGCCAAAATAGAAACCGTCCGCAGCACCGACCTGCATTAAGCGATGAGTCAGAGCAAGGGCGGCTTCTGTTTTGCCCGCACCAGTCACATCTTCCAGAATAAAAAGTTGTGGGGAATCATCAATCGGGGCTTCCTCAGCCCATTTTTGTAGCGGGGTTGGAGAGAAGCGGTAATATTCTTGGATAGAGGTATAAGGAGATATCACCGGAGTGTTATGGATATCAATGTCATTCAGGGCAACGTGGGCTTGTTTTTGGGTAATCTGCCAATATTTTGCCAGTGAAAGCGCTTTGGTCTGATAACGGAAATGTTCACTGTCAGAGCCTATCCAGTCAGCCAGTACCACAGTACCTGCAAGTTGCCAGCTCACTTGTTTCAGATTGCGCTGCCACTCTCTTGACAGCAATTTTTCCAGTGGTAGATGAGGCTGAAAAAGTTTAAGCAGATCATGGGTAAATGCCGTTGCATCATCAACATTTTGGGATTCAGTAAAGTCGACAATTGATTTCCAGCCACCATCATCAATCGGTTTACCGTGATGGCCTAACATACACTGCATTAAAACCATCAATGTATCCTGAGCACGCTCTTTTTCCCTGGGTTGCAGGTTATCGTTTCCCACCAACGTAAACAGCACATCGTCCTGAATTTTCTTCCAGAAAAACAGCCCTAGCCGATCATGCCTGAAATGTCTGGAATCGTAGGGAGTACGTTGATCAGGTTTAATCAGATCAGTATCTTCTGGAGAATATAATTGCTGAAATGCAGAGGCAAATTTGCCGATATCATGCAGCACCAAAAAGAACGAAAACAAGTTTTGTAATGTTTCCGGTGATAGCTGCAAAAAGTCGGCGAGATCTTGTGTCAGTTTTTTTTGTGGCGCTAATAATAATTGGCCTACAGAAGCCACATCCAGACAGTGATAGGCCAGAAGATGATAATCTTCGTCGGAATATGGATTTTTTTTGGCCTTGCCCCAATATCGTGTGAGGTAACCAAAATTATTTATAAGCTCAGGCATTTTTTTTACGATGAAATAAAATTTCAACCGTGCCTCATTAATGAAATACCGTTAATCTTGCTTGTGTTCGATATATTGGCTGAACCGAAGTAAATAACCATCTGGGTCTTGAACGAGGAATTCTCTCTGACAGACTGGGGTATCACCTATGCAGTAATAATTATCTTTCAGTGGGCGATAAAGCCCGATTCCGTTAATTTTCAGATTTGTCAGAATGGGCGTGACATCATCGACTTCAATTTGTAAATTGATACCGCGACCTAAAGGCTTAATAAGCTCACCGGTATTCCAGCCACTGTCATGAAATGCTTCCAGCATTAATTGTGCCTCGCCCAAACCTAAATAAGCAAAATCAGGTTCTTCCCGCCGGATTAATACTTCGAATCCCAATATTCGCTGATAGAAATCGAGTGAAGCAGATAAATCGGTCACGGTCAGTTCTGGCACCATACGATTCCAGTAAGTTGTTTCTGTTGGGGTATTGGTGCTCAAAGTATTTTTCCTGTGTGATTATACTATTTAAAAATAGCGAACTACGTCAAAAATAAGTTAAATCTTTTAGATTAATTACGGATTTGGATAAGTTACCCTATTTTCTATAGTGTTCTCATTAAGGTTATGTCTTATATGGAATATTGATCACATTTAGAGTTATGTGAAGAGATAATGGTGAAAATCCCATAGCATCATGATTTAAATTTTGATGATTACCCGGCAACACTTGCCGATTAGTCTTTTCTGGGTGTGTTCTATCTTTATAAGCCAATTTTCGTTTCAAATATCTATTTTCTTGTTGGAGATGATTTATCACATTGGTTGGATTTGAAGCCAATACTTCTTTGATCCATCTATACAGGGTGGATTTAGAGATCCCCTCTGTTTTAGCTAGGGAAGAAACACTGACGTTATGAGGCGGTAGCATTTTTTCTTGGATAGCACGTTTACGTCCAAGTGAATAGCGTGTCATTACTTAACTCTCATGAGAATTTTTCTATTCTGATTATTTAAAATAATAGTATGTTTTTACAGTACGTCAATTTCCAACATAAAAAGAGAAGAAACACTTTAAAAAAGAGAACGACCAGAATCATCAATTATTCAAGTCGCTATAGTGTATAAATTTGCTATTCAAGTGAGCGTTTATCCCCGTATTTACGGGGAACATAAATTGATAACCAATAAAAGTGAGAATAACCACGGTTTATCCCCGTACTTACGGGAAACACATCCGCATCACAAGGCCATGAACGTTCCAATTCTTCTCAAGACTAATACGCACCAGATTGTTATCTTCGCCATGTTTGCCAGAAGCAGTGATATTGAAGTGTAGTAAATCATCATAAGTACGTCTCCATTGTATTTATGGTTTAGCCTCATAATGTAAAAATTAGAGAAAGTTTTACTTTTGTAAAACACAAAAAGTGCAGTTATAACTGAGTATAACTTAAACAGGAAGAGGGCCAGATATGACTACTGTTATTATTCGCCAATCTGGTGGCGCTAATATTGTTAGCATACCAAAGGCCATTGTGAAAACACTCAACATGCATACGGGGTCAAAGTCAGACCTATCCATTCAAGATAACAAAATTGTGCTCATTCCAATCGAAGGAGAGTTGACGCTGGAATCATTGTTAGCCGGAGGCCCTAAAGAAAGTTTCACAGTAATGGCGAGGATAGAGAGTGGAGCAATGTTAGTCCTGTTGGTAAGGAAGTGATTCGATGTACATACCAGACAAAGGAGACATTGTTTCATTCCGAGGAGTTATCTACCCAAGGTGCAATTCTTATCCATCAGGTGAAATCTTTAGATTTTTCGGGGCGTCAGGTCAAATTTATTGAAAAAGCGCCTCAAGACATTATCGATAAAGTAACCGAGTTAACGAAGGTTATCATTTTATAGGGTTTAGCTTTGTACCTACGAGGACACTGTATTAAGTCTAATTTCTTTAATTTTAAATCTGGTTTATTCCTTGTGTGGGGAATGCTCATTCGATTCTATGGCAGATAACTTAATGAGTCTTTTTAAAGAATGGATGAAATTTGATCAAATTTACAGAGGGCAGGTAGGAAAAAATAGAAGGACGAATTTGACTGCTTTATAAGCTGAAAAAATGGTAGAATTTTACCCCTCTAAAAAGGTCTTATAAAACAGTTGGATAAAATTAGAGTGTTCCCCGTAAGTACGGGGATAAACCAACCAAGCCCTGAATTTTTTCAGCCAGATCGCCGTGTTCCCCGTAAGTACGGGGATAAACCGCCAATTTATTTGATACTCTGGAAACCTGTGTAGGTGTTCCCCGTAAGTACGGGGATAAACCGCATAGTCATTAACGCGAGCTGCAACTGACTATGTGTTCCCCGTAAGTACGGGGATAAACCGCCGATGATCGCCGAACTGGGTTTCACATTGCCGTGTTCCCCGTAAGTACGGGGATAAACCGCAGAATTGGTTTAACTCTCTCCCCGTAACCAGGTGTTCCCCGTAAGTACGGGGATAAACCGGTATACATAGAGAAATAAACATGAGTGATCGCGTGTTCCCCGTAAGTACGGGGATAAACCGCGTTTTTATAATAACGGCGTGTTGGGGACAGGGTGTTCCCCGTAAGTACGGGGATAAACCGTGTCTGAGAACGGTCGCTTGCCCGCCCCTTATGTGTTCCCCGTAAGTACGGGGATAAACCGGTGTGATATGGCAGATATCGAACGAATTGATTGTGTTCCCCGTAAGTACGGGGATAAACCGCACGTTAATCGACGCACCATATTCGTTAATGTGTGTTCCCCGTAAGTACGGGGATAAACCGTACACGCCGTCACGAGCATCGATATCACCATTGTGTTCCCCGTAAGTACGGGGATAAACCAGAACCGCCAGAACGAATCTTTCCGCTCTTACCGTGTTCCCCGTAAGTACGGGGATAAACCGCAAACCGAAATAGCGCCGAGATCTGATCTCAGGTGTTCCCCGTAAGTACGGGGATAAACCAGGTGTTGCACTGGTCATACCGAACTTACTTACGGGGAACACGGATGGGGTACGGGTCGTTAACTTTTAGTATTGCGGTCTATCCCCGTACTTACGGGGAACACTTATCGATATTGATAGCAATAAGTTCTATCTACGGTCTATCCCCGTACTTACGGGGAACACAAAACTTTGTCTACCGATAATAAACAACCATCCGGTCTATCCCCGTACTTACGGGGAACACCTGCAAGGTGCTGTCTTTAAATTGCCATGAAGCGGTCTATCCCCGTACTTACGGGGAACACCTCAAACTGTTTGATGACGGTCTGGTCATACGCGGTCTATCCCCGTACTTACGGGGAACACTTTTTAATAATTGAGTGGGAATGATTTAAAGCCGGTCTATCCCCGTACTTACGGGGAACACCCTAATTTTATCCAACTGTTTTATAAACCCTTTTTAGGGCGGAAAAATTCTACCATTTTTTCAGCTTATAAATCAGTCAAATTCTGCCTTTCATTTTTTCTGGTTTACCATCTGTAACGCAGATCGCATTTCATCCATATTCTTAATTCTTACTTATCAACTTATGCGACTTCCATCGCAGCAATCACAAAATAACCTGTTAGCCTTAGCTCAAATGAGAGCGCTCTCATTTTTGGATTAAATCAAATAATGGGACAACAACAAAGAGAACAAAACCATGAAAACCATTCTATTGTGTTGTGCGGCGGGAATGTCTACCAGCATGTTGGTGCAGCGTATGCAGTCAGAAGCTGAAAAACGAGAGTTGGATGTGGTTATCAAGGCTGTGCCAGCGCTGGAGTTGGAAGCCTGTATCCATGAAGCCGATGTAATTTTACTCGGGCCGCAAATTCGGTATGAACTTGCCCGCTTTACTGCGCTGGCTGATCCATTGGGCAAACCCATCAGTTTGATTGATATGTTGGACTACGGGGCGCTTCGGGGGGATAAGGTGTTGGATCATGCTTTTAGCCTGATGGAATAACTTTTCACCAGACGGAGTGGATTTATGAGTATTTATACTTCTCTGACACGCATCGTAGAATTCCATATTGCGCCCATTGCAGGAAAAATCGGTAGCCAGCGACATATTATTGCGATACGTGATGGTTTTATCTCAGCCATGCCTTTTCTGATTATCGGCAGTATTATGCTGATTGTGGCAAACCCACCTTTTGGTGCTCAAACTTCATCTTCTTTCGGTCAGGCTTGGCTGGCGTTTGCCAAAACCCATTGGACAACCATCACGATGCCTTTCTTTATGACGATGGGTTTGATGAGCGTTTTTGTCTCCATAGGGACGGCCTATAGTCTGGCGAAGTCTTATGGATTGGATGGATTGACCTCTGCGTTGTTGTCCTTGATGGCGTTTTTGCTGGCGGCGGCACCGCAGGTTGAGAATAAAATGCCGCTCGATTTTCTGGGAGGTGCAGGGGTATTTACTGCGTTGATCTGCGCGATTTGGTCGGTTGAGTTGATTCGGTTGCTTAAGAAATACAATATTTCCATCCGCATGCCCTCGCAGGTTCCACCTGCCATTGCTCGTTCTTTTGAACTGTTGTATCCCGTTATTGGTATCCTGCTGACGGTTTATCCCATCAGTTTGCTGCTGCAAAGTGAATTTAACCTGTTGTTGCCCGCGGCGGTGATGCAGGTATTCCAGCCGCTGATCGCTGTCGGGGATACGTTGCCCGCGATTATGTTGGTGGTATTGATCGCTAATTTACTGTGGTTTGCCGGTATTCACGGCGACAATATCGTCACTGGGCTGCTTAACCCGATCTTTATGGCCAACATTGCCGCCAATGCGGCTTTGATGACTCAGGGAATGACGACTACCCAAATTCTGACCGCGCCTTATTGGTCTTTTTATGTCTGTATTGGTGGCTCTGGTTCGACATTGGTATTGGCGTTCCTTTATCTGCGCAGCCGCTCAATTCACTTGAAAACCATTGGCAAATTGAGCGTTGTGCCAGCCATGTTCAATATCAATGAACCGTTGCTGTTTGGCTCTCCGGTTGTGATGAATCCCACGTTGTTAATCCCATTGCTGATTGTGCCGCTGGTGAATGCGGTGCTGGCTTATGGCGCACTGCATCTGGATTTGGTGCAGAAGATGATTGCCATCGCACCGTGGACTGCACCTGCTCCGATTGGTGCATTGATTTCTGCCGCTTGGGATTACCGTGCGTTTGTACTGGTCGGGTTATTGATGGTGGTTGATTTGCTGATTTGGTATCCCTTCTTCAAGGTGTATGAAAAACAGCTTTTGGCGGAAGAGCAGCAGGCAAAAGGCTTGGCTGAGTCTGCGATTCAACCGTAATAACGTAAGGGAGGATTGAGGCGTGTCTATTGATTTTGAACCGCAGGATTTTGAACAGCAAATTGTCGAGTTATTGGTACATGCCGGCAGTGCGCGCAGCAGTGCATTAATGGCGTTGCAACAGGCGAAAGAGGGAAACTTTCAGCAAGCAGGGGTGTTGATGGAGGAAGCCCGGCAGGAAACTCGCGCCGCCCATGTTATCCAGACGAAGCTGATTGGATTGGATGAAGGATGCGGAAAATTACCCATCAATTTGATCACGGTTCATGCCCAAGATCATTTGATGAACGCGATGGTGATTCAAGATCTTGCCGGCAATATGATTGATCTGTACCAGCGCTTGCCAGCATCTGATCGTCAGACCGTATAAGAAGAGGCTCATATGAAACCGATCAAAATTGCAGTGATTGGCGGTGGCAGCAGTTATACACCTGAATTGGTGGAAGGCATCATTCAACGCAGCCAAACGATCCCGCTTTCTGAACTGGCGCTGGTGGATGTGGAAGCGGGACGGCAAAAAGTGGATATCATTGCTGGATTGACGCGCCGTATGCTGGATCGTCATGGTTTGCAGCACGTTGCCGTCAGTGTGCATTATTCTCTGGATGAGGCGATCATCGGAGCCAGTTTTATCCTCACTCAACTGCGGGTTGGTCAGCTTCCTGCCCGTGCCGCAGATGAGCGGCTGGGATTGAAATATGGTCTGCTTGGGCAAGAAACGACGGGCGTTGGTGGATTTGCCAAGGCGTTGCGCACGATCCCCGTTTTGCTGGAGATCGCCCATAAAGTTGAACGTCTTGCACCGGACGCGTGGATCATCAATTTCACTAATCCGGCGGGGATCGTCACCGAAGCGGTTTCTCGCTATAGCAAGGCCAAGATCATCGGGTTGTGCAATGTGCCGATCAGCATGCACCACATGATTGCTAATATGTTGCAGTGTCCTTATCAGGATGTGCAGTTGCGCTTTGCGGGTCTTAACCATATGGTTTGGGCACATCAGGTGCTGGTGAATGGTAAGGATGAAACGGAGCGGGTGCTGGAATTGCTGTGCAGTGGCGCAGAGTTGACGATGAACAATATCAAGGAAGAGCCTTGGCCGCCGGAATTTTTGCGGGCATTAGGGGCGATTCCCTGTCCTTATCACCGTTACTTCTACCAGACGGGCAAAATGTTGCAGGAAGAGAAAGAGAGCGCAGCGAGCAAGGGCACACGGGCAGAGCAAGTAATGCAAGTGGAGCGGGAGTTATTCGAGCTGTATGCTGAACCAACACTGGATCACAAGCCGCAGCAATTAAGTTTTCGAGGCGGATCTTTTTACTCTGAGGTCGCACTGGAATTGATCTCCGCAATCCACAATAATCTCGGCACACAGTTGGTTGTGAATACGATGAATCGTGGAGCCATTTACGGCTTGTCGGACGATGCGGTGATTGAAACTAACTGTATTGTTGATGCCCAAGGAGCGCGCCCTATGGCATTTGGTCGCTTGCCGGACAGTATGTTGGCTCTGACACAGCAAGTGAAAGCCTTTGAACGTCTGACGATTGAAGCTGCGGTTCATGGCGATCGCAAGGCGGCTCTACTGGCACTGGTGACGCATCCCTTGATTGCCGATGTCGCACTGGATTCGGCATTATTGAATGAAGTATTGGATATTAATCGTCTTTATTTGCCACAGTTTCAATAAAACAGGAATCGGTTCATTGGAATTACAAGGAAAAAGCAGGGTAACACTGGAAGATGTGGCAGTTTATTCTGGTGTTTCCCGTGCCACGGTATCACGGGTTGTCAATGGTGATAACAACGTGAAAGCGGCAACCCGCGCTAAAGTGGAGAATGCCATTGTGGAATTGGGATACAGTCCCAATCTGGCGGCACGTGAACTGGCATCCAGTCAGAGCAATACGTTGGGTTTGGTGACAACTTCCTATCGTGGAGGCTTTTTCGGTGCCTTGATGGATAGCATCCAGACAGAAGCGGAATTGCACGGTAAGCAGCTTCTGGTCACACAGGGGCGAAACAGTGCAGAAAATGAATGGCAGGCTATCACTCATCTGCACAGCCTGCGCTGTAATGGGATGGTTCTGCATGTCCGTGCCATCAGCGATGATAAATTGCGACAATTTGCTCACAGCGGCCGCTCTTTCGTGCTGTTGGATCGGTGGGTAGCAGGGCTGGAGCAGCGTTGTGTTGTATTTGATCATCACAAGGCCAGTTATCTCGCAACCCAGACATTGATTGAGCATGGACATACTCGCATTGCCTGCGTCAGTGGCCCTTTGTCCCGTAACCCGAGCCAACAGCGTCGTCAGGGATTTTTGGATGCTATGCAGGATGCGGGATTACAACCGGTCGCTTGTTTGGAAGGGGAGTATGATCTGCAAAGTGGCTACCGACAAACCCGTACTATTTTGGCGATATCTTTGGCAACATCACGGCCTGATGCCCTGTTTTTCTGTAGTGAAGAAATGGCACTTGGCGCATTGCTGGCGATTACTGAACAAGGGCTAAATGTTCCTCAGGATATCTCTATCATCTGTTATGACAGTGGTGAACGGGCGGCATCCATCCATCCTGCATTGACCAGCGTCCATTTTCCCATTACGGATATGGCGCGTTTTGCCACGCGCTTGCTGTTTGAGCCCGATACGCAACATCCCGCATTTATTCCCCAGATTATTTATCGAGACTCACTCAGGCGTGCGTCAATCACCACAATTTCAGAACCTGTTGATAAATGAGATGACGTCGGCATTTTTCGCTAAAAAGCGTGTTGTTATGATGTATAAATGTGTTAAAACCGCGAGCTACTCATCCGAACGTATCGATAACTGATTGCATTACACTGAAAATGAAGAAAAAACGCCCATCTTTACAAGATATTGCAGACCTCGTTGGGGTCACAAAAATGACGGTCAGCCGTTTTTTACGTAATCCGGATCAGGTTTCTGAAGCATTGGGAAAACGAATAGCCGAAGCTGCGGATCAACTGGGTTACATTCCCAATCGCGTGCCGGATATTCTTTCCAACTCCACCAGCCGTGCGATAGGTGTTTTGCTTCCTTCATTGACCAATCAGGTTTTTGCCGAAGTTATCCGTGGGATCGAGCATGTGACAGATCGCAATGGCTATCAGACCATGCTTGCCCACTATGGTTACTCTGCCCAGAAAGAAGAAGAACGTTTGCTTTCCCTGCTTTCTTACAATATTGATGGCCTGATTCTGGCAGAGCGGACGCATACACCCAAGACCTTAAGGGTATTGCAGACAGCAGGTATTCCCGTGGTGGAACTGATGGACAGCGTATCGCCTTGCCTTGATATCGCAGTAGGGATCGATAATTTTGAAGCGGCGCGTCAGATGACGATGACGATGATCGAACGTGGTCGCCAGAATGTAATTTATCTTGGGGCCCGGCAGGATGAGCGGACATTGATCCGTTTGCAGGGGTTTGAAATGGCAATGCGTAGTGCCGGGCTTCAGCCAAGAAAAGTGATGACACCAGCCAGTTCATCCTATTCTTTAGGCGCGCAGCTTTTGCAGGAAACTTGCCAGAAATATCCTGAAGTTGATGGCCTGTTTTGTACGAATGATGATATCGCTATCGGTGCGATTTTCGAATGCCAGCGTCAGGGGATCAAAGTCCCGGAAAAGATTGCTGTAGCTGGCTTTCATGGTCATGATATCGGTCAGGTAATGACACCGAAACTTGCCAGTGTGTTAACCCCTCGTGATCTAATGGGACGCAAGGCAGCAGAAGTCCTGCTTGCCCGTTTGAAGGGTGAAAAACTGGAACAAACTCTGGTTGATGTCGGATTTACTCTTTCATTGGGTGAAAGTGTTTAATTTTTGTAGCTCAAAATGATGCTTTTCCATCTTCAATTGCGATAAGCCTCACATTTTCCTTTTTTCACGATCCTGATTGATTGCTCACTATCCTGCGCTGCTGTTAATGTTACCGGTAACTCATTACCGGTAACATTATTGTGGGTTATATTTTTTAGGTACTGTTTGGTAGGTATGTTTCATCGCTAAGATTTTGCAGGTAAGTCACAGAGATAGCTAAACAGTAGGATCTGCATAAAGGAGTTTTATATGAGTGATACCCAACAGCCAAACCATGTTTTTGTATTGATGGGGGTATCCGGCAGCGGTAAGTCTGCGGTTGCCAGTGGCGTTGCCCGTGAACTGGGCGCTGCGTTTTTGGATGGGGATTTTCTTCATCCCCGCGCCAATATTACGAAAATGGCACAAGGCCACGCTTTGAATGATGATGACCGTCAGCCGTGGCTGAAGGCACTCAACGATGCCATTTTTGCTATGCAGCGCACCAATCATGTCTCTCTGCTCGTGTGCTCTGCCTTGAAAAAAAGCTATCGGGATATGTTGCGTGATGGCAACAAAAACCTGTCATTTCTCTATATGAAAGGGGATTTTGATTTAATTGAAAGTCGTCTGAAAGCACGCAAGGGGCACTTCTTCAAGCCACAAATGTTGATCTCGCAATTTGAGACACTGGAAGAGCCGAGCAGCGATGAAAAAGATGTCTATAGCATTGATATCAAATCTGTCCTTGATGAAGCCATCAAAAATGCCGTTAAAGCTATTGATCATACAATTAAAACCACTGACCGTATTAGCGAGGGACATTAATGAGTACCTTAACTCTGGTTCTGACGGCTATCGGCTCTGTTCTCCTATTATTGTTTCTGGTGATGAAAGCCAGAATGCACGCTTTTATTGCCTTGATGTTGGTTTCAATGGGCGCAGGGATTTTTTCTGGTATGCCATTGGAAAAAATCACTCAAACCATGCAAAACGGCATGGCAGGCACTTTGGGTTTTCTCGCCGTTGTGGTGGCGCTGGGGGCGATGTTTGGCAAGATCCTGCATGAAACAGGGGCTCTTGACCAGATTGCCGTAAAACTGCTGGGCAGTTTTGGTGAAAAGCGGGCGAATTACGCGCTGGGTCTTGCCGGACTTATCTGTGCATTGCCACTGTTTTTTGATGTGGCAGTAGTGCTGTTGATTGGTGTGGCCTTTGCTGTGGCCCGTCGCACAGGCGGCAATGTCGTGAAACTGTCGCTTCCACTGTTTGCTGGTGTTGCCGCTGCTGCGGCATTTCTGGTTCCGGGACCAACTCCGATGATGCTGGCTTCCCAGATGGGAGCGGATTTTGGCTGGATGATCCTGATTGGTCTGAGTGCCGCGATCCCTGGTATGTTATTGGCTGGCCCGATATACGGTAACTTTATCAGCAAATATGTCACGCTGGATTTACCCAAAGATTTGAGCACACCCAGCATTGGTAAAAATCAAATGCCTTCCTTTGGTTTCAGCTTGGCGCTGGTGCTGTTCCCGCTGGTATTGGTGGGGTTGAAAACCATCGGTGCGCGTTTTGTTGATCAGCAATCTACGCTATACCATTGGCTGGAATTTATCGGCCATCCTTTCACTGCGATTTTGATTGCGTGTCTGGTGGCGATTTATGGTCTGGCCATTCGTCGGGGCATGAGCAAAGAGAAAGTCATGGATGTCTGCTCTGCGGCGATTCAACCTGCGGGGATCATCCTGCTGGTGACTGGCGCAGGTGGTGTGTTCAAGCAAGTTCTGGTCGATTCCGGTGTTGGGCCTGCATTGGGTAATGCATTGGTTGGCGCTGGTCTGCCAATCGCGCTGGCATGTTTTATTCTGTCGGGTGCGGTACGTGTGATTCAAGGTTCGGCAACCGTCGCGTGTTTGACCACGGTAGGGCTGGTTTTGCCAGTGATTGGCGAACTGGGTTATTCCGGTGCACAAATGGCGGCGTTGTCAGTATGTATTGCCGGCGGCTCTTTGGTTCTTAGCCATGTGAACGATTCCGGTTTCTGGCTGTTCGGCAAATTTACCGGCGCGACAGAAGCACAGACCCTGAAAACGTGGACGATGATGGAAACCATTCTCGGCACAACCGGCGCGATTGTTGGCATGATCTATTTCGCCATGTTGTGATGCGTTAAAGCTTTTTTAAGATATTTCTAACGGCGCCTTATAGTTAAGGTGCCGTTTTTTCATCAGATTGCCTCCTTTCCTTGCCGGAGGCAATCTGATGAAAAATATAAAACCATCATATAGTTATTTTTGAGATGGTTTTAAGATATTTTGTAAAGTGAAAACCATTATCCGAATCGGCCATTTCTCTGATATGACGCTGATTATAAATTTCAGCGATTCCATCAAAAGATCAACCATTGAGTTCTTTTTGTTAAGAGTCTCTTGATAGCTACTTCTACCTTCGCTTATCTACACACATGTCATAATCATCTGAAAACTTGCTTTACCGCATGAAACCCACACCTCAAACTTGCGATACGCTTCACGAACAACTTAAAATTATCAGTACTTGCTAAGTATTGCTAATGGCTGAAATTACCATTTACTCATAACTCAGATGCATATAGGGACATTATTTTAACCCCGACGCTTAGTTATGAGTAGTCTGATAATAGTGCTCAGTAGGAATATTTCTTTAAACCTTCAACAAAATAATAAGTGATAATAATCCATTGATTATTTGATGAGAGGACACCCTGATTGAGAAAAAATTCCACTTAGTTGGAAACCCAAAAGGACAAAAGCAACACCGTACCGCCACAACAATCTAAAAGGACAGCATTTACGTCAAAAAACCAAAGAATCTAGATAGATCCAATATAAATATGTATTTGGTTATCTCTCCTGAATATAAAAGTCACCTAGATAAGATTTTAGGAATCCCTGGAGTGTCCCGACCACAGGCTGACAACACATCAAAATATTGCTACAACACAGGTTATGTCACCTTTCCAAAACGTAGGAGTGAACCAGAAAACACCTCCAAAACAAATTATGGTTTTGACTTTGCCTTTTCCAGCCAGACATCACTCAATACGTTTTTAGACTTGTTAATAATCCTCAATAATTCGCATGTAAACACATTTGCCAATGACTGAGACGGTATCTCAACTTCGTATAAGAATAGCGATATTCCTTCTGCTTTCAGTTCATTGCACAAGGACTGTGACAAATAACCTTTATCGCCATACAAACACCTTGTTAACCCTTTTACCAATGCGTTGACGAGGTGACGATCATTCGTATTTCCTGAGGTCAATTATTTTTATTACCTGTTGGATTGTGATAAAGAATCCTTTGTATTTATGCGGAGATATAAAGGGAATAATCAGTAACTTTTGATATTCCCACCATCAATATTGACTAAGCACCATCATGGATTCGGAAGTACATGCTGGTAAGCAAAAAGCTAACAAGGGTTATTGTGGCGGTTGGACATTGTATATTCCATATGCGATCAGGAGCATTACAAAGGCGACAAAAAAATCAAAGACTCGTATGGTAATTTCCTTCTGGAAGAGTCGTGAAGATAATTTTGAGGCGAACCCTGTCAGATAAAACCAAAAATAAGAGGCTGAACCTGCTCCAATAATAAAACTGAGTTGTGCTGTCGGGGAAAGCCGGGAGCCCAGGTTTCCTAAGACCAGAAAAGTGTCGAGGTAAACATGTGGGTTCAATAAAGAAAATGCCAGAGTAGGGATCAGTACGCCCTTACTAAGTCTTGATACAGAGTCAGCATGACTTTCATGAACACTCCAGCCTCTCGGATGCGCTCTTAATGCGTTCAATAAGGAGTTAACGCTGTAAAACAGCAGGAACGCAATTCCTGCCCATTTCGCGTACAGTAAGGCCATCGGCACTAGTTGCACCAAGTTACTCATGAAAATAGTACCAAGTGCTATCAATAACGTATCACACGTGGCTGCGGTGGTTGCAGCAAGAAACACATTCTTCTTTTGCAACCCAATCTTTATTATAAAGATGTTTTGTGCGCCGATAGCAATGATCAGGCCGAGGCCTACCAAAAAGGAACTGATTAGAACATCAGGGAAAATAGTCATGTTATTAAATATGTCATTAAATATGTCATTAAATATGTCATTAAATATAATGGATCGCACCCAAGCACATTAACCGAATCGGAACAGATATTCGATCTTCACTTGCTTCGATACCCTGATTTTTTCGGTATTAACCCCGACCAGGTATGACGGCCACCGTTGACCATTCAGCCCTAAATCTGTAAGAGCTTTTGAAGCCTTGACCTTGTCGTACCCAAAGCTAGCTTGAGTTTTTGCCTTGATTCATCAATCCAGAGTTTGTGCTGCGATAAACTGTTACGCATATCGGTAATCATATCGCTGACAGCCTTGGGTGAAGTGCCACCACTACTTGACTGACGGCTAACTACCTTGTCTGGCGAGACACATTCACGTATTTCAGAGAGACTCAACGTGATCGAGTTTTCAGCCAAGTATTTTTGAATATAGTCAAAGTCCCGCAGATCGGACTGTATTTCTGTTAAATTACGAACTAACGTACCACTTATCTTGTGTGCGTCTCTGAAGGGAATGTTCTTATTAGTAACAAGCATGTTCGCCAGTTCCGTAACTGTAGAGAAATTTTTCCAACACAGTTCGGTTGCCCGCTCGGATTGATAGACCGATGTAGTCATCTGTCGATGACTGATGCTGATCGACGATTTGACGGTATCAATGGTGTCCCACAGCATGGGCTTGTCTTCCTGTAGGTCACAGTTGTAGCCGAGCGTGATGCCTTTGTTGATGGTCAAGATCTGCATTAGTGCACCATAAACGCGGCCGACTTTTCCCTTGACCAATTCACCGACCACCGGATTCTTTTTCTGCGGCATGATTGAACTACCGGTAGCGAATGCGTCATCCACAGTCAGCAGCCCGAATTCATGGCTACTCCAAACGACGACTTCCTCTGCAAGACGTGAGAGATTACTCATGATAATCGCGGAAGATGAAATTGCATGACTCACGAAGTCTCGCGAACTGGTTGCATCCAGACTGTGGTAAAGAGTGCTGTCGAAACCCAGCAACTGCGTTGTTAATTCTCTATTTATATTGAAAGAAGTCCCGGCCAAGGCACAGGCGCCCAAGACATTGACATTCGTATAACGGAACGAATCCCTCAGTCTTTCAACGTCACGCAGAAACATGCTCGCATAAGCGCTGTACCAGAAGGCTAAGTTGATCGGTTGAGCTGGCTGGAGGTGAGTGTAGCCCACAGCCAGTCTGCCATTAGTTTCTTCTGCAAGTTGCAGAAGGTCGTCAATGAATAGAACGAGTGTTTCTGCAATATTGAGGATTTCTTCGCGGAGATACATACGTGTATCAGTGACGACTTGATCGTTTCTTGAGCGTGCAGTATGCAGCCGACCACCAAATTCGGGGCCAATTTTCTGAGTGATCAATGTTTCGATATTCAGGTGAACATCTTCGTATTGCGGATTTAGTTCGAGCGGATTTTGTTCATTTTCATAATGCAGTTCAAGAAGAGATCTGGCAATAGCCGATGCTGCATCATGAGCGACAATTCCTTGTTCATTCAGCATGCTCAGGTGCGCCATACTCCCCCATATGTCGTAATGGACAAGTCTGGCATCTATTTTTGTTGTTTCCGTATAGTCGAGCACTTCGGCGTCGACATCTTTGTTGAATACACCCGCCCAAAGTTTAGTAGACATAACAATTTCCTATGCTGTTGATCATTTTTTACGGCACGACAGATAAGCGGAGAGCTGCGTTCTTGTATAAAGTTTGCCTAACCATTGGATATTTACGTAAGGTATCTCCTGAGCATTTCTTATGCGTGCTGAAATTTCATGAAACAAGCTAAGTGCGTAAGCTGCTGTTCGGCTCATTAGCGATTCTGGAGTCTCACCCGATATGATTCCGAACTCGATAACATTTATGATCTTTCCGTGATCTATCTGGTTATCAATGTAGTGGCAGGTAACACCAAAATTTGTATCTTTATTGTCTATTGCGTATTGGTAACCCCCAATCCCCCTGTACCTAACCGGAGCGGGATGGAAGTTTATGGCACCCCTTCGTGCTTTAGTGATGATATCAGAGGCTAATATGAAGTCGGATTTGAACGACAGTATCCAGTCCCCCTCCCATTGCTGAACAATGGCCCTAACTTGTGAGTCGTCTGTACCATAGTCCCAGAAAATAGAAGTGACATCGAAGTTACAATCTTTCAAATAACTCACTGCAAGCCGCGACCACACAGAGTTATCACCAATGAACAAGACATCATAGCTGCCCATGCTATGTATCCTCCATATGTAGTTATTTAATTTGTCCCGACAGAGAAGCGGTGCGGGCAGATATCGTCAGAATGTTGAGAAGGCCTTCGGAGTCCTTGTGATCAAATTGCCCCTCCGCTTCCATTGAACCTTCGTTGGTATAAAGTCCATGCTTAACATTCTTACTGGAGATGTAACTGAGATTTCCTCGGTATGCTTCAAAGATTACGTCCCCACTGACTAAGTTGGTGAGTTCATCCACCGCTTTCCGCGCCATTTGGGAGCCGAGGTCGAGCCAATACCCTTGGTACAACTGACCACCCAAGTACGCGGCGGTATTTTGATAGAACTGAACAGCCCTTCTGTCTAGGATCTGCTGGAGTAACTGTTGGTAGGTATAGGAAAGGATTACCATGGCAGGCGACTCATAGACTCCTCGCGACTTCACACCCACGAATCGGTTTTCGACAAGATTTTCAGCAATGCCAATCCCGTGTTTTCCTCCGTTGAGGTTGAAGTATTCAAAAATATCGACAAGACTCATTTCCTGTCCATTGACATGAGTGGGTCTGCCATTCTTAAAAGTGATGGAAAACTGTTCAGGAATAGATTCGGCATGTTCTGGCCACTGGCCGATTTCTGGCTCAACAAATTTCATCCGAGTTTCAAGACCTTCGAGCAAACCCCCTTCATGTGTGAGGCCCAGCAAGTTCGCGTCTGTGGAATAAGGTTTGTCAACTGAAGCCTTGATCGGAATTTTATGATTATTGCAATATGCCAACATTTCCTTGCGTCCCTGAAATTCATTCAGGAATTCCTGATCACGCCAAGCGGCATAAAACTCAAGGGTCGGGTCAAGCATGGCACCAATGACCTGGAATCTAACTTGGTCATTGCCACGGCCTGTCGCACCATGACTGAAAATGGTGATGCCGCGCTCTTTGATTTTAGGCAATAACCCTTTCATGATGACCTGACGAGCAGCACCGGTCAGATTCCAATAGTTTCCCTCATATTTTGCGTTGGCCTGAATGACTGCCAGCCCCATTTCAGCCATTTCATTTTTGAGATCTACCGCGACAAATGCTGACGCACCGGACTTCAGCATTCGTTCTTTTATTTCGTCGAAGTTCGCCTCGTCGGGCTGGCCGAGATCCGCTGTAAAACAGATAACTTCGACTCCCTTCCTCGATAACCAATGTGTGATGGTGCAACTGTCTAGCCCTCCAGAGGCAGCAAATGCAATTTTTTTCCCCTGCATATGATTAATATCCATTTCGTCACCCTTTCTTTCTGAATCGGTGACCATAAAAATAAGTCTGTAAAATCTGGAAGTACACTTTGTTAAGGAAAATTAAACACCGATGAAAATATTTAAACCAGCGCCTTTGAGGATCGATTCTTGCTTCTTCTCACTGCTGGTATAAAGTCAGTACGTTTGAAATATGAAGCATCACAAATTATGTAAACCCTACTAACTTAGAAAAGAGGTCAATATATTATATTGCATGTCCAGAAGAACTCATGATTGACTCGCCCGTGAGGCATGGGGTATACAGTACTAATGTGAAAATCTGGTTTAAATCATAATGTTCGATAAAAAAAAACAGATGCACTAATGGCTATCATTGAGACAGGAAGTTTCGAGCAGGCAGCCAGAAGACTCAATATTACTCCATCTGCAATATCACAGCGGATCAAATCCTTGGAGGCAGAAGTCGGCGTCCCTATTGTAAGGCGTGAGCATCCTTGCACATATACATCCGAGGGCTTTAAGCTTGTCCAGTACTTGATAAAACTTCATGCCTTGAATGAAGATTTCAAAAACCATTTCTATCCTAACAAGTGGGCTAGTTTTACCATATCAGTCAACAATGATTCCCTTGCAGATTGGTTGCTACCTGCTATTTCCTGTTACCTTTCGAGTGAAAGAGTAAAAATCGAAATAATTGTCGACGATCAGGATTTCACCCACATAGCGTTGGAGTCCGGCAATGCTTTAGGTGCTTTGTCATCTAGAAGTAGCGTCATAAGAGGCTGTTCATCCGTAAAGCTTGGTTCAATAAGGTATCGATTGCTCGCATCCAAGGCATTCGTGAAGAAATGGTTTAAAGGTGGTGTCAAGAGAAGCACTCTGACCAAAGCACCTCTATTGGTCTTCAATAAAAAAGATCTACTTCAACATAATTTTCTTGCTGAACATTTTCTCATACAGCAGGAGTCCTGCATTTGCCATTACATACCAGGCACAGATGCTTTCTATCAAGCTGTTAAATTGGGCGTCGGCTATGGAATGATTCCAGATTTTCAGTCCAAAGACCTGATTGAACGTCATGAACTGGTTGACTTGCTGCCAAGGCGTTTTACCGATATTGCACTATATTGGCATTACTGGCCCGCCCAATCGAACCTGTTGGGCAAGCTGACCAGTACGTTAATTTCAGAGGCCAGGAAATCGCTTCATCAGGATTAGACTCCACCAGAACCCAAGCCTGCGCTGTCGCCATCTGCAACCGTTCCCATTGGGTTGCGTTTCAAATCGGTAATGCTGGCTGCTATTGTTGTCAAAATTGGATAAGACATATAGCCCCTTATCGGCCCCTTACCGGATTACTCTATTTTTACTTTTGGCCTATCTCGCTCAACCAAACCAATAAACTGCTTATAAAGCGCTTCGGCACTACGCTCATAACCGGCCGCGGAAAGGTGAACGTAATCAGGGCGAGCGAGATTTTGCTGTGCCCATCCTCTGACTGAACATGCCCCGCCCATATACTCCCGCCAATCCCAGAACAGGGTGCGCTGCTTTTTGGCGACGGCTTGCTGAATCTGAATCACGTTATTGAGCAGAGCAGGTTGTTGCTCGCTACAGTTTGCCGCTGTTTTATTTTTCAGTGAATCATTCGGCCCAATCAGCAGGATCACGGCTTGCGGTATTGTTTTGCGAATGTCTTGTACTTTGGAGGTCAGTTCCTTTTGGTAAGTGACCAGATCCAGCGAGTCGTTAAAGGCTTCATTGGTGCCGTAAGCGAGGATCACCACATCCGGCTTCATCTGGGCCAGCGTATCAATCCACTGTGGCTGCCATTTATCCAGCATATTAATGGTGGCGCCATTAATTCCCAATGCGGATAACATAATGCCGGGGCTCTGGCGTTTTATCAGCCAGCCACCGATTTTCAATTGCGTATTCTGCGGGTAGAGCTTGATTGGGAAAGAGACATTTTGTTCTGGCGATAAATGCCATTCACTGTTTGTCGCAGGTAAATGCGATAATCCCATTGAAGCAGACTGTGCTTTGATTTCAGTCGCTTCATGAGACTGATAGAGCGCACTCAACCAGTACTTACCACGGGCAGAAGGAGAATCTATTTGTATCGTGCTGTTGGCACTTTCTGGGATAGCGATAAAACCACCCAGTGGATAATCCGCCCGATTATCTTTGCGGCTGCTTGAAAGCCACCAGCCTGTTTTATCCTCAGTAAATCGCACGATCGCGTTACGCTGGGCAGGAATGCTCATTGGCGGGATAAAACCTGGCCCAGCATCACCATAACGATTCTGTAATAAGCTGCGCAATTTGCCGGTAAAAAAATCGGCAGCGGTATGTGAATCACCCAGTTGCACAAAATGAAGCTGGCGGGTATCGTTGTGACGCAGCTTATCCGCCAATAGCGCGAGATTGGGATCACCAAAATCCATCAGTTGTTGCTGACGGTGCGTTTGCGTTATTTGGAGTTCTGATGAGGGTTTGGATTTTTTCCCTTGGCATGATAATAGGCCCACAGAGAGCGCGATAACCAGACCTGCACCCATTATCCGGTAAAACCCACGGAACGTTCTAAATGGTTGCATCTTCTTTAGCTGGCTCCTGAATAAATGTAATCAATGAAAATAGATAATTTGCGATGGTTTGTTGCCCATTCAAACTGAAATGAATACCGTCGCCACTTCGGAGTTTGATCGTGCTGCTGCCATCACCAATATAGTCTGAATAATTATCTGGCTGATATTTGAACATATCATTAACTGCAACATAGATCTCCCCCATTTTTTCTACCTCTGTTTGATACAATTTGTTGAGGTAAACCATACTGGCGGAAAGTTTTTTCTGGCGCATATTCGGTGGGCCAACCCAAATCACATCGACCTGATGCTGGCGCGCATCATTTAAAATAGTTTCAATTCGTTGGCGATAAAGATTTTCCCAATCTTCACTGGCGAATTTCAAATAGGGAGTTCCGCGTTTTACCGGCATATCCCACGGATCATTTGGGCCTAAAAACACGACGACTAATTTAATATCAGTATTATCTCTCAAGGCATTGCTGATGGTTTTCGGCCAATCAAAGAATCCGGGATAAGATAAACCTGTACTTTGCTTACTTAAATTAATGCTGGAAATACCATATTCCTGAGAAAGCCGCCGTTTTAAATGCGGGGCGACTCCTTGCATCATCGAATCGCCAGCAAATAACACTTTATCTTTTATTCCCAGACTGACGTGGGTTTTCTGCACAATTTCTTCAATGATAGCTTTTTGTACTGGGCCATTTTGGAACAAGGGAGACTGAACGAGCTTAATATCCTTTCGCAGTAGCTCAGGAAATGTGAAAGAGAGATTTTTGATGGGGTGTACATAACCTTCCAGAAAGCGTAGGCCGACTTGAAAATCAGGAGGAAATACCGTTCGCGTGCCATCAATATTGATGGAGTGTGATGGGTTATCCTGATATTTGCCCCTTGCATATGCCATAAATGTCTCATTGGCAGCCATCGCGCCTTGCTGCATATTATTACCTAAATCCCACAATGGCTCCCCCTTGAAAGATGCCCAAGGGCTATTACGGTGATATTTCTGTTGCCAGAAGTTATCCAACGAACCTTGATTCAGCCAGATCAGCATCAAACTGGTCAAGATAACGATACAAATCACTTGTCCGACTTTTTTAAGATTAGATGTAAATTCAGAAGTTGGCATAGATAAATCCTGGCATTCCAGAAGGTGACAAAATAAATACCAAAGTAAGGATCAGAGCTAAGGGAATAGGATAATAAGCCCAGGAAATCAGGCTATGGTTTTTTTCAATTTTGTTTCTGAGATTCACCAGCCACGGATAGATAATAAAGAATCCCCAAAAAACCATTAATAGCGATCCGCTGGATAACAGAGAAATGAAAACGTCTCCAGAAAACAGTTGAGTTAATACAGCCAGAGCGTCATTAACGGTTGGACTACGGAAAAAGACCCATGCAAAGCAGACAAAATGGAATGTCACCACGCGGGATAAAAATAATGAAATGGGATTTTTCGTATGTGACTCATTGTGTTTCTTTGCCGTAGGGAACAGGGCATTTTTAATATTTTGAAGAACTAACCCTAAGCCATGAATGGCCCCCCAGATAATAAAGCTGAGACCAGCGCCGTGCCATAAACCCGAAATGACCATTGCCGCGAATATATTCACGTTCTTGCGGAAAGTGCCTTTTTTGTTACCACCCAGTGGAATGTAGACATAATCACGGATGAACGTTGACAGGCTGATATGCCAGCGCCGCCAAAATACCTGTAAATTTTCGGCAAGGTAAGGGGCATCGAAATTTCGTGGCACTTTGAAGCCTAATAGCAGGGCGATGCCGGTGACAAGATCGGTATAGCCGGAAAAGTTAAAGTAGATATTCCAAGCGTAAGCATAAATCGCCACGAGGATTTGCCCCGCATGGTAGCTAGTCGGGTCTTCAAAAACGGGATTAACAAAATGCTCAGAGAGCGTAGAACTGAGCAAAAAGAGTTTTGCTATGGCGAGTGTAATCAAGAACAGGGCTTTCAATGGCCCTAGCATCATTCTGGATGATGCCTGAATCTGCGGCAGGAAATCTTTGGCCCGATTGATTGGCCCGGCGACGATGCTGGGAAAAAAGCAAAGATACAAAATAACATCAGGCAATGGCGCGGCTGGCAGCTCTTTCTTGCACACGGATACTACATAGCTGACTGAATGGAACGCATAGAATGACAGGCCTAATGGCATCAGCAATTCAAGTACAGGCAGCTCTACAGTGATCCCAACATTGGCTAATGATTGCTGAATTGCCTCTTGGAAAAAAGAGTAATATTTGAAGGCAGTGAAACAGCCGAGAATACCGAATGTCAGCAGAGTGAGTATGACCTTATTAGATAAATAACGGCTGATAATATTCGCCAAACAGTAAATAAATAGGGTATAGGCGAATAAAATGTAGGCGAATTTTGCTGAAAAAGAGAATATAAATAAATAACTGACTAAAATTAATAAGCTATTCTGTAGCTTGGGGGCTTTTTGCAAAAGCCAATAAACAAGAAGCAGAATAACAAATGATGCAAGAAACTCAAAAGAAAAGAAATTCATATTAGGCTCTGGCTAACCATTTATCGTTGGGAGAAGGAATGCAATTCTGAGACACATTATAGTATGGAGTTTACCTATGTTTACAATAGGTAATATAGGGGAGGGTTATAAAAAAGAATCCACCTTGTAATTAATACAAAGTGGATTATTGGGGGACTGTCATTCAGGCGATTTCATGGCCTTTTTGTCTAATAATGTTTGAACATTAGGCAGTATGTCATTTTTAGCATGTTAATCTAAATTTATCTGCATTTATTGGATAGCTAATTCTTGTACCTGTGAAATCAGCTTTTTATTGCCATTAAATACCCGGTGTAAATAGCGATTATAGTCAGCGCCCAGTTCGGAATAGCCATTGAGGTTATCGATCAATTTACTGGTATTCAGTGGCTTCTGTGTTGTCCTCTGTGTTGCACGTGAAGAACGTAGTGACTCATAGGCACGGTGCGTATTCAGATTTTTCATGTAGGCAACGACAGAATCTTCAACGGTGTGGTAAACAGAATAACCTTTGACTTTTCCTTTGGTTCTGCTGCAAGAGCCGCAACGCATACCGAACAGGTTATTGTTTTTCTGGGCAAGTTCTGACGTTCCCCAGCCGGACTCTGCCGCCGCCTGAGTGGCGACAAAATGGGTCGGTATAATGTCAACCCGACTTAGTAGTTTATTCCAATTGACCTGTTTTGGTGAGTTGCAGGTCATTTTGTAATCCGTGCAGATCTTTTTTAATCGATTGATATCCTGTGCAGACCAGTGATGTGTTTTCTGGTGTGACAGGAGCCATTTGCGGTCTTGCATAATTTTTTGATTATGCTGATCAACTACAGGGACAACAATATTTAAAAACGCTTTCTTCCGAGGTGTACCTGAAGGGTATTTTCGCAAATCAGGCAAATTTTTTTGAATGCCATTGTGAGAATACTCTTGCATTTTCGAGGTACTGGTCGAGGCATAGCTCAGACCGGTAAAGATTAATGAGATAAAGAAAGCGAAGACCGCAGTTGTCCTCATCATTCGAGAGGGCATTTGCTTCTCCTCGTTTTATTACTCTGGATAAAAAACAAACGAATATTAGCAGAGCAAACAATATATGGCTACTGTTATTCGTCATTCATAAGTTTCGTTTCTGTAACGAATATTAGCACTTTACTGACAATTATCTATATTTTTTACTTTATATGGTAAGTTAGTGTAATCATTATTATTATTTTATCTGGTGAATAGTATTATGGAGTTTATATTTATTCCAGAAAATTAGCTGATAATACAGCTTATTTTAACTGGATTTAATTATTTAACTTGTTGTTATTAATTATTATTTTTTTGTCATTGCCGGTTTGTAAATTAACACTAAAATTTATTTCATCATTGTTATTATCAATAAAATTATTACTTAAATTTATTTATAATTTTTTATGGTTAATTTTTAATTTGTTACCATAAGTGAGTGGGTAAAACATTTAATTAATATATAAATATAAATAATGTTTTGTTTGTTTATGTTATCTGGTTTGAAAGACAGCGATGTGGCATGCTGGTTAAAGTCTAGACAATGACAGATAAGCCCATTATTTAACATGAGATTTAATATAAGGTATTAATCAATGGTAAATATCGTTGAACGAAACACGATACATCTACTGCACATTACGGACACAGGCAAATCTATTAGGTCAAGACAGGATATCTTGGACATAATATTAGGGCATGAATATAAAAATATTGCAGGGATTGCGATCGACAAAGATTGTTTTCACCCTGATTTTTTTCGATTGAAAACTGGCATGGCCGGCGAAATTTTGCAAATGTTTGTTAATTACCAAACAAAAGTTGCAATTATCGGTGATTTAGCGAAATACACCACGATTAGCGCCAGTCTGCGAGATTTCATCGTTGAAAGTAATCGAGGTAACCAAATATTTTTCGTTTCGAATATTGAAGAAGCATTTGGATATTTTTCTCGTAGCTAAAAAGAAGAAAACGAGTGAAAGTTCTCGGAGCAGGAAGAGAGATTTACTATTGAACAGGTGAGATAAAGAAAATATACCGTTATTTCCGGTTAAAAAATGCGCTTCAGATTCAAAAAGAATTAGGGAGCCAAAGCTCCCTAACTGTGCATGACGAAAAATCAACGTCAGGTTATAACCATTTATTAACACCGCCGTGGCGAGAGCAGGCTCCTTTATGAGATTTACTCTTGCTATAAGTCCCGTCTTTACAAAGGGCCGTATTGGCTCCTTTTTTTACAGATTTATTTTTTTTCTTTGATACTTTTTGGCTTTTTGCTTTTTTGGTTACTTTCTTCTCTAACGAGTTAACTTTGTTTTTTGCTGACTGAATATTATGTTCTACTGTCGTTGCTGTTTTTGGCGCGGTTTCGGCTGAGGTTGATACCGCAGGCGCTGCAAGTGCTGCACTTGAAAACAACACCAGTAATGCTGCAACTGATAACTTCAAGCTTTTCATCATATATTTCCTCTGATTAGAGTACTGAAACCCGAAATCTATTCTTGCAGTTTGGAGTATAGTTTTGAATGATGTGATTGCAAATTTGGCATAGGGAATATTTAAATTTTTATAGGTGTTTATTTTTAATTATTCAACCGTTTTTATCGGTAACTGAGTGTATTTAACTTTTAGATTTTTACTCATCATTTACGTGTTGAAATATACAAAGAAAATCAAATAAATATTACAGTGTTTTGAGAAATAGGATAAAGATATTATCGTGAGGTGAATATGTTTTAAATAAATAGTCAAAACCGTATAATCTTTGTTATTTTCCATGTCGTTATATTAATTTGGAACTGGCTAACATGGAATAAAACTTATGTCAGCGCTTAAGTGTCGCAGTGAAATGCACCAGAATCTGTCGGATAACAACGTTGATGATCTGGTGGCCGATTTGAAATCAATGAGTCAATTAGTGTGCACCTAAAGTTTTGATGTGAAAAAATGATGCGAAAAATGGGGAGGGTGGCATTGTGCAAAAAGTGACGATTATTACAGGTGGTTCCCGTGGTATCGGTAAGGCCACGGTGCTTTGTTTGGCAAAACAAGGGCATCATATCTGCATTAGTTATCGTAGCCGTGAAGACAAAGCCTATGAAGTCGTGGATATGATCCGTGCTCTCGGGCAGTCAGCGATAGCGGTTCAGGTAGATATAGCGGATGAAAAACAAGTGATGGCGTTGTTCCAGCAGGCGGAAAAAGAACTGGGGTCTATTTCTGGGTTAGTGAACAACGCTGGAATTTTAAAGGCTCAGGCAACGATTGAGCAGTTAACAGCAGAACGACTAAATGAAATCTTCGCGACAAATGTCACTGGAACTTTTCTCTGTGCCCGTGAAGCAGTTAAAAGAATGGCTTTTCGTCATGGTGGCCAAGGTGGTGTAATCGTTAATGTTTCATCAGCCGCTGCCAGATTGGGATCTCCCCATGAATATGTTGATTATGCGGCATCGAAAGGTGCTGTTGATACGATGACAATTGGGCTGGCGCAAGAAGTGGCTGCACAGGGGATTAGGGTAAATGCTGTGCGTCCTGGATTCATCTATACTGAAATGCATGCCGATGGTGGAGAGCCTGGAAGAGTTGACCGCATCAAAGATTCCCTGCCCATGAAACGGGGTGGGCAACCGGAAGAAGTTGCTCAGGCCATTGCGTGGTTGCTGTCTGATGAATCATCGTATGTTACGGGTAATTTCATTGATTTGGCCGGTGGAAAATAGACTTTATGATAAGCCTGAATTGCCGCCCTGTAACTTGAAATATATTGGGTATACAAGCCGGAATTTTTCTCAATATTTTTCCGGCTCATTGATGAACAGGCGTTTAAATAATCAATGGTTTTAAGTAGACAATGGTTTTAAATAGACAGTGGCTTTAAATGAACAGTAGTTTTAAATTGAGAATAGCTTTAAGCCAGCATTTCCATCAATTTTGGCTTAAGAATAATCTTTCCAGATTCCATTTCAATGTTAATAGGTTGTTCCACTAAGTTACTGATTGTTAGCCAATCCCCTGCAATATAAAGCTCGCCATTTTCACGAATACTGTCAATTCCTTCGTATGGATTATCTTCCACTTCATTGATTAAACTGACCAGATCTGCGTTGGGGTCAACAAGAGAGATAATGACTCCATTGGAAAATTGTGAGATATGAAATAACTCATTCGCGGTAAATCCAGCATCGCTGAGTGCACTGCCATTAAGTATTAATTCTGGGGTATCAATGTCAGTATGGCGAAATGAAACATTAAGGCTCATTGGTACGTTCCTTGTGTTATTTGGGTATACTGCGATACTTTATCAGCACTTCGCCTGCACTGCACCGCGAATTCATACGTGTTTTCATCTGTATCGCATTCATTGGTTAATGAACGATATCTACCCTAGCGTTTAGTTGACTAATATGTCTATCGACAATGTTGCTCTTTGCGAAGCGACTCGCAAAAAATCACTGGACATTTATCCATTTTGAAATGTCTTGTTAAAATTCGACCGCACAATCATTCAGCAAATATCCATGTGAATTGCAAATGGATGGCATAACATAAGACTGATGGTTATTTCTATTTTGTCGGTTATAGATTAATGGATTTTTGATAATTCTTTATCCATATAATTTTTTAATGTGATTAAAAATATAAGTAACATTGTAATTGTAATTATTTATTAAGAGAGTTTTTACTAACAGAAGGATATTTAATTGTAAATTAAATTTATTGACTCATGAATATTGTTATGTGTCATTATTTTTAAATCAACATGGACAGGAATATTACATTGTCGTATAAGTACATTTTATATGTATTAATATAGTATAGGGTCAATGTATGAATCTTGGGGTAATGTTGTACAAATTATCTTTTCAAATACAATCTAATATTGGTTATCGGATATTAAAACCATTTCCTATCTAATCACTTTTTTCTATTTCGGTAAAAAATATTTTTTAAATGTTGCAGGTTAGAGCAATGAAATGTTCCTGCATTCTCACTGAGAAATGAAAGAGGGTTTTGCTCATTATGCAATGTAATTTATTACTGTTTTTTTGCTTTTTGATAGGAACATTAAAATGAAACAAACTCCAGAACCTCTCCGCATTAAAATGGTAGAAAATATTCGTATGACAAACCGTGCTGAACGTGAAGTGGCATTGGAAAGTGCGGGATATAACCCTTTCATGCTGCCTTCTGATATGGTTTATATTGAATAGTACGGGAGGGCAGCCGGTTTCGCTTGATAATATGAAAGCAGTACATGAGATAGCAAAACAATATGATATTCCGGTCGTCATTGATTCAGCGCGTTTTTGTGAAAACGCTTGGTTTATTAAACAGAGAGAAAAAGGTTACGAAGACAAATCCGTTAAAGAAATCGTCAAAGAAATGTACCAATATGGCGATATGCTTACGATGTCAGCGAAAAAAGACCCGATGGTGAATATTGGTGGTCTTTGTTGTTTTCGTAATGATGAGACGTTGTTTAATGAAGTGCGTATTCGCTGTACTCCGATGGAAGGGTTTGTGACTTATGGAGGGCTGGCTGGTTGTGATATGGAAGCATTGGCGATTGGTCTCGAAGAGGGAATGGATGAGAATTTTCTATCCTACCGCATTAATCAGGTCACTTATTTGGGGGAACAACTAAGAAAAGCGGGGATTCCCATTCAGTACCCGATCGGAGGTCATGCTGTTTTTGTGGATGCGAAATTGCTCCTGCCCCATATTCCCAGTGATCAGTTCCCCGCTCACGCATTGAATAATGAATTATATTTGGAAGGGGTATCAGAAGTGTAGAAATTGGAGCTTTATTATTGGGGCGTGATCCAGATACAGGTAAACAAAAAGAGTCACCGATGGAATTGATGAGATTAGCTATTCCTCGCCGTGTTTATACCAATGACCATATGGATTATGTCGTTGATGCTTTTATTGCGTTAAAGCAGCCTGCGGCTAATATCAAGGGCTTAACCTTTACTTACGAGCCGCCAATCTTACGCCATTTTACGGCCAGACTAAAGCCGATTGCAGAGATGTGATAATCAGAGAACACATATCTTAGTTCAATGCTTCTCATTTTATCAATGAGAAGTGAATACTATCCGCATTTCATTCTATGAAATGTTTCAAAAAGCCATATGTAGTGCCATATATGGCTTAATGGATAGAAATTGATAGCGTTATTTCCATACTCAATAATCAATATATTTCAAGTAGTTATTATCCTATTCCCACCAATTAATCTTATTGTAATAATATTGTCATATTTATGAAATAAATTTGTCATGTAATTATCATTCACTTCTTCACTAATATCATATTTTATTCATTATCTTCGTGAGGAAGTATATTAAAGGTGGATTTTCTATCTACTCGTGTTTTGGATGAGTAAACGCGATTACTTGCTTGTCTTGTTTGTCGCATTATTTAATGAATTGAAATGTTTTTTCTACAATGTTTTTGCTAATGGCTGGCAATAAAAATATAGTTTTATTGTATAAAATATTCTATTTATATAATATTTTTTTATTTTTTGTGTAATTGGGAAGTTAAGATGATTTTTAGTTTATATAAAAATAATTGCATGGTTGACTATATGTTTTTAGTCATCATGTTACGAATTATGCTTTATGGCGTTATGTTGCAATCTTTTTCATTTTGGAAATCAATATCTCATTCAAGAAATTTTCGTTACATGAATGATTTTAATTATAAGAGAAGATAATCAACTACCACAGAGAGTAATGCATCATGCTAAAACGTAAATATTTAACTCAATCTGAAATTGAGCAGCTATTAGCTGAATTGGAAAAAGGTGCCAATGCAGAGCGTAATATCTGTATGCTTTTTATGGGCTTTATCCATGGTTTTCGCGCTTCTGAACTGTTGGGGCTACGTATGTCTGATGTGGATCTGCGTGACCGGAGTTTGAGCGTTAATCGTTTGAAAAATGGCTTTTCCACCATCCATCCCATGATCTCTAGGGAAATTCAATTGTTACGTAAGTGGCTAACTGTACGTAAAAAGTTTGAAAAATTTGGCAAAAGCGAATGGTTGTTTATTTCCCGCACTGGCGAGCCCTTGTCACGGCAACAGTTCTATAAAATCATTAGGAACACGAGTATCAAGGCAGAAATTGCGATTTGCGCGAATCCGCACATGTTGCGTCATTCATGTGGCTATGCGTTAGCAGATAATGGCGTCGATACTCGTTTGATTCAAGACTATTTAGGTCATCGTAATATTCGTCATACAGTCAGGTATACCGCGAGTAATGCTGGTCGCTTTGATGGAATTTGGCGGGCAAGAGGGAAGCGAAAAAGGATTACATTTAGTACCAAACTGTTAACAGCTGAAATTTCTTTGTCTGTAAGCTAATCGACTTTTTTTTATTTTGCAAAATGTTTTTTCAACACGTTGATGAATAAAACTAAATATTTTGGCTTAACTTTTTGTAAATTTAAGAAAAGTCAAGACATCCGACCACTTCTATTCCATTAAAATTCCCCTCTAATAATGTTTACTTCGTTATCGAAAGAATAAAAAACCTCAATGTTTGAGGTTTTAAACAAAACATAAACAGAATGTGTATTTATAAAGGTTAATCTATTGGAGTTAACAGTTTGGTACTAATTGTTAACTGTTTCTGGGCTCATTTTATTAGCTCTAAATATAAAATATCAATAGATTGTTCTATAACAATTGATGGCGTTTCTATATATGACCGAAATTTCTGGAATGACTGGAGCAACATCTTCAAACAGATAACATCAGCATTATTGTCTGTTTGAAGGTTGTTCTATATGTATTAAGAAAAGTCGAAGGAAACAAAATGAAGTTAACAAAAATAGCAATTATTGCGGCGATGGCTCTGGGTGTGTTTAATGCACAGGCAAGTGATGTTCCACAATTAGATCAAACGTTTATTGGTGGGCAGGGGGAAATTAAATTTACGGGTTCTGTTGTTGATGCTCCATGTAATATTACCCATGAGTCTCTTGATCAGTCCGTTCGATTTGGTCTATTAAGTAAGTCTTTATTGAATAAAGGAGAAGAAGCCAAAAAAGAATTTGCGATAAAATTAGAACAGTGTGAGCCGAGCATAGCCAAACAAGTTGAAATTAAATTTTCAGGGCTCCACAACGACGCTTCTGAATTATCAATGCAGGGTGGCGCTAAAAATGTTGCAGTACGTCTGGAAGGAATGAATGGTGAGAACATTATCCTGGGCCAAAAAACGACTGCAACGAATCTAGGGGCTAATACAAATGAATTGCACTTTTTTGCATATGCGAAAAAAGCAAAAGACAGTAAAGGAGAAGTCACTGAAGGGGATTTCAGTGGGATGACTAACTTCTTAATGTCTTACAAATAAATCTCAATTATTCCTAAACCTAAAAAAACAAGTTTAGCGAATTGTGTAATTATATAACATAATTCGCTATTTCAGGATAGGTTTTTTTATTTGTTGAAATAAAGATAACTGGAGATTCATCAGGTGAATGCTTGTTTAATTAAAAAAGGAATTCTTGCCTTTTTATCGTTGTGCCTGTTGGAATCTGCGTCGGCGTTGGAATATTCTCTTAATCCATTTATAGGCCGACTTAATATTGGTGGCTCGGTGGTTTCTTCCAGTTGCTCAATTGAAATGGAAGATGCCTGGCAATCTATAAATATGGGCATTATTTCAGAGAAAGCGTTATATCAATATGGTGCAGAGTACCAAAAAGAGCTTCTTATCCGGGTCATGTATTAAATGGTTAGTTACTGTGATATGCTTCCGGCTTTTTAAGGATGAAGCATGGTCAAAGTTGACGTCTATTGCCGTTATTGCCACAAATCAGAACAGGTCAAAGGACATGGGAAAGGA